>JAFRHG010000024.1 GCA_017433375.1 Bacillota bacterium
AATTACATCTACTACTACAACAACCGGAGACTGCAGAGAAACCTTGGCGTACTGACCCCGATGGAGAAACATCGGAGTTATGAATTAGCTGCTTGAGCAGCAGAGATATCCCTGATTGCCGCTACGCCAATCAGGGAAAACATTAAAACCTAAAAAACGATCAGCATCGTCACGATACTGATCGTACAAAAATCTTATTTTGTTTCACTGTCCGCTTGACGGGGAGCAGTTCACAGTTCAATCTGCTGATGGGACACTCCTTCTGATTTCTTTCACGTATTCGCGATTTACAGGCCGTACTTGTTCTTGAACTTTTCGACACGTCCGCCGCGCTGCGTGAACTTCTGCTGTCCTGTAAAGAACGGATGGCAAGCGGAGCAAATGTCTGTTCTGATTTCTTCCTGTGTAGATCTCGTCACAAATGTGTTGCCGCATGCGCAAGTTACTTTACATTCCTTGTACTCAGGATGGATTCCTTGTTTCATGCTGTCACCTCATTTCTAATGTGGGCCTTCGCCCGGAAAAATCTATGCCGCCAACCGCGGCTCAAACAGTTTACCACAGCCACAGGCACAAATCAATGAGAATTTTCGGCGTTTTCATTCCGGACGTGCCGGGCGCGGCCGAAGATGATATCCGCGGCGGCCTTATCCCTTCGGCAGGTCCACCTTGTCCAGGATCCCGTTCATCTTCGCCAGGAAGATGCCGTAGTTGGTGATGGGAACTCCCGCCGTACGGGCGGCGGCGATGCGGTTCATCACATGGATCCGGTTGAACATGCAGGCGCCGCAGTGAATGATCAGGTCATAGTCCTTCAGCCCTTCAGCATCGGGGAAGTCCGCTCCGCGGACATGGCTGATCTCCACCCTGTCCCCGAAAGTCTTCTCCAAAAGCCGGGGAATCTTCACCGTACCGATGTCCTCCGTCTGGGGTACGTGGGTACAGGCCTCCGCAATGAGGATGCGCCAGGAGCGCGTCGTTTCAATCATATCGTCTATTGACGATGCACCTTCAACGAAGGTTTCGATGTCTCCCTTGGCTCCGGCCATCAGAATGGAGAAGGATGTCAGAGGAGTTCCCTCCGGCTTCTGTTCCCACACCTGTCCGAAGCACTGGGAGTCGGTAACGATCAGGTCCGGGTCCCGGGCAAGAGAGTCCAAAGTGCGGCCAAGGCCGTCCGCTGTTGTGGAGACCACCGAACATTTGCGGTCCAGCAGTTCCCTGATGGTCTGCACCTGGGGCAGGATCAGGCGGCCCTTCGGCGCCTGAATATCCTGGGGCATGACCAGCAGAACCAGTTCGCCGTCCCGGATCAGGCCCTCGGTGAGCCGCCGATCCCCTTTGGATTCCGCGTGCTCCGCGATCAGTTCCCGCAGCTGCTCGATGCCGCCGCCGGCTTTGGCGCTGACGGCGCAGAGAGGGATGTCTTCATCGTCGGCGCGCAGGTCCTTCGCCGCGTCCAGGGCGCGCTGGCGACCGGCGCTCATCAGCATCTCCCACTTGTTGATGACGAGGATCAGGGGAATCCGGCGCTCCCGGAACAGGGCGACCCAGTCCGCCTCCCAGGGCATCTCGCCCTGGGCCATCAGCTCATCCGGGGCTTCCCCTGCGATAAACTCCGAAGCCTCTACCATGGCCTGCTCCGCGGCCAGTTCCACGCCGTCCATCACCAGGACGGCCAGGTCGGTCCGGTCCAGGATATCCTTGGTCCGTTCAACGCGCAGGTTTCCCAGTTCGCCTTCATCATCAAAACCGGCGGTGTCGATAAACACCACCGGACCTACGGGATGCAGTTCCATGGACTTGAACACCGGATCCGCCGTAGTCCCCGGTGAGGGGGATACGATAGCCAGATCCTGTCCGGTCAGCGCGTTGATCAGCGATGACTTGCCGGCGTTGCGCCGGCCGAAAATCCCGATATGTATTCTGTTCGCTCTGGGCGTATCATTCAGGCTCATGTCCGCCATCTTCTCCTTCCGGCGATCTCTCCGCCTCAACCGGTCGGCCGTTGCTCTGCGGCAGCCGCGCCAACCAGCACTCCACCTCAGCGGTCCCGCTTCAGCCGGCAGCGGATCACCCGCTCTTTTCCGGGCAGGTCCCGCACGATCTCGATCTCGCGGAAGCGGCCGGATTCCTTCAGCAGTTTGCGCAGGGCCTCACCCTGATCGTAACCCATTTCCATCAGAAGGAAACCGTCCTCCTTCAGATGGGAAGGTGCCTTGGCCACGATCCGCCGGTAAAAATCCAGACCGTCCCGGCCGCCGTCCAGGGCTTCCCGGGGCTCGTGATCCTTGATCTCATCCTGCAGCATGCCGATCATGTTCGTCTTCACATAGGGCGGGTTGCAGAGGATCATATCAAAGCGCTTTCCCTGATGGGGCGCGAAGAGGTCCCCCTGCAAAACTTCCGCTTCCACCCGGTTGTCCCGGGCGTTGCGTTTGGTCAGGGCTACCGCCGCCTCACTGATATCCGAAGCGGTCAGCTCCACGTTACCGCAGATCCTGGCCACGGAAATTCCCACGATGCCGCTGCCGCAGCACAGGTCGAGGATCTCCCAGTCCTTGCGGCCTTTGAGCCGTTCCAGGAAAGAGCGCTTTTCTTTCTGCGTGCTCTGGATTGCCTTTGCACCCTCCTGCACCAGAGTCTCCGTGTCCTGGCGCGGGATGAGCACGTCGGGGGTCACGGCGAAGCGGAATCCCATGAACTCCTGCTCGCCGGTGATGTGCTGCAAAGGGATCCGCTGGGCGCGGCGCTCGATCAGTTTCATGTATCGCCGCTCCGTTTCCGGTTCGACCTCCTCTTCCGCCTCCAGAAAAATCTGCACCCGGTCCCGGCCGGTCAGGAAGCTGTACAGCTCTTCCGCGTCGGTTTTCGGGTCCATGCAGCCGGCCTTATTCAGCTGGTACTGCCCCTCTCTGATCAGTATTCTCGTCTTCATTTTTATCGTCCTCTTCGGCCTCCGCTGTGCCGTCCGTTTCTGTCTTTTCTTGATCGTCTTCTTCAGTTTCCGCCGGGTCGTCCGCTTCGGGCGCTGCCGGGCCGTCTGCGCCGGATTCCGCTTCGGGCTCTGACGGGCCTTCCGCTTCCTCGCCCGCCTCTTCGCTCTCTGCCGTGGCGCCGATGATCCGGTCCCCCGGCGGCTCTCCGTCCATGCATGCGTTCACCGCCGCGATGGCCACCTCCAGCATGGAGTCGTCCGGCTCCTTCGTCGTGATTTTCTGCAGGTACAGCCCGGGCAGGCTGAGGATCTTCACCACGATGTTGTCGCTGCGCCCCGCCCATTTGAGGAGCTCGTAGGAGAGCCCCGCGATGACCGGCAGGAGCAGCAGCCTCGTCACGATCCGCAGCGCCAGGTTGGGCCAGCCCAGCAGGAAGTGCAGCGCAAAGGCAATGATAAACACGAACATCAGGAAGCTGGTCCCGCACCGGGGATGCAGCGTCGGGAACTGCCGGCAGTTTTCCGGCGTCAGCTCCAGTCCGTTCTCAAAACAGTGGATGGTCTTGTGCTCCGCGCCGTGGTACTGAAACACCCGGCGGATGTCCGGCATGTAGGAAACCAGCCAGACATAGGCCACAAACAGGGCGATCCGCAGCACGCCCTCCACGAAATTCAGCCAGAAGACGCTGTCGGTCACGTGCTTCATCAGATTGACCGCCCCCGTCGGCAGAATGATAAACACGCCCACGGTAAACGCCAGGGCGATGATCACCGACGAGTACACCATGAAGTTCCACAGGCCTTTGCTGCCGAACTTCTTCTCCAGCCACGCCTCGAAGCGGGAGGCCTCGTACTCTTCGTCGTCCGCCTCCTCCAGCATCTGGGCCGAAGTCATCAGGGTTTTGGTTCCGTAGATCAGCGAGTCTGCAAAGGCAACGACTCCCCTCACCAGAGGGATCTTCATCCACTTGCCGTAGGTCTTCGTCTTATCCGTTTTGATCCGGATGGAATCGTCGGGAAGCCGGACAGCCAGAGCCGTCTTCTCCTTCCCTTTCATCATGATTCCTTCCATGACCGCCTGCCCGCCCATCTTCGTCGGGCAGGCATCTTTCAAAAAAATCTTTTTCAGATCCATAGGTTTCCGTCAGTTACGCTTATACGTATCTGGCATTCATCATCTTCTTGATCACCTCGATGAATGTCCGGTTATCCCGGGTATGCATCAGATTGTCGATGATCATTTCCGTCACTTCCTGGGTGTCCCGGTTGCTGAGCGCCCTGCGCATGGACCAGACGGCTTCCATTTCCTCCTGATCCATCAGCAGGTCTTCTCTTCTCGTGCCCGATTTGTTCAGGTCGATGGCCGGGAAGATCCTCTTTTCGGACAGCTTCCGGTCGAGGTGCAGTTCCATGTTGCCCGTGCCCTTGAACTCCTCGTAGATCAGATCGTCCATCCGGCTGCCCGTCTCCACCAGGGCCGTGGCCAGGATGGTAATGCTTCCGCCTTCCTCGATCTTCCGGGCCGCACCGAAGAACTGCTTCGGCTTGTGCAGGGCGCCGGGATCAAAGCCGCCGGACAGGGTCTTGCCGGAGGCCGGCACCACCAGGTTGTATGCCCTGGCCAGACGGGTAATGCTGTCCAGCAGGATGACCACGTCCTTGCCCTGTTCCGCCAGCCGCTTGGCTCTGGCCAGAACCATCTCCGCCACCTTGACGTGATGGGAAGGCATTTCGTCGAAGGTCGAATAGATGACCTCGCTGGTCGCGCTTCGCAGGCTCCGCTTCATGTCCGTCACTTCTTCCGGCCGCTCATCCACCAGCAGGACGATGAGTTCCGCTTCCGGATGATGCTTTTCGATGCTGTTGGCGATTTTCTTCAGCAGGACCGTCTTGCCCGCCTTCGGCGGCGCGACGATCAGTCCGCGCTGCCCCTTGCCGATGGGCGCCACCAGATCGATCAGCCGCAGGGACAGATCCCGGCCGTCCTCCATCACCAGCTTCTCTTCCGGGAAGATGGGGGTCAGGGATTCGAACTCCGGCCGGTGCATGGCCGTCGCCGGATCGTCACCGTTGACGGAGATCACATAGAGCAGCGCGCCGAAGCGGTTGCCCGAGCTGGCCGGGCGGCAGAGTCCGCGGATCTTGTCGCCGGTCTTCAGGTTGAACCGGCGGATCTGCGCCGGGGAAACGTAAATGTCATCTTCACTGGTCAGGAAGTTGTTGAACCGCAGGAAGCCGAAGCCGTCCTCCGCCAGATCCAGAATGCCCTCCGTCTCGAAGCGGCCGTCTTTTTCCTGGCCGCCGCGGCCTTCCCTGTCAGCTGAGGACCTGCGGTCGGCATCAGCCCGCTCATCGGCGGACGCTTCCCGATCCTCTGCCGAGTCCCTGTCGCCGCGCAATCTTCCTTCGCCTCTCGCGCCCCGGCCGTTGCGGGACGAACGGCGGGAAAGCCGCCGGGATTTTCCGCCCGGTCTTCTCTCCCGGTCCTGACCGGCCTCACGGGATTCTTCACCCCGGTCCTGACCGGCCTCACGGGAGTCCTCCCCGCCCTTGCCGGACGCCGAGTCGTCCTCGGTCATCAGCGCTGCGATCAGCTCCGCTTTTTTCATCTTTCCGTAACCTTCCAGACCGAAGGTCTTCGCGATCTCTCTGAGTTCGGCAACCTTCTTGCTTTTCAGTGTCGCCTCATCCATCGTTTTCCACATAGACAGGATCCTTTCCCCGCGAAATCCGTTCAACGTAAACACGCTGAATCGCTTCGCCATTGCGTTGCTTTTGCTCTATTGAATTCTCATTTTGAAGTAATAAGGAATGCGTTAGAATCGAAAGTTCAGATTGGTTAGTTGAAAGTCAATTTCGTTGACCATGAACTCTGACGCTAATACTATACACCGAATCGGAAGCCGAAACAATACCAAAACGAAAGAGACTGCCGCATGTGATGCCATGCAGCAGTCTCCGTTTTGACAGGTGTCGTTTCTCCGCGGCAGATCCGCCGCCTGGAGAAGTTTATTTGCTGTAGTCGAAGAAGCCTTCGCCGCTCTTCATGCCCAGCTTGCCCGCTCTGACCATCTTTCTCAGCAGCGGATTCGGACGGTACTTCGGATCACCGTATTCGGTGAACAGAGTCTCCATGATGGCAAGGCATACATCCAGTCCGATCAGATCGCCCAGTGCGAGGGGGCCCATCGGGTGGTTCGCGCCCAGCTTCATGGCCGTGTCGATGCCTTCAGCGGAAGCAACGCCGTCCGCCAGGATGCCGACCGCTTCATTGATCATGGGGATCAGCACTCTGTTGACCACGAATCCCGGTGCCTCAGCAACCTCTACCGGAGTCTTCTTCAGGGACTCGGTAGTCTCGATGACCGCGTCCTTGACCTCGTCAGCGGTAGCGATTCCCTTGACGACCTCGACCAGCTTCATGGCCGGTACGGGATTGAAGAAGTGCATGCCGATGACTCTGTCCGGTCTGGACGTCACGGCCGCGATCTCCGTGATGGACAGGGCGGATGTGTTGGTGGCCAGGATGGCGCCGTCTTTGCAGACCTCATCCAGCTGCTTGAACAGATCCTTTTTCTTGTCCATATTCTCGGTGGAAGACTCGACGATCAGATCGCAGTCCTTCAGCACGTCAAAGGTCGTGCCGCCGGAGATTCTCGCCAGCGTTGCCGCCTTGTCATCTTCGGTGATTCTTTCCTTCGCAACCATCTTGGACAGGTTCTTGTCGATCTTAGCCAGCGCGCCGTCAATGTACTCCTGCTTGCTGCTTCTGATCACGACGTCGTAGCCGCTCGCCGCGAAAACCTGAATGATGCCGGAACCCATGGTACCTGTTCCCATTACGCCAATTTTCTTCATAAATATCTTTCCTCCTTTATGAAGCCTTCCCGCCGGAAAATCCAGCGTCTCCGGCTCCTTGTGATTTAACTTGTGGGGCCTCCCGCCCCAATTGTTATTATATTGTCAAAGTCTGCCGATGTAAACCCTATTCTCTAAAATATGCTGTATACCTGCCGCCATCAGTCCTCCATCCCGCAGTTGCGGCGCATTTCCCGCTTGTAGTCTTCCACGCCGGGCTGGTTGAAGGGATCCACGCCCATCAGCATGGCCGTGACCGCGCAGCTGGTTTCCATGAAGTAGACCAGCTGGCCGAAGTAGAAGGGCGTCAGCATGGGGATATGGATCTCGATGACCGGCACGCCGCCGTCCCGGTGGGCCTTGATGACCCCGTCCATCATGGCGTCGTTCAGTTCCTCCAGGCTCATGCCCGCCACGGGGCCGGCCGGAACGATGATCTCGTCCTCGTACTCGTCGATGATGACCATGGTCTCAAAGAACACGGGGCTTCCCTGCTGCAGGAACTGACCCATGGAGTGCAGATCCGTGGAGAACTGCAGCGTCGCCGGCCAGAGGCCCTTGCCTTCCTTGCCCTCGCTCTCGCCGAACAGCTGCTTCAGCCACTCGCCGAAGTAGCCCATCCGGGAATGGCTGAAGGCGATGGACTCGATGGCCTTGCCCTCCTCCGTATGCATCAGGTAACGGGCGATGGCGTACTCCGTGCCGTAGGAATCCCAGGCGGGAGAGGTGGCCATCACCTCCGCGCCCCGCAGCAGTTCCCGCACGTCGATGCCGGAAACGGCCATGGGCAGAAGACCCGCGGGCGTCATCATGGAATACCGTCCACCGATATCCCCCGGCACCTCAAAGGTCACGTAATCCCGTTCGTTCGCCTCTTCCCGCAGAGTCCCGCTGACCGGATCGGTAATGGCGATGATGCGGCGGGAAGCCGCCTCCCTGCCGCCGTATTTCTCCTCCATGATGGGCCGGACGACTTCCAGGGCCGTGCGGACCTCCATGGTGTTGCCCGATTTGGAGATGACGCAGACGATGGTGTTCTTCCGCTTGATCTCCTCCAGCACCTCCCGGTAATAGTCGGTGCAGAAGTTGATGCCCAGGAACCGGACCTCGATTCCCCCCGCCTGCTTCGGCAGGGCTTCGATGGCCGCCTTGGCGCCCATGTAGGATCCGCCGATCCCCAGAACCACCAAAAGCTCCGCCTCAGCCTTGATGATGTCCGCCACATCCAGCAGGTAGTTCAGGGCTTCCTGGTCGGTCTCCATGGGAGCCTTCACCCATCCGGTCATGGGCACCTGCCCCGACCAGAGCCGGTCCAGGGCTGCCGCCGCGTCGGGTTTGCGGCCGTTGATCCGCTCCTCTCCCAAAGGCAATCCTTCCAGATTGACGTTCACATCCATATTTCCATCCTCCTTATTGTCACATAAACAGATACGTCAGCAGTTTAATGGTCAGGGGCACCGTCGCCATGGACGCCAGCGTGCTGACGAACAGCACCCGGCTGGCTGTGGCCACCGACTGGCCCTCCTGTTCCGCCAGCATGGAGACGGTCGCCGCCGTCGGAAAGGCAATCCCCAGCACGATGGAACACTTCACGATCCCGGAAACCGGGAGGAAATATACGAGCCCCAAAGTAAGCAGGGGCAGCCAGACCAGCTTCATGACCACACACTCCATGGTCAGCAGATCCTTCACCGCGTCCGTCAGCCGGTAACTGCTCAGGCTGGAGCCGATGAAAATCATGGCCATGGGCGTGGACACGCCGCCGATGAACAGCAGGTAATCGTCCACCGCCTGGGGCAGCCCCGTCCCGGCAAGGCTGATGGCGAAGCCGATGATCAGCGCCAGAATGTTGGGGTTGAGCAGGAACCGGAACGCCGCCCGCATAAGCAGATTGGGCGTCATCTTTTTCTGCCCCCGGTTGTTCCGGCGCATGAGCTTGATGCCGTAGGTGAAGACGAAGATGTTCATGGCCGCGTTGTGGGCCAGCATCATCAAAAGTCCCGTCTCCCCGAAAAAGATCAGCGCCACGGGAAATCCCATGAATCCGTCGTTGGGCATGGACATGGCGAACTCGGCCACGTTGGAGGTGTTCTTCGGGAAATGCCTTGCCTTTGCATAAAGGTAGGACACAGCCCCGTACAGATAGAAGCAGACCAGGCTGATCAGGAAGACCGTCAGGAACTGCTCCACCACCCTGCGGCTCATCTCCAGGCTTCCGATGTTGTGCACGATCATGCAGGGATAGGCGAAGTAGACGATCAGCTTGTTGATGCTGTGATTCATCTGATCGTCGATGAAATTGATCTTCCGCAGGAACCATCCGGTAAACAGGATGGCAAACAGCACGAAATACCGGGAATACATAGCGGCCTTGTCACCTATTAATTATCGTACAGGTTATTGGTAACGTACTCCGGATCGCAGGTAACGTCGATGCCCATCGCCTTCAGGGTGCTTTCGTCCTTGTCGCTGAGGATGGCCGTGCAGTGGGCCCGGCAGCCGCGCAGGGCCTGCAGCCGGGACAGGGCCACCTCCGCCGACGGGTTGGTCTCCGCGGAAATGGTCAGGGCCGTCAGCACCTCCTCCAGGTTCAGGCTGGTCTTGTCGGCGCGGAGCACGTCGGACTTCAGTTCCTGGATCCGCTTCAGGATGTTGGGGGAGATCAGCAGCAGCTCGTCGGCCATACCGCTGAGCTTCTTCGCCGCGTTGAGGAGCGCCGCCGCGGCGGCAACCATCCGCCGGGAGCTCCGGCCGGTGATGATCTGCCCGTCGGGCAGCTCCAGGGCCAGCACGACCACGTTGGCATAGCGCTCGTTGGACTGGCGCTTCTGCTCCGCATAGTCCCGGGCCGCCGGAACGACCTTCCGGTCCTCCTCCGTCAGATTCAGTTCATCCATCAGCAGCTTGCTGCGCTCCAGGATATTGTTTTCGATCTTTCCTTTTTTATAGTCGCACTCGGCGATCAGGTACCGGCGGATGATCTCCTGGCAGGCCGCTTCCCGGCAGACCGCGTCGTCGGTGATGCCGAAGCCGGCCCGGTTGACGCCCATGTCCGTGGGCGAACGGTACTCCGATTCCTCGCCGGTGATCTTTTCGATGATCCGTTTGACGACGGGGAAGACTTCCAGGTCACGGTTGTAGTTGACCGCCATCTCCCCGTAGGCGTCCAGGTGGAAGGAGTCGATCATGTTCACGTCCCGCAGGTCCGCCGTCGCCGCCTCATAGGCAACGTTGACCGGGTGCTTCAGGGGAATGTTCCAGATGGGGAAGGTTTCGAATTTGGCGTAGCGCGCCTTCCGGCCCTGCCGGTTCTCGTGATAAAGCTGGGACAGGCTGGTGGCCAGCTTGCCGCTGCCGCCCCCCGGTCCGGTGACCACGATCAGGGGCCGGGTGACTTCGATGTATGGATTGGCGCCGTAGCCCTCCTCGCTGACGATGGTATCCACGTCCGTGGGATAGCCTTTGGTGAACCGGTGCCGGTAGGTGCGGATCCCCCGCCGCTCCAGCCGGTGGACGAACTTGTCCACGGAGGGCATGTTCTCCTCGTAGCGGGTGACCACCACGCTGTTGATCTGCAGATCAAAGCGGCGGAACACGTCGATGAGACGCAGCACTTCCAGGTCGTAGGTGATTCCGAAATCCTGCCTGGTCTTGTGGGTTTCAATGTCGCCGGAGTAGACGCAGATGATGATCTCCGCCTGGTCCTTCATCTTCTGGAGCAGTTTGATCTTGGCGTTCTCGTCGAAGCCCGGCAGTACGCGCATGGCGTGCTTGTCCTGAACCAGCTTGCCGCCGAACTCCAGGTACAGCCGCTGGCTGCCCCCGCTTTCGATCCGTTCCAGAATGTATCTGGACTGCTCTTCGATGTACTTCTCCGCGCTGAACCCGATTTGTGCCATTGTCTCACCTCCGACCTTTTATAGTCTGTTACATCAGTGTTATATTCAGTACGTTCCGGCCCTCCGCCAGCCCTTTCAGGCTGATGTCGTAGTCGATATCGATGTTGCCGCCGCCGTCCTCGGAGATGTTGCTGTCCACCTTATTGGTCAGCACCTCCATCTCGATGGCACCAAAAGGCGTATCGAAAAACCCAGTGTACCTCTTGCCTTTTTCAAAGAGGATCTCCGTCCCGTCGGCCCCCTCGCCGAAACGCTTCATCTGGATCTCTCCGTCCCGCAGGCGCAGCCTGGTCTGGCAGCCCGGAACACCGCTCAGCTCCGTTTCATCATAGAGCAAATAGAGCGTGCCGTTTCTGCGGTACAGCTTTCCTTCGGTGACGAATTCCATTTCTTCGTCATCCTGATCCCTCCGGATCTGTTTCCCCTTGATTCTGATCATTACATCCTTCATTTGATCATCCCTTTCATCCCTTGTTTCACATCTGCCGGAGGATCCCCTCCAGTTCCTCCCGGTCAAACTGATACTTCTTCAGACAGAACTGGCATTGCAGCTCCGCCTGTCCGTCTTCTTCGATGATTTCTTCCAGGTCCTTTCTGCCGATGGCCATCAGCGCCTGCTCGATCCGTTCCCGGCTGCAGTCGCAGTCCCAGCGGATCTCCCGCTCGTCCAGGATCTCCAGGGCAAAGTCCTCCGGCAGCCCGGAAAAGATCTCCTCGCAGACCTGCCGCACCAGACCGGCCTCGCTTCGCGGACCGCTCTCCTTAGCCCGGCTGATCACCGCCGTAATGGGGTCCATGCTGCCGATCAGCTCCTCCAGAGCATCCACCGCTTCTTCCCGGGCCCCGGGCAGCATCTGCAGGATCATTCCTCCCGCCGCGCCGATCCGGTAATCCCGCTCCACCTTCACGCCCAGCGCCACCGAGGTATTCTGCTGCTCGGAAATGAAGAAGTAGGCGGTGAGGTCTTCGGCGATCTCCCCGCTGACCAGGGCGATGGTTCCCATGTAGGGCTCCTTCAGGCCCAGGTCCTTGATCACGCTCAGCTCGCCGATGCCCAGGGAGCCGCCCACATCCAGCTTTCCCTCCCCCGTCAGGGGCAGGTCTACATCCGGATTGGCGATATATCCCTTGACCCGGCCGTCGCCGTAGGCGGTGGCCAGGATCTGTTTCGCCGGGCCGTCGCCTTTGAAATTGATGGTCAGTTTGTTGTCCCTGTCCTTGAGCATGATGCCCATGAGTCCAGCCGCCGTCAGGACTCTGCCCAGGCCGGCCGCCGCCAGAGGCGTGGTCCGGTGAATGTCCGCCGCCTGCTGCACCATGTCCGTGGTTGCGGCAATATAAACGCGGAAGGAGCCGCTTTTGTCCACGCCGATCAGGGCCTTGCTCATGGTTCTCCTCCATACAAAACAATACTTACTTGATTGTACCACATTTTCTCCGCGGCAGGGGAAAAAGGTCGGGATTTACTCGGGGGGGGGATGAACCGACCCCCGAAAGTCTGACTCTCGGGGGTCGGTTCCAGGGGGGTCGTATCAGAATGAAGGAGAGTGAGATGCTCACTTCACCGTCACTTTGATGTTCTTGGACACACCGTTATGTGCAAAGGCAACACATGGTTCTCCGGCGAACCTTCTGCTCGTCATTGATGTGTCAATTTTAATGGGTTAAAACGTAAAAGTCAAGCAAAATGGTAGTAAAAAGGTTGTTGGAAGAATTGCCTTTTCAATCCGCTGCAGACTGGGATTCATCCGGCTGAGGCTCCTCCGTCCGCGGCGGCGCGATATGCCTTTCCCCCGCCAGGTACTTCAGGTGTTCGAAGAGATTGCGGACCGGCGGCAAGCTCAGGAGGATCACCGTGATGATCATCTCCACACCCAGATAAGTGGCGTTGTACCAGAGGGACCAGGTCACCGCGTTGAAGCCCTCCGGCGCGTAGGCGCCAAAGAAGATGGCTCCCGACAGGAAGTTGCAGATATAGCGGCAGAACACCCCGAAGACATAACCGATGACCAGGCCGTGTTTCCGATTAGCGAAAAAGCCGCCGAAAGCCAGCGCCCCGAATGCCAGCGGATAGTCCAGCAGAAGCTGCACCGGGTGAATGACGTAGGGGTTGAACACCAGATAGACCAGGCCGACGCACATGCCCGCCATCAGTGCCCGCCGCACGCCGTAGAAGTAGGCGCAGAGCACGATGGGCACCATGCCGAAAAAGGTGATGGCACCGCCCTGGGGCATTTTGAAAATGGAGATCTGGTTCAGGATGACGGACAGCGCCACCAGCAAAGCCGAGATAGCCATGACCTTCGGCTCCAGCTGCCTGCCCCGCCCGGACCAGAGTATGAGGCCGAAAAGTACGACGATGGCCGCGATGGAACAGATCTGTCCCGCTGTCGAACTGAAAAAGTCCTGTAAAGTCATAATAAAAACCTCCTTACTGTACGCAGGAGGAAAGCCTGTATTGCGCTTGCCTGCGCCGGCATTGTCCGGATCAGGTCTTAAGGGTCACATCGTTACGATGACTCTCAGCAAAAAGCTCCCCCAGCCGCCGGCGGAGAGACATCCCCATCCGGCATATCAATATTCCTTTACTCTGCCATGATACCCGATTCCCGCTTTCGATTCAAGAGGCTTTTTCCCTTTCACAGGTTGTTTTCTTCCTGCTTCACAGGTTGTTCAGCCGGTACAGCAGATTGATCCGGTTGACATGATTGGCTTTGGTATCGTTCACCTGGCTCGTCGTCAGATAGATGCCGGCGTAAAACTGCCCGCCGTCGTGAAACACACACTGCAGTTCGCTGCCAGGCGCCTTCCCGTAAGGAATTTTCATCCGACCCACAAGCTTCCCTGACAGGGTATGAATGGTCACCATGTTGTATCGGCGTTTCCCCGTGAAGCTCCGGACATCGTAAATCCGGTTGCCTACGCTGTCCATGCCCTGATTCAGCAGTTTCGTTTTCTTCCCGGAGAGCCGGATGTATTTTTTCGGCCGCAGATTCCCGTCAAAGAGGATCACGTTGCCGCTGCTCCGCAGCCTTCCCACATAGCAGTCCCGGGACGCGTTGTACGCGATCGCCGTAAAGCCCTTGTACTTCCGCCGCTCCGAGGCGGGGAGCTTCTTCACCTTCTTCGTCAGCCGGATATCTTTCACCCCCGCGACAGTCAGGGAGCCGGGGTGAATGAACACGGCACGCTTTCCCTTCACCCGGCAGCAGGTAGCCAAAAGCAATCCCTTCTTTGTGTTGAATGTCAGATTGTTCCCGTGATAGATGGGAAGCGGGGCGGAGACTTTCACTACGCACAGCTTCTTCAGATCGACTTTGACGATCCGGCACCGTTCCACCGTTCGGTCGTACAGGGTCAGATAGGCATAGCCGCTGTCCGCGCACGCTCCCTGAAGGGTATCGTATCCGTAGAGTTTCTGTCCCGCCTCCGTCCGAAAGTCGAAGGCCCGGCCATCCTTTCGGATCAGGTCCATGGATGCCGCTTTTGTTTTGCCCGAAGCTCCCCACACCTCCGTCATCGAAAACCCGGCGGCTGCGGTCAGACCTACCGCAACTGCCGTTACCACGATCAGTATATGGATGTGGATTCGTAACGCCCGTCTTCTTTCGTCCATCCTGTCTGCCTTCCCCCTCTGCCCTATTCTATCCCTTTGCCCGCCCCGTTGCAATCGGCTTGTCCTGTGGGATAGTGTCAAGTTATTGTGGAGTTTTTCATTGACAAACTCCACAATAACTTGACACTATCCTCGGACGCCCTTGAGCAGCGCACGCCCTTTGTGGTAGTATGGCACTGAAGGGACGGGGCGGATCCCGTCCGGGAGGTATGCGATGAGTTACGGAGAACTGATTCGGGAAATCAAGCTGGAGGGCCGGCTGCTGGCCATCACCAGAGTGCACAGGGACGAGGAGCAGCTGACGGACACCTTCGGCTGCATCTACAAGGTGCTGAAGCGGGTGCTGGCCGGGGAGACCTTCGTCTTCGCCAAAGATACCTGCAGCTGTTCCGGCTTCGATCACAACACGGGGCTGCGGGACGACATGCCTAACACGCCGGGCGGCTTCGGCATATTTCTTTCCCAGGGTTCCGACCAGCAGTGGACGCCGCCGGGGGAGAAATTCAAATGCGATCCCCAGACGGCCGAAGACATGTTCCGCTGCCTGCCCAAAGAGGTCATGGGCGACTATGACGCCCTGAAATTCGAGCCTTACCGGGAAGGGATGAAGGCCGATGTGGTCGTTGCCTTTTGCAATCCGGACCAGCTCTCTGCCCTGATCGTCCTCCACGGCTACGACAAGCCGGAGTACGACCGGGTCATCGCCACCACCGTTTCCGGCTGCGCTTCCATGGTGCGGATCCCTTTGGATGAGCTGCGCCGGGAAAAGCCCCGTGCGGTGATTACCGGAACGGATCTTGCCGCCCGGAAATATGTCGGCGAAGGCGAGCTTGCCTTTGCGGTCACCGGCCCGGAGTTTGACAAGATGCTCGCTGTAACGGAGGAGTGTTTCTTCCACTCGCCCGTGTGGAAGCCGGTACGCAACCGGCTGCGGGCGGAGGAGCATCTGGAAGACGCAAAATTCACGGATCTGGCCTGATCGACTGTAAGGAGGCTGAGACAATGACACGGGCAGTGATCATCACGTCCTATCTGGAATATCCCCTGGACATCCCCGCCCTCATCGGGCCGGAGGATTATCTGGTCTGCCTGGACGGGGGCTACGACATCGCTCTGGCCCACGGCCTGACTCCCGATCTTCTGATCGGCGATTTTGATTCCATGGAGAGCGACCTGCCCGGGGACGCGCCCTTCCAGGTCCGGACCTTCCCCCCGGAAAAGGACTACACGGATCTGGAACTGGCTTTTCGGATTCTGGACCCGGCCCGGTTCCCCCGGCTGTTGGTCATCGGCGGCCTGGGCGGAAGGCTGGATCAGACGGCGGTGAACCTGCAGATGCTGGCCCGTTACACGGCTCCGCCGGAGGGTGCAAAGGCAACGGCGGCCGGCGGGCAGGCGGCTTCGGGTGGCAGCGCCGGCGGGCAGGCGGCTTCGGGTGGCAGCGCCGGCGGGCAGGATGCGCCGGCCTTTGCCGGCATCGATATCCTGGACGGCCGCAACCACGCCTTCGTCATTCACGGGGACGGCACCGGTCCCGATGAGGATCCCGTCCTGCATCTCATCCCGGCGGAGGAGGACAGTTATCTGTCCCTGCTTCCCCTGACCGAAAAGTGCCGGGGGGTTTCCCTGCAGGGCACCAGGTATCCCCTGGAGGAAGCCGTGCTGGAGCGCGGCGCTTCCCTGGGCATAAGCAATGAATTCCAGGCCGGTCAGGCGGCCCTCTCCCTTCGGGAGGGAAGCCTGCTGGTCATGATATCCGGCGCCTGAGAAGAGTCGGGCGCTGAACGATAACCCGGCGCCTGAGCGCCGACAAAGGAGGAGAAGAAATGACGGCAAAGAGCATGATGCCCTACGTCGAAGGCAATTCCGCCATTCGCGCCATGTTTGAAGAAGGCGCCCGCATGGCGAAAGAATTCGGAAAGGAAAATGTCTACGATTTCAGCCTGGGCAATCCCAGCGTCCCCGCGCCCGCGGAGGTCAACGAAGCCATCCGGGCGATCCTGGACGAAGAGGATTCTCTGGTCATCCACGGCTACAACCAGAGCAACAGCGGCTACGAGGATGTCCGGCAGACCGTTGCCGAACACCTGAACCGACTGCACGGGACGAGCTTCACCGCAAAGAACATCCTTATGACCGTCGGCGCCGCCGGCGGACTGAACGTGGCGATGAAGACCCTGCTGGATCCCGGCGACGAAGTGCTTGCCTTTGCACCCTATTTCGTAGAGTACGGCAACTACGCCGCCAACCACGGTGCTGTGCTGCGGGCGGTTCCGGCGGATCCTCCGGCTTTCCAGCCGAACCTGGCGGCTTTGGAAGAGATGATCGGGGAAAAGACCCGGGCGGTCATCATCAACTCCCCCAACAACCCGACGGGCGTGGTGTATTCCGAAGAAACGTTGAAGAAACTGGCAGAGATTCTGGAACGAAAATCCGAAGAGATCGGCCATCCCATCTTCATCATTTCCGATGAACCTTACCGGGAGCTGGCCTATGACGGGGTGAACGTACCCTATGTAACGAAGATCTATCCCAACACCGTTGTGGGATATTCCTGGAGCAAGTCCCTGTCCCTGCCGGGAGAACGGATCGGTTATCTGGTCTTCCCCTGCGAGATGGACGACTTTGAGAACGCCATTACCGCGGCCAATATCGCCGGCCGGGTTCTGGGCTTCGTCAACGCGCCGACCCTGATGCAGCGTGTCGCCGCCCGGTGCATTGAGTGCACCACCGATATCGAGGCCTACGACCGCAACCGCCGGGCACTCTATGAAGGGCTCATCGAAGCCGGCTACGAATGCGCGAAGCCGGAGGGAGCCTTCTATCTGTTTGTGAAATCACCTTTGGAAGATGACCGGGAATTCTGCGCCCGGGCGAAAGAGCATCACATTCTCATCGTACCCGGAAGGTCCTTCGCCTGCCCGGGCTACGTGCGCCTCGCCTACTGCGTGGACTACGATACGATCATCCGCTCCCTGCCCCACTTCCGGGCGCTTTTGGGAGAGATCCGGGGATAGGCCGCAAGGCCCGCCGGCCCGCTCAGCGGCGCCGGCTTTTTTCTTTCTGCCTGTAGTATTCCTGCAGCTGCTGCTCGTCTTTGATCTCCAGGCCGCGTTCGCCGGCCAGGGATTCGATATGATGGGTGAACTCGTGGCGGAGCACTTCCCGAAGCTGTTCCGTCAGCTGCTCTTCGTCCATCCATCCGTACATCTCCTCGAAGGAACCGTAATAGATTTTGATCATGCGCCCTGAGGGGGAAACGATGTACTCGCCCATGATGGTCAGATCATCCCCGTGGGGGCTTGCCTTTTTCTCCCGGGTCAGCAGGATTCCCCCGCTCAGTTCCCGGTAAAATTCAGGCGGCAGTTCCTCCGCCAGCATATCCAGAATATCTCCGACCCGATGGTAACTGATCATAATGGGTCCTCCTTCCCAAATACTTCTTGTCTGTCCGCATATACTGCATCCCATTATAGCATCTCTGCGGCATGACCGTTCCTCTGTTTTATACCCTGCCGTCGGCAGAGAAAGAGACTGTCACATCATCTGATGCGGCAGTCTCTCTGTCTTTGGCACCCCTAGTAGGAATCGAACCTACAACTAACCCTTAGGAGGGGTTTGTTATATCCATTTAACTATAGAGGCCTGTGTACTATTATCATATTGCAGCGGCCGCACTTTTTCAAGGTCGACGTACAATTCTTGAGCCGAAGGGCTAGGGCAGCGCGACCGGATCGACGGTGCGGAGGATCTGGTCCACGTTCCCGCCGCCGGAGTTGTTCATCAGAAGCACCAGGTGCTTGTCCACCACGACCACGCTTTCGATCTCGCCGATAGGCACGGAGTAGCCGCCGATGTAGGCACCGTCGGAGACGCGGTACATATCGATGTAGCTCTCATTGCCGCTGACCCAGGTGCAGACCAGGGCCACGCCGTTGGATGCGCCGATGTCCTGCGCGTGATTGTAGCGGATCTTCTTCCAGATGAATTTCTCTACATTGAAATCCGTGTCCGTGACATAGAGTTCGTTGCCTTTGGACAGGTAGTACTTGTTATTGCTCGTGTCATAAGCGATGCCCGATGTTGTCCTGGGCAGGCTGAAGGTCTCCGACTCATCGAAGTCATCCCCGCCGAAGGTGGTGCATGACTTGGATCGGATGGCCTTGTGGGTCTTGACGGTATAAATCTTTCCCGTGTTGGGATTGTATGTGCTGCCGTTGGCGTGTCCCATGCCGGAAACGCTGCGCTCGCCGATCCGGTTGCCCTCCTGGTCGTAGGTGACCAGGGCGCCCACCGAACCGCTGTGGCTGGCATAGGAGATCACGAAGTTGCCGTCCTTCAGGCTCATGGACTGGGGCACGGTCGCTCCGCCCAGGCCGTCGACATTGGCCACCAGCTCCAGGTTGGACTTGTCCAGGGTCATCAGGTTGTTGTAGCGGCTGTAGCTCTCCGCGTCCGCTGACGCCGACTTCACCTTCACCTCTTTGGATGGCTCACTTTCCACGGTTTCGTCCTCAACGGTCGCCTGAGCCACGATGGCATAGGCGGCGTTGTCTCTGGTCAGATCCGTCGCTTCCGTATCTCCATCGAACTCGTCGATCACATCGTAATCACCGTCGCCCGCCGGATCCTTCTTCAGCAGGAGGTATTTCTGTGCAAAGTCCACATGGCTCCACTTCAGAGTCACATCCAGATCCCGGGTCTCCTCGATCTCCGCCTTCGGCGTATCCAGCACCTCCGGGAACACCGTAACCTCTACGGTCTTCTCCCCTTCCTTGTACTGTTCGCCCTCTTCGGCGGTGATGCTGATCTCCGCTTCACCGGGCTGGCGGTATTCCAGCGTGCCGTCCTCAGCAACGGCAACGACTTTCTCATTGCTGGATTCGAAGTTGACCTTTTCCTTGGCCTTGGCTTCGACCACGTCTTCCTTGCCTTCAAATCCGGCGAAGGATTCCTGGGGTGTGTGGATCTTCTGCTCCACCTTTTCCGTAGCGACCGTCTTGGCCTCGGCTCCGGCAACGGAGCCGCCCTTGCCTTTGGCCGTCACGACGATCCGGTAGTCCTTGCCCAGCTCCTCCAGCTCCAGCCGGCAGGAGTTGGTCTTGGCCTGGATGGCCTTCGGGCGCTGGCCGTTTTCGAACAGGAACACCTCGTATCCGTCGCAGTCCTCCTTGTCCCAGCGCACGTCAAGGCCGGTGCCCTTCTGGACGACGGTCAGCCCGCTCACCTGATACTGGGAACTGTCAATGACCCCGATATAGGTCAGGGTGCCCAGGGTGGACAGGCAGGCGGCAACCAGAAAAGCAACCGCTGCCGTGGATTTCAGGCGAAAGTGTTTCGTGCCGAATATTCTGTTTTGCAAATCTAAAAGCTTGTCCAGCATAAACATCCTGTCCAAAGAAATAGACTTCTTGTTTCTATATTATAATCGACATTTCCGCCGGCGTAAAATGTTTTTTCTGTGAAGAAAACCGGCACAGGATATCGCCCCGTGCCGGTTCTTCATTCGCATATATGGTGCTTCCGCCGCAAACGGCGTCCGATGGGCCCCTGACGGACCGCCGATGGACTCCTATCTGCTGACGATCAGCGCGGTACCCATGCCGCCGCCGATGCACAGGGTCGCCAGACCCTTCTTGGCGTCTCTTCTCTTCATCTCATAGAGCAGAGTGACGAGAATACGGCAGCCGGATGCGCCGATGGGGTGACCCAGAGCGATGGCTCCGCCGTTGACGTTGGTCTTCTCGGGATCCAGACCCAGGTCTTTTCTGACCGCCAGGGACTGTGCCGCGAAAGCTTCGTTGGCTTCGACCAGATCGATGTCCTCGATCTTCAGGCCGGCCTTCTCCAGTGCCTTCTTGGAAGAGGGAACCGGTCCGACGCCCATGATCTTCGGGTCGACGCCCGCGGAGGCGTAGGATACGATGGTGGCCAGGGGCTCGATGCCCAGCTCGTCAGCCTTTTCCTTGGACATGACCACGACCGCCGCGCCGGAATCGTTGATGCCGGAAGCGTTAGCCGCCGTAACGACGCCGCCGTCCTTCTTGAACGCGGGACGCAGCTTGGCGACCTTCTCCATGGTGGATCCTCTGGTCAGGTGCTCGTCCTTGTCGAAGACGACGGGATCGCCTTTTCTCTGAGGAATAGTTACGGGGACGATTTCCTCGTCAAACACACCGCTGTCCACAGCCTTCTCCGCTCTCTGCTGGGAGATGACGGCAAACTCGTCCAGTTCTTCTCTGGTGAGGCCCCACTGCTCGGCTACGTTCTCAGCCGTCACGCCCATGTGGTAGTTGTTGAACACATCCCACAGGCCGTCGTTGACCATCATGTCCTTCATCTGCGCGTCGAACATTCTGGCGCCCCATCTGGCCGCAGGCACAACGTACGCAGTAGCGGACATGTTTTCGGCACCGCCGGCAACGATGATATCCGCATCGCCGGCCTTGATGATCTGTGCTGCCAGCTCGACCGCTCTCAGGCCGGAACCGCAGACCTTATTGATGGTGAATGCCGGGGTCTCCACGGGGAGTCCCGCATCCAGCATCATCTGACGGGCAACGTTCTGGCCCAGGCCACCCTGGAGAACGCATCCCATAATGACTTCCTCTACCTGCTCCGGTTTGATGCCGGCTCTCTCGATTGCGCCCTTGATGGAGATCGCACCCAGCTCTCTGGTCGGGACACCCTTCAGGGTTCCGCCGAACTTACCAATTGCCGTTCTTGCCGCGCTGGCAATGACTACTTCTCTCATGTTTGTTTTCCTCCTTAGTTTTAGAACTCGTACTCCTGCACCGGATTGCGGGTCCTTTCGGAAACCTGCGGGCCTGCCTCTGTGCAGCGGGTCCGCTGCGGGCGCTTGTCCGGCGACTTATCACCTATCATACCACAAAAAAGACGGAATTCAAGGGATTTTGAAGATTTTTGTTAATTTTTTAACGGAATGTCTGCCGAAACTCACCGAAACACCGCGATATACTTTTCCAGCAGTTTGCAGGGACGGTAGGACAGCTTGGCCTTGCGCAGATTGGGAATGCCCATGTCCTCCTCCCGGTTGATGTACTTGGCCCGGGACGCCACGTTGCGGCAGAACTCGTTGTTGATGGCCTGGTACAGGCCCCGGAATTCCGTGTTGGCCTTTTCCACGTGCTCGGTGATCATGTTTCCGCCCAGCTGGCCGCCGATGGCGATGGCCTGGATCTTCCCGTCGATCAGGATCGCCCCGGCGCTGTAGCCCACCGCCTCGATGTTGCGGAACACGTCCTCCATGGCCCGCTCCTCCATCTTCAGCATCTCCATCTCGTGGTCCGGCACGTCCTTCCTCTGGTTGAACTCGTCGATGAAAGTCATGGCTTCATCGGCCATATCCGAAGTCAGATCCACGTACTCGTAGTCGTAGGTCTTCTTAAAGTAGTTGAGGTGGTTCTTCTTGCCGTGGAAGGCCCGGCCCTTCAGGTCGATGAGGTCCTGGGTCAGATAGATATAATCGTAGTTTGGCCGGTCGTCCTGCCAGCGCAGCTCCGGCACCGCCTCCCGGATGATCTCCATCAGATGGAAGGGCACCAGCCGCAAGCTGAAGGGATGTCCGTCCCGGTCGAAGATTGCCTTTGCTTCCAGGATCGTCTCCCTCAGCTTCTTCGGGTCGTACTCCCCCGTCGCCGTCAGGGGCGGGAAGAGGAAAGGCAACTCTATCCCTTCCTCCAGCTCCAGATGGCTGATCCCGGCGATGCACATGTAGTCGCCGACCATGTCCCAGCTGAACTGGTTGATATCCCGCCACATGTACTGGGCGGAAAAGGACAGGCCGGAAGTTTTGTACTCGAATCCGTTCAGGTACTTCTCCAGGGTCTCCCTGTCCTCGATGGTAATGCGATGATCAAAAATATACATTTGTCTCCTTCGCGCGCGCCTGCTCCTTCTCGCGCATCGTTATTTGACGATCTTGGAGATCGCCTTGAATTCCCCGGCCTTGGCGTCCCCCAGAAGCTCGTAGAGAATCGCTTCATAGGTGGTCATCACCGCGCCGGCCTTCCCCATCCGGTCGATGCTCCAGATCTTGTCCTGCTCGCTGCGGGATGAGGCGCAGTCCACGGGAACGTAGACCCGGTATCCCTTGGCCAGCATGTGCAGCACGGTCTGCTGCAGGCAGATGTGGGACTCGATGCCGCAGACCACGGCGGTCCGCCGGCCCGTCTCCTCCAGTTCCTTGCGGAACTCCTCATTGCTCATGCAGCTGAAGGTGGTCTTGTCGATGGGCGTGAACTTCCCGACCGCCTCGGCGACGGAGGGAATGGTCTGGCCGATGCCCCTGGTGTACTGCTGGGTCACGATGTGGGGAATGCCCAGCTTCTTCATTCCGCTGGCCAGCCGGCACACCCGGTCCTCCAGCACTTCCCGGTCATGCATGACCGGCATCAGCTTTTCCTGAAAGTCGATGACCACAAATACCGTATCTTCCTTATGCAGTTTCATGTCGGTTTTCCTCCTTATATGTCACTGTCCTGTCCCCGGTTATCCCAGGTTCCAGGTTTTGATCTTCTCGATCATGCCGTAGCAGGTCAGGTCCGTATCGATGGGCGTGATGCTGGCGTACCCGTCCTGATTGGCCGCCACATCCACATCCGGCGGCAGGTTCTCGTAGTGCACCGGATCCCCGGTGTAGCGGAACTCTCCCGGCAGCCGGGCATCCCCCTCTTCGTCCAGGGGAATGAACAGTTCCAGATACCTGCGGTCCCCCAGCCGGGTATATCGCAGCCCCCTGATCTCCTCCCGGGGCCGGTTGGGCACGTTGATGTTCAGCACCACACGGTGATTCGCCGTCCCCACCTGGATCTGTTCCCAAAGGCTTCTGGCCGCGTTGACAGCCAGCTCGCAGGCGTAGTCGAAGTGCTCGGCATGGTGGCTGTCCACGGACACGGCGACGGAAGGGATTCCGTTGAGGCAGCCTTCCAGGGCCGCCGAAACGGTTCCCGAGTACAGGGTGTCCGTCCCCAGATTGCCCCCGTGGTTGATGCCGGAAAAGACCATGTCGATGTGTACCCCGGCCTGGGACAGGAATGACAGCGCTACCTTGATGCAGTCCGCCGGAAGGCCGGAGATCACGTAGGCGATCTTCACATCCGGGATCTCCTCCTGGCGGATGGCGATGGGGTCCTTGACGGTGATGCCGTGGCCCGTGGCGCTGCGCTGTCCGTCCGGCGCGCAGAGATAGATGTCCGCGCCGGCCTCCTCATGGAGCGCGCGCGCCAGCTCGCGAAGTCCGCGGGCCTCGATGCCGTCGTCATTGGCGATCAGTATATTCATAGGCCTTCCTCAGCGCTCCTCTCTGCCGACCACCGGCTTCGTGTGCCAGATCCTCTCGGCGTATTCCCTGACCGCCCGGTCAGCGGCGAAGCGCTCGGCGCGGGCGATGTTGGTGACGGACATGCTGCCCCACCGCATCCGGTCCTCGTAGGCTGCCCGGATGTCGTCGTGGGCGCGGCAGTAATCTTCAAAGTCGTAGAGACACATGTAGGGATCGGCGATGCTGTAGGTCGGTGTCAGCAGGTACTCCTTCAGGGTGTCGAAGGAATGGCCGTTGAAGCCGTAGGCCAGCCGGTCCACCGCGTCCTTGAGCTGGCGGTTGGCTTTGTAGAAGATCCGGCTGTCGTAGCCCTCCCGCAGATGGCGGCTCACTTCGTCAGCCCGCTGGCCGAAGATGAAGATGTTGTCCTCGCCGACGGCGTCGTACATCTCCACATTGGCCCCGTCCAT
>JAFRHG010000003.1 GCA_017433375.1 Bacillota bacterium
AAAGGGGCTGAGGCCAGTGCCATACTGTACAGCCTTGCGGAAACAGCGAAGGCAAACGGGCTGAAACCATACAATTACTTCAAACATCTTCTGACAGAGATCCCGAAGCACATGGACGACACAGAGCTTGGATTCCTGGAGGATCTTCTCCCCTGGTCAGACAAACTTCCGGAAGACTGTCGCAAACAGAACGCATAGGATCGATCAAACCCCGAGTCAGAATGACCCGGGGTTTTTAATGTCCTGTCAAGACACGGATGGTTTACCGCTTACGAATTGTCTAAAGAAGTGTAACGCCTTTTTTAGACATTTTTCATCATGGAGGGAAAATGCAGGAATTGACGAGACAGATGCGGCTGCAGGAATGGGCAAGACAGATCGATGACTGGCAGGCGAGCGGGATGACACAGAAGAACTGGTGCCGGATCCACAACATAGGATATGACGCATTCAAATATCGGAAAGCAAAAGTCGAGAAATATGCATCTGATCTTCTTCAGAACGAGGATCATCGGATCGTAGCCGTAAACACTGATCTGATGAATCCGGAGCAGGCGGATATACAGCCGGCATCCGGGCAGACGATGGAGATCCATCTGGAGAAGGCAACGGTGCGCGTATCGAACAACGTGGATATCCTCCTGCTGAAGAACGCTTTGGAGGTCCTTGCAAATGCTTAAGGATCTGGATGCCAGTGGGTTCAAAGCCGTATATATCGTCTGCGGATATACGGATCTGCGAAGAGGGATCGACGGTCTTGCCGGGATCGTGCAGAACGAGCTCAGGCTGAACCCCTTCGACAGCGGCGAGCTGTTTTTGTTCTGCGGAAGAAGAGCTGACCGGATCAAAGGGCTGCTGTGGGAAGGCGACGGCTTTCTGCTCCTGTACAAACGACTGGAGGACGGAAAGTACAAATGGCCGCGGAACAGCCAGGAGGTTCTGGCGATGTCCCCGCAACAGTACAGGTGGCTGATGGAGGGCCTGTCGATCCATCAGAGGCAGTATGTCAAAGAGGTACAGGCAAGACGGACGGTCTAGGTTTTTGGGAAGAGCAGAGATGCCTGAACCATTGAAAAATGTGGATTTTTCGGTGGAAAAGGCTTTTTTTGCTGCCCGAAAAATGGTATACTTAAAACATGAAAAAGACAGATCTGACAAAGGAACAACTGATGCGGATGAGCCGCGAAGAACTGGTCAGTGCATACTTGGAAAGTCTTGAGGAAAGCCAGCGCCAGCAGGAACAGATCGACCGTCTCACAGAGGACTTTAACCAGATGAAAGCCATGCTTTTCAGTTCAAAGAGCGAAAAGAAAAAGGCTGATGAGGTCGATGGGCAGATCAGCATGGAGTTCAACGAAGCTGAGGCCGCTGCCCCGAAAGACGAAGTTGAGGAGCAGATCACGATCAAAGAGCACACCCGCTCTGTGAAGAAGGCCGGCAAGAAGGAGGCGGATCTTTCAAAGCTTCCCAGAGAGGTCGTGACTCACAGCATCCCAGAAGAAAAACTAAAAGAGATTTTCCCTAATGGCTGGAAACAGCTACCCGATGAGATCTACACGAATGTAGAATACATTCCGGCAAAATTCATAGCAAAGGAACATCACATAGAAGTATACTGCTCAAAAAACGATGACAGGATAGTCCGCGCGGATCATCCAAAGGAGCTTCTTGATGGCAGCATCGTTACCCCGTCACTTCTTGCGGGGATCATGAACAACAAATATGTGAATGCCCTGCCTCTTTACAGGATGGAGCAGGAATTCGAAAGAAACGACATACCAATAACCAGACAGAACATGGCCGGGTGGATCATCAAATGCACAGAGCGGTATTTGTCACTTCTTTATGACCGGATGAAGGTCGAACTTCTTGGCCACAGCGTGGTTCACGCAGATGAAACACCGCTTCTCGTATCTAAGGACGGCAGATCCGCAGGATCGAAAAGCTACATGTGGGTTTACAGGAGCAATGTGCTGGATGACAGGCCGATTGTGGTATACGAATATCAAAAGACAAGGAAGACAGATCATCCGAAGGAGTTCCTGAAAGGATTTGAAGGCTTTCTGGTGACCGACGGATATGAGGTATATCACAAACTAGCAAGAGAGCGATCCGGTGAGATCAAGGTTGCCGGATGCTGGGTACATCTGAAGAGAAAATATACCGATGCGATCAAAGCCATGGGCAAGGCCGGATCTGACACAGTTGCCGGGACCCTGTCCGGCCAGGCTATCGAAAAGATCCAGAAGATATTCCACAAAGACAACGAACTGAACATATTAGACAGCGAATCCAGGTTGAAACGGCGAAAAGAAGAAATCAAGCCTCTTGTCGACGCATTCTTTAAGTGGGTAAAAGAACATCGAGGCGATGTCACCCGCAAGTCTGCATGTGGAAGAGCCTTTACATACACTGTGGAACAGGAGCACTATCTCAGAGCGTTTCTTGAGGACGGTGATGTCCCAATGGATAACAATGCTGCAGAGAGAGCCATCCGGCCATTCTGTATTGGCAAGAAAAACTGGGTCATGAGCGATACCGTTCACGGTGCTGAAAGCAGTGCCGTCGTCTACAGCATCACGGAGACAGCCAAGGCGAATGATCTCAAACCACTTGAATATCTGAATCACCTTCTAAGCGAGATCCCGAAGCATATGGACGATACTGATTCATCCTTCATAGGCGACCTGCTCCCTTGGTCGGACAAGATACCAGAGGAATGCAGAAAACTGAAAACATGATCCTAAATCCAAACCCTGCGCAGCGTAGGGTTTTTACTTGGTCAAGAGTACGGATGTTTTACCGTTTACGTTTGATCGATCCTATGCGTTCTGTTTGCGACAGTCTTCCGGAAGTTTGTCTGACCAGGGGAAGAGAAAGAAGTAAGACAGACCAAAGCTCCTCACTACCAATCACAGTGGTGGGGAGCTCTTTAAGTCGGAGCGAAGCTCCTGGCGCACTTGCGCGTCATGGACGAAGTGAACGGCTGCATCGGGAACCGATATTGTGTTTCGATGTCGATTGTGATTCGGGACCTGAATTCGACGGTGAAATGATCATTGAAAAGCGACTAAAATAAAATTAAAGATTAGATTAGTCGAAATTTGTTGACTACGCTATAGAAACGACTATAATAAAATTGTAGTTTAGATTAGTCGAAATGGAGGACCTCGTATGTCTTATATAGAGCGTGCAATTACGAATGTATTAATAGACCGGGTATCTTCGAGCAAATGTCTGCTTTTAACAGGAGCAAGACAGGTAGGGAAGTCAACAATAATAAAGCATGTGTTTCCGGATTATAATATCGCCAACTTTGACGACCGGCTGACTAGGCTTCAGGCAAGAGAAGAACCAAGGCTTTTCCTTTTGAACAATCCCAGACCTCTGTTTATCGATGAAGTTCAGAAAGAAAGCAGTATTCTTGAGGAAATAAAACTGATCGTTGACGGTTCTGACACAAGAGGAGATTTCATCTTATCGGGGTCACAAAAACTGGAGCTGATGAAAGGAATGAGTGAATCTCTTGCTGGAAGGATTTCTATTGTGGAACTCACAGGTCTGTCACTGCGAGAAATAAACGAGGTTCCATTTTATAGCCACTTTGTACCGACGGAAGAGTATATTCGGGAAAGAGAAAAGGCTATCGTCGGGTACTCTGATATCTGGGAGTTCATTCATAGAGGATCTTATCCTGAACTGTATGATATCGATAGGGATTGGCAGGATTTTTATTCCTCATATGTTTCCACTTATCTCGAGAGGGATATCAATGAACTGATTGCGGCGGACAGTCTGACTTTTACAAAGTTTATGACTTCTGTAGCCGCCAGAACAGGTGAAATGCTTAATTATGCAAGTATAGCAAGCGAAGTCGGAGTAAGTGAGCCAACGATCAAAACTTGGATATCTATTCTTGAACGCACCGGAATCGTATATATCCTTCAGCCATATAGTTCCAGTGCTCTTAACAGGGTTATTAGAACTCCTAAGATTTATTTCAGAGACACCGGGCTTGCCTGTTACCTGACTAGGTGGCTCACTGCAGAAGCCTTAAAGAATTCTGCAGTAGCGGGGAATATGTTTGAGACCTTTGTGGTTTCAGAAATATTGAAAACCTATAGTAATGAGGGAAGGGACTACAGATTCAATATTTTCTATTACAGAGGCAAAGATAAAAGGGCATCCGGAGAAAACGAAATCGATCTGGTCATTGAGGAAAACGGCATGTTGTATCCTGTCGAGATCAAAATGACGGGCAATCCAAAATCAAATATGGCATCTGCTAATCAGATTCTTGACAAGATACCTGACAAGAAACGCGGAATGGGAGTTATTCTGTGTATGATAGACAGAAAAACATATCTTAGAGATAATCTGGTAGCCTTGCCAATAGAATATATTTAGAGCAGTTCTGGACATGTTCCCGATGACTAACAGGTAGTTGTGACATCAAGATGGACGTATCGAGTCATGTGGAGAGTGTTTGCCTTCTGTCAAGGGAGAGGCAGAGGTAACATACACATGAAAAGCAAAAAAAACAGTGTATATATTCTGATCCTGCTGTTGGCGACGATCACGCTATGACGGCATGACGCAAAATGAGCTTGATTACAAAATGCAGAAGACCGGCGCGACATTGGATGAATACAAGACATTTGCCGGGGAACAGGTGCTCGATTTTACTGACGAGCAGAAAGCAATCATAGACGAGCATATGGAACGGATCAGCAGCGTATACTCACGGTACGCAGATATATATCAACGGAGATTTCATGACACAACGTGAGCGCGATGAAGATGGAGGAAGATTTCTTGACTACGTTTTTGCTCACGAATTATTTCACTGTATTACACGATGCAACAGTGCAGCATTTGTTACTACCAGGCATTATGAGAAGAAAGGTGACAATATGAAACCATTCAAAGGAACACCAACGGACTATTCCCTTAAGAGGAACTGGCTGTCGAAGCCGGACGATCCGGTCAAGCCGGTGGATCTGGTATACCTGTATCCGTCAAGCTGCATGGATCCATTCGCTGACGTAATATGCCTGGTTGACAACAAAAGCATGCGTTCAAGCGCGAAGCGCAACTGTACCCAGCAGGCTGCGGCTTTCGAAGAGATCGCCAACATATATGCTCCCTTCTGGCGGCAGGTAAGCGCTCTCAAGCTCCAAACGCTGAGTTTTGAAGAAGTCGACGAAGCGGAGTGGGCAGAACCGAGAACAGACGTATATGCCGCGTTGGATTACTATTTTGAACACCTGAATCAGGGACGGCCGTATTTTCTTGCCGGCCACTCACAGGGGTCCAGGCTAAGTTATATGGTGTTATCCGAGTATATGAGGGAGCATCCTGAACGCTACAGGAATATGATCGCCGCTTACTGCCTTGGCGATTCCCTGACGAAGCAGTATCTGGAAGAGAATCCCCATGTGAAGGCGGCACAGGCAGCCGATGATACCGGCGTTGTGATCTCATGGAATACCGAGGGGCCGGAAAACAAAGGACACGAATCACTGGTGATCGCACCGGGTGCCATATCGATCAATCCACTGAACTGGAAGACAGACGACACCC
This sequence comes from Bacillota bacterium, assembly GCA_017433375.1. Classification (GTDB taxonomy): domain Bacteria; phylum Bacillota; class Clostridia; order Peptostreptococcales; family Anaerovoracaceae; genus Lentihominibacter. Next base: position 5,584 of record JAFRHG010000003.1, read on the forward strand.
CGGCCTCCTCAGAGGAGAATCTGGGTACCTTTATGCCCCATCTGCTGAGATCCGGCCTGAAAAAGCTTCCCGTTAAAGCTGACGCCGTATTGGATCTTGAACGGGGCACCGTAGTGGTCACCGAGCCAAGGCTGTCGAAATGTGCCATTTCGAAGATCCCCGGGTTCCAACAGGCCGCAGCAGTATTTGGTCCGGCAAGCTACCACGGATGTGATTATTCATTCTTCTTCCTGAACATCCGGGAAAACGCCCGCATGCGATGGGAAACCTGGTGTAAGGAGATGGCATGATTGTCCTTTCTGGAGAAGCGGCGCATCAGAGATGATGTGCCGCTCTTTTTCCTCACCACCTGTCATGGCGGTGAGGAGCTTTTTTATGGGGTGTTCAAAGTTAATTGAGGTCTGGAGTTGGGGGATTTTGCCGTTTCACAATAAAACGCGGGTTTCGGCATAATGCCGATGTATGTGGGATGAATGAAATTGTGAGTATGCAGAGGTGCAGTGTATAGTTACAGAAAAATACAGAAATGATGAGGCGTTCGACTGTCTCAGTATGTCAAAAGCCCCGTTTTCTACCGATTCGGCATACGGGCAAGTAATGTTCACTATGCTGATTCGTTGTCTGATGGCCAATTCGGCAAACTTTTTGATTCTCTATGCAGGTGGGCCGTCAGCGGCCCCGCGGTTTATGTCCTGTCGAGACACGGATGATTCAGAATGAACCCTTGAAATTATCCAGAAATCATAAGGGAACGGGTTGGCGGAGGCCGGCGTTGCCTTTGCACGGCCGGTCAAGCAAAGGCAATCCTCATTGCCGCAGAAATCTGTTGACGGAAGCGAAAAAAACGACTGTAATAGTATTGGGATTTAGATTAGTCGAATGGAGGCTCTATTTGATGAACCGGACAATAAGCATTTTAATTAGTATATGTTTCCTTCTGATCCTGTGCAGCTGCAGCGCAGAAGAACCGGGCGACAGGGATGCTGAAGAAGCAAATGTGTATAAGCTCGAAACGGTGCATGAGGTCAACGGCAGGCAGGGCGTCTGCGCAGAAGGGGACAGTTACTGGGTCAGCGGTTCTACGACGCTGACAAAATATGACCGGAAATGGAATGTGGTTGCGGAAAACAAAGATCCCTTCGAGGGATATGAGCTGGAAGTCAATCACATTGGTGATATTGACGTTTATCAGAACGAGCTTTATCTCGGCGTAGAGTACTTTATGGACGGCGAAGGAAAAAACATCCAGGTCGCGGTCTATGACGGTGACACCCTGGAATTGAAAAGGGTCTTTCCTTTCCGTCCGGATACGGGACAGCTGGAATGCAGCGGAATAGCCGTGGACCCGGATTCCCGCACGGTCTACCTGTCATCCTGGATCGCTGATGAGTCCAGCAGTTATCTCTATATGTACGATCTTGACACCGGCGAGTACAAGGGGAAACTGAAGATGGAACCTCAGCCGGAGTGGATCCAGGGAGTCGCCTGCTATAACGGGGATCTGTATATAACATGTGACGACGGGGATGCGGATGACGATGAGCCGGATCACATGTATCGAATCGAGGTCGGCGATGACAAGGAAACAGGCGCGGTCTTTCTGGAAAAGATCTTTGACGACGTGAAACGGCAGGGTGAGGTCGAGGGACTGACCTTTGACAAACAGCAGAAAACCTTTCTGCTGCTGTACAATCGGGGCGCAAAGATCGTGGCGGGCATGCCGACGGGCTTCTATAGCGGATACGATCACGAGATCCATGAGGTCTTTGTATATCGGATAAAAAGCTGGGAATGAGCGGTGTGGTATAATAGTCCGACAGGATGTGAATAAAAAGGCAACGAATTATGGAGAACTCAGGAGGAACAAGACGATGGCTCACAAGATTCTTTTGACATCATTAAGCGCAATGGAAACGGATCTGCCTGTGCGGTATTTTTCCGTTCGGAATGAAAGCGGATCCGACTACTTTGATGTGCTTCTGGACGCGGAGGCCGGTATCAAAACCGTGCTGTCCCGGCATGACATTGATGAGATCATTGTCATCGGCGCCGCCGGCAGCCATGACGAGGGGGACGATCTGGGACCCGTCTCCATCAAAAACGGAAGCGCCGCCAGTTCTTCGGACAAACCCCTTTCCACCTATGGCCTGCTTCTGCAGCGGATCGCCCGGTTTGCCGGCGGGCAGGCGGAGAACGGGATGGAAAAAGAGGAAAGCCTGCCCGGGGAAGCGCAGGAGAAGCTGGTCCGCTTTATCCAGGACTTCCGGGAGAGCAATCCGGAACTGAAGACCATAGAACCCAATCGGCTGTTTGACGCGCTGGCCCGGAACGACCAGATCTGTGACAGCTTTTGGAAGGCAGTCTTTGAGGCCTGCCCGGAACTCAGCGATGATCCGGCAGCCAGTAAGCAATGGGTAAGGAAATACCTGTATACAGAGCTTGAGCCTTCCCTGAAGCCCGGAATCCTGCAGGAAAACGGGGAAGTCAGCCTCAGTTTCGTACCGGAAGCCGAGATCGATGACAGCGGCAAGTGGGTCGATAACATGATGGAGATGAATAAGTCCGTCGTGAAAGACGAAGAGGAGACCGACCTGTACATTACGCTGAACAGCGATGATGCCGCGGACACATTCATCCTCCTGAACATGCTGGACATCCTGGTCTCCATGCCGGAAAGCGGCGTTCACCTGAAGAAAATCTACACGATACGCAATATGCAGAGGCATATGGCCGGGATCATACGGGATGATACGGAAGGCTTCGGCCTCACGGAACTGTTCCACGCGATCCGCGCATTTCTGAATTACGGCAGGGCGGATATGATCGTGGACATCTGGAAAAGGAGCGGAGAAAGCAACGAGAGCGTGGCGGCCATGATCGAAGCCATGCGCAAAGTTGACGTCGGCCTTTCCATGTGCAATCCGCCGGAGGTGGAGGAGGGCATCCTCCGTCTGCGGGATCTTTTCGGGAGCGAAAAATTCTGGCGGGAATCCGGCTACTATGGCATGCTGTTCACCCTGATCGCGGAAAGCATCCGGGAAGATTACGGCGTGCTCCTGGAGGGTGACGGCGATATCAACTTTATCGAACTGGTCAAATGGGCCTATCGCCATCAGTTCTATCAGCAGACCCTGACCGTGATCGAGTCTGACACCCCGGATAATCTGGTGAGATCCGGGATATTCTATTACTGCGATGATGAGAATAAAGTGGAACAGATCACGCGCCTGTTTGCAGAGCAGCGGTTGGGACTGAAGCCCTATGAATTCTATAAGATGGATCAGATCGAGTATTATTTCATAAAGAACTATGACCGCGGGAGAACCAGAGGCAGGGGCTCCAGGGGCGAGGATCCGCAGCAGGTGTACGCCGCCCTGAGGACCCAGTCCGTCGAGAACACGGATCCCTCTCTGATCACGGGCTATACCGCATGCGACAGCCTGGAAACCCTGCAGAACATCCTTTACGCCTATTACCGCGTCGGATATGTAAGAAATAAGATCAGCCACGCTGACGCCCATGTCATGGCCAAAAAGAACCAGGCGGCATCCGACAGCGATGAAAGCCCCGCCCTGGTCTGGATGAAGGACAGTATCGAAGCCTTTATCGACGGCTATGAAAAAGCCATGGCGGAAGTGGAGGATAAGGAACCCAACGTTGTGATCATTTCCGGCAATGATGTCCGGAAAATCGCAGAGAGCATGAGACATTCTCGTCGCTGAAGGAGAAATGACATGAAAAAGAGAATGATAAGGATTATGATCGTTGCGGTGATGGCCGCATTGGTGCCGACAGCTTACGCCTTTGCTGTGCCCCAGTATTATCCCGATGTGAACACCCTCACCCGGTTTTGCCTTTGTCGGTATTGCCGGATCATTCGAAGCTGTATCAAAAGATGCAATCGTGAACAGAGTGAACGCGATCCGAAGGGAAGCCGCACAGGAAGGTATTATCAGTCGGTATCAGCCGGTCAAATGGTCGAGAGGGCTCGAAAGAATCGCACAGATCAGAGCGGCAGAGGCCATGGTCCTCCAGGATCATGAGAGACCGAACGGGAAAGACTCAACGGATATGGTCGTTGACGGCGTCAGGGGCGGTGCGGAGAACCTTGCCTGGGGAGTTGGCTCAGCACTTGGCGGCGTAAACGCATGGTACTATTTAGAAAAGGATGAATATATAAATAGGACAGGATGGGGCGGCCACTACAGGACATTGGTAAGTCCAAACCAGGCTTACATTGGAATCGGTTCATTCACAAGAGGCGATGAAACCTGTGTTGCGGCTGTATTCTGCACTCCTGGCGCAGTAACGCAGGAACTGGATGCACAGACAGGATTATACGGAAAATGCATCCAGCTGATCGAAGTGCCCGCCAGTAAGGCATCCGCCTACGCGAAGTACAGCAAGTTTATTGGAAGCGGCGGGACCTATTTTGCCGGGGAGGATCTTCCGAAGGTGAAAATCAAGAAGCCGGCAGGGGCCAAGAAGGCAGTGAAGGTCAAGTGGAAAAAGGTTTCCAAAAAGAACCTCAGGAAAATCAAGAAAGTTCAGATCCAGATCAGCCAGGATCCGACCTTCGGCTCAGGTGTCAGAAGCAAAACCGTATCCGCAAAGAAAACCTCTGTCAAAATCAAGAAGCTCAAGCCGAAGAAGGTATACTACGTCAGAGTGCGCGGATATACAAAGAAAGGCAGCGCCATACATGTCTCCCCGTGGTCAGATATCAAGGCAGTCAAGGCCAAATAAGCAAAGAACGGGGAATGGTTAGGCAACGGTTATGGGGGAGTCATTCAACATTCAGGAATACATGACGAAAGTCGTTGAGCGCGTGATGGCGGACGCCCTGAAGGCGACGTGGAGCAATCCGAAGGAGCAGGCCTTTCTGCTGAAGTTCGCCGCCTCGAGCAGGGCGGGTTCCCGTGCGCGCGCAAAGGCCGCGCAGGCAGGGGAGCATGTGCCGCCTCTGCTGATCGCCAGTATCACGAGCAGCTGCAATCTCCACTGTGCAGGCTGTTATGCCAGGGGTATCGAATCCACCAGCGACGGGAACCCCTATGAGCAGCTGACGAGCGGGGAATGGGGAGCGGTATTTGACGAAGCGGAGGAATTGGGAATCCGCTTCGTTATGCTGGTTGGAGGGGAACCGCTCCTGAGAAAGGATGTGGTCAGGGCAGCTGCGCGAAGGCCGAAGATCCTGTTCCCCATATTCACCAACGGAACATATATCGACGATGAATACTTCGACCTCTTTGACCGGCACAGGAACCTGGTGCCGGTCATCAGCATGGAGGGCGGTCAAAAGGCAACGGATGACAGAAGAGGTGAAGGGATCTACGATCTGCTCCTGTCGAATATGGAGAAGTTTCGGGACAGACACATGGTGTTTGGCGCTTCCATCACCGTAACGACGGAGAACGTCAGGGAAGTCTCTTCGGATGAATTCCTCGGGGAACTGGCGGATCTTGGCTGCCGGCTCGTGGTGTACATCGAGTATGTACCCACGAGGGAAGAAGAGGAACATCTGGCGCCGGCGGATCCGGAGCGGGAATACCTGGCCGGTGAGATCGCCAGACTGCGGCAGGAACGTCCCCAGATGGTCTATGTTTCCTTCCCGGGAGACGAAAAGGCTTCCGGAGGATGCATAGCCGCGGGCAGGGGGCTCTTTCACATCAACTCCCACGGGGGAGCGGAGGCCTGTCCCTTTTCGCCTTATTCGGATATCAATGTCAGGGATACCTCCGTTAAGGAGGCATTGGGTTCCGGCCTGTTTCAGGCTATTCGCGACGGGAACCTCCTGACGGACGATCATTCGGGGGGATGTGTGCTTTATGAAAAACGGTCGCAGGTGGAAAAGCTTGCGGCGGAGCTGGCCGGCAAAAGAGAAGGCGGCGGGGAGTGATTGATGAAGACCTGTGACATGATAATCGACATGGCGGATCAGATTATCGACGGACAGGGAATGGTGGCGCTCCCGGGTTTTGTGGACACGCACGTCCATTGTCTCCAGTCGCTGCTTAAGGGACTGGGTGCGGACCTTCCTCTCATTCAATGGCTCAACAGTTCCGTCCAGCCCTTTGGAATCCGGCTGACACATCGGGAGCAGGAGCTGGCGACGCTCATCGCGTGCCTTGAAGCCTTAAAGGGCGGCTGTACGACCATGTGTGAATTCTTCTATACAAACCAGACCCCGGAGCTCGCCGATACATGCATCGAGGCCATGGAAACGGTCATGATGGTGACCGCGGGTCTGATGGCCCTAGGCGGCATTCTGACCCTGCTTCTGAAAGACAAGAAGAAGGCCCGGAAATTACAGCAGGAGGGATGCTTCAATCCGGCCGGAAATATGGTATACTGTCAAGGTAAAGATTTGAAGGGGTTTCTACAAGGAGGGATACGAGTATGATGAGCGGCTCACAGAAATTTGTAATGGTTATCAGTATCCTCAATCTGATCGGGGGCATTCTACTTTATCTCCCTCGTCTCATTTCTGTTCGCTATTCTGGGAATCATCGCGTCTATTCCTGCCGGTGGATTCCATCTGGCCACCCTCGGCTCGATCATTCTGCCTGCACTGATGTTCTACTGCGCCCGTAATATCAGAAAGCAGGGACGCGGGGAACGGTAGCGGATACTCGCCTGAGTTCCCGCCCTTCAACAGGATAAATGAGAGAAAAAATCTACAACATAATTGAACCGAAGGCAAGGGAATACGATAACGCGAACGGATATGACACCTTCATGATGATTGTGATCCTTTGCAGTTTCGTGCCGCTGATGTTCAAGGAAGAAACGCCGGTTCTGGCATGGCTGGAAATATCCACGGCATCCATATTTGCCCTGGACTATGTCCTCCGGTGGATGACGGCGGACTTTAAGCTGGGGAAGCGGGGGATCCAATCCTTCCTGCGGTACCCCTTTACGCCGATGGCGATCATCGACCTGCTATCGATCCTGCCCATCGTCCTGGCGATCAGCCCCGCCTTCAAATTGTTCCGGTTCACGAGACTGATCCTGATCATACGGTTTTTCAGGCTGTTCCGCCTCGTCCGCTATTCCAAAAACCTCAGGATCATCATGAACGTTTTCCAAAAGCAAAAGTACGCCTTTCTGATGATTCTGATCCTTACGCTGGGATACATCTTTGTCACCGCGGCCATCCTGTTTCAGATCGAACCGGACACCTTTGACAATTTCTTCGACGCCATCTACTGGTCCGTGATGCTGCTGACGACCGTTGGATACGGTGATATTACGGCGACGACCATGATGGGTAAACTGATCACGGTCCTCTCCGCGCTGGTGGGGATCGCTGTCGTTGCGCTTCCTGCCGGACTGATCGTCGCCGGCTATCTCAATGAAGTGCAGGGAATAAAGGGAGTGTTCAGAACGGAAAGAACCGGGGAAGATGAGGAGACCGACGAAGATAAGGAAGGAGGGAACTGATCCTGTGGTACTGTTTGTAAACGCCTGTGTCCGGAAGGATTCCCGGACAAAGCGGGTGGCTGACCGCCTCCTGAACACATTGAATCAGCCGGTCACGGAACTGCGCCTTGCGGATTGCCTTTTCCCGGCGGTCGACGAAGCCTTTCTCAATAAGAGGGACCTGCTCATCGAGGAAGAGGACTTTGGCGACCCCATGTTTGCCCTTGCCCGGCAGTTTGCCCAGGCGGATGATATCGTGGTGGCAGCCCCTTACTGGGACCTGTCCTTTCCCGCCGTCCTCAAGCAGTACATCGAGCAGATCAATGTTTCCGGCGTAACCTTCCGGTACTCGGAAGAGGGGATACCGGAAGGCCTTTGTAAAGCCAACAGATTGTTTTATATCACAACAGCCGGCGGGGATTTCGTGCCGGATGATTACGGGTACGGGTACATCAAGGCCCTGGCGGAGAATTTCTACGGCATCAAAACCGTGGAACTGATCAAGGCGGCAGGGCTGGATATCGTAGGGGCGGATGTGGAACAGATCCTCTCTTCCTGCGAGGAAGAGAGCGCCCGCCGAAGATGAAAGGCAGGAAAACGACATGAAGATGATAATTCTCGTTCTATTGACATTACTGCTGGTCCCCCCTGTGGATGACGGCCTGCTCCTCAGGGAATGACCAGAAGGATGGGGAGGAGAATCCTGCGGCGGAGGAATCCCAGGACATGAAGGATTACGCCAACGGAACGCCCTGGAATTCAAGAAACGGAACGCGAAGCTGGCGGAGTACTTCAACGGGATCCACCCCTGGCAGGGACTGGACCTGAAGGGCGGGACCATGACCGGCGAAGCCTGCGCGGATATGGCGGGAATGAAGGTCTGCCTCCGGATCGCAAAGGAGACGAGAACTTTGACTATGACAAGTTCTACCGGGCCTTTGCCGATCTGTGGATGATCAAGGAGAACCTGATGGTTGCCCAGAGCCTGGTCGAGGATGTACACCCGATGAACTATCTGCGCATCAACTGCACACTCCAGCAGTACGATGAATTCCTGGATCAATACGGCATCAAAGAAGGGGACACCATGTACCTGGCTCCCGAGGACCGGGTCAACATCTGGTAAGTGAAAAACCATATACCGGTGTCTGCCATAAGAGTATATGAGTTCAGAGTTTGTTTTTTGACAAGGGAAGAGTTCGGAAAGGAACGGGGGAGAATCGATGAAGCGTGAGTTTCCGCTGAAGGTGACAATAGCCCTCATCCCGGTGGCGATAGCGTGTATGGTGTTCGGCATCTATCGCGGGGAGGTGGCCACTGTCCTGTCAAAAGCCATCAATATCTGCATGGAGTGCATCGGTCTTGGCTAACCATCCAAACGCTCTGCGCAAATGTGTCCAGGCGGGATGGGGAATCCTGACGAACGCCTATATTAAAGGATTTCTGCCCGGTTTGCCGCCCATCTATCAGGGAAATCTGAAACAGGTCTGTGTGCCTGGCATGAACTGCTATTCCTGCCCCGGCGCCCTGGGGTCCTGTCCCATCGGCGCCATGCAGGCGGTCTTTGACGGAAGACACAGGCAGTTTGCCTTTTACGTGGTCGGCTATGCAGCCCTCATCGGACTGGTGGTGGGGCGGTTCGTCTGCGGCTGGCTCTGCCTCTTCGGGCTGATTCAGGAACTGCTGTATAAGATCCCGACGCCGAAACTGACGATCCCGGCGCCGGCGGATAAGCCGCTGCGGTATCTGAAATATCTGATCCTGCTCGTTATGGTGTTCCTTCTGCCCTTCATCGTACGGTCACAGTACGGGGTAGGAGAACCCTTTTTCTGCAAGTACGTCTGTCCCGTGGGGACGCTGGAGGGCGGCATACCCCTCGTCCTGCTGAACGAGGCGCTGCGCGCCACGCTGGGATGGCTGTTCAGGTGGAAGTTCTTCCTGCTCATCATGTGTGTGGTGGCATCGGTCTTCATCTACCGGCCCTTCTGCAAATATCTCTGTCCCCTCGGTGCCTTCTACGGGTTGTTCCAGAAGGTCAGCCTGGTGAGGATGCGCGTGGACGAGCACGTCTGTGTGGATTGCGGCAAGTGCGCCCGGGCATGCAAGATGAACGTAGACCCCCACAAGACACCCAACAGCAATGAATGTATCCGGTGCAGGGAGTGTGTGAACGCCTGCCCGATGCACGCGCTGTCCATGGGGATCGGAGCGTTGAAACCCTCCGCCGGAGAAGAAGCAGGGGAGGATGCTCCCGCTCCATCGGCGGAGGCACAATAGATTTCAGAGCATAATGGAGTTCGAAGAATAAGGAGGATGATCATGAAAAAAAGAACGGCTATCATCACTGCATTGCTGGCACTGTGCATGATTTTTGCCTTTGCGGGATGCGGCGAAAGCGGAAGCAGCAGCGGCAGCGGCGACACCGCCGAGACCACGGCTCCGGAAAAGAAGGCGGAGGACAGTGTCTGCACCTACGAATGTCCGGGAGCGGGATTTGGCTTTGACCTGCCCGAAGGCGTGGAGATCACCAAGGGATGGGTACATATGTACGATATGGGTGACGCAGACTACAACAGCGGCGTCATGATGGGCTGGCCGGTTTACTACGATATGACCGAAGAAGAAGTGAACAAGCTGACCAATGAAAACTTTAATCAGGTCAATGCCGGCTTCTCTTTCCACATCGTCTGCGTGAAGGATGTGAAGGACGCGGATGAAGCGAGGGAAAAGGTCATCTCTGTCATGAAGAAAGTGGAAGGGGATGACTATTCCGAGAAAGAAGGGGACCTGTACAGGGCCCTGAAAGAGATCCATAAGCAGGACGGCTACATGTGGTTAGCGGATATTCCGACGAAAAAATCGGAAGGAATCCGCGAAGAATGCCAGGCGGAATACGATGCTTTCTATGACGCTACGGATGAGATCCTCAAGAGCTGCATGGAATACTATGAGCCCCAGGTCTGGCAGGGCGGTGAGGACGGTGCCGAGGTTTCCTTTGAAACCACAGATCTGGAAGGCAACCCGGTGAAGTCCGCTGACCTCTTCGCCCAGAACAAGGTGACCATGATCAACATCTGGGGCACCACCTGCGGTCCCTGTATCGAGGAAATGCCGGAACTGGATAAGATGAATAAGGAATTCAGCGAGAAGGGAGGTGCCATTGTCGGCCTGGTGAGCGACGTACCCCTGGACAACAGCAAGTATCTGCAGGAGGCCAAGGAAATCGTCAAGGATACAGGGGCAACCTATCTCAACCTTCGCGCCTGGGACGGATGGGACGATGTGATGAGTGCAGTAGGAACCCCCACGACCTACTTCGTGGACAGCAATGGCAAGCTCATCGGTGACCCGATCCTCGGCGCACAAACCAAAGAGTACAAAGAGAGGATGGAGGAATACCTCTCCAAGGCCAAATAGGCTGGTACAGAACATAGTACGTACAGATAACACAGGAGCGGCAGATCAGTCTGCCGCTCCTATTTGTGTTGATATCAAGCTGCCGGCATGGAACTGTACAGATACCATGTCAAATATTGGCCCGGCCGGCCGTCAGGACGTGCACGACTTACCAACCGGCCAATTTGTTGTAAATAATCTGTTTACTATCGGTTTCAGTTCGGTTTTCCTCTCTCATTGGCCGGCTCAACCTCTGAAACTCAACTGCTTTCCCTCGTTACGCGAATATTTACAACAGATTTGAACAAAAGTGTTGTAAATCATCTCTTAGTTCCGAATAGCAGTTTGATTTGACCCTGCCGGCAAACAAAAAGAGCGGCAAATCAAACTGCCGCTCCCGTTTTTGTTTGAATAGTGTCCGGCCGGATCGGTCGGAGCTTGTATGTCGTTGAAAACCAGCCGGAGCCTGTCTGACTCTGAAAACCAGCCGGAGCCTGTCTGTCACCGGATCAGGCCGGGGCTAGTCCCGGCCGGCCTTCATCTCCTGCTTGCGCATATACATGGCACGGTCGGCCCGGCGGAAGGTTCCATCCGGTGTGCCGTCCCGGTCGGCATCGAAGACAGCATAGCCGACGGAGGCGGATACACGTTCCCATGGCTCCAGGTCGGCGTTCTGGCTGACAGTAACCATAGCGCAGTTGAAGCGAGTGATCAGATCGTCGATGTTTTCCAAATCCCGTCCCTTCAGGATGACGGTGAATTCATCTCCGCCGATCCGGTAGACCGGGGAGTGGGTAAAGGTGGTGCAGACGATCCGGCACAGTTCTTTGATGGCGATGTCGCCTTTTTCGTGGCCGTAAGTGTCGTTGATCTTCTTCAGTTCGTTAAGGTCGATGACCGCCAGTCCGAAATTCGGGTCTTCGTCGACGGACTCGGCCAGGGCCTTCATGGCGTCGTCATAGGAGTACTTGTTCTGAACGCCGGTCAGGGCATCCCTCGTGGCGATCTCACTCATCTTGGTCACTTCTTGGCGGGATTCGGCGAGTTCGTTTGTGGTCTTAAGCAGGTTAGTGATCTTGTCATTCAGATCCCACTCCATCCTCTTCATGGATGTGGCCAGGTTCTCGATCTCGTCGTGGGTATGGATCTCCAGCTTTTCGAAATGGTTATGGTTGCTGACATCGTCATCACTGCGGTAGTTCGTGGCCGCCTGGGACAGCTGGTTGATGGGCCGTACCAGAGCCCGGTTCACCAGGATGACGGAGAAGAGGATAACGATGGCGGTAAGGAGAATCTGCAGCCCGATCAGGATGGCCAGCACCCGGTGGCGCCAGGAAGCGATGTCCGTCATGGAAACGTCGACCATGGCGTATCCGACAACTTCACCCTCTGAACTGTAGACCGGGGTTCCGGAGGTGGCCAGATGTCCGTATTCCTCCGTGTTCGTCGTGTAGGTCGGGAATCCGATGGTGGGATCCTCCAGAAGACGCTGGTTCTGCTCGTACAGGGGATCGAAGCATCCGATGGGACAGGGGTCCTCCTCGGCCGCGTCTACCAGGTAGACGAACTTGGCCGAATCCTTTTCCACGAAAGAAGTGTAGACGCAGTCTACATCGTTGGTGTCCTGGATCGTCCGAAGCTGTCGGAGGACTTTCTTGTAATCCGGCGTCTGGGACAGAGCCTCAAAGTTGGACAGGTACTCGTAGAATTCATCCGAACCCCAGTCATCGCTGGAGACACGCTCCGCAGAAGGGAGCGCATCGTAGATCTTTTCTGTTTCGGCCTGGAGCCGGGCAAGGGCTTTCGCGTCCACAACGGCCGCCGCCGTGCGGGAGACATTCGTCGCCTCGGTTTTGTAATTGTTCTCGATGATGTTCGAGACAGATCTGACGCTGACGATAATGGTCACCACGTTCAGCACTAGGGCGATAACAATGATCATCAGCACAACTTTGGTTCTTAATGAATGGATCATAATATTCACACTATTCTTAAACGCAACAGACTGTCTTTCAATATTGAACTATCAAAATTGTAGGACAGCAATAAAGAAGTGTCAACAAAAAAACCTATGATTAAACAGTCAAAACGTGGTAACATACTCGGGTAAGGAGGCTTATCTGATGAAAGCTAAGCTCAAGGAAATAACAGAGAAACTGACGGGCGGCGGAATCCGGGGCAAAGTGCTCCAGCTGATCATCCTTTCGCTGCTTATTCTCAGTGTTGCCTTTATTTTAATGTCTGTGGTGCACAGCCACATGCTGTCCAATCTGGTGGCGAATTCCAGTGAGAAGCAGGAAAAGGCCATATCCGAGACGGCGGACGGGATTATGGATGAGGTGGTGACCCAGAATCTGGATCGCTCCAATATGCTGGAGGTCCGGATCGCCGACGAGATGTTCGACTCCACGAGAGACAGCCTCATCTACCTCAAGGATGAGACGGAGGAGATGTTTGCCCATCCGGGGAATTACGGATACAAGTCCTATTCGCCCCCCGATCCCGCCGATGACGGCAAGTGGACGGCAAAGGTGATCTACGCCGACGGCACGGATCCGGGAAACGGAGCGGTGAGGGCGAAACTGGGCCTGCTGGCCAACATGTCGGACGAGATGATCGATCTCTGCACTTCTTACGGCCTGGCGAATGTGTATGTCGGCCTGCCGGAGGGAGCCCACTTTTCCATCAGCGATTCCTCCTCGTCCTGGTATGAGGACGGCAAAATCAAGAGTTATGATCCCCGTACCCGGGGCTGGTACCAGAAGGCCGAAGAGGAAGGCAAGCTGGTCTTTACCGACGGGGAGTGGGACGCGAACACCGGGGCGTACTGTATCGAGTGCGCCGTGCCCGTGTATGATCAGAATCATAAGCTGCAGGCGGTCATCGGTGCGGATATGTATCTGGATGACATGCAGAAGACCATGCGCCAGGCTGCTGTGGAAGGGGAGTATTATCTGATCCTCAACCGCAGCGGAGCAGCTGTGCTGGCTCCCCAGGAAGATACCTTCCCCCTGTCCAAGAAGGACAGAGGCGGGGATATCCGTAAATCAAAGAACAAGAAACTGGCGAAGATCGCCGCGGAAGCCCTTAAGGGAAGGAATGTCAATATTCAGCTTGCCGAGCTGGAAGGCGACATGTATTACGTTACGGCCAGTCCCATCGAGACTACGGGATGGGTGCTGATTTCCGCCTACAGCCAGGAGACCATGGGGCAGGCATCCGTCCTGCTGCAGAAAAAACTTGAGGATATCCAGAAGGAAAGCTCCCGGATCTATCAGAATGAGATTGCCGTATACCGGGTTTCTTCTCTCCTCGTTATCCTGCTGATCATGGCGCTGATTCTGTGGACCGCTTCGATTCGGGGAAAGCGCATCGTTGATCCGCTGAATTCCATCACCGAGAGGGTCTCCCAGCTTGAGGAGTCCAACCCCGAGTTTACCATGGAGGACGAGTACCGTACGGGAGACGAGGTGGAGGAACTGGCGGAGTCCTTCGCGTCACTGTCCCACAAGACCATGGAATACATGGACCAGGTGGTCAGGGTCACAGCGGAAAAGGAGCGGATCGGCGCGGAACTGTCCCTGGCCAATGACATCCAGTCCGCCATGCTTCCTCATATTTTCCCCGCCTTCCCCCATCGTTCCGATTTCGATATCTATGCCAGCATGGATCCGGCGAAAGAGGTGGGCGGCGACTTCTACGATTACTTCTTCATCGATGACGAGCATTTGGGCGTCCTCATCGCGGATGTGTCGGGCAAAGGTGTTCCCGCGGCCCTCTTCATGATGGCATCCAAGATCATCCTCCAGAGCGTTGCCTCCATGGGATATTCCCCGAAGGAGATTCTGGAAAAGACCAACGACTCCCTCTGTATGAACAACGAGGCGGAGATGTTCGTTACCGTATGGATGGGCATTCTGAACACGACGACGGGAAAGATGACGGCGTCCAACGCCGGGCATGAATACCCCGTCATCAAGAAGCCGGGCGGACAGTTCGAGCTGGTTCAGGACGAGCACAGCTTCGTTCTTGGCGGCATGGAAGGCCTGAAGTACAAGGAATATGAGATGCAGATGGACAAGGGCACGAAACTCTTCCTCTACACCGACGGTGTTCCCGAGGCCACCAATGCGGATAAAGAACTCTTTGGAACGAAGCGGATGGTGGAAGCCCTCAATCGGCATGCGGATGGCTCGCCCTATGAGCTGCTGACCAGCGTTCGCGCGGCCGTGGACGACTTCGTTCAGGATGCGGAACAGTTCGACGACCTGACTATGCTCTGCCTGGAATACTTCGGATCGGACGATGAATAAAGGATGGAACTCTTTGAACTTATACTGATACTGCTGGCATGTGTGATGGCCTCCGCCATCATCGACCAGTTCATCCCACATTTTTCACTGCCTCTGCTGCAGATCGCCGTAGGACTTGTCATCGCGCTGATCATGCCGGCCCTGGCCCAGGTCCATATCGACTCGGAGCTGTTTCTCATGCTGTTCATCGCGCCTCTGCTTTACCGGGATTCCCGGGAGGTGAGCCGAAAGATGCTGTGGGACAACCGCTGGTCGATCCTGTCCATGGCCATCGCCCTGGTGGTCGCCTGCGTCCTGGCTGCCGGGTTCATCCTTCATCAGGTCGTGCCCGCCATTTCCCTGGCGGCGGCCTTTGCCTGCGCGGCTGCTCTGGGACCGACGGACGCGGCGGCGGTGGCAGCCATGAGTTCCACCGTCAATCTGACGAAAAGGCAATCCATCCTCCTTTCGGGAGAAGCACTGATCAATGACGCCTCCGGCGTCGTCTCCTTTCAGTTCGCCATCGCGGCGGCGCTGACCGGAGCATTCTCCGCGGGCAAGGCGGTAGGGACCTTCACCATTCTCTTCTTCGGCGGGATCATTCTTGGCGCCCTCTGCGGGCTTCTGCTTAAATACGGCGGAAAGATGCTTCGCCGCAAGGGGTATATGAGCGTGACTACCCACGTGATCTTTGAGGTGTTTACACCATTTGTCATCTTCCTGCTGGCGGAAACCATAGAGGTCAGCGGGATCCTGGCCGTGGTTGCGGCGGGACTGGTGATGCAGGAACCAAAGGTCAATATCAAATCACCGGAACTGGCCCGCCAGGAAATGGTCACCGACAGTTTCTGGGAGGTCATCATCTTCCTGATCAACGGCATCCTCTTCGTCATGCTTGGCATGCAGCTGCCGAAGGTGATGGAGGCGGATCACGTGGAGGGTCTTTCCCCGATCATCGTTATCCTGGCCGTTTTAGCGGTCACCTTCGCGATCATGTCCATCCGGTTCCTTTGGGTCAGCGGCCTGGAACTGATTCACCGTGATCCGGAGACGGGAGAGCGGGGCACGGCCCATTTCGGGAGGACGATACTTCAGGCCCTGGTCACCACAATAGCGGGGCCGAAGGGAGCGGTCACCCTGTCCATCATCATGACCCTTCCCCTGGCAATGAGGGACGGAACGCCCTTTGCTCAGCGGGATGTGATCATCTTCATCACTTCCGGTGTGATCCTGTGTACACTGCTTCTGGCCAACTTCGTGTTGCCTTTGCTCGCTCCCATCGAGCACGACGCGGATGCGGAGGAAGATATGTGCCATGCCCGCGTACGGGTGCTGGAGAAGACCGTGCGTGAGATGCGCCGCGTGCTTCAGGAACACGAGGAGGAGGATTTCGCCCCGGCCCTTCGGGTCACCCTCATGCGGTACCGCGTCCGGCTGATGCGGGAGAGGCTGTCCATGGAATCCTGCGGCGCCATGCTGAGCCAGATGATCCAGGAGGTGCTGGACGTGCAGCAGGCCCGCTCCGATGAGCTGGAGAAGACCGCCGATCACATTTCGGAAACCGAGCGCCTGGCTTACGATTCCATTCTCCCCATGATCCGCGAGTCCATCGGTTACTTCGGCGGCGCGGAAAGGGTGGGCTCCAGGCCCGGCCTGAAAAGAGACAAGACCTACCGGAATCTGACCAGACTCTATAAGAAGACGGACGCCTTCGACGATGATGAGAAGGCCCGGCTCTATTACGGCGCCGTGGTGTTCGCCATGGATCTGGAACACGAGGCAGTCCACTATCTGCAGGAAATCTGCGGAGAAGGGGATAGGGAGCGCGCCCAGGTGGCGGAGGTGCTTCTGGAGGAGCACGAGGCCGCCCTCCAGTCCCTGTGGGGCCGGATCAATTACGGTCAGGATACGAAGTTTGAAGAGATCGATGCCTTCATCCACTCGTCCCACGATCAGTTGCCGGTGGGAATGAAGAACAACTCAATGGACGAGGTGCGCAAGGCTACCCACTATCACGATGAGGCGGATGCCAATGCCCTGCAGATCGAGCTGGAGATGATCCGGGAATGCCGGCTGGAAGGCACCATAACGGGAGATCAGGCAAAGGCAATGCGGGAGGAGGTCTACCTCATGCAGACGGCCCTGTTGGAATAATATTGGTATTCCGGAACCGAACCCGCGGCCGACAGCCCCTACATCGGCACATGGAAGGCGACCAAGGCGGAGTTCAAGGGAGAAGAGGTGTCTGTGGAAGAAGCTACTGACGGTGAAGAGTACATCCTCGATCTCCAGGAGGGCGGCACGGCAGTCGTCACTTCTGAGGGTGAGAGCACAGGAACCTGGACGGAAACGGGCCACGGCGTACACGTTACCGCTGGGGATACGAACGCGGACTTCGATGATCTGGATGGCAATTAGCAAGGGAAAGGTCAAGGGGCCTTTCTCTGCCGGAAGACGATCCGGTCCAGGCAGTCCAGAATGCCCGGCAGGATGAAGATGACCAGCACCGTGGCGATGAGGGAGCCGACGGAAAGGATGCGGCAGATCTCCCGCACGGAGGGGTCGGCGAAGGCGAAGCTGAGCACGCCAACGGCCGCGATGAGGATGGTGGCCGAGGTCAGGATGGTCTGCAGAGACCCTTTGAAGGCGGCACGGATGGCCTCCTTCGGGTCCAGATGGGCCCGGTTCTCCAGATAATAGGTGGTATAGATGATAGCGTAATCGATGGTGGCGCCCATCATAATGCTCTGGACGATGAGGAGGGCCAGGTACTGCATATCCACGTGGAGGCAGTTGAGCAGAGCCATGGTCAGGAATACGGCGCACTGGATGATCAGGACCAGGATCACCGGAGCGGCGAGACGGCGGAAGGTGAGCAGCACGATGAGCAGGATGAAGAGGGCCGTGATCAGGGTGATCTTGTTCAGCTCCCGCCGGAAGGTCCTGGACATCTCATAGGCCATGGGGGTGTTGCCGATGAAATAGGTGTCCCCCTGGAAGCTGCTGTCCGTCCTGGCGGTCAGATCGTCCATGAATGCCCGGGTCTCATCGGAATCCTCCTCCATGAGGGCCCTGATCACCATACGGCCGTAGTGGTCGGTTTTGAGCAGATCCTCGGCTTCATCCATATCCGCACGCGTATCGTGGATTTTCTCCATATCCTCTTCGTCCATGGAGTCAGCGAAGGCGGGCCGGGTGAGCATATCCTCGTCCAGATGGGTCACCATCTGCACCAGGTTCATGGTCCAGGCCTCATCGTATTCCTTCCGTGAGCCGTAGAGAGTGTAGAGCAGGGAGATCTTTCCAGGGTCCATGCCGTCGCTGCCCTCGGCGAGGAAATCCGCCAGCTGGCCGCAGGTGAACTGGCGGCCGGAGACCACGCTGTTGATCAGCCTTTTGGCGAATTTCAGATCCGATGCCTTACCGCCGATCCGGGACTTCATGGAACTGTCCGTCAGGACCTGATCCACCAGGAAGTTGATGAACTGCTGGGGGGTCAGCTTCCAGGAGCCGGTCCGGCCCTTCTTATACTGGTGCAGCAGATAAATCCTGTTCACGTCGGAGGACTTCATTCCCAGGATGGACCCCATTTTTTTGGCGGACAGCTTCTTGCCGGAGGCGGAAGCGTCCATGTTCTTCTTCAGCCTGGCCAGCTGTTTTTTCTGGTCCGCGGGAATGGAGGCGCTGATGGTGTCGTCCTCCAGCATATAGGTGACCAGTTTCCGCAGAGAGATCGTGTGCAGGGAGGGATCGGCGGTCAGATCGCTGTAGGCGTAGATCAGGGACAGGGTGCCCGCATCCAGGGGCATGCCGCAGGTGTCCAGGGTCTGGACCATGGACGGGATGTCATAGGGTGCCGGATCCGACTGCCCGATCTGATTCAGTCCGTCGATGAGCTGTGCCGTCTCCTCGCCGCCAAACTGGGCGGACAGCACGGGATCGGCTGCCATGGCCTGAAGGGTCTCGGCGGTCTGGGTGATGGTTTTGACAGAGGTAACGCCTTCCCCGGCGTAGTGCATGCAGTAGATGAATCGCGTCTGGGCCTCGTCCATGCCAAGAAGCCCTGCAGCGTCGGCGTAGGGCAGAGGCGAGGTGATGGTCTGTTTGTCGGTATAGACCTGCATGTCCTGGAGCTTTTTCCTCTGGGACTTGCTGATCATTTTACCGTACTCTGGGTCCGCCGCCACATCGTTGATGAGAAAATCCACGAATCCGGGCAGGGTCATCCGATCTCCCCGCCTATTATTTTTGATCTGGTAGTAGAGAAGAAGCTGCTCCGCCTGGGAGGTCTTCATGCCGAAGAAATCGGCAAGGCCGCGGGCTGTTCTTTTTGTGGTGAGGGCGGCCCGGTCGGTGAACTTCTCCATGTCGTCGATCTCATCCCTCGTCTCCTGGTCGATGGAATCCTCGAAGTCAGGATCGGTCATCACCTCATCCTGGAGAAAGGAGACGAAGGCGGGAATGGTCAGGGTGAAGGTGGGTTCGCCGGCGTGGTAATCGTAGTAGATGAGTTTGATCATGGAGGCGCTCAGGTCCATGTCACTGCCGTCCTCCTGATCATCCCGGTCATCGGCACCGAAGGCGTCCTCCTCCTGCATGTCGCCGATGAAATCCTTCATGTCAGCTGCGATGCGCCGTTTGCCCAGGGTCCCCTCGTAGCAGACGGCGCTGCGGATATCCGCCTCATCCTCCAGGGAATCCGCCAGCTGGCCGGCCGCTTCCCCGTCCTGTTCATCGTAGATCATGACGATGGTGTTGGTGTGTCCGAAGACGTGGTCGATCTGGGTGATCCAGCTCTGGGAATAGGAGAAGTCCACCCCATTGCGGAGCACGAAGGAGCCGATGAGCATCACCGCGAAGAGCAGGGTAATGGGCAGGCGCAGTTTGTGCTGCAGGGCGGAAAAACGGGGAAGGTCAAAGGGCGGCGTTGCCTTTGCCGTCCGAAGCATGAGGGAGTCAAAACCCAGAACCAGGGCGGGCAGCACCGTGAAGATGCAGATCATGCTGATGAGGACGCCCTTGGCCAGGGCCAGGCCGATGTCCGCGCCCATGGTGAAACTCATGAACACCAGGGCCAGAAGCCCCGCGAAGGTGGTCAGGGAGCTTCCGGTGATGGCGCTGAAGGAGAGGGAAAGGGCCTTCTCCATAGTTTCGTTTTTGTCGGCGCAGATCCGCCGCTGCTGGCGGTAACGGTTCAGCAGCATGATGGAATAGTCCATGCTGAGGGCCAGCTGCAGGATGCCCACGATGCCGAAGGTGGTGTTGGAGATGCTCGGGAAAAAGACATAGGTCCCCATGTTGATGAGCACCGCGATGCCGATGGTGAGGAGGAAGGTGGCCGGCTCCACCCAGGAACTGGCCATGATGAGCAGGATCAGGGCGATCAGCGCCACAGCCAGGGCGATGATCCAAAGGGGCAGGCCCTTCTCGTTGACCGAGTGGATGGTGCCGCCCAGCACCACGTTCCGGTCCTCCTGGTCTTCGACAAAGGCTTCTCTGACCGCCGACCAGAGGGCCGCCGCCTCTTCGGAGTACTGGTCCTGTTCGCAGTTGATGATGTAACGGGTGTACTTGCCTTTGTTGTAGAAGTGGTCCTCGTCTTCGCTCTCCGCCTCGTAGTCCACCGACTCCGCGTTGGGCATGGCCTCCAGCTGATGAAGGACGGCGTCCTTCTGTTCCTGCGTCTTCAGGTCGTCGAACATGATCTCCAGGGTGCTGGAGGTCTCATCACCGAATTCCGCCTTCATCAGATCAAGCCCGTGGCGCATGGCGGAATCCTTCGGCAGGTATTTGGTCATATCCTTATTGATATTGACAAAAGGAATCAGCGCCCCGCATCCCAGGGCGAGCACGATAAAGGCGATTAAGATGAGTCTGCTGTGCGCGACGATAAAGCGCGCGAGACGGTCTTTCATGTATCTTTGTCGCGGACATTCCGCGGTGTTCCTGTGATGACGGCTTGTGTTGAATGCCGGCCCTAATCTCTGGAATAGTCTGACTGTATTATACTCGGTCTGTCCCCGGGGTCAACTGTCCATCCCGGCTTTTCGGGGCGGGTGCAAAGGCAACGGAGAGGGGATGGGTCACTTTGCCGGATGTCCCGAAAAGGTTTCGTGACATCCGGCAGATATGGTATAATAAGCGACGTCTGAAGGTCTGATTTTGAATCAATTACTCTTTGGGATAAACGGATAAAATCATGAGAAATATGTTCGGAAAAAAGAGCCGGATCATCAGCATCCTCCTGTGCGCATTCATGCTCACCTGGACCCTCTTCGGCTGCGGCGCGGAGAAGGACAGTGATGCGGAGGATGAGCTGTCCGATGAGATGAGCGCCTTCGAGGTTGCGGCGGACCAGAGGGAAATGGCCAGCGAGAACAAGGCGGACTATTCCGTCCTTGATGCCGGGCGCGGCAATCCAAACTGGATCAACACCCAGGCCAGATACGCCTTCTCCCGCTTTATGGAGTACGCCCTCGGGGAATGCGAGGGTGCCATGCCGGAGGATGGCATGGGCGGCGAAGCCGTCCAAAAGGGTATCGGCGAACGGTTTACTGCGGCTATGGATCCGAACAATGAGACCGACGCCTTTCTGATCGACGCGGTGGACTACTGCGTGGAACGGCTGGGCATGGATAGGGATGAACTGGTGAAGGAACTGGTGGACGGGATCATCGGCGACTACTATCCGTCACCCTCCCGGTGCCTGACCAATACGGAGGTCATCCTGAACGAATACCTCCAGTCCACTCTGTACAAGGGGGTTGATCTGGCCGATGAAACCGACGTGTTCCCCACAGAGGGCGGCAGTGCGGCCATGACCTATATCTTCGACTCCCTGACCCACAACCGCCTGCTCAACCCTGGAGACAGGATCGCCATCGGCACGCCTATATTCACGCCCTACCTGGAGATCCCTTCGGTCAAGGATTACGACCTGGTTACCGTGGATGTTGCCAATACGGAGGAAAACGGCTGGGACTACACGAAGGAGGAAATGGATAAGCTGAAGGATCCCTCCATCAAGGCTTTCTTCCTGGTCAATCCGTCCAATCCCGCATCACACGCCCTGTCGGAAAAAACCCTGAAGTACCTGAAACAGGTGGTGAAAGAAAACCCGGATCTGATCATCCTCACCGATGATGTCTACGGAACCTTCGTGGAGGACTTCCAGACCGTGTACAGCGTGCTGCCCTACAATACGATCCTTGTCTACTCCTACTCCAAGCTCTACGGCGCCACCGGATGGCGGGTGGGCATGATCGCCATGAATAAGAACAACGTCTGCGACCGCCTGCTCCGCGGGCTGTCCGATGAGGATAAGGAGTACCTGAAGGATGAATACGATATCGTGACCGATGAACCGGAAAAGTTTCCCTTCATTGAGCGGGTTGTCGCTGACAGCCGGTCCATCGGACTGTACCATACCAGCGGCCTGTCCACCCCAAGCCAGGTGTTCATGGATTTCCTGGCCCTGAGCCATCTGATCTACGGGGAAGAGGACCCCTATATCCAGCGGGCGAACAAGGTGGTCAACGAGCGGTATGAGACCCTGATGAAGGCCCTGGGGCTTGAGCCGGACGAATCGGTTTCCAATGCCAAATACTACGTGATCGTGGATATTGACGACCTGGCAAAGGAAAACTACGGCAAGGAGTTCGCCGACTGGCTGCACGAGGAAAAACCGGAGAAGGAATTCCTCGACGACCTGGCCGAACGGAAGGGCGTGGTCCTGATGTACGGCCCGGGCTTCAAGGCTCCGGAAGGCACGGTACGGATCTCTATGGCCAATCTGGAGAAGGACGACTATAAGGAGCTGGCCAGGAGGATGTTCGAATTGCTTGACGAATACGAAAAAGAGATGAAATAGGACTGAACAGCAGAGGAGGAAGAAAGTGAGAACAGGAGGGGAGAATCATGACGGAGAAAATCGATGTGGTCGTTGCCAATCCGGCGGGAAATACGACCATCCTCGTGCTGACGGATGTACCCGTCAGCCGGTACGGGAAAATCACCGATAAGCTTCTGGCTATCGATTACAAAAAGGAATACGGAGAGGCCTTTGCCCGGAAGGATGACCGGGGCAGGGGGATCTTCACCGAGGAGATCTACGAAAAGGGGATCCGCGGCGAGCAGGTGGGATTCATCCTGCCGGACATGGAGGATCCGGCCACCGGCCGCGTGATCCCCGCCATGAATATGTCGGGACTGGAATTCTGCGGCAACGCCATGCGGGCCTTTGCCTTTTACAGGGCGACCCTGTCCGATCCGCAGCTGAAAACGCTGCAGGTGAAGATGAGCGGCTGCGACGATATCCTCCGCGTGGATGTGGATCCGGAGGGGCGGGACGCTGCGGCCCAGATGCCGCTGCCCCGTTTCGCGGGACGCTTTGCCTTGTACGATATGGGCGTGAAGGATAAGGCTCCCGACGGGATCCTGGCGGATATGGACGGCATTTCCCATCTGGTCATCCACGATGTGGAACCTTCGCCGGAAACCTTCGCCTCCATCAAATCCTTTTTCTATTCCCCCGAGCGGGAGGAAGGCGTCCCAGGGGACTTCCCGGCGCTGGGCGTCATGTTCATCGACACGAAGAGGGACCGGATGACGCCAGTCGTCTATGTCCACGATGTGGACACCACCTATTTTGAGGGGAGCTGTGCTTCCGGCACGACGGCGGCGGCCTTTGTGGAGGGACTGGACCTTCCCGACGGCGTTCATCGGATGACCTTCCGGGAGCCTGCGGGAACTCTGTACACGGAAGTTACCAAAGAGGGCGGAAAGACAACAGGAGTCAGGCTGAACGGCCTGGTGGAGCTGTCCGATGTGATCACGGTGGAAATATAGGACGGCTAGTTGCCTTTGCACCCCGGTGTGGCGTATACTGAACCAGGGAATAATATTCACATTTTTTTGAAAGGATGAGTATGATGTGGGACAGAAAAGAAATTAAAGAGCAGGGGAAAATCGCATTCAAAGCAAACTACTGGAAAAGCGTGCTGACGGCGCTGATCGTCACCCTCATTGCCGGAGGTTCGGCCGCGGCCAATGGAGCCCGGTCGGCGGGTCAGGATTCGGATGACGAGACGAACCAGGCATTCAATGATGCGCAGGAGGCATACAACAGCCTGCCGGAGGATCAGAAAAACACCATCAACCTCATCATCGCCGCCGCAGTTGTTGCAGGCATGTTTTTATTGGGCGTCTACATCCTGCTGAAGATCTTCGTCCTGAATCCGCTGCAGGTGGGATGCTACCGGTTCTTCCGGGAGAACGCCGTAACGCCGGATGCGGACCTGAACACGCTGAAGGTCGGCTTCGACAACTACTGGCGGAGCGTTCTCAGCATGTTCCTGCGGGATCTGTTTACGGGACTGTGGTTCTGCCTGTTCATCATCCCCGGGTGCATCAAGATCTATTCCTACCGGATGGTGCCTTTCATTCTTAAGGACCGACCCGAGCTGTCGGCGAGGGAGGCCATCAATGAATCCCGCTATCTGATGAACGGACACAAGTGGAACGTCTTTGTCTTCGACCTGTCCTATATTGGATGGTATCTCGTGGGCATGGTCACCTTCGGCCTGGTGAATGTATTCTGGACGGAGCCCTACCGGCAGAACGCCAACGCGAAGCTGTATCTGTCGCTGATCGGCGAGAATCCCGATGAGAACGTGTTTATGCCGGAAGCGGCCTACGCGCCCCAGCCGGAAGCCCTGGAACATCCGGACCAGCCGGAAGCCCTGGCTGAGCCGGAAGCTCCCGCGGAGCCCCCGGCACCGGAAGAACCGGACGCACCGGTCGAGCCCCCGGCACCCGATGCCGGAGAGGAATCCGTGGAATAGGACAGGGCAGCGCGTTATCGGGGAAAAGTAAATAATTCCGGTAGATTATCAGACAAAAAGATGGTACAATACTATATCGTACCATTTTTTGGTTGTAATCATATAATCAAAGGAGAGCAGCTATGGGAGAAATCCGAAAGTTCAAGAGAGTACTGGTGGCGAACCGGGGAGAAATCGCCATTCGAATCTTCAGGGCCTGCAAGGAACTGGGGATCAGAAGCGTAGCCATATATTCCGAAGAGGATAAGAATACACTGTTCCGGACCAAGGCGGACTCGTCCTACCAGATCGGCAAGGGCAAGGCCCCGGTAGACGCCTATCTGGCCATCGACGAGATCATCGAGCTGGCCAGGTCCAAGGGCATCGAAGCCATCCATCCCGGATACGGCTTCCTGGCGGAGAACACCGCCTTCGCCCAGGCCTGCGAGGCAGCCGGGATCGTCTTTATCGGCCCGGACTATCACATGATGGACCAGCTTGGCGACAAGGTGAAGTCCAAGATCATCGCCAACTCTGTTGGCGTGCCCACGATCCCGGGGAATACGGAGACCGTGCCCGACGTGGAGACGGCTCTTGCCTTTGCGGAAGACTGCGGCTACCCGGTCATGCTCAAGGCGGCGGCCGGCGGCGGCGGCCGGGGCATGCGGATCGTCAGGAGCGCCGAGGAAATGAAGGAACAGTTCGTCAGCGCCAGGAGCGAGGCGGCCAAGGCCTTCGGCATCGACGACATTTTCATCGAGAAGTACCTGGAGCGCCCCAAGCACATCGAGGTGCAGGTCCTGGGAGACAGCCAGGGCAATGTCGTTCACCTCTACGAGCGCGACTGCTCCATTCAGCGTCGCCATCAGAAGGTCATCGAGTTCACGCCGGCCCTGAACATATCCCAGGAACTGCGGGATAAACTGTGCGCCGACGCGATCAAGATCGCCAAGGCGGTGAATTACCGCAACGCCGGCACGGTGGAGTTCCTCATCGATAAGGATGAGAACCACTATTTCATTGAAATGAACCCCCGTATTCAGGTGGAACACACGGTCACGGAGATGACCACGGGCATCGACCTGGTGCAGTCCCAGATCATGATCGCGGAGGGATATCCTTTGGATTCCCCGGAGGTCAACATCCGTCAGGAGGAGATCCGGCCGAGAGGCTTCGCCATCCAGTGCCGGGTGACCACGGAGGACCCCATGAACAGCTTCGCCCCGGATACGGGTGTCATCACCAAGTACAACAGCCCCGGCGGATTCGGCATCCGGCTGGACGCGGGCAATGCTTTCGTTGGCGCGGAGATCTCGCCCTACTATGACAGCCTTCTGGTGAAGGTCACCTCCTGGGCCCGTACCTTTGATGACGCGGCCAATAAGGCGGGCAGGGCCCTGAAGGAAATGAACGTCAAGGGCCTGATGACCAACCGGACATTCCTGCTGAACGTGCTGAACCATCCTGACTTCCGGGCCGGCGGCTGCGATACCGGCTTCATCGCCGACAATCCGGAACTGCTGAACGTGGAACCCAAGGCGGACAAGGAGCGGAATGTCCTGAACTTCCTGGGCGACAAGTTCGTCAACGGAAACAAGGGTCAGAAGCCCCAGTTTAACGTACCCGTATTCCCGCGGATAAAGGCGGACGAGATCGCGCCTCTGCGGGGAACGAAGCAGCTGATGGACGAGAAGGGACCCGAAGGCGTGGTGAAATGGATCAACGAGCAGGATAAGCTGCTGATGACCGACACCTCCATGCGGGATGCCCAGCAGTCCCTGATGGCCACCCGTGTACGGACGGTGGACATGGAAAAGATCGCCCCGGCGGTCGCCTTCTACGGCAGAGACCTCTTCTCCCTGGAGATGTGGGGCGGAGCCACCTTTGACACGGCCTACCGTTTCCTCTATGAATCCCCCTGGGAGCGGCTGGAGACCCTGCGGGCCAAGATCCCCAACATCATGTTCCAGATGCTGATCCGGGGAGCCAACGCGGTGGGATACAAGAACTATCCGGACAACGTCATCCGCCGCTTCGTCAAGGAAGCCGCCGATTCCGGAATCGATGTATTCCGGATCTTCGACTCCCTCAACTGGATCCAGGGCATGGAAGTGGCGCTGGATGAAACGCTGAACCAGGGCAAGCTGGCGGAAGCCTGCATCTGCTACACCGGCGATATTCTGGACGAGACCAGAGACAAATACAGTCTGAAATACTACGTGGACATGGCCAAAGAGCTGGAGAAGCGGGGAACCCACATCCTTGGCATCAAGGATATGTCCGGCCTGATCAAGCCCATGGCGGCCAAGAAACTCATTGAGGCGCTGAAGAACGAGATCGGCATCCCCATCCATCTCCACACCCACGACACCAGCGGCAACGGCGTCGCCACCCTGATGATGGCGGCCAACGCCGGCGTGGATATCGTGGACGCCGCCTTCAACAGCATGTCCGGTCTGACTTCTCAGCCGGCGCTGAACTCCATCGCGGCGGCCCTGGTGGACGATAAGCGTGACCCGGGGCTGGATCTGGACGGCATCCAGAAGATCTCCGACTACTGGGCGGACGTCCGTCCGGTATATCGGGAGTTCGAGTCCGACATGCAGACCGGTTCCGCTGAGATCTACAAGTACGAGATGCCGGGAGGACAGTATTCCAACCTGAAATCCCAGGTGGAGAGCTTCGGCCTGGGCCACAAGTTCCAGGAAGTCAAGGACATGTACAAGACGGTCAACGAGATGCTGGGCGACATCGTCAAGGTCACCCCGTCCTCCAAGGCCGTGGGCGACATGGCCATCTTCATGGTGCAGAACGACCTGACGCCGGAGAACATCTACGACAAGGCCAAGGATATCGATTTCCCCGATTCCATCGTTTCCTTCTTCGAGGGCATGATGGGACAGCCGGTGGGCGGATTCCCCGAGCGCCTGCAGAAACTGGTGCTCCACGGCAAGGAGCCCATTACCTGCCGTCCCGGCGAACTGCTGCCTGATGAGGACTTCGACGGCATCAAGAAGATGCTTCGCGAGAAGCACGGCCTGGAGGGGACGGAGAAGGAGGCCCTGAGTTACGCCCTCTATCCCAAGGTCTTCGAGGATTACCTGGATTACCTGAAGAACAAAGGCAACTTCCGCATGATGGGCAGCGACATCTTCTTCCACGGCCTGTCGAAAGGCGAATACTGCGAGGTCAAGGTCCGGGAGGGCAAGGAACTGGTTATCCGCCTGTCCAACGCCAGAGAGATGGACGAGGACGGCTACCGCAACGTGGTGTTCGAGGTCAACGGCCTGCGCAGTGCGGTGAAGATCAAGGATGAGGCGGCTGCCATCGTTGAGTCCGGTTCCAAGATCGTCTACGCGGATTCCGAGGATCCGGCGGAGATCGGCGCCAACATTCCCGGCAGCGTCCTGAAGATCCTGGTGGAAGAAGGGGATGAGGTCGAGGAAAAGCAACCCATCGCCGTGCTGGAAGCCATGAAGATGGAAACCAATATCCTGGCGTCCATGAAGGGCACCGTGGATAAGATCTACGTCCGGGAGGGCCAGCAGGTCAAGGCCGGCGAACTGATCGTGAAACTGAAGTAGGGGGTGAAGAGACCATGTTTGACGGACCTATCGGCAAGATCATACTGTTCTGGGTATTCATGCTCGGTGCCATGTTCTTCGCCCGCGTGCTGGGATTCACCGGCGACACGAAGACTACGGTCATTTACCTGATCGCCTGCGCCCTGATCTACGTGGTGTGGGTCGTCGCCCGCACCATGGCCAAGCGGAAGAAGGAACGGGACGAATAGACGGGAAAACCCGGAGAATTAAGCTAACGTACCAAGGTGGCGCGGCTTCCGGCAGCGGCACCTTGTTGTTCCTGGAGGCAGAAATATACATTTATTTCCATTTCGCAGCAGGTTGCATCCCGGTTACGATGTCCGAAGCACGAAAAAAGAGGCCGCTGTGAGGCGGCCCCTTGGGGATTGCAGTGATCAGTAGTAGATCAGGACCGGAGTGTGGTATTCGACCATATCGTAGAGGGCCGGAATCTCGGAGGGAGGACAGTTGACGCAGCCGTGGCTGCCGTTACTGATCCAGATATCTCCGCCGAAGGAGGAACGCCAGGTGGCGTCATGCATGCCGTAGGAGGAGCCCAGGAAAGCCATCCAGTAGTTGACGAAGCTCTTGTATTTGCTGCCGTCGGCATTGCGGCCCTTGAGGACCACGTTGGTATCCTTGGCCAAAACGGAGAACAGGCCCGTGGGGGTGGTGGTTCCCGTGTTCCGGCAGCCGGTGACCACGTCGAAGGAAATCTGCTCCTGACCGTCCCGGAAATAGGTCAGCCTCTGTTTGCTGATGTCGATGTCCACATAGGTATCGCCCACATCCATGGAGTATTTGCCCAGGCCCTCGGTGGCCCAGACGGGTTCACGGGAGACATCCTCGTGGCTGTTGATGTCCTCGATCAGCTTGGCGGTCTCGCCCTCCTGATCCACGGACCAGCCGTACTGGGCGTTGTCCACAGTGACGGTCTTGCCGGTCAGGGACTGGAATGTCCGCTTCTTGCCTACATTATCGTATTTTTCGGCGATACCCTTGACGAAGGACCGGACCGCGCTCTCATTAGCGTTGCCGGAAAGATCGTCGTCCAGCATGGCCAGCAGCTCATCCTGGGAGACCGTGTAGGAATCCTCTCCCAGATCGTATTTGATCTTCTGCTTCAGGTAATCCCGGCAGAACTTCTGGTAGGCGAGGAGCTCGGGGTCGTCGCTTTTGACCTTGGGCACGGCGGTGTATTCCTCATCGCTGAAAACGAACTTCGTCTGGCCCATCTCGATGCACTTCAGGATATCCGCGCAGACCCGATCGGCGTCAGGCTGGTTGCCGTAGACTTCGGGAATGATGGGGAAGGTGGGATCGTCCAGATCCACATAGGCATCGTGGGTTTCGGAAATGCTGTCCCGTTTCAGGAAATCCAGATTCTCGATCTGCTTTTTGAAATCATCGCTGCATGACGTGATCTTCATGGGGATCTGGATGGAGACCGGAATGTTGAGGTAGTGGTGCAGGGCGCACAGAACGGGATGCCGCTTCTTGACCTGGGCAACCTGTTCCCCGATGTCGTAGGTGCAGTTGATGTCGGACACCACCGCCAGAGGCTCGTCCATCACGCCCACGATGAGGACGTTCTTGGCGTTCCACTGGGAGGTGATTTTATCGGCGGCCTGCTCCGCGTTCATCTTGTAGCAGCGCACGCCGTTGATGATGTAGCCGGCATCGAAGTTGCTGGATTTATAGTCGTAAGATTTGGTGTACTGCACCGTCATGATCCCGACAGCGGCAAGGGCGGCCAGAATCAGGGCGGTAATCAGAATGGTTGCTTTTTTCATTTTATATCCGTCCTCAAGGTCATCGGCCCATGTGCTGACCGATGCACCAGATATAGTATATTTCATTCCCGGTGAATTTTAAAGATAAAAATCGCTTGAGGGGAAAGTTTCCGTTGCCATAATCGCCGCAAAGGGTATAGAATAACTCCTATAGCGAGAGGAGAGACGATGGCGTTCACGCATCTGCATGTACATACGGAATACAGCCTTCTGGACGGAGCGTCCAGGATCAGCGATCTCGTCGCCCGGGCCGCGGAGCTGGGAATGGATTCCCTGGCCATCACGGACCACGGCGTCATGTTTGGCGTGATCGATTTTTACCGGGAATGCAAAAAGCAGGGGATCCGGCCAGTCATCGGCTGCGAGGTCTATACGGCGGCCAGGACCCGCTTCGACCGGGATGTGGACAAGGACAAGCACATGGGTCATCTGGTTCTGCTGGCGGAAAACGACCAGGGGTACCGGAACCTGATGAAGATCGTCTCTGAAAGCTACCGCAACGGTTTCTACTATAAGCCGAGGGTGGATAAGGACCTGCTGCGCCAGTACGCGGAGGGCATCATCGCCCTGAGCGCCTGCCTGGCGGGCAACGTACAGAACCGCCTGCTGAACGGGGATTACGCCGGAGCGAAGGCGGAAGCCCTGGAACTGGCGGACATCTTCGGGGAGAACAACGTCTTCCTGGAGCTGCAGGACCAGGGCCTTGAGGAAGAGGCGCGGATCCTTCCGGACATGATACGGCTTCATGAAGAGACGGGGTTGCCTTTGGTCGCCACCAACGACGTCCATTACGTCCGGCGGGAGGATGCCCAGGCACAGGACGTGCTCATGTGCATCCAGACCCAGACCACCATCGATGAACCGAACCGGATGCGCTTCACCAACGACCAGTTCTACCTCAAA
The DNA here is from genome assembly GCA_017433375.1 of Bacillota bacterium. Taxonomy (GTDB): domain Bacteria; phylum Bacillota; class Clostridia; order Peptostreptococcales; family Anaerovoracaceae; genus Lentihominibacter. The sequence goes on from JAFRHG010000003.1 coordinate 36,795, forward strand.
TCGGAAGAGGAGATGCGGGAGATCTTCGCCGATCATCCCGAAGCCCTGGACAATGCCCACGCTATCGCGGAGCGCTGCAATGTGGAGTTCACCTTCGGCCAGCTCCATCTGCCGGATTTCACCGCGCCCGATGGACTGACCAACCAGCAGTACCTGCGCCGGCTCTGTGAACAGGGCCTTAAGGAGCGTTACGGTGAACCCTCCCGGGAGATCCGCCAGCGCCTGGATACGGAGCTGACCACCATTGAAAACATGGGCTATGTGGAGTATTTCCTGATCGTCTGGGATTTCATCAACTACGCCAGGAGCAAGGATATCATGGTGGGCCCCGGCAGGGGATCCGCCGCCGGCAGCATCGTGGCCTATACCCTGCGGATCACCGACATCGATCCCATGAAGTACGGCCTGATCTTCGAGCGGTTCCTCAACCCGGAACGGGTCAGCATGCCGGATATCGACATCGACTTCTGCTACGAGCGGCGGGGCGAGGTCATCGAATACGTCACGGAGAAGTACGGGGCGGACAACGTGTCCCAGATCATCACCTTCGGCACCATGAAGGCCAAGCAGGCCGTCCGGGACGTAGGACGTGTGATGAACGTCAGCTACCAGGAGACGGACGCTATCGCAAAGGCAATCCCCTTTGCGCTGAAGATGACCATTGACCTGGCTCTGGAGATGAGCCCGGACCTGAAAAAGAAATACGAGGAGGAGGAGACCACCCGGCAGGTCATCGACATGGCCCGTGCCATCGAAGGCATGCCGCGCCACGCGTCGACCCATGCGGCCGGCGTGGTGATCTCCAAAAAGCGCCTTGACGAATACGTGCCCCTCTACCTGACGGACAAGGGGCTGGCGACCCAGTTCAACATGACCACCATCGAGGAACTGGGCCTGCTGAAGATGGATTTTCTGGGCCTGCGGAACCTGACCATCATCCGGGACGCCCTGGAGATGATCGAGAAGAATCACGGGGCGAAGATCGATTTTTCCTCCATGGAATACGATGATCCGGCGGTCTACGAGCTGATTTCCTCCGGGAATACCATGGGAATATTCCAGCTGGAGAGCGGCGGTATGACGTCCTTCATGAAGAACCTGAAACCGGACTGTTTCGAGGACATCATCGCGGGCATCGCCCTGTATCGGCCGGGCCCCATGGCGTCCATCCCCACATACATCGACAATAAGCGCAATCCCGGCCACGTCACCTATATCCATGAGAGCCTCAGGCCTATCCTGGAGGTGACCTACGGCTGCATGGTCTACCAGGAGCAGGTCATGCAGATCGTCCGGGATCTGGGCGGATACTCCTACGGCCGTTCGGACCTGGTCCGGCGGGCCATGAGCAAAAAGAAGATGGAAGTCATGCTGGAGGAGAAGGAGATCTTCATCCACGGCAAGACCGACGAAGAAGGCAACGTGGAGATTCCAGGCTGCGTGCGCCAGGGCGTTCCCGCCCAGGCAGCGGAGGAGATCTATAACCAGATGATCAGCTTCGCCGAATACGCCTTCAACAAGTCCCATGCGGCGGCCTACGCGGTGCTGGCCTATGAGACCGCCTACCTGAAGGCCCACTATCCCGTAGAGTTCATGGCGGCGCTTTTGACCAGCGTTATGGGGGACGCGTCCTCAACGGCCAACTATATCCACAACTGCCGGGAGATGGGCATCGAAGTGCTGCCTCCGGACATCAACGAAAGCAGCGAGAAGTTCACCGTGATCTATGACCGGACGGATCAGCAGGAGCCGGCCGGGAAGGGACGGATCCGTTTCGGCCTTCTGGGGGTCAAGAACCTGGGTCGGGGCGCTATCGACGCCATCATCGAGGCCAGGGAGGAAAAGGGAATTCCCCGGGACATCTTCCAGTTCATCCGCAACCTGGATATACACCGGGTCAACCGCAAGGGCATCGAAAGCCTGATCCGGGCGGGGGCGCTGGACTGCCTCAATCCCAACCGGGCGGCCCATCTGGTGATCTACGAATCCCTGCTGGAATCGGCCCAGCACACGGCGAAGAACAACCTGGACGGCCAGATTTCCCTGTTCCAGACCAACGAAGAGGCCATGGAGGAACAGGCTGGGACCGGACGGCTGCCTGAAGTCAGCAATTTTGACCAGGATTCCCTGATCGCCCAGGAGAAGGATACCCTGGGGGTGTACATCACCGCCCATCCCCTGGAGAACTATGAGGAGATGATCCGGCGCATGGCGACGCTGAATTCCCGCCAGCTGGCCGCTGTTCTCGACCGGGAGGAAGAGGGCGCCATGGCTTCTGCCCCGGGCAGCGAGGGAGCGGAGGTGACCGACGGGATGACGGCGACTATGGCCGGCATCGTAACCGGGCGGAAGACCCTGGTGACGAAGAACAACAAGATGATGGCTTTTGTGGACCTGGAAGACCTTCTGGGCACCGTGGAAGTGGTCGTCTTTCCCAACGTATACGAACAGTGCGGCGAACTGGTGGAAGAGGACCGTGTGGTGGCCATCACCGGCACGGTGAACTTCAAGGAAGGCGAGGTGCCCAAGCTTCTGGCTGACCGGATCGTGGATCTGCGGGAACTGAAGGAGAATACGGAGCCGGCTGGACTGCTGAAGGTCCGCCTGACGGAGGAGGTCCTGCAGCAGGGAAGGGAACGCGTCCTTGACCGGCTGAGCCGGATCATGGAGGAACATCCCGGCCGCTTCCAGACCATCGTGTACCTGCCGCCTTCGGCGGATCATCCCAGGGGCAGCTCCTTCCGCACGGATCGGAACCTGTGGGTGGAACCCACGGAGGAGCTCATGGGGCAGCTGGCGGACCTGGCCGGCAAAGAAAACGTCAAAACAGGGTGAGTGACTCACCAATACAGATAAAGGAGTAAAACGGAAATGAAGAAAATTGCGGTACTGACCAGCGGCGGCGATGCGCCGGGAATGAACGCGGCCTTGCGCTCGGTCGTGAGGACGGGAATCTCCAAAGGCATGGAAGTCTACGGCATCCGCCACGGATTCGAGGGCCTTCTGGACGGAGAAATCGAGAAGATGGAATGGCATTCGGTGGGGGAAATCATCCACCGGGGCGGCACCATCCTCCGCACGGCGCGGAGCAAGCGGTTCTACGAGGATGAATGGCAGATCAAAGGGGTGAATATCCTGAAGATCTTCGGCATCGAAGGACTGGTGATCATCGGCGGGGACGGCTCCTTGCGGGGCGGCCTGGAAATGTCCAAACACGGGATGACCGTCATGGGCCTTCCGGGAACCATCGACAACGATCTGGGCTACACGGATTACACCATCGGATTCGATACGGCCGTCAACACGGTCCTGAACCTGATCTCCAACATCCGGGATACTTCTTCCTCCCATGAGAGGGCCACGGTCATCGAGGTCATGGGGCGGCGCTGCGGCGATATCGCCCTTTACGCCGGACTGGCCGGCGGGGCGGACGCCATTCTGATCCCGGAGATCGAACTGGACATGAATCGCCTTTGCACGGAGATGCTGAAGGGGCAGAGCGCGGGAAAGGGCCACAGCCTGATCCTGAAGGCCGAAGGCGTGGCCATCAATACGGATGAGCTGGTCCGCACCCTGGAGGAGATCACCGGCCGGGAGACCAGAGCGGTGGTGCTGGGCCATATTCAGCGGGGCGGCAGCCCGACCCAGCAGGACCGTGTGCTGGCTTCCATTACCGCGGCCAAAGCGGTCCAGTTGCTTTACGATGACGCGCCAAGCAAGGCGGTGGGCATCTGCCAGGGAGAGGTCGTGGCCTATGACCTGGCGGAGGCGCTGGAGATGAAGAGAGACTACGACAGCCACATGTATGAACTTGCCGAGACGCTCTGCTGATGGTAAACTGTTTCTGGAGGGGGTAAAACGATGATAGGCAAACTGAACAACACCCTGAGAGTGATGATCGCGATCGCAGCGGGCATATTCGTGCTGATGAAGCTGATCGCCAGCATCGATCTCGAGGAGGACAACAACGACGGATTCCCGACCAGGGAATTCGATGATATCTGGTAAATACAGGAGAACAACTGCAATGAGAGTGCTGACCATTATTAGCGGTATTCTTATGCTGGTGACCGGCGTGTTCTGCTTCATCAATACGGGGCAGACATTCCTGACGCTGGCTTTCGTTGTCGGCATCGTCATGGTGCTGAACGGCATTATTCATACACTGGCCTACCTGATCGGCAGGGGACTGCACAATCAGGGAGACAACAACGGCTGGATCCTGGTTGACGCGCTGATCACCCTGGTGCTGGGCATTCTGGTCCTGTGCAACCAGCTGGTGGTCGATGTGGCCATCCCCATGGTCTTCGGCATGTGGGTCCTGGTTTCCGGGATCCTCCGGGTAGAGGCGGCATCCCACATCAACCGGGTGAAAAAGAGACGGAACTTCAAGTCCACTCTGATTACCGGCATCCTGACGGTGGCCATCGGCGTGTTCGGCTTCATCGACCCGCTGGTCAACTGGCTTTCGGTGGTGTTCCTGCTGGGCATGTTCCTGTGTATGCAGGGGGTCAATGTCATCGAGCTGGGCATCAATATGCCTCACGAAAAACGGGATTATGTAAAGATCTATAAGCGCCATCGCTCGGCGGTGAAGATCTCCAGCGCCGACGAGACGCCGGAGGCGGTCGCCGAACGGCTGGAAGCCCGTGAGGATCAGGAACAGGCGGCGGAAGAGGAGGCCGAGCGTCTGGAAACCATAGGAGCGGTGATCGATGAGCCAAAGGGTTGATGTCTGCATCATCGGCGCGGGAGCGGCAGGACTTGCGGCGGCCAACGCCCTGGATCCCCGGCTTCGCGTCTGTCTGATCGATAAAAATGAAATCCCGGGTCGCAAGATCCTGGCTACCGGCGGCGGGCGGTGCAATCTGACCAACGCGGCCTGCGGCCGGCATCAGGAGACTCTGGATTTTTTTCGTATGCTGGGATTGGAAACGGCTGCGGATGAGGAGGGCCGGTACTATCCCTATTCCGCTTGCGCCGCCGATGTGAGGGAGGCCCTGGTTGAGGGGCTCTCCCGCCGGCAGGTCAGCTGGATCATGTCCGCGGAGGTCAGGGAGATCCGGCGCGAGCCTGCAAAGGCAAGGGAGATCCCTCAAGAGCCTGCAAAGGCAGCGGATGGGCCCGTTTTCCGCGTGATCTGGGAGAGCCGCAGCGGATCCCATGGCCAGTCATCGGGCGAGGTGACCGCCGGCCGGGTGATCCTGTGTACCGGCGGCAAGGCGGCTCCCGCCTTCGGAACGACAGGGGACGGATACCGCCTGGCCCGCGCCATGGGCCATGAGGTCAGCCGCGTCTATCCCATACTGACCGGCATTGACTGCCCTCTGCCTTCGGAGCTTGCGGGCATCCGCGCCCGGGGAAGGGTGCGCCTTCTGGAGGACGGCGTCCCCATTGCCGGGGAGACGGGACAGATCCAGTTCACTCTGGAGGGGCTTTCCGGGATCTGCGTCTTCGATCTGACGCCCCATATCCGCCTTAAGGAAGGGGAATCGCCTAAGGATGGATTCGCCCGGTACCAGGTGGAAGTGGATCTTGCGCCGGACTTTTCCGCGAAAGAGCTGGCGGGAAGGACCTCTTCCTTCGGTATCGTGACGCGTAAGCTGGCGGAGGCGGTTCCGCCGGATCAGCTGAAATGCTGGCGGCTGCCCGTGGAGGGCGTCTGGGGCTGGGATAAGGCCCAGTGCACGGCCGGTGGTGTGAAACTGGATAGTATCCGCCGGGAAACCATGGAATCGGAAGTCTGCCCGGGACTGTTTTTCGCCGGGGAAGTGCTGGACCTGCAGGGGCCATGCGGCGGTTACAACCTGCAGAACGCCTGGGAGACCGGGATCCGGGCCGCCCTGGAGATCAACCGGCAGACGGTTGATTCAGGACAGCAGGCAATGGAACCCGGACGGCGGATAGCGGAGGACTGAGGGATTGCGGTATCAGATCAGTGAGATCCGGCTGACACCGGAGGAATACGGGGACCGGGAGAGGCGGATGAGCATCCTGGAAGGGAAGATCCGCCGGAAGCTGGGGAAGCAGGACTCTTCCCTGGAGATCTCCGACATCCGTATCCTGAAGGAATCCATCGACGCGAGGAAAAAACCCCAGGTCTATGCCGTATATACTCTGGCCTTTGCCTGTAACCGGGAGCTGCCCCTGCGCAGCTGGGAGGAGGAAGCCTACATTCCGCCCCAGGCGGAGGAAGCGGCCCGAAAGGTAAGGGATGGGGAAGTGCCTCGTCCGGTCATCGCCGGATTCGGGCCCTGCGGCCTGTTTGCCGCCCTGATCCTGGCTGAGGCCGGATGCCGGCCCATCGTTTTGGAACGGGGAAAGCCTGTGAATGAGCGTATGGCGGACGTGGAGCGATTCTGGCAGGGCGGCGAACCCGACCCGGAATCCAACGTCCAGTTCGGCGAAGGAGGAGCGGGAACCTTTTCCGACGGGAAGCTGACTACCGGGATCCGGGACATCCGCATCCGACGGGTGCTCCAGGAGTTCGTCCGGGCGGGTGCAGGGGAGGAGATCCTCTACCGTCATCGGCCCCATATCGGGACGGACCGGCTGCGGCAGATCATTCCCCGTATCCGGGAGAGGATCATTTCCCTCGGCGGGGAGATCCGGTTTCAGACGAAACTGGCCGGCCTGATCGCCGAGGAGGGAAGGCTGACCGGCCTGCGGACGGTTTCCGGCGGCCGGGAGGAGATCCTTCCCGCCCGGTGGCTGATTCTGGCTGTGGGGCACAGTGCCCGTGACACCTTCCGGATGCTCCGGGAGGAGGGCATCCCCATGGAATCGAAGCCTTTCAGCATCGGCGTCCGTGTGGAGTACCATCAGAATAAGATCGACCGGGCCCAGTACGGGGATCCGGATCTGGCCCGCGTATTCGGCCCCGCCGAGTACCGGCTTCACTGGCGCGGGGAAAGCGGCCGGGGAGTTTACACCTTCTGCATGTGTCCGGGAGGCCAGGTGATCAATGCCTCTTCCGGAAGAGAGCAGGCGGTGACCAACGGCATGAGCAACCAGGCCCGGGATGGAGAGTACGCCAACAGCGGCCTGCTGGTGGACGTCCGGGTGGAGGATTACGCCCGGGACGATGATCCCCTGGCCGGGGTTGCCTTTCAGCAGAAATATGAAAAACTGGCCTGGGAACAGGCCCGCGGGGCAGGCAAAGAAAGAGGCCTTCCCATCAGCACCTGGGGGCGGTTCCGGGAGAACAGCGAGGATCCGGTGCGGTCGTCCCTGCCGCCTTTCGCGGCGGAGGGCATCCGGGAGGCCATGCCCCATCTGGGCCGGAAACTGCAGGGATTTGACGATGAGGACACCCGGATGACGGCGGTGGAGACCAGAAGCTCGTCCCCGGTGCGCATCCTGCGGGATGAAGAGGGGCAGAGCGCCATTCGCGGCCTTTTGCCCGCGGGGGAAGGGCCGGGCTATGCCGGCGGGATCATGTCCGCGGCCGTGGAGGGGATCCGGGCGGCGGAACGGGTGATCGAAGGATTGAACAGATAAGGACATTACAGAACACAAGGAGGAAGTATGCAGGAACAGCGAAACCACGGAATGCGGGAGGAAGTCTCCCTGACCGTGGATGAATCCGTCGAGCGCAGCGAACTGTTCGGCAGCATGGACCGGAATCTGCGGGGCATCGAGGAAAAGTGCCACGTCATGATCATCCAGCGGGACAATCAGCTGCTGATCCGCGGGGACCGGGCGAAAGAGGCGGCGGGCATCATCAAGGAGATGTCCGATGTTCTCCGCCGGGGGGAAAAGCTGGACCAGCAGAAGATCGGATACATTATGGATCTCAACAGAGAAGGCATATCTTACGGTGAGCAGAACGTGTCCAAAGACATCATCTGCTTCACCCATGAGGGACGGCCCCTGCGGCCAAAAACCGTGGGCCAGCGGAAATACGTGGAGGCGATCCGGGAAAAGGACATCGTCTTCGGCATAGGTCCGGCGGGAACGGGCAAGACCTACATCGCCGTGGCCATGGCGGTGAACGCCTTCAAAAACCGGGAGGTCCAGCGGATCATCCTGGCCCGGCCGGCGGTGGAAGCCGGGGAACGGCTGGGATTTCTGCCCGGGGACCTGCAGGAGAAGGTTGATCCTTACCTGCGGCCCCTCTACGACGCCCTTTACGATGTACTGGGACGGGAGACGGCCCTCCGCCTGAAGGAGAAGGAGATCATCGAAGTGGTCCCCCTGGCCTATATGCGGGGCCGGACCCTGGATAACTCCTTCATCATCCTGGACGAGGCCCAGAATACTACGCCGGAGCAGATGAAGATGTTCCTGACCAGGATGGGCTTTGATTCCAAGGTGGTGGTCACGGGCGACATCACCCAGATCGACCTGCCCCGGGACAAGCGGTCCGGGCTGGTGGAGGCGGAGAAGGTCCTCCGGGACGTGGAGGAGATCAGTTTCTGCCGGCTGCGGGATGTGGACGTGGTCCGTCACCAGCTGGTCAAGAAGGTGATCAGCGCCTACGAGGCCTGGGAAAAGAAGAACCCGCCGCAAAAGGACTGAGAGGAGAGGACCATGAACATCTGGCTGGATGAAGACAGCGGCCTGGATGAAGGGGCAAAGGCGATCCTGAGCCGGGCGGCGGACCTCTGCCTGAAGGCGGAGGATATAGGTGAGCCCGACCGGTTCGCCCTGAGCCTGACCCTGGTGGATGAAGAGGAGATCCGGCAGATCAACCGGGATTTCCGGGGCATCGACCGAGTGACGGATGTGCTGTCCTTCCCTCAGTTTGAGACTGCCGATGAGGCGCGGGAGGCGGCGGAAAAGGCCGCCCTTTCCGGGGTGGAGATCCCGGAGGAGGGGGAGGAGATCCCCCTGGGGGATGTGGTGATCTGCCGTGAGCAGATCCGCCGGCAGGCCGGGGAATACGGCCATTCGGAGAAGCGGGAGCTGGTGTACCTTTTCGTGCACAGCGTCCTTCATCTTCTGGGATACGACCATATGGAGGAAGAGGACAGGAAGGAAATGCGCGCCAGGGAGGAAGGGACCATGGCCTCTCTGGGCATCAGCCGGGAGGAGGAATAGATATGGATTACCGGGAACTGTACAGGATCGCGGAGGATGCCGCGAAGAACGCCTACACCCCGTATTCCCATTTTAATGTGGGAGCGGCCCTGCTGACCGCCGGCGGGAAGGTCTATACCGGGGTCAACGTGGAAAACTCCTCCTACGGCGCGACCATATGCGCCGAGCGGACGGCCTTCGTCAAGGCCATTTCCGAGGGGGAGCGGGAGTTCACGGCCATCGCTGTGGCCGCGGGAGATACCCCTGCGCTGCCCTGCGGGATCTGCCGCCAGTTCATGGCGGAATTCGCGCCGGACATCGACGTCATCACCGGGCCCATGAAGGAGGGCGAGGAGGGAGACGGGCTGCAGGTCCGGCCCCTGACGAAGCTGCTTCCGGAAGCCTTTGTGCTCTGAGGAAAGAGAGGACTATTCTGCATGAAATCAGGATTTGTGGGAATCGTGGGACGCCCCAACGTGGGGAAATCCACCCTGCTCAACAGCATACTGGGCGAGAAGATCGCCATCACCACCGATAAGCCCCAGACGACGCGGAACACCATCCGGGGGATCTACACCCGCATGGAGGGCGATGACCCGTCGGCCCAGGATGGCGTACAGATGATCTTCATCGATACGCCGGGCATCCACAAGCCGAGAAACCGGCTGGGGGAATATATGACGGAGGCGGCCATCGGCACCTTCCGCGAGGTGGACGCCATCCTCTTCCTGGTGGACAGTCCCCTGGACAGGGGCCCGGGAGACCGGTACATCCTGGATCTTCTCCGGGAAGTGGATACACCGAAGATCCTCGTCATCAACAAGGTGGACGAGATGGATCCGGAGGAGTTCAGGAAGATCTACCACGAGTACGAGGAGATGGATTGCTTTTCCACGGTGCTCGGGGTCTCCGCCCTGAAGGGTACGCACGTTGACGAACTGGTGGAAGCGGCGGCCTCCTTCATGCCGGAAGGGCCCATGTATTTCCCCGAGGATATGGTGACCGAGGACCCGGTCCGGTTCATCGCCAGCGAGATCATCCGGGAAAAGATCCTGCTCTATATGGAGGACGAGGTGCCCCACGGCGTGGCCGTGGAGATCGAGGAGTTCGCCGAGGAGGAGAACCTGACCCGGATCAGCGCCGTGATCTACTGCGAGCGCAAATCCCACAAGGGCATGATCATCGGCAAGGGCGGCCGAAAGCTGAAAGGCATCGGAAAGAGCGCCAGAGCCGAACTGGAGGCGCTGCTGGGCACGAAGGTGTTCCTGCAGACCTGGGTCAAGGTCCGGGAAAACTGGAGGGACAGCGATATCGCCCTGTCCAATTTCGGTTACCGGCAGGATTGAGGAAAGAGGCAGGAGACGGGAGAATATGCTGACCGATTCCGAGGGCATCGTCCTCAGACAGATCAAAACTTCATACAACCGGAGGATGATCCAGCTCTTCACCAAAAAATACGGCAAGATCAGCGCCGGGACCGGCCTGGGGGAGAAGGGCCGCAGCAAGGGCGCCCTGGCTCTGCGCCCCTTTACCTGGGGACGCTATGAACTGTTCAAGAACAGGGACAGCTACAACATCAATTCCGCCGAGGTCATCCGCAGCTTCTACGGCATCGGTGAAGATGTGGAGAAGTACATGCAGGGAGCCTATGTGCTGGAGTTCACCGGCAGGGCCCTCCCGGAGGAGCTTCCCGTGCCGGCTCTCTTTGATAATCTGGTGGAATTCTTTCAGATCCTGGAGCACCGGGAGAAGGGGATCGGCACCCTGGTGCTGGCCTACCAGACGAAGCTTCTGCATCTGAGCGGCACCATGCCCCAGCTGGACCGGTGCGTGGTCTGCGGAGAGGAGAAGCCGGCCCACTCCTTCAGCGTGAGGGAGGGAGGGATCGTCTGCGCCGGCTGCGCGGGGGGACTCCAAAAATCCGGTGACAGTACGTTGATTTATTGCGAACAATTTGATATAGTTAGTGTGTTAAAATATTTCGTCAATCATCCGCTGAAAAAGCTGGAGAATATTGCTCTGCATGAAGAGATGGGAAGCCTTCTGCAAAAGCTTATCCGGGAGTACGCGGCTTACCATCTGGACATCACGGACATGAAAAGCGAAAAACTCGTTTAGTTAAAGGAGGAAATGAAGATGGAGATTACTCTGGAAAAAATCGAACTGGTCAAAGACAGAACCGGCGTAACCTATGCGGAAGCCAAGGAAGCCCTGGAAGAGACCGACGGCAGCGTGGTCGACGCGATCATCGCCATTGAAGAGACCGTCAACGCGGGCAAGAAGGAGAGAGGCTTCGGTGATAAGGGACAGGCGCTGTTTACCAGCCTGAAGGACCTGATCAAGAAGGGCAACGTGGCCCGGATCCAGGTCAAGAGGGAAGACGACATGATTCTCAACGTGCCCCTGAACGCGGGCATCCTGGGCATCTGCATCGCTCCCCTGGCATCCATCGTCGCCGTGGTTGCGGCTTTCGGATTCAAGTGCAAGATTGAGGTCATCAAGACCGACGGGACCATCATCGATGTCAGCGACACCGTTTCCGACACGGTCAGCACCGCCTTCGAAAAGGGCAGCGACATCGCGGAAAAGGCAAAGGAAAAGAGTGCCGAGTTCTATGAAAAGGGCAAGGCAGTCAGCAACGAATACACGGAAAAGCTCAAGGAGAGCGAGTATTACGGCAAGGCGAAGGACGCCGCTGACGACCTGAAGGAAAAGGCCGATGATCTTATGGATAAGGCGAAGGACGCCGCTGACGACCTGAAGGAAAAGGCCGACGATCTGAAGGATAAGGCAAAAGACGCCGCCGACGATCTGATGGATAAGGCGAAGGACAAGGCCGAAGAGGCGGAGGAAGCCGCTGAGGAAGCCGTCGAAGAGGCGGAAGAAGCCGTGGAAGAAGTCGGCGAATACGTAGAGGAGGAAGTTAAGGACGAAGAATGATCCTTCGTCATGACAGGCATGAGTACAGACATCACGATGGAAAAGATAACCGCCCTGGCGAAAAACCGGGGCTTCATCTTCCCCGGCTCCGAGATCTACGGCGGCCTGGCCAACACCTGGGATTACGGTCCCCTCGGTGTGGAGATGAAAAACAACATCAAGGACGCCTGGCGGAAGAAGTTCGTCCAGGAGTCAAAGTATAACGTAGGGCTGGACGCGGCCATCCTCATGAATCCGGAGACCTGGGTGGCCTCCGGCCATGTGGGCGGCTTCGCCGATCCCCTGATCGACTGCCGGTCCTGCAAGTCCCGGTTCCGCGCCGACCAGCTCATCGAAGGCTGGCTGAAGGAGCAGGGCATGGATGACGTGGTCTGCGACGGCTGGTCCAACGAGAAAATGGAGAGCTTCATCGCGGAGAAGCAGATTCCCTGTCCCGACTGCGGCAAGTCGGATTTCACCGGCATCCGCCAATTCAACCTGATGTTCAAGACCTTCCAGGGCGTCACCGAGGACTCCACCTCGGAGATCTACCTCCGTCCGGAGACCGCCCAGGGCATCTTCGTCAACTTCAAGAGCGTGCAGAGAACCTCGAGAAAGAAGATTCCCTTCGGCATCGCCCAGGTGGGCAAGGCTTTCCGAAACGAGATCACCCCGGGCAACTTTATTTTCCGGACCCGTGAGTTCGAGCAGATGGAGCTGGAGTTCTTCTGCCGGCCGGGCACGGAGCTGGACTGGTTCGCCTACTGGAAAGAGTACTGCGTAGGCTTCCTGAAGTCTCTGGGCATCCGGGACGAGAACCTGAAACTGCGTGACCACGATCCGGAGGAACTGTCCCACTACAGCAACGCGACCACGGATATCGAATACCGCTTCCCCTTCGGCTGGGGAGAGCTGTGGGGCATCGCCTCCCGGACGGATTTCGACCTGATGGCCCATCAGAACCATTCGGGACAGGATATGAGCTATCTGGATCCGGAGACCAATGAGAAGTACGTGCCTTACTGCATTGAGCCGTCGGTGGGTGTGGAGCGTATGCTGCTTGCCTTCCTGGTGGACGCCTACGACGAGGAGGTCCTGACCGACAGCAAAGGCAAGGAAGACATCCGCAAGGTCCTGCACCTGCATCCGGCCCTGGCGCCTTTCAAGGCGGCGGTATTGCCTTTGAGCAAGAAGCTGGGTGAGGTGGCGGAGCCCATCTACGACGAGCTGAAAAAGTACTTCCGGGTAGACTACGACGAGGCCGGTTCCATCGGCAAGCGCTACCGCAGAGAGGATGAGATCGGGACACCCTTCTCCATCTGCGTGGACTTCGATACCCAGGAAGACGGCTGTGTGACGGTCCGCGACCGTGACACCATGGAACAGATTCGCATCCCTGTTGATCAGGTGAGAGAATATATTGAGCAACGTTTACAGTTTTAAGAGTGAGGAGCGAAATGGAAATGAAGAAATTTGTCTATTCATTCAATGAGGGGTCCAAAGACATGAGAGATCTCCTTGGAGGAAAGGGAGCTAACCTGGCGGAAATGACCAAGATCGGCCTGCCGGTACCCTTTGGTTTTACCGTGACGACGGAAGCCTGCACCAGATATTACGAAGAGGGGCAGTCCATCGGAGAGGATATCGTGAAGGATATCTTTGCGAAGCTGGCTGATCTGGAGAACGTTTCCGGCAAGAAGTTCGGCGAAGCGGAGAATCCGCTGCTGGTCTCCGTCCGTTCCGGCGCGAAGATTTCCATGCCCGGCATGATGGACACCATCCTGAACCTGGGTCTGAATGACCAGACGGTGGAAGGCCTGTCCGCCCTGACGGAGAATCCTCGCTTCGCATATGACAGCTACAGAAGATTCATCCAGATGTTCGGCGATGTCGTCATGGGCATTCCCAAGGCCAAGTTCGATGAGATCTTCGACGGACAGAAGGCGAAAAAGGGCGTGGAGTACGACGTGGATCTGGACACGGATGATCTGAAGGAGATCATCGACGCCTATAAGGTCATGTACAAGGGCGAGATCGGCAAGGACTTCCCCCAGGATCCCAAGGAACAGCTGATGGAAGCGGTCGCGGCCGTATTCAAATCCTGGAACACGGAAAGAGCGATCCTGTACAGGCAGCTGAACGAGATCCCCGATGACATCGGCACCGCGGTCAACGTGCAGTCCATGGTATTCGGAAACATGGGCGACACCTCCGGCACCGGCGTTGCCTTTACGAGAAGCCCGGTCAACGGCGAGAAGGCGATCTTCGGCGAGTTCCTGGTCAACGCCCAGGGCGAAGACGTGGTTGCCGGCATCCGGACGCCCCAGCCCATCGCGGAGATGGCCAAGGCATTCCCGGAAGTTTACGATGACTTCAAGCGCATCGCGGAACTGCTGGAGAACCACTACACCGATATGCAGGATATGGAGTTCACCGTCGAGCGGAACAAGCTCTACATGCTCCAGACCAGAAACGGCAAGAGAACCGCTCCGGCAGCGGTCAAGATCGCTGTCGATATGCAGGCGGAAGGCCTGATCAGCAAGGAAGACGCGGTCATGCGCATCGAGCCTTCCCAGATCGACCAGCTGCTGCACCCCATGTTCGACGCGGATGAGCTGAAGGCGGCGAAAAAGCTGACCAAGGGCCTGCCCGCATCCCCGGGCGCTGCCTGCGGAAAGATCTATTTCAGCGCTGCTGACGCGGAAGCGGCTGTGGCCAACGGTGAAAAGGCAATCCTGGTCAGACTGGAGACCTCTCCGGAAGACCTGGCCGGCATGGTTGCCGCGGAAGGCATCCTGACCGCCAGAGGCGGCATGACCTCCCACGCGGCGGTCGTCGCCAGAGGCATGGGCAAGTGCTGCGTTTCCGGCTGCTCCGAGATCAAGGTCGACGAGGCGAACAAGAAGCTGGTCATCGGCGACAACACCTTCGGCGAAGGCGACTTCATCTCCCTGGATGGAACTGCCGGTGAAGTGCTGAAGGGCGAGATCAAGACCGTACCGCCGGAACTGTCCGGCGACTTCGGCACCATCATGGGATGGGCTGACGAGATCCGTACCCTGAAGGTCAGAACCAATGCGGACAACCCGAGAGACGCCAAGCAGGCGGTCGACTTCGGCGCGGAGGGCATCGGCCTGTGCAGAACGGAGCATATGTTCTTCGAAGAGGAGAGGATCCCGGCCATCCGCCGCATGATCATGGCGGACACCGAGGAGGAAAGAAGAGAAGCACTGAGCTTCCTGCTTCCCTATCAGAAGGGCGACTTCAAGGGCATCTACGAGGTCATGGGCGAGAGACCGGTCACCATCCGTCTGCTGGATCCCCCGCTCCATGAGTTCATCCCCCATACGGACGAAGAGCTCCACGAGCTGGCTGAGCAGATCGGCAAGCCCTATGAGAAGCTGGCCAAGAAGGCGGAAGAGCTCCACGAGTTCAACCCCATGCTGGGTCACAGAGGATGCCGTCTGGCCGTCACCTATCCGGAGATCGCGGAGATGCAGGCGGAAGCTATCATCAGCGCGGCCATCGAAGTCAGAAAAGAGAAGGGCTATGACATCATTCCTGAAATCATGGTTCCCCTGGTCGGCATGAAGACCGAGCTGGCCAACGTCAAGGCAACCGTAGTCAAGACCGTGGAAAAGGTCTTCGAGCGTGAAGGAGTCAGCTTCGACTACCTGGTCGGCACCATGATCGAGATCCCGAGAGCGGCCCTGACCGCCGACGAGATCGCCGAGGAAGCGGAATTCTTCTCCTTCGGTACCAATGACCTGACCCAGATGGGCTTCGGCTTCTCCAGAGACGACACGGGCAACATCATCAAGGAATACAGAGACAAGGGTATCTTCGAGGATGATCCGTTCCAGAGCCTGGACCAGGTCGGCATCGGCAAACTGGTCAAGATGGCTGTTGAGCTGGGCAAAGCGACCAGACCCAACATCCACCTGGGCATCTGCGGCGAGCACGGCGGCGATCCCAAGTCCATCGACTTCTGCCACCGGACGGGCCTGCAGTACGTATCCTGCTCACCCTTCCGTGTGCCCATCGCCCGCCTGGCGGCGGCACAGGCAGCCATCCGGAACAAATAAGCGAAGCTTTAATCCGGTTCAATGAAGCATCAGGACTGCTGCGTCACAGCTGGCGCAGCAGTCCTTTCGTCTTACGGAGATACGGGGTACGGATTCCGGAACTGGCAGAACAGTCATTTCGGCCTTTTGATTTCAAAATATTTCCAGTTCGTGTAAAACTGACTCCGGTTGCCTTTGAATATTCACAAAAAGCTCTTTTGAGACGGCAAAAGCGACCGATTTCAGGCCATTCGTGAATTTTCAGAGCCGAAATCTCATTTCATTCACCGATTTTCCCGATTTCGGTGTATTTAAAAACATTTAGGTCGAAAACATTCACAAAATGGAAATATATGGAATGGATTAGGCCGAAATCCGGACTTCTCGTGAATTTAAGAGACACATTCGACGAAATATTCACCAGTTAGCCCGCAGGAGACAGCAGCGTGGAGGAAGACAGACAACAAGTGAACAGGGGGAGCGTGATCCGGATCGCCGGGGCCTATGTGGCCTGGGTGATGGGGTCCGGCTTCGCCACCGGGCAGGAGATCCTGCAGTTTTTCACCAGTTACGGATACTGGAGTTTTGCGCTGCTGGGAATCAACCTGCTGGGATTCCTGCTGATCGGGCCAATGATCCTGCGCTCCGGCTGGGAGCACCGGGAGGACCCGGACTATAACCACTTTGTCTTCTTCTGCGGGAAAAAGCTGGGCGTGGCCTATTCCTGGTTCCTTCCCCTAAGCATGTTCGCCGGGATGGTGATCCTGATCTCGGGATCCGGTGCCACGCTACAGGAATACTACGGGCTGAACCACTATGTGGGTGCCCTGATGATGGCTGCTCTGGCGCTGACGGCCTATATAATAGGATTTCAGCGGTTCGTGCGGATCGTATCCTTTATCGGGCCGACGATCATCGCTTTCTCCGTCGTTGTGGGCATCGTGACCGTCTGCCGGGACTTCAGCGGTCTCATGGCTGTGGAGGAGGGCCCCAGCGCAACGCCCGGACTGTCGGCATCCGATGTCATGGAGGCCAGGCAGCCGGTACCGTTCTGGTGGCTTTCCGGCCTTCTCTATATCTCCTATAACCTCTGCGGGGGCTCAAAGTACTATTCGGCCCTGGGCATGACCGCACCCACCCGGCGGGAAGCACTTCTCGGCGGGGTGGTGGGGACCATCGCCCTGATGATGTCCATCCTGCTGATGAACACGGCCATGCTGACGGATATCGGCCATACCGCCGTACTGGACGTGCCTACCCTCTATCTGGCCCGCAAGATCGCCTGGCCCCTGGGCGCGGTCTTCAGCATCATTCTCATCATGGGCATCTTTTCCTCCTGTAGCGCCATGCTCTGGACCATCAGCGAGAAATTCGTCGTCCAGGGAACCCGCAGGAGCCATTTCTTCGCCGCAGCAGTCTGCGTCGCGGCCTTTCTTCTTGGCCTGCTGCCCTTTGCCGGGCTGGTGGGCGTAGTCTATACCATTCTCGGGTATGTAGGCATGGTTTTCGCCGCCTGTGTAATTGGAAAAAAATGGTTGACACGCAAATAGGAAGATGATAACATAATTCCCAATAAATGGGAATTGGAGATCATTGACGAAAGGCGGGAAAAACCATGAAACGAATCACAGGGATTGTGATGACAACAGTCATCCTGTCCACCTGCGTTGCTTTTGCGCAGGAAATTGCCGTGGATGTGGACGTGGGCGACCACGGGACGGTCAACGGAAAGGAGGCGGATCACCAGGAAACTACAGACGCTGAAGGCACCTACCGGGCGGTGATTTCACCCGATGAGGGATATGAGATCGGGGAAATCAAGGTGAACGGGGAGCCCCTATCTGAAGTAGACCAAAAAAATATTACGGAAAACAACGGAACGCTTAAACTGGAGGGGGTAACGGAAAAAGTCGACGTTTCCGCCACGTTCCAGAAGGAAGGAACGGCCGCTGCGGAAGCCGAAAAGACTGATGAAAGCAAGGCTGCGGCGGATCTGAAGGAAATGGCAGAGTCTTCCCGGGAAGAGACGGATGCCGGAACGGACGATGCAAAGGCAACGGCCGACGCAGACGGCAGCACGGAGACGGAAACAGCTGCGGTCACCGACAGCAAGAAGGAGAAAGACAAGAAGTCCTCAAAACAAGCTTCTCCGGCCACGGGAGATCCATCCCGGTCGGGAATACCTGCAGCAGCGCTTCTTGCCGCTCTTGCGGCCGCCGTCATGCTGCTGCTCCGGATAAGACATAGTAAGCGCGCAGGGGTCAGGCGCTGAAAGGGGGTAAGGGATTATGAGACTGATGATATGGTCAGGGGTTATTTTATTGTCCGCGTTTTTCGTGGGAAACGGCCATGTTTGCGCCGTCACCGTGCCTCAGGTCACCGTGGAGAAGGTGACGGCAACGGAGGTGGAAGGCACCGTGTCCCACGCCATGGGCCAGACCATCCTTCTGCGTTCGGCGGACCAGGAAGCCCTCTTTGATGAAGTAAAAGTGGGGGATTCCGGCGGTCCGGAGCCCTTTAAGCTGGAGCTTCCGAAGGAAGAAGAGCCGGCTGCCGACGGGAACGGGAAGGAGGGCGCAGAGACGAGTGGACAGGAGGCCGCCGAATCAGACTCGGCGGAAACCGTCATCGCTGACGACCAGGAGAAGATAGAACTGATCGTCAAGGCCATGCCGGCGCCGGGCGTGACGGCCTCCCGGGCGGTTGCGGTCGAGCCGCCGGCGGATCAGCAAACAGCGGGTTTGGGAGAAGCGGAGGACGCTGAAACCCCGGAAGCTGCGGGTGAAACGGACTCTGCAGACCCGTCCGCCACCGAGGCCTCGTCTTCAACAGAGTCAACCGAAGCCCCGACGGAGCCCGAGCCTACGGAGGCCCCGGCTCCCGCTGAAACCGAGCCGGCACCCACCGAATCCCCGGCCCCAACGGAGCAGGCCCCGACAGAGGCAACCCAGCCGGCCGCCAAACCAAAGACTGCGGCGGAGGGACGGGCGGCAGCCGTGGCCTGGGCCAGGCAGATCGCCGCCGATGACCGGTTCACCTACGGCGCCACACCTTACTCCCGGCACAACGGCTGCTATTTCTGCCATACCAACGGAGGCAAGAAGAAGCGGGCGAAGAAGACCAAGTGGGCCAACGGGTACAATGGCAAGACCTGGTCGAGGACTTATTGCTGCAATCCCTTCGTTCACGCCTGCTATGCCCACGGTGCCCAGCATCCGAGGATGCTTAAGGCGTGCAGGAATATGAACGCCATCGACATGGGGAAGTCAAGCTACAAAAAGATGGGTTGTTTCAAGAACCTGGGCAAGCCGTCATTCAGCAAACTGACCGCCGGCGACATCTTCGTGGGAAGCAATCATGTCTGGCTGTACTGCGGGGGAAATGAACTGGCGGAAGCCACCTCTCTGGGCGGCAAAGCCAAATCCTGGAGCGCCGATTCCATCCGGGTCACGGGAGGAGCAAAGAAGCGATATAAAAAATGCCGCTTCGTCATGCGTTTTACCGGATATTAAGTGTCTTGCAGGGGGAAAAGTGCTTTTGCTTTCCCCCTGCCTGTGGTATCATGAATCTGTAAGCGGGACAGGCTATGGTTTCTGGCCTGTCTGTTTTGGTTCAAGGAGAGGAGAGACCCCATGAAAAAGGTCGGACTGGTGATGGGAAGCGACAGCGATCTGCCCGTCGTACAGAAGGCGGTAGACCAGCTGAAAGCCCTGGGTGTGCCCTATGAAGCCCACGTTTACTCGGCGCACAGGACGCCGGAAGAAGCGAAAGCCTTCGCCCAGAACGCGGAGGATAACGGATTCGGTGTAATCATTGCTTTTGCGGGGAAGGCGGCCCATCTGGCAGGCGCCATCGCGGCGAACACGCTGCTGCCGGTCATCGGCGTTCCGGTGAAATCCTCGACCCTGGACGGGCTGGACGCGCTCCTGTCCACGGTGCAGATGCCCAGCGGCATTCCCGTGGCTACGGTGGCCATCGACGGAGCGGCCAATGCGGCGATCCTGGCGGCGCAGATCCTTGCTGCCGGCGATCCGGAACTGGCGGCGAGGCTGCGTGAGCAGAGAGCGGAGGCGGCGGCAAAGGTCCTGGCCAAGGACGGGGCGCTGGAAATATAACATAGAGTCAAACACGGAGAAAGGATAATAAACATGGGCGGATATTTTGGAGCGGTCTCCACACGCGACGTGGTGATGGACATCTTTTACGGAACGGACTACCATTCCCATCTGGGCACAAAGCGGGGCGGCATGGCCGTCTATGACGCGGAGATCGGTTTCAAGAGGGAGATCCATAACATCGAACACTCTCCCTTCCGGACCAAATTCGAGGATCTGGTGACTCGGATCACAGGCACGTCGGGCATCGGCTGCATCAGCGACACGGATCCCCAGCCGATGATGATCCATTCCAACCACGGCGTCTACGCCATCGTCATCGTCGGCGTCATCAACAACCAATCTGATCTGGTGAAGCAGTATCTGGCCTTCAGCGGCGGTCATTTCGAAGCCATGAGCGGGGGAAGGGTGAATTCCACCGAGCTGGTGGCGTCGCTGATCGACCAGAAAACCGATTTTGTGGCCGGCCTGCGGTTTGCCCAGGAGTCCATCGACGGTTCTGCTTCTATTTTGATTCTGCGGGACGACGGCGTGATCCTGGCGGCCCGGGACAAGTTCGGCCGCACGCCGATACTCATCGGCAAGGACGCCTACGGCCACGCCGTGTCCTTCGAGCACTTCGCCTATGAGAAACTTGGCTATGAGACCTGCTATGAGATGGGCCCGGGGGAGATCGTCG
This sequence comes from Bacillota bacterium, assembly GCA_017433375.1. Taxonomy (GTDB): domain Bacteria; phylum Bacillota; class Clostridia; order Peptostreptococcales; family Anaerovoracaceae; genus Lentihominibacter. Next base: position 57,593 of record JAFRHG010000003.1, read on the forward strand.
AAGTCCGGGCAAAGGCAATCCGGACTCTGTCGGAACCCCTGAAGAGGAAATGCATCTGCGCCTTCCTCTGGTCCTATTACGGCTATCCCAATTCCACCTACGAGGGCATCAACGTGGAGACCATGCGAAACCGCAACGGACGGCTCATGGCCCGCTTTGACAAGGAAAACGGCAAGTCCTTTGACATCGACTATGTCTGCGGCGTGCCGGATTCCGGCATCGCCCACGCGGTAGGCTATTCCAACGAATGCCACGTAGACTACGCCCGGGCATTCGTCAAATACACCCCTACCTGGCCCAGGAGCTTCATGCCGGTTAACCAGAAGGAGAGAAACCGGGTGGCTAAGATGAAGCTGGTGCCGGTGAAGGAACTGATCGACGGTAAGAAACTGCTCTTCGTGGACGACAGCATCGTCCGGGGAACCCAGATGCGGGAAACGGTGGAGTTCCTCTATGAGAACGGCGCCAAGGAAGTGCATATGCGTTCCGCCTGTCCGCCCATCATGTACGGATGCAAATACCTGAACTTCTCCCGGTCCACCTCGGACATGGACCTGATCGCCCGGCAGACGATCCTGGAAATGGAGGGGGAAGACGGCGAAAAGCATATCGAGGAGTACAGCGACGGCCGGACGGAGCGGGGAAAGGCCCTGCGGAACGCTATCTGCGAAAAACTCCATCTGAAATCCCTGGAATTCCAGAATATCGACCTGATCATCGAGGCCATCGGCCTGGATGAGTCGGAGATCTGCACCTACTGCTGGAACGGCAAGGAATAGGAGAGGGGAAAGGAACCAAGCCATGATCAAGAATTCAACATCCGATGCCTACGCGGCATCCGGCGTGGACATCACCGCGGGATATAAAGCGGTACAGCTGATGAAGGAGCACGTGGCCAGGACCGCGACGCCGGGCGTGCTGTCCGATGTGGGCGGCTTCGGCGGCCTGTTCGCTCCGGACATCACCGGCATGAGTGAGCCCGTTCTGGTCAGCGGAACCGACGGGGTGGGAACGAAGCTGAAACTGGCCTTCGCGGCGGACCGCCACGACACTATCGGCATCGACTGCGTGGCCATGTGCGTCAACGACATCATCTGTGTCGGCGCGAAGCCTCTGTTCTTCCTGGATTACATCGCCTGCGGCAAGAACGTACCCGAGCGGATCGCCCAGATCGTCAAGGGCGTTGCCGAGGGCTGCGTCCAGTCCGGGGCGGCCCTTATCGGCGGGGAGACGGCGGAAATGCCCGGCTTCTACCCCGAGAACGAATACGATCTGGCCGGCTTCGCCGTGGGCGTGGCCGACCGGCCGAAGCTGCTGGATCCCGCCAGTGTAAAGGAAGGGGACGTGATTATCGCCCTGCCTTCCAGCGGCGTCCACTCCAACGGCTTCTCCCTGGTGCGCAAGGTCTTCGACGTGGAGAGCGAAGAGAGCAGAAAGCCCCTGGAGGCGCTGGGCGGGAAGTCCCTTCTGGAGACCCTGCTGACGCCGACCAGGATCTACGTGAAGCCGGTCCTCGGCCTGATGGAGGTCGTCCGGCCCCGGGCCATCGCCCACATTACCGGCGGCGGCTTTTATGAGAACATTCCCCGGAGCCTGCCCGACGGCCTGTCGGCGAAGATCCACCGCAGTGACGTGCGGGTCCTTCCCATATTCGAAGAGATCGCCCGGGCAGGAGGGATCAGCGAGCATGACATGTTCAACACCTTCAATATGGGTGTAGGCATGATCTGCATCGTGGCCAAAGAGGATGAGGAGAATGCGCTGAGCACCCTGGCCGGAATGGGCGAGGAGGCCTACCGGCTGGGTGAAGTCGTCGCTTCCGATGAGGGGGTGATCCTGTGTTAGAGACCCGGATCGCCGTACTGATCTCCGGCGGAGGGACCAATCTCCAGGCCCTGATCGATGCCCAGGAAGCGGGAGTGATCCGCCACGGCAGGATTGCCTTTGTCCTGTCATCCAACCCCGATGCCTACGGGCTGAAACGGGCGGAGAAGGCCGGCATTGAGACCGCCGTGGTGAGCCGGAAGGAGGCGGGCGGCCAGGTGGCCTTCGAGGAGGAGATCCTGGAGCAGCTGGAGAAGCACGATATCGACATGATCGTGCTGGCCGGATTCATGAAGATCCTCAGCGGAAACTTTACGAAGGAATACGACCGGCGGATCATCAATGTGCATCCGTCCCTTATCCCAGCCTTCTGCGGCAAGGGCTGCTACGGGCTGAAGGTCCACGAGATGGCCCTGGAATACGGGGTGAAGGTGACGGGTGCGACGGTGCATTACGTCAATGAGATACCCGACGGCGGGCAGATCATTCTGCAGAAGGCGGTACCGATCCAGCCCGGCGATACACCGGAGATACTGCAGCGGCGCGTTATGGAGGAGGCGGAGTGGAAGATCCTCCCCGAGGCCGCGGAACTGGTAGCAAGGAGGCTGATGATGGAAAAAGAAGCAAAAGCAACACCTTACCGGATCGATGATCTGGGTGCGCTGCTGGCGGAGAATGCCTATCCGGGCAGAGGCATCGTCATCGGACAGACGGAGACCACGGGGAAGGCGGTGACGGCCTATTTCATCATGGGCCGGAGCGAGAACAGCCGCAACCGTGTCTTTGCCCTGAAGAAGGGGGAACTGTTTACGGAGCCCTTTGATCCCTCCAAGGTGGTGGATCCCTCCCTGATCATCTACGCGGCACTGCGTACCGTTGGGGATAACCTGATCGTCACCAACGGCGATCAGACGGACACCATCCGGGACTTCCTGCAGGAGGGAAAAACCTTTGAAGAGGCCCTGCGGACCAGGGAGTTCGAGCCGGACTATCCCAACCTGACTCCGCGGATCAGCGGCATGGTGACCTTTGACGCTGAAGAGGACGCCGGATTCCGGTATAAGATGAGCATCCTGAAGAGCGAGGATCCCGAGGGCGCCCACTGCGGCCGCTACACCTTTGAATACGAACCGGAGGCCGGACTGGGCCATTTCCTGCACACCTACGCCTGCGACGGCAATCCCCTGCCCACCTTTGCCGGGGAGCCGGAGAGGGTGGCCGTTTCCGACGATATCGACGCCTTCACCGACATGCTGTGGAGAAACCTGAACGCGGACAACAAGGTGGCGCTCTACGTCAGGTATACGGACCCGAAGGACGGAAGAGTTGAAGACCGGGTGGAAAACCGGCACTTGAAATAGGAGGAGAACCACGATGAAGGAATTTGAACTGAAGTACGGATGCAATCCCAATCAGAAACCGGCGAAGATCTATATGCGGGAGGGCGGGGAACTTCCCATCACCATCCTGAACGGACGGCCGGGATACATCAACTTTCTGGATGCCTTCAATTCCTGGCAGCTGGTCAGGGAACTGAAGGAAGCCACCGGACTGCCGGCGGCCACGTCCTTCAAGCACGTCAGCCCCACCTCGGCGGCGGTGGGAAAGAAGCTGCCCGAGGAAATGAAGAAGGCCTATTTCGTGGATGACATTGAGGGACTGGATGATTCCCCTTTGGCCTGTGCCTACGCCAGGGCCAGGGGAACGGACCGGCTCTGTTCCTTCGGCGACTTCATCGCCCTGTCCGACGTCTGCGATGAGACGACGGCCCGGATCATTTCCCGGGAAGTCTCCGACGGCATCATCGCCCCGGGCTATACGGAGGAGGCACTGAAGATCCTCAGCGCCAAGAAAAAAGGCAACTACAACGTCATCGCCATCGATCCGGATTACGAGCCGGAGGAGCAGGAGCGGCGCCAGGTCTTCGGGATCACCTTTGAGCAGGGGCACAACAACGTGAAGATCGATGAGAGCCTTCTGGAGAACATCGTCACGGAGAAGAAGGATCTTCCCTCCGAGGCGAAGACGGATCTGATCATCGCTCTGATCACCCTGAAATACACCCAGTCCAATTCGGTCTGCTTCGCCATGGACGGGCAGTGCATCGGCGTGGGCGCCGGACAGCAGTCCAGAATCCACTGCACCCGTCTGGCGGCGGGCAAGGCGGACACCTGGCATCTGCGGATGCATGAGAAGGTGCAGAACCTGCCCTTTAAGGAGGACCTGCCCAGAGCCGTGCGGGACAACGCCATCGACGGCTATGTGAACGAATACGAGGAAGATGTCTGCGCCGAGGGCAACTGGCAGAAGTACTTCACCAGACAGCCCGAGCCCCTGACCAGGGAGGAAAAGAAAGAATACCTGGCCGGAAAGCAGGGTGCGTCCCTGGCTTCCGACGCCTTCTTCCCCTTCGGCGACAGCATTCTGCGGGGAAAGATGAGCGGCGTATCCTATGTGGTGCAGCCGGGCGGTTCCATCCGGGATGAGGAGGTCATCCGGACCTGCGACGAACTGGGCGTGGTCATGGCGTGCAACGGCGTGCGCCTCTTCCATCACTGATCGAATGAACTGACCCTGAGATATAAGGAGAACAACATGAAGGTAATGGTAGTCGGCGGCGGAGGCCGTGAACATGCGATTATCCGCAAGCTGAAGGAGAACCCCAACATCGAAATCATCTACGCCCTGCCGGGAAACGGCGGCATCGCGGCGGACGCGGAGTGCGTGCCTATCGGCGCCAAGGATATTGACGCCATCGCCGCTTTCGGCCGGGAGAAGGCCATCGACTTCGCCGTGGTGGCTCCCGACGATCCCCTGGCCATGGGCTGCGTTGATGCCCTGAACGGGGAAGGTATCCGCTGCTTCGGACCGACGAAGGACGCGGCCATCATCGAGGCCAGCAAGGTCTTCGCCAAAAACCTGATGAAGAAGTACGGCATCCCTACGGCAGCCTACGAGGTCTTCACCGACATGGAGGAGGCCCTGGCCTATCTGGAGAAGGCGCCTGTTCCCACGGTGATCAAAGCCGACGGGCTGGCCCTGGGCAAGGGCGTGATCATCGCCCAGACCAGGGAGGAGGCACGCCAGGCCGTGCGCTCCATGATGGAGGAAAAGAAGTTCGGCGCCAGCGGCGATCAGATCGTCATTGAGGAGTTCCTCACCGGACCGGAAGTCTCCGTGCTTTCCTTTACCGACGGCAAAACCATCGTGCCCATGGTATCCTCCCAGGACCACAAGCGCGCCCAGGACGGGGACCAGGGACTGAACACCGGCGGCATGGGCGTGGTGGCGCCCAATCCCTGGTACACGCCCCAGATGGCGGACCGGTGCATGAAGGAGATCTTCCGCCCCACGGTGGAGGCCATGAACGCCGAAGGCAGGACCTTCCGCGGATGCCTCTATTTCGGCCTTATGATCACGGAAAACGGGCCGAAGGTCATCGAATACAACTGCCGCTTCGGCGATCCGGAAACCCAGGTGGTGTTGCCTTTGCTCGAGAGCGATCTGCTCACCATCATGGAGGCGACCGCCGACGGGCGTCTGGATGAGGTGGAGGTGAAATTCTCCGACCGGTATTCCTGCTGTGTGGTCATGGCCTCCGGCGGATACCCGGTCAGTTACGAGAAGGGATTCCCCCTGGATATCGGGCCTATGGATGAGGGCGTGGAGGTCTTCATCGCCGGCGCGAAGCTGGAGGAGGGGAGACTGGTCACCTCCGGCGGACGGGTCCTGGGCGTGACGGCCATGGCGGACAGCCTGGAGGGCGCTATACAAAAGGCCTACGCCAATGTGGAAAAGATTCACTTTGAGAAGGCGTTTTACCGGCACGACATCGGCCGGAAGGCGCTGGAGCATATCCGATAATCGCGGCATTAGGGTTGAGCCGGAAAGGAAAATAGCGATGGTATTCAGAGTTTATGTGGAGAAGAAGGAAGCCGCGGCGGCCGAGGCAAAGGCAATGCTGTCGGAGATCAGAACGTTCCTGGGCATCGACAGCGTCCGCAATGTGCGGATCCTGAACCGGTACGATGTGGAGGACGTGGATCCCGAACTGTTTGACGCCTGCATCGGAAGCGTGTTTTCCGAGCCCCAGGTGGATAAGGTCTATGCCAGCCTGGGGGAGGCCGGCGTGGAGGGGCTTTCCCTCTTTGCCGTGGAGGCGCTGCCCGGGCAGTTTGACCAGCGGGCGGATTCCGCGGCCCAGTGCATCCAGATCATCTCCCAGAAGGAGCGGCCCCTGGTGGCCTACGCCAAGATCTACGCCCTGGAGGGTGAGATCAGCGGGGAGGAACTGGAGGCGGTCAAGAGCCACGTGATCAATCCTGTGGAGACCCGGGAAGCGGGCCTTGAAGAAGCGGACACCCTGAAGGTGGTCTACGACAGGCCTGCCGATGTGGCCGTGATCGAAGGCTTCAATACCCTGGAGGAGGACGGTCTCAAGGCTATGATCGACGATCTGGGCCTGGCCATGGACCTGGGGGACATCCGTGTCTGTCAGGAATACTTCCGTCAGGAGAACCGTCCGCCCACGCTGACGGAGATCCGCATGATCGACACCTACTGGTCCGACCACTGCCGGCACACCACCTTTAATACGGTGATCGACCACGTTGATTTCGAGGACGATGTGCTGCGGAAGGCCTACGAGGATTATCTGGATACCCGGAAGAAGCTGAACCGGACCAAGCCGGTGACCCTGATGGATATCGGCACCATTGCGGCCAAGGCCCTGAAGGCGGAAGGCCGGATGGAAGGTCTGGACGAATCGGAGGAGATCAACGCCTGCACGGTGAAGATCAAAGCCCGTATCGACGGAAAGGATGAAGACTGGCTCCTCCTGTTCAAGAACGAGACCCACAACCATCCCACGGAGATCGAACCCTTCGGCGGCGCGGCCACCTGCATCGGCGGCGCCATCCGTGATCCTCTGTCGGGAAGGGCGTATGTCTATTCCGCCATGCGCATCACCGGCGCGGCGGATCCCCTGAAACCTCTGGAAGAGACTATGGAAGGCAAGCTGCCCCAGCGGAGGATCGTCACCTCGGCGGCGGACGGCTATTCTTCCTACGGCAACCAGATCGGCGTGACCACGGGCCTGGTGGAGGAAATCTATCACGACGGCTTCGCGGCCAAGCACATGGAACTGGGAGCGGTGATCGGCGCCGCTCCGGCGGAGAACGTGGTGCGGGAGAAACCCGCTCCCGGGGACCTGGTCATCCTTCTCGGCGGACGGACCGGACGGGACGGCTGCGGCGGAGCGACGGGCTCCTCCAAGTCCCACGATGTGTCCTCCCTGGAGAGCTGCGGGGCCGAGGTGCAAAAGGGCAACGCCCCCGAAGAGAGAAAGCTGCAGCGGCTGTTCCGCAATGGGGAAGCTTCCCGGATGATCCGGCGGTGCAACGACTTCGGCGCCGGCGGCGTGTCTGTTGCCATCGGCGAGCTGGCCGACGGGCTGGACATCAATCTGGATGTGGTGCCCAGAAAGTACGAGGGACTGGACGGCACGGAGCTGGCCATCAGCGAATCTCAGGAACGGATGGCTGTGGTCATCGCCCCGGAAAACCGGGACCGGTTCCTTGAACTGGCGGCGGAGGAGAACCTGGAGGCTACGGTGGTAGCCAGGGTGACGGAGGATCCCCGGCTGGTCATGCACTGGCGGGGAAAGACCATCGTGGACATCGCCCGCAGTTTCCTGGATTCCAACGGTGCGGACAAGCACATCACCGTGGAGGCCCCGGCGGCGGCTATGCCCAGGAAGGAGACTCCGGCCGGATTCACCGAGGGTATGAAGGCCCTGGCGGCGGATCTGAACGTCTGCTCCCGGCAGGGGCTGTCCGAGAAATTCGACTCCACCATCGGCGCGGGCACGGTGCTCATGCCCTTCGGCGGACGGTTCCAGAAGACCCCGCCTCAGGTGATGGCCCAGAAGATCTCTGTGGAGGACAGCACGTCGTCCACGGTTTCCCTCATGTCCTGGGGGTATAATCCGTACATTTCCGAGGCCAGCCCCTATCACGGCGCCTATCTGGCCGTGGTGGATTCCCTCTGCCGCCTGATCGCGGCCGGCGGAGGATCGGAGGCCGTCTATCTCAGCTTCCAGGAGTACTTCGAGAAGCTGGGAAGGGAGCCGAAGCGGTGGGGCAAACCCTTCGCCGCGCTGCTGGGCGCCTTCCGTGCCCAGATGGGACTGGGGGCAGCGGCCATCGGCGGCAAGGATTCCATGAGCGGATCCTTTGAGGACATTCACGTTCCGCCGACCCTGGTTTCCTTCGCTGTCACCTGCGAGGAGGCGGAGAGGATCATTTCTCCGGAGTTCAAGGGCGCCGGTCATCCTGTCTGGCTCATCGAGCCGGCCGTCAACGGGGAAGGGCTTCCCGATACGGATTCCCTGAAGGGGATCTTTGAAGTAATAAAGAAAATGAACGGGGAAAAGGCGGTCCTTTCCGCCTGGACACCGGGATTCGGCGGTATCGCCGAGGGCATCGTGAAGATGGGCCTGGGCAACGGTATCGGATTTGCCTTTGCAGAGGAAGACGGGGCCGGCCTGTCCAGCCTGTTCGGATGGAACTACGGCGCATTCCTCGTGGAGACAGAGGCGGATATGGACGGGGCAGCCCTGGACGGGGAAATTGCCTCCGCCGGCGGAAACTGCCGGCTCCTGGGACAGACGGCGGAGGACGGTATGATCTCCCGCGGAGAAGAGTCGGTCAGCCTGGAGGAGCTGCAGAGGATCTCCGAAGGCGTGCTGGAGTCCGTCTACCCCCTGAACATCGAAACACAGAAACAGGAGCTGCCCGATCTTCGCTGGGACCGTGAGGAACATGGCGCGGCCTGTCCGGCACCGGCTGTGCGGACGGCCAGACCGAAGGTGCTGATCCCGGCCTTCCCGGGCACAAACTGCGAATACGATTCCGCCCGCGCCTTCGCTGAGGCCGGCGCGGAACCGCAGATCCAGGTGATCCGGAACCTGACGGCAGGGGACATCTCCCGGTCCGTAGAGGACTTTGCCGCATCCCTTAAGGATGCCCAGATGTTCTTCATTCCCGGCGGATTCTCCGGCGGCGATGAACCCGATGGTTCGGGCAAGTTCATCACGGCCTTCTTCCGCAACCCGAAGGTAAAGGAAGCGGTGGAAGAACTTCTGGATCAGCGGGGCGGACTGGCCGCCGGCATCTGCAACGGATTCCAGGCCCTGATCAAGCTGGGGCTGATCCCCTTCGGAAAGATCGTGGATACGGACGAGAACTGCCCGACCCTGACCCTGAATGAGATCGGACGGCACCAGTCGAAGCTGGTCCGGATCCGGGTGGCTTCCAATCTTTCGCCCTGGCTGGCAAAGGCGGAGCTGGGCGGTATATATACCGTACCCGTATCCCACGGGGAGGGACGGCTGATCGCGCCGCCCGATGTGCTGAAGGATCTGGCGGAAAAGGGTCAGATCGCCACTCAGTACGTGGACGCCGAGGGCGGCCCGTCGGATGACATCCGGTACAATCCCAACGGCTCCATGTACGCCATCGAGGGCATGACCTCTCCCGATGGACGGGTATTCGGCAAAATGGGTCATGCGGAACGGACAGGCAGCTGCCTGTATAAGAACGTGCCGGGACGCTACGATATGGAGATGTTCCGGTCAGCGGTGGAATTCTTTCGGTAGACCGGCATCGTCCGGCGGAAGGCCGGCGCTGAAATCCAGCGCGCCCATGTCGGTGATGCCTTTCCCCGTATGGGGATGGAAGTGGGCATAGACCACATCGGTACAGAAGGCCGCGATCAGGACCACGGTGATGGTCCGCAGCACCTTGTGGTTGATCCTCATGAACCAGCTGTCCAGAAGGGGAGCCAGGAAGTAGACGACCATGGAGCCGAGAGCGGCAAAGGCAAAGAGCCCTTCGGCACAGATGCGGCCGTCAAGATTGAGGAAATAGCCGCTGTAGTCCCACCAGCGCATGCCGGTGGATTTCTCCAGGAAGTAGGAAGTGAAGTATTCCACGGCGTCGCTGACAAGGGCGATAGAGAGGAACTCCAGCACCGGCTTGGTCCGCAGCTTGCAGACGACCACCAGGATCATGGTGCCGCCGAAACCGTAGATGGGTATCCAGGGGCCGTAGAGGGTGCCCCGGTTGACGAACTCGCCGGTCTGGATGACGAAGAGGATGACCTCCCAGATCCAGCCTATAAAGGCGAAGAGGAAGAACATCAGCGCCAGGTTCCAGGCGGTATAGCAGCGGATGAAGCTTGTCTGGACCCGGTGCACCAGGGCCTCGCTGCGGTAGCGGGGATCCAGGCGGTCGGGATAGGCCAGCCCGTGGATGACATCCACAGCGCCGGACAGATGGTACTCCCGGTTCTGGTGATTCTGGTATTCTTCTTTTCCCTCCAGGCTGCCGACCCACATGCCCAGGTTCTCGGCGAAGAACTTCTTCACGCCGGTCAGAACGAAGGGATGCTCGTCCAGATACTCCTGTTCTTTTTCAATATCCTTATAGATGGAACGGAGGCGATATTCCTCCGCGTGTTCATAGAGGTATGTGTCATCCAGCATCTCCGTTCCGGGGATGCTGTTTTCAATGGCCAGCTTCCGCACATAGGCATAGTACTCGGACACGGATGCCATCTTATAGGGCCCGTAGAGAAAAATGTTCAGGAATCCGCCGGTGAGGAATCCCAGGGCCAGCCATCCGATGAAAGTGAGTTCCAGTTTGAAGCATTCGATCTTGTGGCCGTCCATCATCCGCCGGGAAAGGGTGAGGGCCTCCATGGGCCGGATGTCCGGGTTCTCCGCGACGATAAAGGGCACGAGGTAATAGGAATACCGCTTGATGACGGCGCCGGCGATGGTCAGGAACCAGAGGAAGTAGAAGAAGTCCATGGCGACGATGCACAGGGACGCCCGTACCCACCGCTGGGCGTGCTTCAGGTGAAAGATATGATAGAAGGGGACCTTGTCATAGGTCCTTGCCTCCAGGAACATTCTGCGCATCATGACCCGGTAGGGATCCCGTATGCCGACAAACACCAGGGTAAAGATCAGAATGGCCAGGATCACGAAGATGATGAGGCTGACCTCCGGGGATTTGGTGATGGTGAAGATGGACTGGAGGACTTTGACGTAGAGGTGCCCCGAGGTAACGGTGTTGACGAGGGCAGCCAGAACGCCCTGGGTATGGCCCAGGACCGAGCCGCCGGAAGTGGAGAACTGCTCCTCCAGCTGATCGGAAAGATCGATGCCTTCCACCACATTGCCGCTAAGGATGTCCGCCAGAACTTCCGCGCCCGGGTCTTCAAAGTGGTCGCTGATTCCCATGGGCTGGACGGTGGGAAGGAGGCTCCGGTTTTCGGTGATATGCATGAACAGAGCCTCTTCGGAGAATTCAGCTCCCAGAAGAATCCCGATCATGATCAGGATCAGAAGCAGGCCGTAGTGCTTTTTCAAGGTTTTTCGGCCGCTTCGCCGGAACTCCCGTATCTCATCGAACCTTAAAATGAGATTCTCTTCTTTTGCTGTGGCCATGTCCTCCGGTGCCTTGTCCATGAGTTATCCTTTCGTTACTCCGCAGAGATGTTTCACTGTCATACGCCATCAGTATACTCAAAGTGGATTGCCGATTCAACAGGAATTCCACGGGAAATGTTGAAATGGCTTGCATTGCCTTTGCGGATATGGTAGTATGCACGATGTGAGTTTACCTGCCGCTGAGTCGGACGACACTCCGACGTCGGACCCGGCCGCAGGCGTATGACAAAAAGGAGGACAATATGATCACTACGGAAAAGAAAGCGGAAATCATCAAAGAGTATCAGACCAAAGAAGGCGATACCGGATCCCCGGAAGTTCAGGTTGCCATTCTGACCTACCGGATCAACGATCTGAACGAGCACCTGAAGGTGCACAAGAAGGACCACCACTCCAGAAGAGGACTGCTGAAGATGGTCGGACAGAGAAGAAACCTGCTCAACTATCTGAGGGAGAACGATCTGGACAGATACAGAAGCCTGATCGCCCGTCTGGGTCTGAGAAAATAACGAAGTGAGAAAGTCAGGTGGGACACTTGTCCCGCCTGATTTTTGCATAATATTTGAAGAGGGACATCCATGGATCGACGGGAAAAACGCTACCAGAAACAGAAGCTGCGCCGCAAGGTGCTCCTTTTGCTTGCCGCGGTGATCGCCCTGGCGGTGATCTTCGGGCTCTTCTGGTCCGGTGTGATTTTCCAGGGGCTGCTGAAGCCGGGGAAGGCGGAGAACCTGAGCGCCAAGGTCCGGTACGCCGATGTCACCCTGTCCTGGGACAAGGCGAAGAACGCAGACGGATACATCATCTATGAGAAGAAGGGTGATGAAGATCCGGTCATGGTGGGCAAGGCCATCGGCGGCAAGGACTGCTCCTATGCCGTCGAGGACTACACCAAGGATGAGCCCCATGAGTATTTCATCACGGCGTACAAATACAACCGCTTTCGTGACCGGGATTTCGAAGGGGAGCCTTCGGATACGGTGACGGCGGAGTACGATTCCTCAAAGTACGCCCAGAAGATACCCATCCTGGCCTATCATCAGGTCCTGCCCGCGGGCAGGAAGGCCAGCACAGGACTGGCTATTCCGGCGGACCGGTTTGACGAGCAGATGAGGTTTCTCCACGACAACGGCTTTACGACCCTGACCCTGGACGAGTTCCGCCAGTGGCACGCCGGCAAGCTGGAGGTCCCGCCCAAGAGCTGCGTGGTCACCTTTGACGACGGTTTTTACGGCACCTATTATCTGGCCTATCCCATCATCAAAAAGTATGACCAGGCGGCGGTGGTGTTCTGCATCGGCAAGAACACGGCCGGCGTGACGGATCCCTACACGGAAGATCCGGCGGATAAGAAGAACCACTATGTCCGGGAAGATGTGATCAACAAAGTGCGGAAGGAGTACCCGAAGTTCGCCTTTGAGAGCCACACCTACGATATGCATAACCGTGTGGACGGGAAGAAGCCGGCGGTATCCTTCTCCTATGACCAGATCATGGAGGACTGCAAAAAGAATGAGCCTTTCGGCTTCACCTATCTGGCCTATCCCTGGGGAACCTACAGCGACACCATGCAGCAGGCGGTGAAGGACAGCGGCTATAAGATGGCTTTCGCCTACCGTCCCTTCTACTACGCCACCAGGGATGATGATACCTACGCGGTCAACCGGATCAAGATCAACGGGGACATCCCCATTGAGGAGTTCATCGAGGTGGTCAACGGGAACGCGGAGAAGTACAACAATCCGGACCGAAAATAATGAATCAGTTTTCCGATAGCATTGCGGGCAAATCCGTGATACAATGTCGGAGTTATGTACGTTGGTAAGAAATTAACAGGAGGTAGTTGTTAATTATGAAGTACGAAAATTACAGAACGTTTAAAACCGCTATCGGCGGGAAGCTGCTGGAACTGGAGATCGGCAAGGTCTGTGAGCTGGCGAACGGGCAGGTATGGGTGCGCTACGGCGACACCGTGGTCAACGTGACCGCCTGCGCGGCTAAGGAGCCCAGAGAAGACGCGGATTTCTTCCCTCTGTCCTGCGACTACGAGGAGAAGATGTACGCGGCAGGGAAGATCCCCGGCGGCTTCATCAAGAGAGAAGGAAGACCCAGCGAGCGGGCGATCCTGTGCTGCAGACTGATGGACAGGCCGCTCCGTCCGCTGTTCCCCAAGGGATTCTTCAATGAGGTTCAGGTCGTAGCCACCGTCATGTGCGTGGATCACGACGCTCCGTCGGAGATCGCGGCCATGATCGGCTCCTCCGTTGCGCTGGCCATTTCCGACATTCCGTGGGACGGCCCCACCGGATCCGTCGTGGTCGGCATGGTCGACGGGGAATTCGTCATCAACCCGTCCCTGGAGCAGAGGGAAAAGAGCGTCATGCACATGACCGTTTCCGGAACCAAGGAAGCGATCATGATGGTGGAAGCCGGCGCCCAGGAGGTTCCCGAGGATGTCATGCTGGATGCCATCATGTTCGCCCATGAGGAGATCAAGAAGATCGTCGAGTTCATCGAACAGATCGTCGAGGAAGTGGGCAAGCCGAAGATGGAAGTCACCCTCTACAAGGTGCCGGAAGACATCGACGCGGCGGTCAGAGACTTCGCCGTGGCCAAGATGAGAAAAGCCATCCAGACCGAGGACAAGAAGGAACGTCTGGACAACATGGATGCCGTGGAAAAGGAAACCAAGGAACACTTCGAGGAGATCTATCCGGACAACGCCAAGGATATCGACAATGTCCTCTATCAGATCACCAAGGAGCAGGTACGCGGCATGATCCTGGACGAAGGCATCCGTCCGGACAACCGGAAGCTGGATGAGATCCGTCCCCTGTGGATCGATCACGGCGTGCTGCCCAGAACCCACGGAACCGGCCTCTTCAAGAGAGGACAGACCCAGGTTCTGTCCGTGGCCACACTGGGACTGCTCAGCGAGTCCCAGACCATCGACGGCATCACGGAACAGACGGAAAAGAGATATATGCATCACTACAACTTCCCGCCTTACTCCGTCGGCGAAGCCGGCCGGATGAGAAGCCCGGGAAGACGGGAGATCGGCCACGGCGCCCTGGCGGAAAGAGCGCTGCTGCCCGTGCTGCCTAATGAGGAAGAATTCCCCTACGCCATCCGCGTGGTCTCCGAGGTGCTGTCCTCCAACGGATCCACCTCCATGGGTTCCACCTGCGGAAGCTGCCTGGCGCTGATGGACGCCGGCGTGCCCATCAAGGCACCGGTCGCCGGCATTGCCATGGGCCTCATCGAACGTGTTGAGGAAGACGGCTCCAGCAAGATGGCCATCCTGTCCGACATCCAGGGCATGGAAGACTTCCTGGGCGACATGGACTTCAAGGTCGCCGGAACGGCAAAGGGCGTTACCGCGATCCAGATGGATATCAAGGTCCACGGTCTGTCCAGGGATATTCTGGAGAAGGCTCTGAAGCAGGCTAAGGAAGGCCGGATGCACATCATGGCCGCCATGCTGGAAGACCTGCCGGAGCCCAACAAGGATCTGTCACCCTACGCGCCGCGCATCATGACCATGCAGATCGAAGTGGATCAGATCCGTACGGTCATCGGCAAGGGCGGAGAGACCATCAACGGCATCATCGACCGGACCGGCGTCAAGATCGATATCAAGGACGACGGCATGATCTTCATCGCGTCGCCTGACGGCGCCAGCCTGGACGCGGCCAAGGCCGAGATCGAGCTGCTGCTGAAGGAGCCGGAACCCGGCGAGATCTACGAGGGTAAGGTTACCCGGATCATGAATTTCGGCGCTTTCGTCGAGATCCTGCCCGGCAAGGAAGGCCTGATCCATATCTCCAAGATCGCCAAGGAGAGGATCGACAAGGTGGAAGACGTCCTCCACGTGGGAGACGAGGTCAAGGTCAAGGTCGTGGAGATCGACGACCAGGGCCGGATCAACCTGAGCCGCAAAGCGCTGCTGTAGTCTCCGGGGACAGACACTGCGAATATGAACGTGTTTATCGCTATCATGCTGGTTTTTGCTGCCGTCGGTTTCACCGACAAAGCCCTCGGCGGCAGATGGGGGCTCTCCGAGCAGTTTGACCGGGGTCTCTATACCATGGGAACCATGGCCATCCCCATCATCAGCATCTGTGCCGTGGGGACGGAGTTCATCCGCCGCCACGCTGACCAGGTGATGGCGCTGTCGGACAATCTGTTTTTTGACCCTTCCATGATCATCGGGGCCGTACTGGCCCCGGACATGGGAGGGTATTTCATTTGCCGGGAGATCACATCCGATCCGAAGATGCTGGCCATGAGCGGCGTTGTCCTGGGCACCCTCCTGGGACAGGCGATCACCTTCCAGCTTCCCGTCTTCTCCCAGACCGTGGACAAAAAAGACCATCCGGCCATGTTCCGGGGATTCATCGTGGGCATCATCATGATCCCTGCCGGGCTCATCGTGGCGGAACTGATGATCCGCATGCCTCTGGTGCTGTTTCTGAAACAGCTGGTTCCCATCCTGGCTCTGTGCCTGGTGATCGCGGCGGGGCTTTACCGGGCGCCTGCGGGGACGGCCCGGGTATTCGCCGTCTTTGCCCGGATCGTCAACTGGCTCTTCTATCTGATGTTCGCGGTCACGGTCATCGGCCTGTTCATCCCGTCCCTGGCCTACGCCAGCCTGGATTCGGTGCAGGAAGCGGTGCTCATCGTCTTCAAATCCGCCGTCATTATCGCCGGCTCCCTGGTCATGTCGGAGCTGATCCTGAAGTTCTTCCGAAAGCAGATCAACGCCGTCGCCGGACGGATGGGGATCAACCAGGTCTCCGTGGTGTCCCTGCTCATGACCTGCGCCACATCCCTGGCGGTCATGCCCATGTTTCCCCGGATGGACGAGAAGGGCAAGCAGGTGGTTTCCGCCTTTTCCCTGAGCGGGTCTTTTGTCATCGGCGGCTCCCTTGCCTTTGTATCCAACGTCACCGACGGTTATACGGTCACCGTCTTCGTCGTCTCCAAGCTGGTCTGCGGCATCCTTAGCGCCTGGGTGATCCATCTGCTCTGGCGCAAAGGCAATTCCGGCGCCTAAGCCCTTGACAGGCGATGAATGCCGGGTTTATAATACCCGCATATTATAGTAATTGAATCTGTTTCGGGGCGAGGTGGAAGTCCTCACCGGCGGTGATGCGCAGGGCGCTGTTCCTGTGACAAGTCCGCGAGCTTCGGCTGAAAGGGTGCGATTCCCTTACCGACGGTTACAGTCCGGATGGAAGAAACGAGAAAGTGATTGCATGGTTCATGCATGACGCGAGTATTTGCCCTGGGAGTTCTCAGGGTTTTTATAGTCAGGGACAGATTCGAACAACCGTTACCGACAAGGTGAAAGGAGAATCGAAGATGACCAATCAAGAAACACAGCAGGAACAGGTAAAACCCAGAATCACAACCGTAAGGCTGGCCAAGATGGCGATGCTGGTGGCGATTTCCATCGTTCTGGTGGCGCTCATCCACTTCCCGATCTTTCCGGCCGTAGCCTTCCTGGAGTATGACCCGGCGGACATTCCCATTCTGATCGGAACATTCGCCTTCGGCCCTGTGGCCGGCGTACTTCTGACCATCGTTACCGCGGTGATCCAGGGACTGACCGTCAGCGCGGCCAGCGGCGTCTATGGCATTCTGATGCACATCATCGCCACCAGCGCCCTGGTGGTGACGGCGGGCCTGATCTACAAACACAACAAGACGCGCAAGGGAGCCGTCATCGCGCTGCTCAGCGGCGTGGTCGCCATGACCGTGGTCATGATCGGCGCCAACATGATCATCACCCCGATCTTCATGGGCGTTCCCGCCAGCGTCGTCTGGAGTCTGATGCCCTTTATCGCCGGATTCAACGCCATCAAGGCGGGGGTCAACGGATTGGTTACATTCCTGGTGTACAAGAGGATCTCAGGATTCCTGCATAAGCAGTAAAGGGGCGGATGAGGATAGCCGCCAGGCAAAAGAAGAAGGATAGCCGCCGAGGCAAAAGAGAAGGAAACGAATATGACCATTGATGAGAAGAGAATCAGAAACGAAGTGGATGAGATCGTCGAGCTGGTGCTCAGCGACTACGATCAGGGCAGGGATATCGACAACATGGATATCTTCAATCAGCCGGACCGTGACGAGGTCGTGCAGATCGTGATCAAGCTGCTGGGCGTGCTGTTTCCCGGCTACTACCGGGACAAAGGATACCGGTTCTACAACATGTACAGCAAGCTGACCCTGCAGTTCGAGGACATCATGTACTACCTTTCCCAGCAGGTGGCTCTGGCCCTCGCTTTTGAGGAGAAGCACGCGGGAAAGAACGACGCGGAACTGGAGGAGGAAGCGCGCAGGATAACCCTGGAATTCTTCCGGAAGATCCCCCACATCCGTGCCATGATCAATACGGATATCCAGGCGACCTATGACGGGGATCCGGCTGCCTTCAACAAAGAGGAAATCGTCCTCAGCTATCCGGGCCTGCTGGCAAGTACCGTCTACCGGGTGGCCCACGAACTCCATCTTCTGGGCGTACCTCTTCTGCCGAGGATGATGTCCGAATACGCTCACAGCATCACGGGCATCGACATCCATCCCGGCGCTACCATCGGCGAGTACTTCTTTATGGATCACGGCACCGGTATCGTCGTCGGATCAACCTCCGTCATCGGCAAACATGTGAAGATCTATCAGGGCGTCACTATCGGCGCGCTGTCCACCAAAGGAGGCCATTCCCTCCACGGGACCCGGCGCCACCCGACCATCGAGGATAACGTCACCATCTATTCCGGCGCGTCCATCCTGGGCGGCAACACGGTGATCGGAGAGGGGTCCATCATCGGCGGCAACGCTTTCATCACCTCGTCCATCGCGCCTGGATCACGGGTCAGCATCAGCAACCGGGGCATGATGAACATCGAAGGCGGACAGCCCGCCTGCGACAGCTGCGACAAGGCGGACGAATGCGTCCTGGGCAGTGCCGTCTTCCTGGAGGAGCAGGAGTAGGGCCTCCGCAAAAGCAATTAATGAGAAAAACGCTGTGCCGTTATCGGCACAGCGTTTCATTTTCGTCTGATTCGTGGTGATCACTTCACCAGTGACTGGCCGGTCATTTCCGGCGGGATGGGCAGGCCCATGAGATCCAGCAGGGTGGGTGACAGATCGCAAAGCCGGCCGCCGTCCTTCAGCTGGCGGGGCTCCCTGGCGATATGAACCAGGGGCACCGGATTCAGGGAGTGGGCCGTCATGACGTTGCCCTCTTCATCGATCATCTCGTCGGCATTGCCGTGGTCAGCGGTGAGCAGGATCTGTCCGTCCTGAGCCAGGACCGCGTCCACGATCTTCGGTACACAGCTGTCCAGGGTCTCGATCGCCTTTACCGCGGCGTCCATAACGCCCGTGTGGCCGACCATGTCCGCGTTGGCGAAGTTGAGGATGATCACGTCGTATTTTTTTGAGCCGATGGCCTCCAGGACCTTCTCCGTGACCTCCGGCGCGCTCATCTGGGGCTGCAGATCGTAGGTGGCGACCTTGGGGGAGGGGACCAGGATCCGGTCCTCGCCCTCGCTGGGTTCTTCCACGCCGCCGTTGAAGAAGAAGGTGACGTGGGCGTATTTTTCCGTTTCCGCGATCCGCAGCTGCTTCAGGCCCAGAGAGGAAAGGTAGACGCCCAGGGTGTTGGCCGGCGTCTCCGGCGGATAGGCCAGGGTGACGTTAGGCATGGTGGCGTCGTACTGGGTCATGCAGATGTACCGGAGGTTGCTGACGGTCTTTTTGCGGGGGAAACCGTCGAAGTCCGGGTCCACGAAGGCCCGGGTAATCTCCCTCGCCCGGTCGGGACGGAAGTTGAACATGATCATGGCGTCTCCGTCATCCACGGGAATGGCGCCGTCCACGATGGTGGGCAGAACGAACTCGTCGCTCTCGTCCCGCTTATAGGCTTCCTCCACGGCAGCCTGTCCGGTGGCAGCGTGGAGGCCGTCGGCACCGATCATGGCGTCATAGGCCTTTTCCAGCCGTTCCCACCGCTTGTCTCTGTCCATGGCGTAGTAGCGCCCGGAAACCACGCCGATGGTGCCCAGTCCCGTTTCCTTCATGTGTTCGCAGAGCTGGTCGATATAGGTGACGGCGCAGCGGGGCGGCACGTCCCGTCCGTCCAGGAAGCAGTGCACGCAGACCTTTTCCACGCCTTCCCGCTTCGCCATGTCGATGAGGGCGAAGAGGTGGGTGATGTGGCTGTGCACGCCGCCGTCGGAGAGAAGTCCGAGAAGGTGCAGGGTGGAGTGGTTGGCTTTGGCGTGGGCCATGGCGGAGAGGAGAGCTTCGTTCCGGAAGAAGGACCCGTCCTCAATGGCCCGGGTGATCATGGTCAGATCCTGATAGACGATCCGGCCGGCGCCGATGTTCAGGTGGCCGACTTCCGAATTGCCCATCTGTCCGTCGGGCAGGCCCACGTCCATGCCGCAGGCCTTCAGGGTGGTGTTGGGATAGGACGCGAAGATCCTGTCCAGGGCAGGAGTGTCGGCGGCCTTGATGGCGTTGCCTTTGCTTTCCGAGCGGATCCCGAATCCATCCAGGATCATGAGCATAGTGGGTCGATGAGAATCCTTCATTTATGTTTACCTCCGTGTTCTTTTCGATTACAATTTACAGTATAGCACATTCAGGAGGAAAAAATGAGTCTGGAACAGCTGTTAAGAGTTAAGAATAACCGGATCATCACCTTTGATCATATGGAGATGATGGGGATCGTCAACGTGACCCCGGATTCCTTCTATTCCGGGTCCCGCATGGAGACGGAGGAGATGGCTTACGCAAAGGCAATGGAGCACCTTGAGGAAGGCGCCCTGTTCCTCGATGTGGGGGGAGAATCCACCCGGCCCGGATCGGCGCCGGTGACGGAAGAAGAGGAGATCCGCCGAATCTGTCCCGTGATCCAAAGGATCCGGAAGGCGGCGCCGGAGGCGGTGATCTCCGCGGACACCTACCGGGCGGGAACCGCCCAGGCTGCTCTCGAGGCGGGAGCAGATATGATCAACGATATCTCCGGTCTGACCTTTGAGCCGGAACTGGCTCGGGTCATCGCCCATGCGGGGGCCGGCGTGGTGATCATGCATACCGGCGGACGGCCCCGGACTATGCAGCAGAATCCCCGCTACGTGGATGTGGTGGAGGAGGTCCGCGCCTTTCTCGTCAACCAGATTTCCTTTGCCGTAGATTCCGGCATCGGCATCGATCAGATCATGATCGATGTAGGCATCGGCTTCGGCAAGACGGCGGAGCATAATCTGGAGCTTCTGCACCGTGTGGACCGCTTTGATGATCTTGGCTGTCCCCACCTTCTTGCCGCATCCAGGAAGTCTTTTCTGGGTAAGCTGCTGGGCAGGGAGAACGCGGAGGACAGGCTGCCGGGAACCCTGGCGGTGACGTCCTGGGGTGCGCTGCACGGCATGGCGGCCGCCCGTGTCCACGACGTGAAGGAAAACCTTGATGCCGCCCGTACAGCGGAGGCGCTGATGGAAGGGAGCCGGCAATGAACTGGACCCAGGCGCAGCAGCAGACCATTGATGAGCGGGGAGTGAACATCCTGGTTTCCGCCGCGGCGGGATCGGGAAAAACCACGGTGCTGATCGAACGGATCAAACAGCTGGTGCTCCGCGACCGGGTCGATATCGACCGGTTCCTGATCACCACCTTTACCCGGGCCGCCGCTTCGGAGATGAAGGAGAAGCTGGAGGATGCCATCGGCAAGGCGCTGGAGAACGCGGAGACCGAGGAGGACCGGGAATATCTGCAGCGGCAGGCAGCGCTCCTTCCCCAGGCCATGATCGGCACCTTTCACAGTTTTGCCACCACTATCATCCGGGAATACTTTTTCCTGACGGAACTGCAGCCGGGTTTTTCCATCGGCGATGAGGTCCGCGGCAACATCCTCAAGAGGGAAAGTGTGGACGAACTGTTCGAGGTCCGTTTCGAGGATGACCGGGAACGGTTCATGGACTTTCTGCGCACCTACAGCGGGGACCGAAGCGATGACCGGCTGAAGGAGAACATCCTGGGTATCCATAAGGAACTGTGCAGCATTCCCGATTACTGGGACTGGGCCAGGGAAACCACGGATAAGCTGGGCAGCGCATCCCCTGTGCGGGAACTGAAACTGGACCGCTTCCTGCTGCAGGAGGCGGTGGCCATCATGCGCAAGGCCGCCCGGGAGTACGGCCGGGCGGCGAAGCTCCTGGACGATCCGAAGACCGCCGGCCTCTTCGCCAAGGCCAGTCAGGACGCGGACATGATCCGTGCTCTGGCGGAGGAAGCGGCACAGAGGGCGGATGATCCCGATGCCCTGTCCCGTCTGCTTGAACTGAGCCAGTTGCTGTCCGGCCTGAGCCTGAACCGGATGTCGGCGGGCAAGGAGGAAAAGGACGCCTGGGAGCGGGTCAAGAAACAGGTGACCAGCTGGCGCGGCAAGGGAAAGAAAAGCCTGGATAAGATCAGGCAGCGGTATACCGCATCCGCATCGGAGGAATGGGACGGGATACTCCGGGGCCTGGAAGAGGATACCCGGTACTACCTTGATCTCGTCCGGGGGATGGAGGAAATCTATAACGAAAAGAAACAGGCGGAGAACATCATCGACTTCGACGACGTGCTCCACTATGCCCTCCGCATCCTGAAGGATGATAAGGCCGCCGCCGACTACCGGGGACGGTTCGAGTTTATCTTCATCGACGAGTACCAGGACAGCAATCTGCTTCAGGAGAGGATCGTAGAGCGGATCTGCCGGGAGAACAATCTCTTCATGGTCGGTGACGTGAAGCAGAGCATCTATAAGTTCCGCCTGGCCGAGCCGGAGATCTTCCGCGACCGGTACCGCCGGTACCGGGAAGGGAAGGACGAGCAGTCCATCAAGATCGATCTGAACAACAACTTCCGCAGCAAGAAGACCATCCGCGACGGGGTCAACGAAATCTTCACCGCCGTCATGGAGGGCTACGATGAGGATGCCCGCCTCTACGGCGATGACGAAAATGAGCACCGGGGAGAACCGGTCTGCCTGCACATTCTCGACCGGAGCGAATCGGAGAGGACGGAGCCGGAACTGGTGGCGGAAATCATCCGTCAGCAGGTGGGAAAAACCATCTACGATAAGGACGGCAATCCCCGCCCTCTGGAATACGGAGATATCGCTGTGCTCTCCCGGGGACGGAATGACATCGCTGCCCTGGAGCGGTACCTGAACAATGAAGGCATCCCGGCCTACGGGCAGACCGATGGCGGTTACTATGAGACCGTGGAGATAGAAGTCTTCCTCAATCTCCTCCGGGTCATCAGCAACCTGCGTCAGGACGTCCCCCTGATCTCGGTGATGAGCGCCGTGTTTTTTGATTTCCATCCGGCGGAACTGGCCGCCGTCAGGATCGCCTTTCCCCGGGGAAGCTACTGCCAGGCGGTGATGAACTACGCCGAAAAGGGGGCGGATGAAAACCTGCGGGAGAAGATCCGGGGCATGCTGGAGCAGATCGCCCTGTGGCGGCAGATCAGCTGGACCGTTCCCCTGGACGAGCTGATCCGGATGCTGATGCACGAAACGGGATACTACGATTACTGCAGCAGCCTTCCCGTAGGCCGGCAGAGAATCTCCAATCTGCGCCTGCTCATGGACCGGGCCGCAGCCTTCGAGGAGACAGGGTACACGGGGCTCCACGGCTTCCTGACCTATGTGGAGGCAATGAAGCGCACCCGGCAGAAGGTCTCCGAGGCGTCCGTCGTCGGGGAAGGGGAAAAGGTGGTCCGGGTGATGACCGTGCACAAGAGCAAGGGGCTGGAGTTCCCCATGGTCATCCTGACCGGGGCGGGCCGCTCCGTCAACGGATCAAGAGCCGGGAAGCAGCCGGCCGTGCACAAGCAGTTCGCCCTGGGTCTTCCCCAGGTGGACCGGGAGATGCACTGGTCGGGAAAGACCATACTCCAGCGGGCCATCGCCGGGAAGAAGACCCAGGAGGATGTGGAAGAGGAGATCCGGATCCTCTACGTGGCCCTGACCAGGCCGAAGGATGCCCTGCACATCGTCGGCAGCGTATCATCCATGGACAAGCTGGATGTGGAATGGGATACGGGATCCTTCCTGGAGATGGTCTACGGCACGCTCCTGGAAATGGCTGTTGCAGATCCTTCTGCTGCCCGGGTCATCATCCACGGCGGAGACGAGGAGGCGGCCGGGGAGGCGCAAAGGCAATTCCGCCCCGGGAAGACGACCCTGCTGGATGCCGCCGACGAAGAGCCGGAAGACATCAGCCTGGCGGAGGAAGTGGACCGGAGGCTGTCCTACCGCTATCCCTATGAGGAGCAGATGGCCGTCCGTCCCAAGTATTCGGTGACGGAACTGAACCGGACCGTCGAAGAGGCGGGAATGCAGCCGCCGGCGATACCCCCTATACGCGACCTGGTTGCGGAGGAAGAAGGGGAAGAGCTGACCGCTGCCCAGATCGGATCCGCCATGCACGCCATCATGGAGAGAGTCGACTTTGCCCGTGCCCGGGATGAGGGCATGGACTATATCCGGGCTGCAGCGGAGGAGATGACGGAGCAGGGAATCCTGACGGAGGAGGAACTTGCCGCCGCTTCCCTGGAAAACATCGCCGCCTTCTTCCGGGATCCCGTGGGTTTGCGCGCTGCCGGCGCAGAGACCCTGCACCGGGAAAAGGAATTTCTGATGCGCAAGGAAGAGCAGGGGGTGCCTGTGGTGGTCCAGGGCATCATCGACTGCTGGTTTGCCGAGGATGACGGTCTGGTGCTCATCGACTACAAGAACAGCCGCCTGGGAGGAGAGGCCGATGAACAGGTCATCGCCGACCGGTACAGGGAGCAGATCCGGCTCTACCGGGAAGCTCTGGAAAAGGCGGAGGAACGGCCTGTGAAGGAATCCTGGCTCTATCTGTTCCGGGCGAAACGTTTCATTCCCATCGACTGAAAGAAGCTCCGAAAAAAACGAAAAAAACATACAAAATTATCCAAAATCCGGTTGACAACCGGCTATAGAGGTGGTACATTTAACGTGAGGTTAGCACTCACAAGCGAAGAGTGCTAACAACAGGAGGGCCAAAATGGATTTAACTGAACGAAAACTGAAAATCTTGCAGGCCATCATTGCAGACTTTGTCCGGACGGCTGAGCCGGTGGGATCGCGGACGATCTCTCGGAATTACGATCTCGGCGTCAGCCCGGCAACGGTGCGGAACGAAATGTCGGACCTGGAGGAAATGGGATACCTTACCCATCCCCATACGTCATCGGGCAGGGTGCCTTCGGAGAAGGCCTATCGGCTCTACGTCAACGAGATGATGGGCAAGAAGGAGCTGACTCCGGCGGAGAAGGACGTAATCGCCAAGAAACTGCTGGATAATGTGTCGGAACTGGACAACCTGATCGAGCGGGCAGCCCAGGTGCTGTCGGAGATCACCAGCCTGACGGCTTTCGCCCTTTCTCCGGGCAAGGAGCAGGAGCGGCTGAAATACGTCAACCTGATCCCCATCGATGATCGGACGGTCGTGCTGATGATCGTCTCCGACACCGGCGAGGTGTCCAACACCACGGTGCGCCTCGACCGGCCGGCAAGCGACGACACCCTGCGGGTGCTGGCCAAAAACATGACCTACAACTACGCGGGAAAGACGCTGAGCGAAGCCCTGAAGCTGGACATCATCAAGACCTTCCGGGAGGACGCGGAGGCCATGGCCATGTACCAGAACAACATCGTGCCGGGATTCATCCGCACTTTGGAGGACATGCTCAATGTCAACCTGTATATGGACGGTCTGACCAACATCTTCTCCATACCGGAGTACAGCGACATTGAGAAAGCGCGGCATTTCTTCGAGATGATGAGCCGCAAGGAGGAGATCACCCGGAAGCTGATCGGCACCGACGACGGGATCATCGTCACCATCGGCGGCGAAAATCAGGAAGCCGAACTCTGCGACTGCAGCGTGGTGACCGCCACCTATCACGTTGACGGGAAGATGGTCGGCAAGCTGGGCGTCATCGGCCCAACCCGGATGAAATACGATGAAGTAACGTCGGTCGTTGAATTCCTGACCGATAACATCAGCAAAGCATTTATGATCACGGAAGGAGACGAGAATGAGTGAGGAAGCCAGGGAAATCCGCATAGAGGATCCGGCGGAAGAAACCTCTGCCGCCCAGGCGGATCCGGTCATGGAGCCGGAGAGCGAAGCCGCCGCGGAAGCGGAGCAGACGGACTGCTGCGGGGAACCTGCCGAAGGGCAGGAGTGCCCGAAAGAGCCGGTGGACGGCGCGGAGGGTTCGTCCGATGAGGAGCCGGAGGATCCGGACCAGGACGGCAGTCAGCCGGAAGAGTCCGGAGAAGAGCCGGAGAGCGGGGCGGAGGACAACGCCCGGTACCTGCGGCTTCTGGCGGAGTTCCAGAACTATAAGAAACGAACGGAGAAAGAAAAATCGGATCTTTATTCCTACGCCAACGAAAAGATCATGACCGAACTGCTGGAAGTTATGGATAACTTCGAAAGAGCTCTTGAGCAGGGCGAGTCTGATGGATTCAAGGAGGGAATGGAACTGATTTTCAACCAGCTGGAGAACGTCCTGTCCAAGGCGGGCCTGGCTGAGATAGCCGCGCTGGGTGAGGATTTCGATCCCAACGTCCACAACGCGGTAATGACGGAGGAAACCGATGAATATGAGAGCGGCAAGGTTTCCGGCGTAATGCAGAAGGGATATACCCTGAACGGTAAAGTGATCAGGCCATCCATGGTCAAAGTCGTGAACTGACGGGACCGGTAGTCCCGCCGACCGTTTGAACCGGCCGCTGAAGAATAGACCCGAAGGAGGAAAAGAAAATGGGAAAAGTAATAGGAATTGATTTAGGAACCACGAACTCCTGCGTTGCCGTGCTGGAAGGCGGAGAGCCGACAGTTATCACCAACGCGGAAGGAAACCGCACCACCCCGTCCGTCGTCGGATTCGCGAAGAACGGCGAGAGACTGGTGGGCGAAACGGCTAAGAGACAGGCCATCACCAACCCGGAGCGGACCATCGCGTCCATCAAGAGACACATGGGCGAGGCCTATGACGTGCAGATCGACGGGAAGAAATACACCCCGCAGGACATCTCCGCCATGATCCTGGCCAAGCTGAAGACCGACGCGGAAGCCTATCTGGGAGAGACCGTCAACGAGGCGGTCATCACCGTACCGGCCTACTTCACCGACAGCCAGAAGCAGGCGACCAAGGACGCGGGCAAGATCGCGGGCCTGGATGTCAAGAGAATCATCAACGAGCCGACGGCGGCCTCCCTGGCTTACGGCCTGGATAAGGCGGAAGGCTCCCAGAAGATCCTGGTCTACGACCTGGGCGGCGGCACTTTCGATGTCTCCATCCTGGAACTGGGCGACGGCGTCTTCGAAGTGCTGGCCACCAACGGCAACAACAAGCTGGGCGGCGATGACTTTGACGAAGCGGTCCTGAACTATATGGCAGATACCTTCTCCCAGGAGAACGGCATCGACCTGCGGGCGGACAAGATGGCTATGCAGCGTCTGAAGGAGGCTGCGGAAAAGGCCAAGAAGGAACTGTCCAGCGCCCAGACCACCAACATCAACCTGCCCTTTATCACCGTCAGCGAGAACGGCCCGCTGCACCTGAACATGGATCTGACCAGAGCCAAGTTCGATCAGCTGACCTCCGATCTGGTCAACAAGACCATCGAGCCCATGAAGAAGGCTATGGCTGACGCGGGCGTGACCAACAGCGATATCGCCAAGGTCATCCTGGTGGGCGGCTCCACCCGTATCCCTGCAGTGCAGGACGCGGTGAAGAGCATCACCGGCAAGGACCCCTTCAAGGGCATCAACCCGGATGAGTGCGTAGCCATCGGCGCGGCCATCCAGGCGGGCGTTCTGACCGGCGAGGTCCACGACGTGCTGCTGCTGGATGTCACACCTCTGTCCCTGTCCATCGAGACCCTGGGCGGCGTGGCCACCAAGCTGATCGAGCGGAACACCACCAGCCCGACCAAGAAGAGCCAGATCTTCTCCACGGCGGCGGACAACCAGCCGGCCGTTGACATCCACGTCATGCAGGGCGAGCGGGATATGGCCGCCGGCAACACCACACTGGGACGTTTCCAGCTGTCCGGCATTCCGCCGGCACCCCGCGGCGTACCGCAGATCGAAGTTACCTTCGACATCGACGCCAACGGCATCGTGAACGTCAGCGCCAAGGATCTGGGTACGGGCAAGTCCCAGCAGATCACCATCACTTCTTCCACCAAGCTCTCCGAGGATGAGATCAACGCGAAGGTGAAGGAGGCCGAGCAGTACGCGGAAGAGGACAAGAAGAGAAAGGAAGAGGTCGAGGTCAAGAACCAGGCCGAAACCCTGATCTACGAGACGGAAAAGAACATGAAGGATCTGGATCAGGCCCTCTCCGAAGACGAAAAGAATGAGATCAACGGCGCCAAGGAAGAGCTGTCCAAGGCTCTGGAAGCCGGCAACATGGATGACATCAAGGCGAAGACCGAGGCACTCACCGAGAAGTTCCACACCATCTCCGCCAAGATGTATCAGCAGGCTCAGCAGGCTCAGGGCGCGGCGGGAGCCGGCCCGGATATGAGCGGCATGGGCGGCGCGGCAGGCGCGGGAATGGGCGGCGAAGCCGGCCCCTCCGGCAGCGCCTCCGGTGCCGACAATGTGGTCGACGCCGACTTCGAGGTCGTCGATGACGACGAAAAATAACTGTTCCGGGAAGCAGGGAAGTGGTTGCCTTTCCACGGGACATCTGAGGAAATGACTGCGCGGGAGCTGCCGGAAACGGCGGCTCCCGAACGTGGATTAAACGACTTGAGGAATACGGAATAACATGGCAGATAAGAGAGATTATTATGAGGTCCTTGGGCTCAAGAAGGGTGCAAGCGAGGATGAGATCAAGAAGTCTTTTCGCAAGCTGGCGATGAAGTATCATCCGGACAAAAACCCGGGAGACAAGGAAGCGGAGGAAAAATTCAAGGAGATCAACGAGGCCTATGCGGTGCTGTCCGATCCGGAGCAGAAGCAGAAGTACGATCAGTTCGGCCATGCCGGCGTGGATCCCAACAGTTTCGCCGGCGGCGGTTTCGGCGGTTTCGGCGGCTTTGAGGATATCTTCGACATGTTCAGCGGCGCCTTTGGCGGCGGCGGTGCTTTCGGCGGCGCATTCGGCGGCCAGGCACGGCGCAGCAACGCGCCCCGCAAAGGCAACGATATCCAGAAGTCCATGACCATCGATTTCACCGAGGCTGCCTTCGGCTGCAAGAAGCAGATCAAGCTGACCAAGTACGTCAAGTGCAAGACCTGCGGCGGCACGGGGGCGAAGCCGGGCACATCGAAGAAGACCTGCCCCAACTGCGGCGGCACCGGCGAGGTCCGCACCCAGCAGAGGACGCCTCTGGGCACGTTCCAGAGCGTATCCCCATGCCCGAACTGCAACGGCACGGGCCAGATCAACGAGTCGCCCTGCACGGACTGCAACGGCACGGGACGGGTGCGTGACACGGTCAAGCTCACGGTCAACATTCCCGCCGGCGTGGACAACGATTCCGTCATTCCCATCCGGGGACAGGGGGAGCCGGGCATCAACGGCGGCCCCGACGGGGATCTGTATATCGTCATCAATGTGCGGCCCCACAAGATCTTCGAGCGGCGGGGACAGGATCTGTGGCTGGAGATCCCCATCTCTTTCGACCAGGCGGCCCTGGGCGACGACATCGTCGTCCCGACCCTGGAGGAAAAGGTTTCCTACAAGGTGCCCGCCGGCACCCAGCCGGGAACCGTCTTCCGCCTGAAGGGCAAGGGGGTCAAGAGCGTACGCTCCAACCGGAAGGGAGACCTCTACGTGAAGGTCGTCCTGGAGGTGCCCACCAAGCTCAACAGCAAGCAGAAGAAGGCCGTCAAGGCCATGGGAGAAGCCGTCACCGACGATTGCTACCAGAAGAAGAGCAGATTCCTGAAAGCCATTAAGGAATTCTTCAGCTAACAGTCTGATCCGTTTGACGGTCAATTACGCCATTCGCCATTTAATTACGCCATTTAGTTACTATATGGCGTAATTATTTTTTGACAGCAGCCCTTGGTTGAAGTATAATTCAATTACGTCATACATGGATGCGTGGCGCAATTAAGAATAGGAAATGGTAATCAGAATGAGAGAATTTGATTATGAAACGCGATGGGAAAGGTTACTGGAGCCGGATATCGTCTCGCTGCTGACGAGCATTCATGAGTTTCGTGGGAAGGAAGCTCTTTTCATGAAGGCGAAACAGGATGCACTTACGCAGCTTGTGGAAGTCGCCAGGATCCAGAGTGTGGATACTTCCAATCGTATTGAAGGGATATATACTTCTGATGAGCGACTCCGTAAGATCGTAATGGATAAGACTGCGCCCAGGACCA
Organism: Bacillota bacterium; assembly: GCA_017433375.1. Classification (GTDB taxonomy): domain Bacteria; phylum Bacillota; class Clostridia; order Peptostreptococcales; family Anaerovoracaceae; genus Lentihominibacter. Next base: position 87,386 of record JAFRHG010000003.1, read on the forward strand.
GGAATGAGCAGGAAATTGCAGGATATCGTGATGCCTTGACGACGATACACGAAAGCTATGACTTTATCCCGATCAAAGCAACCAGTTTCCTACAGCTTCATCGGGATCTTTATAAGTTTGCCGGTGCACCCATCGGAGGACGTTATAAGATAGCAGACAACGAGATCGCTGAAATCGATGCTGATGGCAATAAGACGATATGCTTTATGCCGGTGCCTGCCTGGCAGACCGCCGAGAGCATCGATAAACTTTGTGAGGCTTACGATGAAGTGCTTGACAAACCGAATGTTGATCCTTTGCTGATCCTGCCTATGTTCATTCTGGATTTCCTGTGCATCCACCCATTTTCGGATGGCAATGGACGAATGAGCAGATTGCTTACGCTGCTGTTGTTATATAAACTTGGATATCATGTGGGCAAGTATATAAGCATTGAGAAAGTGATCCATGACAGTAAAGACAGCTACTACGAGGCTCTGCAGGAGAGTTCGAGGTGTTGGCATGAGGGGAATAATGATGATCTTCCTTTTGTGCGCTATACGCTCGGGGTTGTGCTGGCAGCCTATCGGGAATTCTCGGAACGTGTAGATCATTTCAGCAATAGAAACCTCAGCAAACGTGATATCATAAGGGAAATCATCAAGGAGACTTCAGGGACGATCACCGCAGCGGAAATCACAAAAAGGTGTCCGGATATCAGTTTTCGAACGATACAGCGTACGTTAAGCGATCTGCAGAACAGCGGGGAGGTTATTAAACTTGGCGGAGGACGATATACATCGTATACTTGGAACAGGGAGAAGGAATCATGATCACAGGAGAACTTAAAAACAAAGTCGATAATATCTGGGATGTGTTCTGGGCAGGCGGCCTGACGAATCCCCTGGATGTGATCGAGCAGATCACCTATCTGATGTTTATCCATGACCTGGACGAAGTCGATACAAGAAGAGCCAGGGAATGTGCCATGCTGGGGCTTCCCTTTGAAAGTGTCTTCACCAAGGAAGTCAATATCGGGGGACGCACCATCGACGGCAGCCAGTTGAAATGGTCCGTATTCAGGGATTTCCCGGCAGAAAAAATGTATGCGGTGATGCAGGAATGGGTCTTTCCGTTCATCAAGGATCTCCATGGCGATAAAGAGAGTGCGTATTCCAAATATATGGGGGATGCTATTTTCAAAGTGCCCACACCGTTGATGCTATCCAAGGTTGTAGACAAGTTGGATGACATTTTCACAGATATGGAAGAGGCTCATGACATAGATGTTCGCGGAGATGTATACGAGTATCTCCTGAATAAGATCTCCCAGTCCGGCGTCAATGGACAGTTCCGTACACCCAGACACATCATCAAGATGATGGTCGATCTGGTTGAACCAAAGCCAAGGGATACCATCTGTGACCCTGCCTGCGGAACTTCCGGTTTTCTCATTGCATCCGGAGAGTATTTGAGGGAAAAGCACAAGGATGAAGTGCTCTTCGATAAGGCCGGCAAGGATCACTACATGAACCATATGTTTTTTGGCTATGATACAGACCGTACCATGCTCCGCATCGGAGCGATGAACATGATGACTCATGGTGTAGACAACCCGTTCATAGAATACCGCGACAGCCTTTCCGACCAGAACACAGACAAGGACAAGTATACGCTGATCCTGGCTAACCCGCCCTTCAAAGGCAGCCTGGATTACGACATTGTATCCGCAGATCTCCTTAAAGTGTGCAAGACCAAGAAGACAGAGTTGCTCTTTGTAACGCTGTTTTTAAGAATGCTCAAGGTAGGCGGTCGCTGTGCCTGTATCGTTCCGGACGGAGTGCTCTTTGGTTCGTCCAAGGCACATAAAGCAATGAGAAAAGAAATTGTAGAGAATAATCGCCTTGAGGCTGTCATCTCAATGCCATCAGGAGTATTCAAACCATACGCCGGTGTATCTACAGCCGTGCTCATTTTCACCAAGACAGGAGCCGGCGGAACAGATTATGTATGGTTCTACGACATGAAAGCGGACGGCTACAGCCTGGACGATAAGCGTTCCGAGATAAAAGACAACGATATCCCGGACATAATTCAGCGTTTCCACAACCTTGAAGGTGAGAAAGATCGCAAACGCACAGAACAGAGCTTCCTGGTTCCAAAAGCAGACATTGAGAATAACGACTACGACCTGTCGATCAACAAGTACAAGGAAGTAGAGTATGTGCCGGTGGAATATCCACCGACAGATGAGATCCTGGCGGAAATCAAGGCCATAGAAGCCGATATACAGAAAGAACTGACGGAATTAGAGAAGCTGTTATCCTGATGAAGGGGAAAAGGAGATTAGGATGGGAAAAGAGATCAAAGAAAGAGTAGAGTTGTTTGAAGAGCAGCCGATCCGTGCGGCATGGGTCGAAAGTGAAGAAGAATGGTACTTTTCGATTGTGGATGTAGTCAGAGTTCTCACGGAGAGCAAAGATGCAACAGCATATTGGAGAAAGCTTAAACAACGTTTAAAGGAAGAAGGGAACGAAACCGTGACAAATTGTCACGGTTTGAGAATGAACGCACAAGATGGAAAAAGGAGACTTACGGATGTGGCAACGGTAGAGCAGTTGTTCCGTATCATTCAGTCAGTACCATCTAAGAAAGCAGAGCCTGTAAAACTATGGCTCGCTCAAGTAGGTCGTGAGCGAATTGAAGAGACCATTGATCCTGAACAGGCTATAGACAGGGCTCTTGAGACCTATTTGAAGAAGGGTTATTCGGAAGAATGGGTGCATCAGAGACTTCTTGCTATTCGTATTCGAAATGAGCTTACAGAAGAATGGCAGAAGCGAGGCGTTCGGAAAGGTGTAGAATTTGCAATTCTCACAGACGAAATAAGCAAAGCCTGGTCGGGCATGTCAACGAGACAGTATAAGAATCTGAAAGGTCTCAAGAAAGAGAATCTCAGAGATAATATGACTGATCTCGAATTAGTTTTGACTATGTTATCAGAAGCCACAACCAAAGAAATCTCTGAAGTCAGAAAACCGGAGACCCTCGAGGAAAACAAAGAAATAGCCCGAGCAGGAGGTAACGTTGCAGGCAACGCACGAAAAGAGATTGAAGAAAAAACTGGCAAACCCGTTGCTTCTTCGAAGAATGCCACTGATCTGAATCAGCTGGTAGTTGGTGTAATAGAGGATATTACTGAAGAGTAAATTGAGATTTGTAGGGGAAAGGGGTCAATAAATGGGAAATATAGATAGAGAAAGAAATGTAACTGTCGCAACAGATCTGGATGGGAGTCGCTTTGTATTGATTAGCGATGTCAGGTTCAAAGGGAAGCGAGAAGATTGGAAGAATGTCGAAGCGTTTCTAAAGGAGTATATAGGTGAGTTCTATGAGATAGAGGAAACTGCGGAGAAGATCTTTATCTCATCAGACTTTCCTGATGAGTTTGCAAATTCCGAATATCGGATCCGATTAAAGGGAGCTGTGTCAAAAGCAAAAGCCAATGCTTCCCAAGCTGTTCCAGAGCTGATTCAAATAGCCTCAAATAGAAGGTTCTCTGAAAACAGAAAAACAAAGCATCGTTCAGATGCAAAACTGGGATGGTATAGGTATGATGTTCGTTTTGCCCTTCCGGTCTATAACGACAGAACAGGCAATGTAGAGAGATATAATATATACAAGGCAGTAATGCTTGTTCGACATGCGGAGGATGAAAAGAAATACCTGTATGATTTTCTGGAGATAAAAAAAGAAACGAGCAGCCCGCTTGAGTCCGAAGACTGTACGGTGTAAACCCATTTCTTAAGTGAAATTATAGGACGGATTATGATAGTAGTCAAGGTAGATTTGTAGGGATAATATGAGCCGAGTAAAGTTAGGAGAAATATGCCAGATAGTGTCTGGCAGCACCCCAAAGACAAGTGTCAATGATTATTGGGATGGGGATATAGATTGGATCACACCAGCAGAGTTGACAAATGATTCATACATACTGAATGAGAGCGCTCGGAAAATAACGGAGCTGGGGGTTCAAAAAACAGGGCTGAAGCCATTTCCGAAAGGAACTGTGATATTGTCATCAAGAGCTCCTATTGGAAAAGTGGCTATTGCCGGGAAGGAGATGTATTGCAATCAGGGATTTAAGAACCTGATATGCTCTGACGCAATTCTCCCAGAGTATCTCTACTGGTTTTTGAAAGGTAATACTGAATACCTAAATTCTTTAGGTCGAGGCGCAACCTTTAAGGAAATATCCAAGAAAATAGTTTCGGATATTGAGATAAATGTTCCAGGCATTGTAGATCAGAAGAATGCGGTGGATATTTTAGAACGATGCTGGACAATAATTAAAGAACGTAGAAAAGAGTTAGAAAAACTGGATGAGCTCATCAAAGCCCGATTTGTCGAGATGTCTTCTAGATGGAACTGTGATGAAAAACTGCTGTCTGAATATCTTGAGATGATCACATACGGATTCACAAATCCTATGCCTGATGCTGAGGATGGGCCGTGGAAAATAACTGCAAAAGATGTTGTTGATGGACGTGTCAATTTTTCTAAGGCACGCAAGACCACTCAAGAATCATTTGATTCACTAACTGATAAAAGTAAACCTATCACTGGAGATGTTTTGTTAACGAAAGACGGAACTCTTGGGAGAACAGCAGTAGTTGAGGATGATAACATCTGTGTAAATCAGTCTGTTGCGGTTCTAAGATGTAATAGGAAGGTTATTCCACAGTTTTTGTCGATGTTGTTACAGTTGCCAGAATATCAGCGTGAAATGACGAAAAACTCAGGCGGTGGAACCATTAAGCATATTTATATAACCAGAGTAAATAAAATGGTAGTCAAGATACCAACCATAGAACAACAGAATGAGTTTATTAGATTTTGGGCTCAAGTCGACAAATCAAAAGTTGCCATACAGAAGTCGCTTGATGAAACCCAATTACTGTTCGATAGTTTGATGCAGAAGTACTTTGGATGAAATGTGACAACGATTATGTGACCGGCTGGTGGTGATGAAAGATAATAGCTAACACGGGGATTAGACGAGTGCAACCATTCCACATGTGTTGATATACTCTGGAAAAAAGGAGTGAATTAACATGAAGGAAAGAATTGCCCGTGTAATCGAAGAGATGGCGGATACGTTAGACGTGAGTCAGTTACGTAAACTGCAGGAAGTTATGATTAAGCATCTCGCCGAAAACGTTACCGCAAAAGAGGATATAACAAACATCGAATACGAGAAGCTCTTTCTCGATGCAAAGCGCATTGAGGGTTGCTCGGATCGAACGATAGCGTATTATAAGGCAACGATCGATCATTTTTTGAAAATGGTCCATGAATCCGTCAGAAGATTGGCAACAGAAGATATTCGGTCGTATCTGGTTGAATACCAGGGCCGCAATGGCTGCAGCAAAGTTACAGTTGACAATGTCCGGAGAAATCTTTCCAGCTTTTTCTCTTGGCTTGAAGAGGAGGACTATATCCTGAAAAGCCCGATGAGAAGAATCCATAAAATCAAAACGGACAAGGTCGTAAAACAGGTGATATCGGATGAAAGCATAGAAAAGTTAAGGTACAGTTGTGAGGAAGTCAGGGATCTTGCCATTATTGACCTGTTGTATTCCACGGGGATCCGGATTGGAGAACTTGTCAATCTGAACATGGACGATGTTGACTTTGAAAAACGCGAATGCATTGTCTTCGGCAAAGGCAATAAGGAACGCAGAGTATACTTTGATGCTAGGGCAAAGATTCATCTTCAGGAGTACATTCGAAGCAGGAAGGATGACAATCCGGCACTGTTTGTAACGTTAGATCGGCCGTATAACAGACTGAAGATCAACGGCGCCGAGATTCGTCTTCGTGAGTTGGGGCGAAAACTGAATCTGGACAGAATACACCCGCACAAATTCCGACGTACGATGGCAACGCGGGCAATAGATAAGGGAATGCCGATTGAACAAGTTCAAAAACTGTTGGGGCATTCGCAAATTGACACAACAATGCAATATGCTATTGTGAATCAAAATAACGTGAAACTCTCGCATCAAAGATATATGACCTGATGAAGGCAGATTGAGATTTGTAGGGACGATATGGTTAAAGGATTAGTATCAAACTACGCGGAACAAATACGGGGCGTATCATACAAGCCGAATGATCTTCACAACGGGCTGGACAATGATTCAGTTATCCTGTTGAGAGCAAATAACATCGATGACGGAAGAATCAACTTTGAAGATGTAGTTTATGTTGACCGTAAAAAGGTATCAGATTTTCAATACTTGCGGAAGGGAGATGTGCTTATATGTGCATCCAGTGGAAGCAAGAATTTAGTTGGGAAAGCTGCTTCTGTAGATTTTGATATTGAATGCACTTTTGGAGCTTTCTGTAAGGTTGTAAGACCTACGAAAGTAGCTCCAGAATTTTTGGGCTTGTTTTTTCAGAGTCCCAACTATCGCAAGAAAATCTCTGAACTAGCTCAGGGTGCCAATATTAACAATATCAAAAATGAGCATATTGATAATCTTCAACTAGAAATATATAGCGAGAGCGAGCAAAGGTTAATCGTTGAGTGCTTATCAAGGACTATAGCTGTTATTAATGCCAGAAAAGAGGAACTGTCAAAATTGGACGAGCTCATCAAAGCCCGATTTGTCGAGATGTTTGGGGATGTAATTCACAATACAAAAGGATGGGAAATACAGACTTTTTCAGATGTTACAGAATCCCGGCTGGGGAAGATGCTCGATGCAAAGAAGCAGACAGGGAAGTATCCGTTCCCATACTTGGCTAATTACAATGTACAATGGTTTCATTTCAACCTCGATGATTTGAATCAGATGGATTTTGATGAGGCAGATCAAAAGGAATTTGAACTTATTGATGGTGATTTGATGGTTTGTGAAGGCGGAGAAATCGGGAGATGCGCCGTATGGCACAATGATATTCAACCTTGCTATTTTCAAAAGGCAATTCATCGAGTGAGGTGTAAACAAGAATACTTGCGGCCTGATTATCTTGCTTGGTGGTTTAAGTTTAATTGCGATCATGGTGGCTTCGCTGCAATTGAAGGTGCTAAAGCGACAATCTCTCATCTTCCAGGGGCAAAGCTCAAAAAGCTTAGTGTCACAATACCACCGCTCACATTACAAAATGAATTTGTGACGTTTGTCAAACAAGTCGACAAATCAAAAGTTGCCATACAGAAATCATTAGACGAAACTCAGTTGCTATTTGACAGCCTGATGCAGGAATACTTTGGATAACGATGAAAAAGAACGATTTTTTACCAAAAGAATTAAGTGAAATCAATCTGGTGAGACCGACCTCTGCCGCATATATTACGTGGATGTTACACTGTGATCATGAAGCCATGGCGCTCCGGGATAAGTACGCGGCAGAAAGGGAAGAAACCGAAATTGATTATCAGGACAGGGAGATCATAAAGAGATTAAACAATCCGGAGGATTTCTTCAAATGGATGCGGAAGCCCCTACGTGGCAAGAACAAATTCCTACTCCGTGATGTGATGCTAAATAGAGAAGACGAGATCACGCCGATGGTAAGGGACAAGATCCAGACAAGTTGGATTGATGACTTCGTGGAGTGTGTGATAGACTTCTTTATTGAGTGCAATAATGACCCAAGCCCCTGGATACGCGAAAACTATGATAATGTACGAAATCCTTATGCACAGTCGGAACTGTGTCTTGTGCTGGGTTTTCGTGGAGGAGAAGAAGATTCTGCCTTCCTCGTTAATGAGGCAAAACGATTTGTTGCAGAATATCCGGAAAATGATTACGAACAGGGCCCGATAATAGCGTTATACATGATCCATGGATACGATCATTATATGAGAGATCTTGATGCTATTTAGAAGACATAGGAATCAAAAGTGAAGTTATTCTAATCGAGGAGATAAGGACAAGTGACCAATTTTGACTTCCTGAAAAAGGAGCCACAATTTGATACCTTTGCGGATGTTGCCATAGCTGCGGAGAGGATCATACATATTGACCGGGCGGCCAGTGTGTTGAACTGTCGGCGGGCTATGGAGTTTGCTGTGAAGTGGATGTATTCTGTGGACGGAGATCTGCGCAAGCCATATCAGAACACTTTGGTCACTTTGATGAACACCGATGAGTTCCGACAGATAGTAGACAGAGACCTGTGGAAGCGAATGGACTTCATCCGCAAGATAGGGAACAATGCGGCTCACAAAGGCAAAGGAATATCTGAGGATCAGGCCAGGTTGTGCTTGCAGAATCTCTTCATTTTCATGGATTTTGTAGCATGCTGCTACGCAAGCGAATACACAGAAAGGGAATATGCTCCGAATCTGATAACAGCGGAGATTCCTAAAGAACCTGTAGCACCTGAGTATTCCGATATAGACCTTGAAGCACTGCTGAAAGAAAATGAAAAGCTCAGGGAAGAACTCACTGCGAGACGAGAGAGTCAGCATGATAACTATGTTCCCAAACCCCTTGATCTGTCAGAATACGAAACGCGTAAGATTTACATCGACACACTCTTGCAGGATGCCGGCTGGACGGAAGGCAGGGATTGGATCAACGAAGTTGAGCTGCCCGGAATGCCGAACAAGTCAGAAGTTGGCTTTGCAGACTATGTGCTCTATGGTAATGATGGCAAGGCACTGGCCGTCGTCGAGGCGAAGAAAACATGTGTCGATGTTTCTAAGGGACGTCAGCAGGCGAAACTCTATGCGGATCTCCTCGAAAAGCAACACGGACGAAGACCGATGCAGTTCATAACCAACGGCTTTGATATCCGCCTGATCGACAACTGCTATCCGGAGCGCTCAGTTGGAGCATTTTATTCCAAACGTGATCTGGAGAAGTTCTATAATCTTCAGGCAAGCAGGACAAGCCTGAAGAACGTCTATGTCGATAAGGCTATTGCCGGTCGTTACTATCAGGAAGCGGCCGTCAAGGCAGTATGCGATGCGCTGGACGAGAAGAATCGCCGGAAGGCTCTTCTCGTTATGGCTACAGGTTCAGGCAAGACAAGGACAGTCATATCCCTCGTGGATGTATTGAACAAACATGGGTGGATCAAGAATGTGCTTTTTCTGGCGGATAGAAATTCGCTTGTCACCCAGGCAAAGCGCAGCTTTGTCAACCTGCTTCCTGAGATGTCTACGGCTAACCTATGTGATGGAAGAGATAAGGACAAGTATGGTGAGCGGTGTATCTTTTCGACCTATCAGACAATGATGAATTGCATCGATACAGCGAGAGACGAAGATGGGAAACTATACACAGCGGGACACTTCGATCTGGTCATCTGCGATGAAGCCCATAGATCCATATACAACAAGTATCGGGACATCTTCAACTATTTCGATGCACCGCTGATTGGACTTACCGCAACTCCCAAGGATGAAATAGACAAGAACACATACGAGATATTCCATCTGGAGAATGGGGTGCCCACATACGGATACGATTTGGCTCAGGCGGTGAAAGATGGCTATCTGGTTGACTTTGTATCCGTAGAAACCACCCTCAAATTTATTGATGAGGGTATCAGGTACGATGAACTCTCTGAGGAGGACAAGGAAAAATATGATAGCACCTTCGGAATGGAGGAGGACCACTACCCGATAGGCATATCATCTTCAGATCTTAACAAATGGGTCTTCAACGAAGATACGATCAGGAAGGTGCTGGACATTTTGATGCGACAGGGTCTTCATGTGGATTACGGTGAAAAACTGGGCAAGACCATAATCTTTGCAAAGAATCATCGACATGCCGAGAAAATACATGAGATCTTTGGGAAACTCTACCCCCATCTGCCGGGATATACGAAGGTGATAGACAATTATATCAACTACTCTCAGAATGCAATCGATGAGTTCTCTGACCCAAACAAACTGCCTCAGATCGCTATCTCGGTCGATATGTTGGATACAGGTATAGACATACCGGAGATTCTTAATCTGGTCTTCTTCAAGAAGGTCATGTCAAAGGCAAAGTTCTGGCAGATGATAGGTCGTGGCACCAGGCTATGCGAAGGGCTTATGGATGGTCAGGACAAGGATAAATTCTATATCTTTGACTTCTGTGGTAATTTCGAGTTCTTCCGAATGAACAAAGGCAAACCTACCGCCAATCAGATGGCACTACAGGGAGCCATTTTTGGTCTGGAGTTTGACATGGCATATAAACTTCAGGACATTGCATATCAGACAGAACCGCTCAAAGAGTATCGCGCCGAACTGGTTGATGATATGGCAGGAAAGGTACAGGAAATCGATAAAGATAACTTTGCCGTAAGACAGCACATCAAGTATGTAGATCAGTACTCAAACAAGGACAATTACATTGGATTGACTTATGAGGACACTCTGACTGTCAGGGAAGAAGTGGCGCCGTATATCCTGCCGGATAATGACGAAACAAGTGCTGTCCGATTCGATGCATTGCTTTATGGACTGGAACTGGCGTATTTATCCGGAAAGACTCATTCAAAAGCAAGAAGAGATCTGTTAAAGAGGGTAGAAGGCATTGCAAGTGTGGCCAACATCCCGGAGATAATGGCACGAGCTGAGCTGATCGATAAGATCCTCAATACCGACTACCTTGAGCGGGCAGGTGTGGAGGACTTCGAGCATATTCGAAAAGAACTTCGTCATCTGATGAAGTATCTGCCCAAAGATCGCAAAATATATGATACAGACTTTACCGATGATATACTGTCTGTTGACTGGCATGAATCAGAACTTGAGAACGATGATCTCAAGAACTACAAAGCCAAAGCAGAGTATTATGTGCGTGAACACCAGGATCAAATAGCCATCGCAAAACTTAAAAGCAATAAGCCTCTGACAGAGATGGATTTGAGATCCCTTGAGGACATACTATGGAGTGAGGTCGGAACCAGAGAAGACTATGAGAGTGAATTTGGCGAAAAACCTCTGGGGGAATTTGTTCGGGAAATCGTCGGTCTGGATATGAATGCGGCGAAGGATGCTTTTGCCCAGTATCTTGATGATACTAATCTGGATACCCGACAGATATATTTTGTGAATCAGATTGTCGAATACATCGTGCATAATGGCATCATGAAGGATCTGTCTGTATTGCAGGACACTCCATTTACGGATCGCGGCAGTGTTGTGGATCTGTTCCAGGATCAGAATATATGGATCGGGATCAGGGGAGTGATCGATCAGATCAATGCCAATGCGAGAATGATCGCATAAAACAAGATCGGAGGAAGTTTAGAATATGAAATACATCGAGCTGAAAATACACACATCCCATCAGGGCGTTGAGATGGTGTCGGAACTTCTCATGAGGAATGGCATCAGCTCTGTTTCCGTTGACGATCCGGCGGATCTGGAGGATATTCTGGATAAGAAGAACGAATACGGGTGGGATTATATAGACGACGATGTGAAGGGCAGGCCGGACAGGGAACCGATGGTCAGAGCCTATCTTGAGGACTCTGATGAAGGCCGCAGGAAGCTGCAGAGTCTCAAGGAAAAGATCATGAACCTGAAGAGTCTGGAACTGGAGGGACATTTCGGCTGGGATGTGGACTTTGGAAGGCTCTACGCCGAAGCTGAAGTGGTCGACGATGTGGATTGGAAGGACAGGTGGAAGGAAAACTTTCATCCCATGAAGATTTGCGACAGCATCGTTGTCAGGCCCACATGGGAGGAATATGAGGCGTCACCCGGGGAAAAAGTCATCATGATCGATCCGGGCATGGCTTTCGGTACGGGAAGCCATGAGACCACAAGGCTATGCATGCAGCTTCTGGAAAAGTATGCGATCAAAGAGGACCGCTCGGCTGGCCTTCTGGACATTGGGTGCGGTTCGGGCATACTTTCCATCGGAGGAGCATACCTCGGATTTGACCGTGTTCTCGGGATTGAAATAGATTCCGATGCGGTCGATGTGGCCAGAGAAAACGCGGCGCTGAATGGAGTAAAAGATATTGTTGTGATCCGGCAGGGCGACCTGACGGAAGGCGTGGACTTTGCGGCGGATATCCTGGTCGCCAATCTCATGGCCGATCTGGTGATCCGGCTGGCAGCCGACTGCGCGGCCCAGCTGAAGCCGGGCGGTCTGTTCATCTCCTCCGGGATCCTGCTGGAGAAGCGGGATGAGGTGGAGAAGGCCATCCGGGAAGCCGGGTTTACCGTTGTTGAAGTTGCGAAAGAAGGAGAATGGTGCGCCATCGCCGCCCGCAGGGCCGGGGAATAAGGCGCCGGAGGATATACCATGAGCAGATTTTTTGTTCCGCCGGAAAACATCGGCGTGCGGACTATAGAGATCACCGATCCCGGTGATCTGCATCATATGCGGAGGGTTCTCCGTCTGCGCCCCGGCGATGAGGTGGACGTGTCCGATACGGACCGGTGGGAATACCATGCCCGCATCGAGATCCTGGAAGAGGACAGCGCCATGCTGACCATCCTGGACAAGCAGGCCTTCGCTGCGGAACCCAAGACGAAGGTCACCCTGTACCAGGGGATCCCCAAGCAGGGAAAACTGGACGGAGTGGTGCAGAAGTGCACCGAACTGGGCATCCGGGAGATCGTTCCCGTGTTCATGGACCGCACAGTCGTCGCGGACCGGGGAAACATGGGAAAAAAAGCGGAGCGCTGGCGCAAGATCGCCGCGGAGGCGGTAAAGCAGTGCCGCCGGGGGATCATCCCCGGTGTCCGGGACGCGGTGAAGATGGAGGATGTCCTGGAGGAGCTGGCCGGTTTCGACCTGGTGCTCATCCCCTATGAGAACGAGGAGTCATTGTCCATCAAGGAGGCTCTTCAGGATACTGACTGGCGCCCCCCGGGCAGGAAGGAACGGCGGATCGCCCTGTTCATCGGCCCGGAAGGCGGATTCAGCGACGAAGAAGTGCACGCTGTGTGCTCTGCCGGCGGACGAAGCGTCAGCCTCGGCCGGACCATCCTGCGCACGGAGACCGCTGGTCCGGCGGCTCTTGCTATGATCATGTACGAACTGGAATTGTGAGGTGTGAAGATGAAGATGGTTTTTGCGGACACGAAGATCATCGATCGGGGAGATATCCGCTGGAACGGGCTGGAAGAGCTTGGGAATCTGCAGCTTCACCGTGATCTGGCCCCTGAGACGGCCTCAGAGGCCCTCAGAGGGGTGGAAGCCCTCTTTGTGGACTCTTTCCCCATGAATGAGAAAAAATTCGATTTATGCCGCAATTTGCGCTTTATCGGCATTGCCGCCACCGGATTCAACCATATCGATCTGGAGGAAGCGAGGAAGAGGGGCATTGCCGTATGCAACGTTCCCGCTTATTCCACGGAGGCCGTGGCCCAGCACGCCATGGCTCTGCTGCTGACCCTGGCCGGACGGATCCGGGAATATGACGGGGAAGTGAACGGCGGGCGGTGGACCGCGGAGAAGGGCGCAGCCTATGAACCCTATCCCATGACCCTGCTGTCCGGCCGCAGCCTGGGCATCGTCGGTTACGGAAACATCGGCCGCAAAGTGGGGGAGATCGCCCGTGCCCTGGGCATGAAGGTGAACGTCTACCGGGAGGACCCTGACGGGACGGTCGCTTCGGATGTGGTCAGCCTGCACTGTCCACTGACGGAGGAAAACCGTGGAATGGTGGACCGTGAGTTCATCGGACGGATGAAGGACGGCGCCATCCTGATCAATACGGCACGGGGCGCCCTGGTGGATGAACAGGCTCTGGCGGAGGCGCTGCGAAGCGGCAAACTGGCTGCCGCCGGGCTGGATGTGATGGCACAGGAACCGCCGGAGACTGATAATCCGCTGCTGGCACTGGACAACTGTCTGATCACGCCTCACATTGCCTTTACTCCCCGGGAGACCCGCCAGCTGGTGGTGGATGTCTGCGCCGATAACCTGCGGGCGTTTCTGCGGGGCAAGGAACTGAACCGGATCGTCTGAAGGGAAGGGACCTGATGAAGATAGCCTTTCATACACTGGGCTGCAAAGTCAACCAATACGAGTCGGAGGCCATGGCCGCGCTGTTTCGGCAGAGGGGCCATCTTGTGGTGGACGAACACGACTTCGCCGATGTGTATGTGATCAACACCTGCACGGTGACGGCGGAAGCGGACCGGAAGTCCCGGCAGTACATCCGACGGATGAAGAAGGTCAACCCGGACAGCATCGTGGCGGTGACCGGCTGCTATGCCCAGACCCGGCCGGAGGAGGTGTCGGCGGTTGCCGGCGTGGATATCGTCACCGGCACCAACGAAAAGAGCTCCCTGCCGCGGATCGTAGAGGAATTCGCGGAGAGGGGGCAGCAGCACGTTCTGCGGGTCCATCCCCTGGAGCAGCTGACGTCCTATGAGGACACGGGGATCGTGACAAGCGCGGAAAACCGCACCCGGGCCTACGTCAAGATCCAGGAGGGATGCAACCGCTTCTGTTCCTACTGCGTCATTCCCTATGCCCGGGGCGAAGTGAGAAGCCGTCCCATGGAGGATATCATCGCCGAGGCGCGGAAGCTGATCCGGGGCGGGTATAAGGAAATCGTCCTGACGGGAATCAACACGGCCCTTTACGGGACGGAACCGGGATTCGGACGGGGCGCCGATGGTCTTTGTGCCGGTACGGGCCGCGCGGCTGCGGCGGAACCCTCCGGCATCGAGCCGGTGATCGCTGCCCTGGATGATCTTGATGGCGATTTCCGCATCCGCCTCAGTTCCCTGGAACCGGCGGTGGTGAACGCGGATTACGTGAAGAGACTCCTGCCTTACCGGCGGCTGTGCCACCACCTCCATCTGTCCGCCCAGAGCGGAAGCGACGCCGTGCTGCGTGCCATGAACCGGCCGTACGACAGGGAGCAGTATCTGGAGATCGTCCGGACCCTGCGCCGGGAGGATCCCGGCTACGGCATTTCCACGGATATGATCGCCGGTTTTCCGGGAGAAAAGGAAGAGGATGTGGAGGATTCCCTGGACCTGATCGGGCAGTGCGGCTTTTGCCGGACCCATGTGTTCCGCTACTCCCGCCGGCCGATGACAGCCGCGGCGGAGATGAAGGATCAGATCCCGTCTCAGGTGAAGGGGGAGAGGAGCCGCCGGCTGCAGGAAGCCGGTGAACAGGCGGCGGAAGATTTCTTCCTAAGATGTGCGGGACAGACCCGCCGGGTGCTCTGGGAAACTTATTCCCCGGAGGACGGCCTGCTTTCCGGGTATACGGACAGCTATATCCGTGTCTGGACCAAGGCTGCCCCCGAGGAAGGGGAGAGCCGGCTGAATACCTTCGAGGATGTCCGCCTCGCCGAACCATTCCGGGACGGCATGATGGCGGAGAGCAGCAGCCCCTGATAACAAAGGCCGATTTGCTGTTGAGAAGTCTTTGACTTGACAGGGCATTCATACTATAATGATTTAGTAATTCTTTAGAAAAGGAAAGGGTGTTAAGAATGAGTGACTGCATTTTCTGTAAGATTGCCAATGGCGAGATCCCGGTCAATGTCGTTTACGAAGATGACCGGATTCTTTCCTTCCACGACGCGGATCCCCAGGCGCCGGTCCATGTGCTGATCATTCCGAAGAAGCACATTCCGACCATGGATGACGTGACGGAGGAAGACGGAGAGCTGATTGCTCACATCATGCTCAAGGTGAAGGATATCGCGAAGGAGCTGGGCCTGAACAACGGTTACCGCCTGGTGAACAACTGCGGCGAGGACGGTTTCCAGACCGTGAAGCACCTGCATTTCCATCTGCTGGGCAAGCGGAGAATGACCTGGCCTCCGGGCTGAGTGCCGCAACCCTGTGACCGCCGAAAACGGCTTTTTTCCGTTGCTTTTTATTCTTGCAATATGATTCGTGCGATAGTATAATGGCAACGTTGTATGCCGGCCCGTAAGGCGGATCGCAATGATTCTACAAGGTCAGGAGGTGAAACGGGAATGGCACAGGTTATCGTCAGAGAGAACGAAAGCTTGGAGAGCGCTCTGAAGAGATTCAAGAGATCTTGCGCCAGAGATGGCGTTATGGCGGAAGTCAGAAAGAGAGAGCACTACGAGAAGCCAAGTGTAAGAAGAAAGAAGAAGTCTGAGGCTGCGAGAAAGAAAGCCAGAAAGTACTGATTCTGAAATAGAGGTGTTAACGTGACCTTAAAAGAACGACTGGACGCGGACTTTAAGGACGCCATGAAGAAGCGCGATACGGTCCGCAAGGAAACCATCAGTTTCGTGCGTGCTGCCATCAAGCAGTACGAAGTGGACAACCGGGAAGACATCGATGATGCCGGGGTAGCCGCCATTCTGGCCAAGCAGGTCAAAATGCGCAAAGATGCCCTCGGTGATTTCGAGTCGGCCGGCCGCAGCGATCTCGTGGACGCGTACAACGCGGAGATCGACGTGCTTCAGGAGTACATGCCGAAACAGCTTTCGGCGGAGGAGATCATGGACGTGGTCAAAGAGACCGCGGCGGAAGCCGGCGTAGAGGCCGGATCCGGCAAGGCGGCCATGGGGAAGCTCATGGGCAGCGTAATGCCTAAGGTCAAGGGCGTTGCCGACGGCAACGCGGTCCGGCAGGCGGTCATGGAATACCTGGGATAATCATCAAGAAAAAAACGGAAGGCGGCTGCATTCGACATATCGGGTGCAGCGGTCTTTTTTGTGGTATAATCCAGATATGTTTTTACCGGTATGTCAGGAAGATATGGAAGCGAGGGGATGGGATCAGGCCGATTTCGTCCTGGTGACGGGGGACGCCTACGTGGATCATCCCTCTTTTGGCGCGGCCATCATCGGGCGGCTGCTGGAGTCCAGAGGATACCGGGTGGCTGTTCTGGCCCAGCCGGACTGGCGCTCGGCAGAGGATTTCCGCCGTTTCGGAAGGCCCAGGCTTGGCTTTCTCATCGGAAGCGGCAGCGTGGATTCCATGGTCAATCACTATTCCGTATTCAAACGCCGGAGAAAACGGGACGTCTATTCCCCAGGAGGGAAGGCGGGACGGCGCCCGGACCGGGCGGTGACCGTCTACGCCAACCGGGCCAGGGAAGCCTACGGGGATGTGCCTCTGATCATCGGCGGCCTGGAAGCCTCCCTGCGCCGGCTTGGACACTACGATTACTGGAACGATGATGTCCGCCGGTCCATCCTCATGGACAGCCGGGCCGATATCCTCATCTACGGCATGGGGGAGCGAGCGGTCCTGGAGATCGCCGAGGCCCTGGAGGCAGGGATCGAAGCGGCAGATATCGGTTGGGTCCGGGGAACCTGCGTACGGCGGCAGGATCCTGATCGCTTTGACGACGATGTGGTTTTGCCGGCCTTTGAGCGGATCAGAGAATCGCGGGAGGAATACGCGAAAAGCTTCCGTTTGCAGTATCGGAGCAATGATGTGATCCGGGGAAAACGGCTGCTGGAAGAATACGAAAATAATTATTATGTCGTCCAGAATCCGCCCCAGCCCGCACTGGAGCGGCAGGAGCTGGACGACCTGTACGGCCTTCCCTTTACCCGGAAGGCCCATCCCATGTACGATGAAGAGGGCGGTGTGCCGGCCCTGACGGAGGTGCTCTTCAGCATCACCGCCAACCGCGGCTGTTTCGGCGGATGCGCCTTCTGCGCCATCACCTATCATCAGGGGCGGGAGGTACGCAGCCGCAGCCATGAATCCATCCTGGAGGAAGCCCGCCGGATGTCGGAGGACCCCCGCTTCAAAGGCTATATCCATGATGTGGGCGGTCCAACAGCCAATTTCCACCATCCCGGATGCCGTAAACAGCTTGAGGAAGGCCTCTGCGAAGGGCGGGATTGCCTTTTCCCCCGGCCCTGCAGACAGCTGGATACGGATCACGGGGAATACCGGGAGCTGCTGGGGAAACTGCGTCGTCTTGACGGGGTGAAGAAAGTCTTCGTCCGTTCGGGCATACGGTACGACTACCTGCTGGCCGACAAGGACAAAGGCAAGGCATTCCTGAGGGAACTGGTCGGACACCATGTGAGCGGGACCCTGAAGGTGGCCCCGGAGCACGTCTGCCCGGAGGTTCTGGACATGATGCACAAGCCTTCTGTCCAGGTCTTTGACCGGTTCTGTGAGGCCTACCGAGGGGAAAACGGGAAGCAGGGAAAAAATCAGTTTCTGATTCCCTACTTTATTTCTTCCCATCCGGGGAGTACACTGGACTCGGCGGTGGATCTGGCCCTGTACCTGCACAGGACAGGGTTCATTCCCGATCAGGTGCAGGATTTCTATCCTACGCCGGGCACCCTGGCCACCTGCATGTACTACACGGAGATGGACCCGCTGACCGGAAAACCGGTCTACGTGGCGAAAGCTCTGGAGGAAAAGCGGATGCAGCGCGCGCTGCTGCATTTTCACAAGAAGGAGAACCATGGCCTCGTCCGTCAGGCCCTGAAGCGATGCGGCCGGGAGGACCTGATACCGACGCTTCTGGGAACGGAAGGTTCCTCAAGGAAGAGAAGACCCCGGGGAGGTGATCATCGATGAATCGAATCAACGCGCTGGCCGCGGCCGTCATCCGGGGCAGACAGCAGTTTGAGACCATAATGGACTCCTCGTCATACCGTTCCTTCAATACGGAGGAACTGTACGATCTGCGGTGGAGTGAGCCGCCGGAGGAAGGGGAGGAGAACAGGCAGCTGCGCCTGGATACCCGGCAGCCGGAAGGAAGCGGAGAAAAGGAGGGGGCAGCCCCCATTACCGGACGGATTGGCGCGGCGGACAACCTGGATTACATGGTCTGGCTGCTGAAGCATGAGGACATGGCGGGAAAGATCCAGCTGATCTACGTGGATCCGCCTTTCTTTTCCGGGACCCGCTACCACGCATCAGTACAGGTCTCCACGGAACGTCTGGGCAAATCGCCGGTGATCCGCACCGGCGCCTATGATGACAAGTGGGGCAGCAGCCTGGAGGAGTACCTGTCCATGCTGGCGGTCCGTTTTTATCTCATGCGGGAGCTGCTGGCGGACACGGGAAGCCTGTGGGTCCATCTGGACTGGCACGGCTCCCACTACGTCAAGATGATGCTGGACGAGATCTTCGGCCACGACCGCTTCGTCAACGAGGTGATCTGGACCTATAAGTCCGGCGGCGCCAGCGGCAGGGCCTTTGCCAAAAAACACGACACCCTGCTGTTCTACGCCAAAACCGGCGACTATCTCTTCCATCCCAGCAAGGAGAAGTCCTATAACCGGGAGGGAAAGGCCTACCGGTTCAAGGGCGTGGAGGAGTTCGAGGACGAAGGCGGCTGGTACACCATGGTCAATATGAAGGACGTATGGTCCATCGATATGGTGGGACGGACCTCCTCGGAGAGGATGGGATACGCTACCCAGAAGCCGGAAAAACTGGTGGAACGAATCGTGCAGGCCTGCAGCAACCCCGGAGATCTGTGCGCTGATTTCTTTGCGGGAACGGGCACCCTGGGCGCCGTCTGCAGCCGGCTTGGCCGGCCCTGGGTCATGTGCGACGAGGGCCAGGTGGCCGTGGCGGACCAGATTTCCCGCATGACATCCAGGGAAGGGTCCTTCGCCGTGGAGCGCCCGGAGAGTCCGGCTTCCGACGGCGGGGCGCAGCGGTCCGGTCCCGAGGCGGAGATCGTCCGGGAGGAAAACCGGCTCTACCTGAAGGACTACCGGCCGGATCTGGCCCTGGTCCGGGAAAAGGATCGGGAGACGGTGTTCCGTTACATGGAGGACGACGGGCTGTGCCTGGTCCGTTTCTGGAGCGTGGACACGGACGCGGACGATGCAAAGGCAACCCATGAAGGAAGGAAACTCCTGTCGGGAGGGGACATCTGTACCCTGCCGGAAGATAAAGTGAATGGAATAAGCATAGTGGGATACGACGTCTTCGGCGGACGGTTCCAGTGGAGAGAATAAGCGATGAGAATCAGGATCAACAAACCGGAGCAGCAGAAAGAAAGCCAGTGGTCCGGCGGCAAAACGTGGGAACTGGGCATCTTTCCCGAGTCCGCGTCCTATCTGGACCGGGATTTTGTCTGGCGGCTGAGCACGGCCTCCTCAGACCGGGAGGAGTCCTCCTTTTCCAAGCTGCAGGGATATGACCGCATCCTCATGGTCCTGGAAGGGGATGTGGTACTGGCCCACGGCGATGAACGGTCCGTCCATCTGGGAGAGATGGAGCAGGACCGCTTTGACGGCGGTGTCAAGACCCGCTGTTTCGGCAAGCTGACCAGGGATTATAACCTGATCATGGCCCAGGGCTGCGAGGGAAGCCTCCGCACAGCGGAAGTCGCTTCCGAAGCGGAAAAGGTGACATCCGAGGCGCCCCTGTCCGATTACCGCTCCTTCGGCGTCTATGTGCTGGAGGGATATGTGGTGATGAACTGCGGGGAGCGGAGCGAGATGCTTCATCCCGGTGAGCAGGCCATGGTGGATCTGGCTCCGGGAGAGGATGAGCATCTGTCCCTGATGGGCGAGGGGCGGTGCGTCCTGGCGGAAGTTGCCTTTGCGGTGGAAGAGGAGGCGGGAGAGCCTGCCGCAGCTGAGGAAGCACCCGGGAATACCGAATCGGGCGGATCCTTTTTTTCCGAATACGGAACCTGCATGCGGCTGCTTATGCGGAACAACCGGTGGTTCCGGGTCTTTCGCCGGGAGGGGAATGACGGGATCTACTACGATAAGGCCCTGACCGACGCCCTCAGGATCCTGGAACGCCGGTACATCACCACCATCGTCTGGGCCATCGGCGCCTTTCTCTGCTTCGTGCCCCTGGTGCTGAACGGGAACCCCTTCGGATGTATTCTGGCAGCGGCGATCTTTTCCGTGGTTCACATTCTGCTGATCGCGCCCAGGATCTACTGGCATTTCCTGCCCCATCCCATCAGCGCTCACATGAAGCCGGTGGATGAGCTGAACGCCTTCGAACGGCTCCACCATGAGGAGACCATCGCGGAGAATCCCCAGCTGGACCGCCTTATGCGCAAGTACAAATCCGATGATGAAAACTACTTTGCCGACGAGGATTCCATCCTGTACCGGCTGGTCAGGAAAGATAAATGAGACGGGAACTGATCGCGACGGCGACCTTCGGCCTGGAGGCTGTGGTGCGCCGGGAAATCCAATCGCTGGGCTATGAGGTTGTCCGAACAGAAGACGGGAAGGTGACCTATCTCGCCGATGAGCGGGGAATCGTCCGCTCCAATCTTTGGCTGCGCTGCGCCGATCGGGTCCTTCTTAAGGTGGCCGAGTTCGATGCGCCGGATTTTGAGACCCTCTTTCAGCGGACGGGCGGTATTCCCTGGGAGGAGATCATCCCCGCGGACGGCCGGTTCACCGTACTCTGCACCACGGTGAAATCCGCCCTCCATAACGAGCCGGCCTGCCAGCGGACGGTCAAAAAGGCCATAGCTCTCCGCCTGCAGGAATTCTATGTCCGGGAGTCCATGCCGGAAACGGGAGCGGCCTATACGGTGAAGCTGACCCTTCTCCGTGACCGGGCGACGCTGACCATCGACACCAGCGGCGCTGGCCTGCACAAGCGGGGCTACCGGGTCACCAGTGTGGCGGCCCCCATGAAAGAGACCCTGGCAGCGGCCCTGGTGCAGCTGTCCTTCTGGAAGCCCGGACGCCTTCTCATCGATCCCTGCTGCGGCAGCGGAACCATTCCCATCGAAGCGGCCATGATCGGCGCCAATATCGCTCCGGGGCTTTCCCGCGGTTTCGCCTCGGAGGAATGGGAGATCATCGGAGAAGACATCTGGAAAGAAGAGCGGAGAGAGGCCTTCGCCGCGATCCGGCAGGATGCCAGCCTGGAGATCTGTGCTTCGGACGTTGACCCCCGCGCCCTGGAAGCGGCCCGTGAAAACGCGGAGGAGGCCGGCGTGGGGGACATCATCCGCCTGAAGCAGATATCTCTTGCTGACCGGGTGAAGACCGGAGACTTCCGGCAGGAGGGGACGGTGGTGGTGACCAATCCGCCCTACGGAGAGCGGATCGGGGAAAAGAAGACCATTGCCGGGATCTACGCCTCCTTCCGGCTGGCCATGGAGGTGAATCCGGGGCTGAGCCTCTTCGCCATCACGGCGGATAAGGGAATAGAGGAAGCGCTGGGACGCAAAGCGGACCGCCGCCGGAAACTGTTCAACGGCAACATCGAGGCCACCTATTATCAGTTTCACGGGCAGCGGCTCGGGAGAAAATCTGTGGATATGGCCGGCAGCGGCCCGGTCGCGGATCGGCGGCAGGACGGCTAACGGCAGAGTCCCTTGAGGAAGAGGGGAAGGATTTGGCGGGAATACTGGTAGAGGGAGTAGTTGCCGCTGGACAGGCACCAGTCGTACATCATGCCCCGCTCGAACATGGCGTAGGCCCGCATCAGGTCGTTGATGCTCAGGTCTTCCCGGAAATAGCCCTTCTGCTGGCCTTCCATGGCGATCTGCCGAAGCAGGCGGTAATAGGTCCGGTCAGGCTCCAGCAGGTGCTTTTCACCCCGGGTGATCAGCTGGTTGGAAAAGAGCTGGGAGAGCAGGGTGACGGAGACGGTATTCTCGATCATCAGAAACAGCTCCTGGTTGATCAGGGTCAGCTTCTCCAGAGGATCCAGGTCCGGATCCATCTTTTCCTGCAGCTCCTCGTATTTCTCGTCAAAGAGATAGGACAGGGACCCCATGAGGGCGTCCTTGGATTCGAAATAATGGTAGAAGGATCCCTTGGACGTGTGGGATGCCTCCACGATGTCATCGATGGTCGTGTTGTCGTAGCCGTACTGGTAGAAGAGCCTCCAGGCGGCGGAGACGATGCGGCTTTTTGTCTGGTTTCGGTTGCTTTTTCTCATGGGAACTCCTGATTCTGGTTTTACTCTCAATAATCATTCTATGATTAGTCTATAGTAAATATGTTGGAAAATCAACAGTTATCTTGAAATTATCCATTTGAATTATTCTAATCAGTTCATAATCAAGTCGATCTTTTATCCGGTTTCATGAAGTGTTACACTGTGGGCGGTGCCGGAACGGGTCCGGCACTGGCTTTTTTATTGAACAACAGGAGAAGTGAAGTAACGATGTTGGAAATTGTTGTTTTTATTCTGTACTTTGTCATTCTGTTCTTCGTGGCCATGGTGTTCTTCATCAACGGCAGCAACCGGGATCAGAAAGACTTCTTCCTCGGGGGACGTTCCATGGGACCCTGGGTCACGGCTATGTCCGCCCAGGCATCGGACATGTCCGCCTGGCTTCTGATGGGCCTGCCCGGATCGGTTCTGGCCTTCGGCTTCGGACAGATCTGGATCGGCATCGGTCTGGCCCTGGGAACGGCGGCCAACTGGATATTCTGCGCTAAACGGCTGCGCCGGTTCTCCAAGGCGGCCAATGACTCCATCACGGTGCCCCAGTATCTGACCAACCGGTTCGCCAGCAAGAGCCCGGTTCTCCAGGTGGTCTGCGCGCTGATCTTCCTGCTCTCCTTTACCATCTACGTATCCTCGGCCTTCGTGGCAGGAACTTCCGTGCTCACCATGCTGTTCCCGGAGATCAACGAACGGCTGGCCATGACCATCTTCGCCCTGATCATCATCGCCTATACCTTCCTGGGCGGATTCAAGGCGGTCTGCTGGACCGACTTTTTCCAGGGCATCCTGATGCTGCTTGCCCTGCTGGCCATCCCCATCATCGTTTCCGCTACCATGAATCTGGACACGGGGCTGCTGTCCCAGGTCTATGAATATACCGACGCCGCTTCCGGCGAGGTGGTCACCTGCGACTTCGGCACTGGGCTCTTCACCTCCAGCTGGCAGGATGTGGTCTCCGGACTTGCCTGGGGTCTCGGCTACTTCGGCATGCCCCACATCATCGTCCGGTTCATGTCCATCGAAAAACCTTCCATGGTGAAGAAATCGGCGGTCATCGCCATCGTCTGGGTCGTCCTTTCCCTGGGCGCGGCCTGCCTCATGGCTTATCAGGCGAGAATGATCGTGGCGGAGGAGCTGCTGACGGTCGGCGCACAGAAGACCGTATTCATCGTTATGGCGCGGCGTTTCTTCCCGCCGATCATTTCCGGCTTCCTGCTTGCGGCCATCATGGCGGCATCCGTTTCCACAGCGGACTCCCAGCTGCTGGTCGCCTCCAGTTCCTTCACCGCTGACCTGTATCAGCCCATCTTCCACAAGGAATCCAAAGGAAAGGAACTGCTGATGGTCGGCCGGATCACGGTCATCATCATCGCCATCATCGCTTACTTCGTCGCCTCATCCAAGGGGGCAGGAGCCCAGGCCATCATGAATCTGGTGGAGAACGCCTGGGGCGTCTTCGGCGCGGCCTTCGGCCCGACGATCCTGCTGTCCCTCTTCTGGCGGCGGTTCAACTATGCCGGCGCCTGTGCCGGCGTCATCGTCGGCGCAGCGGTGGATATCATCTGGCTTCTTTGCCTCTCCGGTACAGGGGTCTATGAGATCCTTCCCGGATTCATCTGCGGCGGCATTGCAGCTATCATTGTGACCATGGTCACGCCGGAACCGAATAAGGCGGTGACGGACATCTACGATCACGCTACGGATAAGAATATAGATGACTAATGAACAGAACGAGTAAAACAAGACGGATAATCACCATTCTTCTGGCTGCGGTGCTTCTGGCTGCCGTTGCCTTTTGCACGGGCTGCGGAAGCAAAAGCCAGGAGCAGGACACGACGGCGACGACGGCGGAGCAGACGACGGCCGCCTCACAGACGGAAGCAACGGATGATTCGGATGTGACGAAAGCGGCCTCCGAAGTCCGGGAGGACGGCACCTACGACTCCCGGGACGAGGTCACCGCTTATCTCCTCGCCTACGGCCGGCTTCCGGACAACTACATCACCAAAGATGAGGCCCGCCAGCTCGGTTGGGAGGGCGGTTCCCTGGAGCGCTATGCCCCGGGCATGTGCATCGGCGGCGACCGCTTCGGGAACTACGAAGGCCTGCTGCCCGAAGGGGAATATCAGGAGTGCGACATCGACACCCTGGGCAAGGAGAACAGGGGGCCGAAGCGGCTGGTCTTTTCTGATGAGGCCATCTATTACACGGATGATCATTACGGCTCCTTTACCAAGATGGCAGAGAGGAAATAATTATGGAAATCTATAAAGTCGATCTGGCCGGGGTCACCGGCATTGCACAGCTCCATGACCGGCTGGCGGAGGCGTTGCCTTTGCCCGAGTGGTACGGCAGGAACCTGGACGCCCTGAACGATGCTCTGTCGGAGATGCAGGGGGAGATCATGATCCAGGGCATCGAAGAAGCCGATGATGACATGACGGACTACCTGGACCGCTTCCAGGCGGTCTGTATCGACGCGGACCGGGATAACCCGCTTCTGCGCATCATGTTCCGCTGAGTTAAGAGCCCATTATCACAACTGGAAATTATTGACAATTAATCCCTCCCGTGGTACGATGACATGGAAAATATTTCCATATAACCAAGGGAGGGATTAGTTATGTTGAATTATGAAGCATTCTGTGCCGTTATCACAGGGAGAATCAAAGATCATCTGCCGGGGGAATTCCGGGATCACGAGCCGACGATCCGGGCGGTGAGAAAGATCAACGGGGAGAAGGACGGCTTCTGTCTTGAGCCGCCGGAGCAGGAGGAGTTTGTTCCTTTGCCGGTGCTGTACCTGGACGATGTCTACCAGGATTATCTTACCGACGAGGACATCGACCGGGTGCTGGAATGCATGGCGGAGGTGATCACGGCCAACACGGGCAGGCAGCTGCCCGATGAACTGAAAGGGGATTACTCCGCCTTCCGGGATTGCGTCGTGGTGAATCTGATCAGCGGACAGCTGAACGAGCGGCTTCTGGATGAAGTGCCTCATCGGAAGATCCTCGATATGGCGGCGGTGTACCGGGTGATCTTCCGCTGGGATGAGGCGGGGGTCAACTCCTTTATCGTGAGCAACGAAATGATGGAGGATATGGGCGTGACGGAAGAGGAACTCTTTGACCTGGCCAGGACCAATTCACGCCGGATGTTCCCCGCCAGAGTGATCGAGGGGAAGGACTCCGTAGTCGTCATGACCAATGAATCGGGAATGAACGGGGCATCCACCATGCTCTATGAACGGGAGATGCGGGACCTGTCCCGCAGGATGGGAGGGGACTTCTACATCCTGCCCAGTTCCGTTCACGAATTCTTCGCCGTGCCCGTTCACGCGGCCAGCCCGGAATACCTGAAGAAGCTGCTGGAGCAGGGGAACGGCACGGTGACCGATTACCAGGAAATCCTGTCCTCCTCCATCTACCGCTATAGCGAGGAGCGGGGGACGCTGAAGCAGTGCGACTGAAGGGAGTGAAAAAAAACGGCAGTGCCATTGGCGCTGCCGTAAAAAATATGTTCAAGAACCATATTTGTTTAGAGCTGTCCCTTTGCGACGATTCTGTCGATCATCTCGGCACAGGTGGCCAGATCGTGCATCATCGTTTTCACAAAGCTTAACATAGTATCCCTCTTTTCTTCATGGTGTGTTGAAATGCTTTTGCTTACGGTTATAGTATATGGTTTAGTTTGCTCCATTTCAAGGGTCAATACAGTACTGGTTTGCGGCATTGACGCTGGTGAACCGGGTCAAGTAGTCTGAAAATTGCAAAAGCAACGCCGGCTCTTTCCCGGTCAGAATTGCCTTTGCATGGGCTGGACCAACTGCAAATGCTTGCTCCGCGGCTTTGACCGTCCTTCATCCGGTCGTTCCGCACTTCCCCGGACAAAGTTGCGATGGAATGGGCAGGAAAATAGACGGAAGGGGAAAAATAGTGTATAGTTATCGGGAGACGAAGCAAAGGAATGGAAATGGATACACAGACGGAAAGACAAACCAAGAAGGAACTGCGCGGGCCCATTCTGGCCAGACGGAAGGCCATGAGCACCGATGAGGTGGACAGCCTCTCCCGGATCATCTGCGGGAAAATACAGCAGATGGATGTCTACCGTGAGGCCGATGACATCTGCCTCTACATGCCCATCCGCAACGAGGTGGATGTGACCGGGCTTATCGGGCCGGCCAGAAGGCAGGGAAAGAAGGTCTGGATCCCCCTGGTGACCGGGGAGACCATGGTCTTCAACGCCTATGAGGAAGACAAGATGGGGGAGGAAGGAGCATTCCACATCCCCGAGTCCTCTTCGGAGGAGATCCTTTCGCCTTCCGAAAACACGCTGATCATCATGCCGGGATCGGTCTTCGATGTCCACGGCAACCGGATCGGCTACGGCGGGGGGTATTATGACCGCTATCTGCAGCAGTATCCCTTCTGCCGGACGGCGGCCGTCTGTTACGATTTTCAGATCGTGGATCAGCTTCCGGCGGAGGAACACGACCGGAAGCCGGAGCTGATCGTCAGCGAATGCCGGGTGTTTCGGCAGGAGGATATAGCATGAACGAAATCTATCTGAAAGAATTGCTGGAAGAAGTCAGCCGGGGGGATATGGATCCGGAGGAAGCCCTGAGCGAGCTGAAGGAGCTGCCCTATAAGGACCTGGGCTTTGCCAACGTGGACCATCACCGGGCCATCCGGACGGGATTCCCCGAAGTGATCTTCAGCCAGGGCAAGAGGCCGGAGCAGATCAGGGATATCTTCCGGGAACTGATGGGACGGGGGCGGACCATCATGGCCACCAGGGCCACGGCAAGGGACTATGAGGTGGTCAGGGAAACCATTCCCGAGGCGGTCTACTACGAAGCTGCCCGGATCATCGCCGTTCCCGCCGATGAGGAGAAGTCCAGAGAGTCCATCGGCTCCGTTACGGTGGTCAGCGCCGGAACGGCGGATATCCCCGTCGCTGAGGAGGCGGCGGTGACGGCAGAGATCCTGGGCAACCGGGTCAACCGCATCTACGATGTGGGCGTTGCCGGCATCCACCGGCTGCTGGACCGTCTTGGTGAGATCCGTGAGGCGGACGTGGTGATCTGCGTGGCCGGCATGGAAGGAGCCCTGGCCAGCGTGCTGGGCGGCCTGGTGGACGCGCCGGTGATCGCCGTGCCCACCAGCGTAGGATACGGCGCCAACCTGGGCGGGCTGTCCGCTCTGCTTTCCATGCTCAACAGCTGTGCCAACGGAGTCTCTGTGGTCAATATCGACAACGGATTCGGCAGCGCCTACTTCGCCTCGGTCATCAACCGAAGGGGGAATCGGTAGAATTCTTTTGTCATCAGACGCTATATATGGTATACTGTCCCTGGCCGTGTGTCAGATAAGGAATGAGTGCAAAGGAGTAAACCATGGAGCCAAAGTATAAGCGGATTCTGCTGAAGCTCAGCGGAGAAGCCATGGCCGGAGAGCAGCATTTCGGCATCAACAACCCGATGGTCAAGAAAGTGGCTGCTCAGATCAAGGAAGTCCACGATGCCGGCGTGGAAATCGCCATCGTCGTGGGCGGAGGCAACTTCTGGAGAGGCCGGACAAGCGAGAACATGGACCGGGCTACCGCGGACTACATCGGCATGCTGGCCACGGTGATGAATGCCATGGCCCTGCAGGATGCCCTGGAGAGCCTGGATGTGCCCACCAGAGTGCAGACGGCCATCGAAATGCGTGAAGTGGCGGAGCCCTACGTCAGGAGAAAGGCGATCCGTCATCTGGAAAAGGGCAGGGTCGTCATCTTCGGCGCCGGAACGGGCAGCCCCTTCTTCTCCACGGACACCACCGCAGCGCTGCGGGCCGCGGAGATCAGCGCGGAGGTCATCATGCTGGCCAAGAAGATCGACGCCGTCTACTCCGACGATCCGGAGAAGAATCCTGACGCGGAGCGCTACGATTCCCTGACCCACACCCAGGTCCTGGAGCAGGATCTGAAGGTGATGGACGCTACGGCTGCGGCCCTTTGCCGGGACAACGATATTGCGATCCACGTCTTCGCCCTGGCGGAGGACGGTAATGTAATGAAAGCGGTGTGCGGAGAGAAGATCGGCACCATCGTCAAAGGCAGATAGAATCGGAGGTATGTCATGAGTGAATTTGATATGGACCTGCTGCAGGAAAAGATCGGAAAGAGTGAATCCCTGCTGAAAGAAGACCTGGCGACAGTCAGAGCGGGAAGAGCCAACGCGGCCCTGGTGGATAAGGTGACCGTCGACTATTACGGCACGCCGACTCCCCTGAAGGCACTGGCCAACATCTCCGTACCGGAGCCCAGGACGCTGCTGATCACGCCCTTCGACCCCAAGAGCATCGGCCAGATCGAAAAGGCGATCAACGTCGCCAATATCGGCATCACGCCGGCCAATGACGGCAAGGTCATCCGCCTGCAGATCCCCCAGGTGACGGAGGAGCGCAGAAAGGAACTGACCAAGACGGTCAAAAAGATGGGCGAGGATACGAAGGTCGCCGTCAGGAACCTTCGCCGGGACGCCAATGACAAGGTCAGGAAGCTGGAGAAGGCCGGAGAGTATACGGAGGACGACCGGAAAGAACTCCTGGATGATATCCAGAAAGTGACGGACGAGGCCATTAAGGCCATCGATGACATCGTCGCCGACAAGGAAAAGGAGATCATGGAGGTCTGATCCGAGGATCATGAGGATCGCGGCGGGAATGTGGTCTGCCTGAGGACCGCATCCCGCTTTTTCCGTAAGGGAGGAAGTAAACCATGCTGGACAGAGAACGGATCCCCCGCCATGTAGCCATCATCATGGACGGCAACGGACGGTGGGCTGAGTCGAAGGGTGTCCCCCGACTCGCCGGACACAACGCCGGAATGAAGGCCATGAAGGAGATCGTCAAGCGGGCCCATGAACTGGGCATCGCCAACCTGACGGTCTACGCCTTTTCCACGGAAAACTGGAAGCGTTCCACCGAGGAGGTTTCCGGCATCTTCCGGCTGCTGATCACCTACGTGAAGAGCGAACTGAAGGAGATCATGGACAACAACGTCCGGATCCGCATTCTCGGCGATGCCTCGGCTATTCCCAGGGACGCCCTGAAGGCTGTGGAGAAGGCCCTCAGGGAAACGGAAAACAACACGGGCCTGCAGTTCAATATCGCCCTGAATTACGGCTCCAGGGATGAGATCCGCCGGGCGGTGGAAGAGATTGCCCGGGAAGTGGGGCAGGGAAAACTGGCCCCGGAGGAGATCACCGAGGAGATGATCGGGGATCACCTGTTTACGGGAAAGCTCCACGAGGACTGCGGCGATCCTGAACTGATCATCCGCACCAGCGGTGAGGAGCGCCTGTCCAATTTCCTTCTCTGGCAGGCCGCCTACAGTGAATTCGTCTTTACGGACACCCTCTGGCCGGATTTCACGCCGGAGCGGTTCGAGGAAGCCATAGAAACATACCAGAACAGAAACCGCCGGTTCGGCGGACGGTAAACCGCCTCTGACGGACGAAAGGAACGGGAAACAATGAAAACCAGAATTCTATCGGGACTGCTCATGGCGCCTCTGCTGGTGATCCTGATCATCGGCGGATATGTGCTCTACGCCGGATGCTTCGTCATCGGCGTTATGGCGGTGTACGAGTTTTTCAAGGGATTCCGGGCAATGGACATCCATCCCTGCTATCCCATCGCCCTCTGCGCGTCTATTGCGCTCTACGCCATCGGGCTGTATCAGCAGCTGTCCCCCCAGGGGGCGGAGAACTGCTCCGGTTTGCTCATGCTGTGGTTCTTCGCCGTGGTTCTGGCCAGTCTCCTGTATCTGTTCAAAATCGAGGAGCGGAAGCTTGAGGACGCCCTGGCCACCATTACCGGCGTGTTCTACATCGTATTCTTCTGCTATCATATCGCGCTGATTTCCACCTGGGGCGATATGGACATCCTGGTCTGGCTGGTGGTCATCACCGCCTTCGGCACGGACATCATGGCCTACTTCACCGGCTACGCCCTGGGCAAGCACAAACTCTGCCCCAAGATCAGCCCCAAGAAGACCATCGAAGGCTCCGTGGGGGGAACCCTGGGAAGCATCATTCTCTGCGGCCTCTTCGGATTCTTCTTTGCCAAACCTCTGCTGGTCCACTGCCTGATCCTTGGCCTTCTGGGCGGTATCATCTCCCAGTTCGGCGACCTGACGGCATCGGTTTTCAAGCGGAAGATGGGCATCAAGGACTACGGCAACCTGATCCCGGGCCACGGCGGCATTCTGGACCGTTTTGACAGCGTACTGTTCACCGGTCCGCTGGTGTTCTACTACTTTACCATAACAGGTATTATAGGAACTGTATCATGAAACGGATTTCCATCTTAGGAAGCACGGGATCCATTGGAGCCCAGGGCCTTGAGCTCATCGAACACAACCCGGAACAGCTGAAGGCGGTCGCTCTGTCCTGCAGCCGGAGAACGGATCTTCTGCGGGAGCAGATCGTTGCCTTTGCACCGGAAGCGGTCTCGCTGGCCCGGGAAGAGGACGCAAAGGCAATTCAGGCGGAGTTTCCCCGTCTGGATGTCTACTGGGGAGAGGAAGGGCTGAACACCCTGGCATCCATGGAGGACGCCGATATGGTCCTCAACTCCCTGATGGGCATGCGGGGCCTGGCCCCGACCCTGGCCGCCATTGACGCCGGCAAAGACATTGCCTTTGCCAATAAGGAGACCCTGGTGGCCGGCGGACAGCTCGTCATGAACCGGGTACGGGAAAAGGGCGTGAATCTCCTTCCCGTGGACAGCGAACACAGCGCCATATTCCAGTGCCTCCAGGGCAGCGGAGACAACCCAGTCCGGCGGATCCTGCTCACCGCTTCCGGCGGGCCTTTCCGCGGATTTACGGCTGAACAGCTGCGTGCCGTCACCCTGGCGGACGCCCTGCGCCATCCCAACTGGACCATGGGGGCGAAGATCACCATCGATTCCGCCACCATGATGAACAAGGGGCTGGAGATCATCGAGGCCAGATGGCTCTTCGATGTGCCTCTGGAGAAGATCAAAGTCATCGTCCACCCCCAGAGCGTGCTTCATTCCGCGGTGGAATACGAGGACGGCTCCGTGGTGGGCCAGATGGGCAATCCGGATATGAAGGTGCCCATCGCTTACGCTTTTTCCTGGCCTGAGCGTTTACCCATGACCGGGGATATGCGCCTTCTCGATCTCATCGGATTCGGAACGCTGACCTTTGAGGAACCCGACGATGAGGTGTTCCGGACCATGAACATCGCCCGGGAAGCCTGCCGGCGGGGCGGCACCTGGCCCGTGTGCATGAACGCGGCCAACGAGTTGCTGGTGGATGCCTTCCTCCACGAAAAGATCGAATTCTGGCGCATACAGGAGCTGCTGGAGGAGGTCTTGGAAGGCCATCGGCCTGTGGAAAGCCCGGATCTTGAGGACATCCTGGAAGCGGACCGGACAGCCAGGGAGGAAACGGCTTCCCTGATAGATAAACCATAAAGGAACGATAAACCTATGACCATTGTATACGCCATTCTCATCTTCTGCCTGCTGATCTTCGTCCATGAGTTCGGCCATTTTATCGTGGCCAAGGCCTGCGGCGTCAAGGTGAATGAATTCGCCATCGGCATGGGGCCGGCCTTTTTCAAGCGGCAGAAGGGGGAGACGACATATTCCCTCCGGGTCTTTCCCATCGGCGGGTTCTGCGCCATGGAGGGTGAGGACGAGGATTCCGACGATCCCCGGGCCTTTAACCGCCAGCCTGCCTGGCAGCGTGCCCTGGTTCTGGCCGCCGGGTCCTTCATGAATCTTCTGACCTGCGTGGTCCTGCTGATCATCATCGCCTTCTGGGCGGGCCAGCCGACCACCACCCTGGACAAGATCACCCCGGGATCCCCGGCGGAGGCGGCAGGGCTCAAGGCCGGAGACACCGTGGTGGCTGTGGACGGCAAGGCCATCAAGGAATGGAATGACATCATCACGGACCTCAACGGGGAAGACGAGAAGAAAACCGTGGAGATCACCGTGAAACGTGACGGGAAGGAGATGAACTTCACCTGCGCGCCGGAATACGACAAGGAACAGAAGCGGTACATGATCGGCATACAGCCGGTCTCGGAGCATCACCTCTTCGGATCCATAGGTGCGGGCATACGCAACACCGGCCAGATGACGGCAATGATGGTGAATGTGCTGCGCCAGCTCTTTACCGGCGAGGTGTCCGTCAAGGAGCTCTCCGGGCCCGTGGGCATCGTCTACGCGGTGAATACCACGGCCAAGTCCGGCATCATGTATGTGGTCTACCTGACCGCGCTGCTGAGCCTGAACCTGGCCATCATCAATATGATCCCGCTTCCCGCCCTGGACGGCGGGCGCCTGCTCTTCCTGCTGATCCGCAAGATCACCGGAAAGCGGGTGACCGACGAAATGGAGGGGAAGATCCACTTCATCGGCATCATGCTGCTGATGCTGCTGATGGTCTACGTCACCTTCAACGACGTGATCCGCTTCATTCTGCCGATATTCTGATGAAGGGATGAGGAGATGAGCAGAGACAAGAGACAGGTCCTCTGCGGAGGAGTGCCCATCGGCGGGGACGCCCCCGTCACCATACAG
Organism: Bacillota bacterium; assembly: GCA_017433375.1. Lineage (GTDB taxonomy): Bacteria > Bacillota > Clostridia > Peptostreptococcales > Anaerovoracaceae > Lentihominibacter. Next base: position 120,794 of record JAFRHG010000003.1, read on the forward strand.
TCCATGACCAACACCCCAACGGCGGATGTAAAGGCAACGGTCGCCCAGATCAGGAGGCTGACCGATGCCGGATGCGAGATCATCCGGGCGGCGGTGCCGGATATGGATGCGGCGGATGCCCTGAAAGAGATCCGCCGGCAATGTCCCATCCCTCTGGTTGCGGACATCCATTTTGATTACCGGCTGGCCCTGGCGGCCATGAACGCCGGCGTGGACAAGATCCGGATCAATCCGGGAAACATCGGCGAAGAGGAAAACATCCGCCGGGTGGTGGAACAGGCGAAGAGGTGCCGTATCCCCATCCGCGTAGGCGTCAACTCCGGCTCCCTGGAAAAGCACATCCTGCTGAGGGACGGCGGGGTGACCGCCCAGGGTCTGGCGGAGAGCGCCCTCTATAACGCAGGGCTTCTGGAGAAGTACGGCTTTGAGGACATCGTCATCTCCCTGAAGTCCTCCAATGTTAAGATGAACAACGAGGCCTACCGAATCGTGGACCGGCAGAGCCCTTATCCGCTGCACATCGGTGTCACCGAGGCGGGAACGCCGGCAAGGGGCAAGGTGAAATCCGCTGCCGGCATCGGCGCCCTCCTTCTGGATGACATCGGGGACACCCTAAGGGTCTCCCTGACGGCGGATCCGGTGGAAGAGGTGATCTTCGCCCGGCAGCTTCTGGCGGCCCTGGATATCCGCCGGGAGGGCATCGAGATCGTCTCCTGTCCCACCTGCGGCAGGACCCAGGTCGACCTGGAGAGGATCATCGCGGCCATCGAGGAGAAGCTGATCCCCGTGAAGAAACGCATGGAAGAAAAGGGCGCGCGGCCGCTGAAGCTGGCGGTCATGGGCTGCGCCGTCAACGGGCCGGGAGAGGCCCGGGGCGCGGACATCGGCGTGGCCTGCGGCAAAGGTAAAGGCGTTCTTTTCGCCGACGGGGAAATCATCGGCCAGGCGGCGGAAGCGGACATACCCGCAGCCGTTCTCCGCATGATCGAAGAAAGAGAACAGGAATTATAGCGAGATAACATGAGGAGCATACTTCAGGAATCCATAGACTTCAGTCAATACCGGTCCTGCAGCCCCGAGCAGCTGCAGGCCGACGTCAAGGGGGCATCCCTGTCCAAGGACAGCCGGGTGCTTTCTCTTGCCCTGTCCCTGAATATGATCCTTCAGCCGGAGGAACAGGAGCAGTTCCGCAGCCGCATCCTCCGCCAGATTCCCGGAATCCGTGACGTGGAGATCTTCCTGGATTACCGTGATCCCATCAACAAGCGGGAACTGGATGAGCGACGGGCAGCGGCCCTGGCCGAGTCGGAAAAAAAGAACGGCAACGGAAACGGGTCGTCCGGCAGCAACGGCTTCCGGTCGAGAAACGGATTCTCCCGCAAGCGGAAATATACGCCGGCGGAGGGCAACCGGATCATGGGAGGCCCCATCTCCGGCGAGCCCATACCCATCGGCCAGGTGAATTCCGAGAGCGGCAAGGTGGTCATCGACGGGGAACTGTTCCGGCTCTCCAGCATCACCACCAGAAACGACAGCAAGCTGGCCCAGCTCTATGTGACCGACAAGCGGACCAGCATTCCTGTGAAATCCTTTGTGGTCAACGAGAAGTGGGAGGAGATCGAAAACCTCCTCAAGCCGGGAGACGGGGTGCGGATCCGCGGACAGGCCCAGTGGGATCCCCGGGACAACTGCGTCACCATCATGGCCGACGCCCTGGAGAAGGTGGACAGGGAAGAGCGGATGGACACCTGGCCCGAGAAGCGGGTGGAACTCCATGCCCACACCAAGATGAGCGCCATGGACGGCATGAACGATGTGGTCCGCATGGTCGAAACGGCGGAGAAGTGGGGCCATCCGGCGGTTGCCGTCACGGACCACGGCGTGGTGCAGGCTTTTCCCGACGCATCCCACGCGGCGAAGGAGATCAAGATCCTCTACGGCTGCGAGGGATATCTTCTGGATGACCGGGGACTGATCGGCGAAGACGGCACCATCGACTACCGGGGCAGGGGAACCAACCACATCATCATCTTCGCCCGCAACCAGCAGGGCCTGCGGAACCTGTACCGGCTGGTATCCCTTTCCCATCTGGACTATTTCTATAAGAAACCGCGGATTCCCCGTTCCGTCCTGGACAACTACCGGGAGGGACTGATCCTGGGATCCGCCTGCGAGGCCGGGGAAGTCTTCCGGGCCGTACTGAACGATGCCCCCGAGGAGGAGCTGGAATTCCTGGCCGGCTACTATGACTACCTGGAGATCCAGCCACTGGTCAACAACAGCTTCCTCATCGATGCCGGAAGGGTGAAGGATGAGGAGGAGCTGAGGGAGCTTAACCGAAAGATCGTCGCCCTTGGCGAGCGGTACGGCAAGCCTGTGGTGGCCACCTGCGACGCCCACTATTTCGACGCGGAGGAAGCCCTCTACCGCCGGATCATCATGGCGGGACAGGGATTCAAGGACGTGGAAGGGGACGAGGGCCTCTTCTTCCGGACCACCGACGAAATGATGGAGGAATTCGCCTATCTGGGCGAGGAGAAAGCCTATGAGGTGGTCATTAAAAACACCAACCTCATCGCCGATATGATGGAGCCCATGATGCCGGTTCCCGCCGGCAAGTTCCCGCCAAAGATCGAAGGCGCCGAAGACTACCTGAAGAAGGCCTGCGAAGAACGGGCGGCCAGGCTCTACGGTTCGCCTTTGCCTGACGAGATCCGGCAGCGGCTGGACCGGGAGCTGAATTCCATCATCGACAACGGCTACGCCGTCATGTACCGGTCGGCGGAGATGCTGGTGGACAAATCCCTGGCTGACGGCTATCTGGTCGGCTCACGGGGTTCCGTGGGATCCTCCTTCGCGGCCACCATGTCCGGGATCACGGAGGTCAACCCGCTGCCGCCCCATTACCTCTGCCCCAAGTGCAAAAACCTGGAGTGGGGGGATCTGCAGGAATACGACTGCGGCGTGGACATGCCCGACAAGGTCTGTCCCGTCTGCGGAACGCCCTACCTGAAAGAGGGCTTCAATATCCCCTTCGAGACCTTCCTGGGCTTTGAAGCCAACAAAGAACCAGATATCGATCTGAACTTCGCCGGAGAGTACCAGGGCACGGCCCAGAAATACGTGGAGGAGATCTTCGGCGCGAAGAACGTCTATAAGGCGGGCACCATCGCCGCCGTCAAGGATAAGACGGCCTACGGCTTTGTGGCCAAGTACTTCGAGGAGCGGGGGATTAGCGTGAACCGGGTGGAGATGGACCGTCTGACCTCCTGCTGCGCCGGTGTGCGGCGCACGTCGGGACAGCATCCCGGCGGCATCATCATCGTTCCCGAGGGTCACGAGATCTACGAGTTCTGCCCCGTGCAGCACCCGGCCAATGACGTGTCCTCCGACGTGGTGACCACCCATTTCGATTACCACTCCATCGACCAGAACCTGCTGAAGCTGGACATCCTGGGCCACGACGCGCCCTCCATGATCCGGCAGCTGCAGGATATGACCGGCGTGGATCCCCTGACGGTACCCATCAAGGACCCCCGGGTCATGTCCATCTTCAACGGCACCGACGGCCTGGACATCAAAGACCAGGACTATAAGTTCACTCACGGAAGCTACGGCATCCCCGAGTTCGGCACACCCTTCGTCCGGCAGATGCTGGACGACGTCAAACCGACCACCTTTGAGGAGCTGATCCGGATCTCCGGGTTCTCCCACGGCACCGACGTCTGGATCGGCAATGCGCGGGACCTGATCGTGGATAAGACGGCGACCATGAAGGAAGCCATCGCCACCCGTGACGACATCATGAACTACCTGCGCAAGAAGGGACTTCCCGACTCCGATGCCTTCACCATCATGGAGAAGGTCCGTAAGGGCAAGGGCCTGACCGAGGAGCAGGAGGACCTGATGGTGGAGAAGGGGGTACCCGACTGGTACATCGAGTCCTGCAAGAAGATCCAGTACATGTTCCCCCGGGCCCACGCGGTGGCCTACGTCATCATGTCCGCCCGGATCGCCTACTACAAGGTCTACCATCCCCTGGAGTTCTATGCCGTCTGGTTTACGGCCAAGGTGGAGAATTTCGACGAAAAGACGATCCTCCAGGGCCAGAGGGCCATCGAGCGCAGGCTGGAGGAGATCGCCAAAGCGGGGACGGAAGTCTCCAAGAAGGAAGAGGCGGATGTCCCTGTGCTGGAGGTGGCCTGTGAGATGTGCGCCAGGGGCTTTGCCTTTGCGCCGGCCCGCCTGGGACGCTCCGACGCCACCAGATTCACCGTGGACGAGGGGAAGGTCCGCCTGCCCTTTGTGGCCATCAACGGGGTGGGGGAGAACGCGGCCCGTTCCCTGGCTGAAGGATACCGCCGGCAGCCCTACCTGACGGTGGAGGATGTGGGCGCCCGGGGCAGGGTCAACAAGGCGGCCCTGGAGGAGCTTCGGGCCCACGGCGTTCTGGAGGGACTTCCCGAAACGGCGCAGATCAGTTTATTTTAGTTGCATTCGCCATTTCACTGTGTTATCATAGGCAATGCAGGTTAACGTTTTGAAAGAGTGGGTCCAAGCCCACTCTTCTTTTAGGGCATAAATCGGTATGGCGAAAAAAAAGGTTACCGCGGTGGCGGAAGAGCTTCTGAAGCCCTTCTTGGACCGTGAAGGCTATGAACTGTATCATACGGAATTCGTCAAGGAGGGCAGCGACTGGTTCCTGCGGGTCTACATCGACCGCCCCGAGGAAGCGGGCAGCGAAGCATGGATCGGCACGGAGGACTGCGAGAAGGTCAGCCGCTTCCTGAGCGAGGCCCTGGACGAGGCGGATCCCGTGGAACAGAACTACTACCTGGAGGTTTCCTCTCCGGGCATGGACCGGCCCCTGATCCGGCCGGATCATTACCGGCGGGCCCTGGGAAAGCAGGTGGATGTCCGCCTCTACCGGGGAAAGGACGGGAAGAAGGAGATCTCCGGCGTCCTGAATGACTTCGACGGGGAGAGGATCGTCCTGATCGACGAAGAGGACAAACGGTGGGAACTGGAACTGACAGAGATCGCCCGCGCCAGGCTGGCGGTCATTCTGTAACGATATAAGGTGTTGGAAAAACAGGAGGAACAGCAATGAGTGATTTTATGAACGCGATCGACGATCTGATCAAAGAGAAGGGGCTGACGAAGGAAATCGTCATGGAAGCCATCGAATCAGCCCTGATTGCCGCCTACAAGAAGAACTACGGGACGTCCCAGAATGTCCGCGTGGTCGTTGACGGCGACATGGAAGGGATCGAAGTGCTCATGAGAAAGGATGTCGTGGAAGAGGTAGAGGACGAGTTCACCCAGATTTCCCTGGAGGACGCTCTGCAGATCGACTCCCGCTATCAGGTCGGCGACGTGGTGGAGTATCAGGTTACCCCGCAGAACTTCGGCCGGATCGCCGCTCAGACGGCGAAGCAGGTCGTCGTGCAGAAAATCCGGGAAGCCGAGCGGGAGATGGTCTTCGACAACTACATCAACCGCCAGGGCGATCTGATCACCGGCGTCGTTCAGCGAATCAGCAATGAAACTATATTCGTCAATATCGGCAATACGGAAGGTATCCTGGTTGCCAAGGAGAGGGCCCGGGGCGAGCGCTTCCGGGTAAACGACCGGATCAAAGCCTACATCATGGACGTGAGAAAGAGCGCCAAGGGGCCTCAGATCTTCCTGTCCAGGACCCACCCCGGATTTGTGGAACGTCTTTTTGAACTGGAGGTTCCGGAGATCGAGGACGGCATCGTGGAGATCCGCAGTATCGCCAGAGAGGCGGGTTCCCGGACCAAGATCGCCGTCTATACCGAGGATGAAGATGTGGATCCCGTAGGCGCCTGCGTAGGAGCCGGCGGCAGCCGTGTCCGCAACATCGTGGACGAGCTCTTCGGGGAAAAGATCGACATCGCCACCTGGGATGACGATCCCCGCGTCCTGATCAAAAACGTGCTTTCCCCCGCCAAGGTGGAAGAGGTATACATCGACGAGGAACTGCAGGAAGCGACGGTGGTCGTTCCCGACTATCAGCTTTCCCTGGCCATCGGCAAGGAGGGCCAGAACGTGCGTCTGGCCGCCCGCCTGTGCGGATGGAAGATCGATATCAAGAGCCACTCCCAGTACTTCGGTGACGGAGAGGAATACGACGACTACGACGATTACGATGACTATGACGACTATGATGACGAGTACGAAGAAGTCGTGGAAGAGGTCGCAGAGGTGACCGACGAAGAAGCGGCCGAGACGGAAGAGGCCGTGGAGGAGATCGTCGAAGAGTCGGAAGAAGCCGCAGAAGAGGCTGAACCTGCCGAAGCGGAAGAAGAAGCCGCGGCCGAGGAAGAAACCGTTGAAGAAGAACAGTAAGACCGTACCCATGCGCCGCTGCGCCGGCTGCATGGAGTCCAAACCGAAGAAGGAACTGATCCGCATCGCCAGCTACGAGGGCAGGCTCACCGTCGATCCGACGGGCAAGGCGAAGGGAAGGGGCGTGTACCTGTGCCCCAATGAGAACTGTCTCGCCCAGGCCGTAAAGAAGAAAGCGCTCCAGCGGAGCCTGTCGATGCAGATCGATGATGAGGAAATGGACCGGCTCACGGAGGAGATCCGCCGATATGGTCGATAAGACGCTCAGATATCTCGGTCTGGCCAAACGGGCCGGATCCGTGGTGACGGGGACCCAGAGCTGCGCAGCGGCTATGGAGAAATCCGGGATCCGCCTTCTGCTGATCGCTGAAGACATCGCGGATAACAGCAGGGAGAAGGTGACCCGGACAGCGGAGAAAACCGGAACCCATTATGAGATCTGGGGGATGTCGGAGGAACTGTCCCGGATGACGGGAACGGCCGGACGGTACGTCTTCGGGATAACGGATGAACATTTCGCGGGAGCGATCCTGCAGGAAATACACAAGCGGGTAAAATAAAGGAGGAAGTGTGTATGAAGGTAAAGGAGTTAGCGGCTGAACTGCAGCTGACCGGCAAGGAGGTGCTGGAAAAGGCAAAGGCAATGGGAGTTCCCGTGAGCAAGATCTCGGATGAGCTCTCTGAAATCGATGCCAAAGCAGTTCGGAACACGATCGCCAGAAGCCAAAGCACAGCCGAGACAAAGGTGGTACGCGCAAAGGCAAGAAAGGCGGATGGTGATAAGACCGCGGCAGCCAAGGCTCCGGCGAAGGAGACGAAGCATGCGACTATTGCCATGCCGGAAGCCAAACCGAGAACCACAAAGAAAGCTACCATTGCCATGCCGACCCAGACGGCGCCGAAGCAGACCAAACCGGCTGCGGCAGCGACCAAGCCGGCTGCGGTGAAGCCTGCCGTGCGGCGGACGAAACCGGCATCCGATGAGCCAAAGGTCTCCAAGGCCATGCTCGAGGAGAGGATCGCCAGGGAAAAGGAAGCGGCAGCCAAGGCGAAGGCTGAGGCAAAGGCGGCTGCTCTGGCGGAAGAGGAAGCCAAGGCGGCGGCCAAGGAAGCTCCTGCGGATGAGAAAGAGCCCAAGGCGGCGGAAGTTCCGGAAACCGCTCCTGCGGAAACTCCGGCAGCCGAGACGAAACCGGCAGCGGAAGAACCGGCGGAGAAGGCAGCTCCGGCAGCTGAACCGGAAGAACAGAAGCCGGCAGCGGAAGAATCTGCTCCCGAAGCGGAAAAACCTGAGGCCGCTCCTGAAGAGAAGCCGGCTGAGGCAAAGGAAGAGAAACCCGCGGAAGAGGAAAAACCCAAGACCAGAAGCCGCCTGAAAGTAGTCAAGCGCGCTGAAGAGGTCCATCGGGAAGAGGCCATTGCCGCGGAAAAACGCAAGGCAAGAAGAGAAGAAGGCGCCAGAAGACCCTCCGCTGAGCGCAGAACAGGCGAGCGCAGACCCTCCGAGCGCAGACCTGAAGGAAGACCGGAAGGAAGAAGACCCGCATCCGGCGCATCACGCCCGACCCGCAGACCTGATGCACCTCCTGCATCGGGTGCGTCCAAGTCATCCGCTCACGGCAGAAAAGGCCGCGAACGGGACCGGGATAAAGACAGAGATAAATTCGCCAGACTGGAAGGCCGGGGAAAGAAATCCGGAAAGCCGGAACCCAAGTCCCTGGAAAAGCAGACCAGAGCCAAGCGGCACAGCAAGCCCAAGGCTGTGGCTGAACCGGAAGTGGAAGTCATGGATCTGCCCGCCGGCACCATTCTGATCAACGTACCGATCACCGTGGCCGGATTCGCCGAGCAGACGAAGACCTCCGTTTCCCAGATCATCATGACCCTCATGAAGATGGGCGTCATGGCCAACGTCAACCAGAACCTGGACGAGGATACCGTTGTTCTGCTGGCTGAGGAGATGAACATCTCCATCGCCATCGGCAACGTCAATAAGGAAGAGGACTACGAAGTGGAAGACGGCATCGAAAACTTCGAGGATGCCGAAAAGGACCTGAAGCCGAGAGCGCCCATCATTACCGTTATGGGCCACGTCGACCACGGCAAGACCTCACTCCTGGATGCCATCCGCAAGACCAACGTCACGGATCAGGAGTCCGGCGGCATTACCCAGCACATCGGTGCCTCCGAGGTGGAGATCAACGGACAGAAGATCGTCTTCCTGGATACGCCGGGCCACGAGGCCTTTACGGCCATGCGTGCCCGGGGCGCTCACGCGACGGATATCGCCGTGCTTGTCGTCGCGGCGGATGACAGCGTCAAGCCGCAGACCATCGAGTCCATCAGTCACGCCAAATCGGCGGGCGTGCCCATCATCGTCGCCATCAACAAGATGGATAAGCCCGGCGCCAATCCGGACATCGTCAAAAAAGACCTGGCGGATCAGGGCGTCCTGGTGGAAGACTGGGGCGGCGAAGTCATCAGCGTTCCCGTGTCTGCCAAGACCGGCGAGGGCATCCGCAGCCTGCTGGAAATGATTCTGCTGCAGGCGGAGGTGCTGGAACTCAAGGCCAATCCGGACCGTCTGGCATTGGGTACCGTTCTGGAAGCCCGGCTGGATAAGGCCAAGGGCCCCATCGCCAGCCTCCTGGTGCTCAACGGCACTCTGAAGTCCGGCATGAGCATCGTGGCGGGAACCTGCGCGGGCAAGATCCGTCTGATGACCAACAGCAAGGGAGAAAAACTGCGCAAGGCCGGTCCGGCCACCGCCGTGGAGATCCTGGGCCTGACGGAAGTCCCCCAGGCCGGCGACGTGTTCAACGCCGTCAAGAGTCCCTCCAAGGCGAAGGAGATCGCCTATAACCGGCAGCAGAAAGTCCGTGAGGAGATCATGGCCAGAAACTCCAGTACCACGCTGGAAGAACTGTTCAGCCAGATCCAGGCGGGCGAGGCAAAGGAACTGAACCTGATCATCAAGGCGGACGTACAGGGCTCCGTCGGCGCGATCGTCAGCTCCCTCGAGAAGCTGTCAACCGACGAGGTCAAGGTCAACGTGGTTCACACGGGCGTCGGTACCATCAACGAGTCCGACGTCATGCTGGCCGGAACATCGGATTCCGTCATCATCGGCTTCAACGTGCGGCCCAGCGCCGCCGTGAGCGCCCAGGCGGAACGTGACGGCGTGCAGATCCGTACCTATAACGTTATCTATAACATCATCGATGACGTGGGGAACGCCATGAAGGGCATGCTGGATCCGGAGTTCAAGGAAGTCGTCCTGGGCAGCGTGGAGATCCGCACCACCTTCAAGGTACCCGGCGTGGGCATCGTCGGCGGCGCCTACGTCACCGACGGCAAGGTTGTCCGCAACGAGCAGATCCGCCTGGTGAGAGACGGCATCGTCATCCACGAAGGAAAGATTTCCTCCCTGAAACGGTTCAAGGATGACGCGAAGGAAGTGACCCAGGGTTACGAGTGCGGCATCGGCATCGAAAACTATAACGACATCAAGGAAGGTGACGTCATCGAGTGCTTCACCATGGAAGAAATCGAAAGGGCCTGATCCCATGAGCAGAGGATATCGTCAGGACAGAATCGGCGAGGAGATCCGGCGGATCATCAGCGACCTTCTGCGGAAGGGGCTGAAGGATCCCCGGCTGGATGCCATGATCAGCATTACGGGGGTGGATGTGACCAGCGATTACAGCTACGCCACCGTCTACTTCACCGTGCTGGGCACCAGTTCCACCGATGAGGCCATGCAGGACATCCGGGACGGTTTCGCCAGTTCCCAGGGCTTTATCCGCCGGGAAATCGGCAGCCAGCTGAAGCTGCGGCACACGCCGGAACTGATCTTCAAGCCGGACCGTTCCGAGGAATACGGACAGCACATTGAGGAGATCATCGGGAATCTCCATAAGGAAAACGATAACAGAGATGATTAGCAACACCGATCTCAACAGAATAGGGAAGTCATTGGAAGAAGCAGGCAGCGTACTGCTTTTTCCGCATATTAACCCGGATGGGGACGCCATCGGCGCCTGCATAGCCCTCTGTCACGGACTGCGGGGACTGGGCAAGGACTGCTGGATCCTTCTGGAGAGTCCGCTGACGTCCTTTCTCGCCTTTATGGATGACGGCCTGTGCACCACCGACCGGGATGTGATCTTAAACCCTGATGTCTGCGTCTGCGTGGACTGCAGCGAGGAAATGCGTTTTCCCTCCCGGGTGGAAGCATTCCACAGGGGAAAGCTGTCCGTCTGCCTGGATCATCACGTGGCAAGCGAGTGCCCCTGGGACATGTATGTCATCGACAACCACGCGGCGGCAGCCTGCGAGCTGATCTACCGGATGATGACCCTGCGCGGCTGGCCCCTGACCGGTCCCATTGCCAGGGCCCTGTACACGGGAATCGTCGCTGACACGGGCTGTTTCCGCTATTCCAACACCACGCCGGAAACCCACCGGATCGCCGCGGAACTGATCGAACTGGGCGCCGATGTGAACGATGTGAGCGTTCGTCTGTACCAGAGCGTGGATCCCCGGGAGATGAATGTCACCGTCTCCGCCCTGAACCGGATGGAGCTCTTTGCCGGCGGACGGGCGGCCATCACCGACCTGTCCACAGAGCAGAGGCTGGCCTGCGGAGCAGGACTTGAGCATACGGAGAACATCATCGACGAGCTGCGGAATATCCGCGGCGTGGAGATCGCCGCCTTCCTCAAGGAGGACGGGGACGCGATCAGGGTCAGCCTCCGGGCCAAGACCGAGGGCAATGTAGCGGTCATCGCCGAGCAGTTCGGCGGCGGCGGACACATCAAGGCGGCCGGCTGCACCATGGAAAAACCCCTTGAGCGGGCCCGAAGCCTGCTGAAAGAAGCGATAGAAAAGAGTCTGGCGGATTGATGGACGACGGCATTCTGATTCTGAACAAACCGCAGAACTGGACTTCCCACGACTGCGTAGCCGTCTGCCGGCGGGTGCTGAGGCTGAAGGGCGTGAAAAAGATCGGCCACGGCGGGACCCTGGATCCCATGGCGGAAGGCCTCCTGCCCGTGTTCATCGGACAGGCGACCCGAATCATGGAATACATGGATCTGGAGGATAAGACCTATTTCTGCCGGGCGCGCCTCGGCCTGACCACGGATACCCAGGATATCTGGGGAACGGTGCAGACCAGGGACGGTTTCGACGGCATCCGGGAGGAGGATATCCGCACGGCCCTGGCTTCCTTTCAGGGCATTATCCAACAGATCCCGCCCGTTTTCTCCGCCGTGCGCATCGACGGCAAGCACCTCTACGAATACGCCCGCAAGGGAAGGGACGTGGAGAAGGAGATCAGGCCCCGGAAGGCCTTTATCCGTCGCCTGGACGTGGAGGAGGTGGATCTGGCGGAAGGCAGGGTTGCCTTTTCGGTCCAGTGTTCCCGGGGCACCTACGTGCGGACCATCTGCCATGACCTGGGGAAGAAGCTTGGCTGCGGCGCCGTCATGGAATCTTTGCGTCGGACCGCGGTGGGGGAGCTGGATCTGTCCCGCAGCATCAGCCCGGAGGAGGTAAAGACGGCGGAAGAACAAGACCTTGAGTCCTTGCTTCTGCCCGTGGACCTGCCTCTGAAACGGCTTGGGGAAGCCTATCTCAGCCGGGACAGGGCCGACTGGTTCTCCCGTGGCAATTCCACCCGGTGGAGAAGGGTGGATGTAAAGGCAAGGCCGGCGGTGGAGGAAGATCCCCTGACTGGGAAGATCCCCCTGAACGCCAGGGGAAGGCGCTACGACCGGCTGTACCGGGTGTACGAAGAGGGGACGGGGCTGTTCCTGGGGATCGGCTATGAAGACAGAGAAGAAGAACTGCTGAAGGCGGACAAGGTGTTTGTCCCCAAACGATGACATGAAGATATTCCATTCACTAGAAGAAATCACCAATATTGAAGATACGGTGGTCGCCCTGGGCAACTTCGACGGGGTGCACAAGGGCCACCAGCAGATCATTGCCCGGACGGTACGCAGCGCGAAGGCCGTTGGCCTTGCCAGTGCGGTCTTTACCTTTTCCAACCATCCCAGCGCGGTTCTGGGGAAGGGTGAGCCGGTGAAGAACATCCTCTACGCCGAGGAGAAGATCCGGATCATCGAGGAAATGGGCATCGATTATCTGATCAGCATCCCCTTTACGGAGGAGATCCTGCAGATGAGCCCCCAGGAATTCGTCCAGGCCATCCTCGTGGACCGTCTCCATATCCGTGAGGCCTACTGCGGTTTCAATTATACCTTCGGTTACCGGGCATCGGGCACTCCTGAGGTGCTGATGCACGAGGGGCTTCGCCACGGCTTCGGCCTCCATGTGCAGGAACCCTATACCATCGACGGCGTTCTGGTCAGCAGCACCTATATCCGCCAGCTGATCCAGGAGGGCAGGATGGAGGAGGCGACGAAGTTCATGGGCCGGATGTACGCCATCGGCGGCGAAGTCATCGTGGGCAACCAGCTGGGTCGGACCATCGGATTCCCTACCATGAATCTGGTCATCGACGAGACCATGGTAACGCCGCCCAACGGGGTCTACATCACTTACTGCACCATCGAAGGCGTCCGCTATCCCGCGGTCACCAACGTGGGCAACAAGCCCACCATCGGCCAGTACGCCAAAAACATCGAGACCAACGTCTTCAATTTCGATGAAGACACTTACGGCAAATATATCAACGTGGAGTTCGTCCGCTGGACCCGGCCTGAGAGGAAGTTTGACGGGCTGGATGAGCTGAAAGCCCAGATCCAGAGCGACTCCATCGGGGCCAAGGCCTACCACCGGGAACGGGGGATGCTGTAGGCCTCTTCTCCCGGGAACAGCCGGGGCGGCTGCCGGGAGAAAAAGTACCGGGGCGGCTGCCGGGAGAAAATGTGCTTGCACTTGGTAGGGCGAAGTGTTACAATGTGACCGTTGCCGGTCAGGCATCGGGATGTGGCTCAGCTTGGTAGAGCGTTGCGTTCGGGACGCAAAGGCCGCTGGTTCGAATCCAGTCATCCCGACCAGAGACAGACCCGCCTGCAGTGTTGATCATCAACGGCCGGCGGGTTTTTCGTAAGTAAAGAAGCATTGCTTTTGCAGAAATAACGGAGGAAGAAACCATGAAAGACGCAACCAAATGCCTGCACGCGGGATATACGCCGAAAAACACGGAACCCCGGGTCATGCCCATCGTACAGAGTACGACCTACGTGTACGACTCCACGGAGGAGGTAGCCGCCGTCTTCGACGATCCCACCAGATCCCTGATCTATTCCCGGTTCGCCAATCCCACCGTCATGGCGGTGGAAGAGAAAATCGCCGCTCTGGAAGGTGGCGTAGGCGCTATGTGCACCAGCTCCGGGCAGGCGGCGTCCCTGCTTTCCGTGCTGAACCTCTGCCAGGCGGGGGACAGCATCATCAGTTCGGCGGAGATCTACGGCGGCACGGTCAACCTCTTCGCCTTCACCCTGAAGAAGCTGGGCATCGAGTGCATCTTCGTGGACAAGAACGCTCCCGATGAAGAGATTCACGCAGCCTTCAAGCCTAACACGAAACTGGTCTTCGGCGAGACCCTGGCCAACCCGGCCCTGACCGTATTTGACATCGAGCGGTTCGCCAATATCGCCCACGCCCACAACGTCCCCCTGATCGTGGACAACACCTTTGCCACGCCCATCCTGTGCAAGCCCATCGAGTTCGGGGCGGATATCGTTATCCACTCCACAACGAAGTACATGGACGGCCATGCGGTGCAGGGCGGAGGCGTCATCGTGGACAGCGGCAAGTTCGACTGGACGAAGGGGGACTTCCCCGAACTCACCGAGCCGGATGAATCCTATCACGGCATCATCTATACGGAAACCTATGGCAATCTGGCCTACATCCTCAAGGCGAGGATGCAGCTGATGCGGGACTTCGGCTGCTATCCGGCGGCTCATTCCGCTTTCCTGCTGAACATGGGCCTGGAAACCATGTCCGTGCGAATGAAGCAGTACTGCGAAAACGGCCTGACCGTCGCCCGGTACCTGGAAAACTGCGACATGGTGGAACGGGTCATCTATCCCGGCCTGGAGAGCGACGCCGGATACGAGCTGGGCAAGAAGTACCTGAAGGGCTGCAGCGGCGTCATTTCCTTCATCATCAAGGGCGGCAGGGAAACGGCGATGAAATTCATGGATTCCCTGAAGCTGGCCTCCAATGAGGTCCACGTCGCCGATATCCATACCTGTGTCCTTCACCCCGCCAGCGAGACCCACCGTCAGCTGACCGACGAGCAGCTGGTGGCTGCCGGCATCGAGCCGGGCATGATCCGCTTCTCCGTCGGTCTGGAGGATATCGACGACATCCTGGCCGATGTGGAGCAGGCCTTTGCCGCGGCGAGAGGATAAACGTCATGACCACGGATTATTCGGAAAAGATGCGGGAAATCATCGGGAACATCCGCCACAGCGGCGGCATGCTCAGCGAGATGATGGAGCCGGAGTTTGTCAGCTGTGACGCGGAGAGTCGGGTCACGGTCATCCGGTACAACCGCTTCAAATGGGAGGAAAACGGCAGGGGAGAAGTCCACGGCGGCGTCGTGTCCGCCATGCTGGACACCTCCATGGGAATTACCGCCGTATCCTTTATCCAGCAGAATGTGGCTACGGCGGATATGTCCGTCAGCTTCATCCGTCCCTTTTCCGGCAGACAGTTCCTCGTGACCTCGGAAGTCATCCATATCGGCCGGCGGCTGATCCGCCTGAATGCCAGGGCGACGGATGAGGAAACGGGAAAGCTCCTGGCCACGGGGACCAGCAGTTTCATGCCCCTTGCCCAGGAAAGAGAACCGGGCGTTCTGAACGCCTGAAGGAGAGTACATATATGCCCCTGATCATTCCGGACAGGCTGCCCGCCGCGGCGGCCCTGAAAGACGAAAACATATTCACCATGAACCGCGCCCGGGCGCAGAACCAGGACATCCGTCCGCTGAAGATCATCATCCTGAATCTGATGCCGACGAAGATCGCCACGGAAACCCAGCTGGCGCGGGTATTGGCCAACAGCCCCCTCCAGGTGGAGATGAACCTGCTGGGCATGGACTCCCACCAGTCCACCCACATTTCCCAGGATCATCTGCAGACCTTTTACCGTACCCTGGAAGAGGTCCGGGAGGACTATTTCGACGGGCTCATCATCACCGGATCCCCTGTGGAGCAGATGCCCTTCCAGGATGTGGACTACTGGACAGAACTCTGTGATTTCTTTGAGTTCGCCAAGACCCATGTCTACAGCAGCATGTTTATCTGCTGGGGCGCTCAGGCGGCGCTGTACCATTATTACGGGATCGACAAGCACATTCTGGACAAAAAGCTCTTCGGCGTCTTCGAGCACCGGGTAGTTCGTCCCCGCAATCCGCTCATGCGCGGATTCGACGAGGTGTTCTATGCGCCCCATTCCCGCCATACGGAAGTGCGCCGGGAAGACATCGAAAATGAGCCTCAGCTCCGGATTCTCGCCGATTCTCCGGAAGCGGGCCCCCACATCCTTTCCACGGAAAACGGCCGTCAGATCTTCGTTCTGGGCCATCAGGAGTACGACAAGGGAACCCTTGCCGCCGAATACTTCCGCGATGTGGAGAAGGGGCTGGACATTCAGGTGCCCAAAAACTATTTCCGCAACGACGACCCGGAAGAGGAGATCCTCTTCCGGTGGAGAAGTCATGCCAATCTGCTCTTTAGCAACTGGCTGAACTATTATCTGTATCAGGCGACGCCGTACAACCTGGAAGACCTGCGTGACGGCAGGGCGGACGCGTGGCGCGCGACCAGCGGGGAAGAGCTGGCAGAATAAGGGCGGCGGCGGAGAGGGCGAAGCCCGCGAGAAGGATCACCCATACCGCCGGATGCACGTAGGTGAGCAGGGGCGGCAGCAGGGTATCGTCGGGAAACTCCCTCATCCTGGCCAGGAAGGCGTCCTGCAGGATCAGGCCCGCGGCCGCCAGGGTGATACACAGGGGGAGGAGCCGGAGAGGCATCTCCCGGATCATGGATGGCTGTCTGTTCATTTCCTTTATTCCTTTCCTTTGATTATTTCGGTGACGACGACCTCACCAGACGGTAGGCGAAGTGATCGAATTTTTTTGCTGTGATCCAGCGGGTCTGGCCCGTTTTCTTCCAGGTTCCGTCAGCGAAAGTGTACTTGCGCGCCAGCGCCTTGTAGTTCCTGTAGACCGGCTTGTACTGAATGGCCCACCAGGTGCCTTTTTTCTTGCCCGAAAGGCCGTAGGTCTTGGAGGCGTTGGCGGACCATGTCCGGGAGACGTCGAATCTGAAAGTAGCGTTGAGCACCTTGCGGGAAATGCCGCAGGTTCCGGAGACGCTGTTGGAGACGGACTTCGTCGTTCCCATGCTGATGGTGTCCCCGGCGCTGCCGTCGGCCCGGGCCCGGATCCCCGTTCTCCACTTGCCGGAGGACTGCCCGTCGCTTTGCCGGCCGCCCTGGATCTTCCACGTGCTGCCGCCCCAGTCCTTTGCGGCAGAGGATGGCGTTGCCATCGGCGGGGAAAAGGCAACCCCGGCGGCGAGCAGGACAGCCAGGGCAAACAATAGAAGATGAGTTCGTGTGTTGTTCATAGTGGATACCCCCTTTATAATTTCCAGATTATGGCAAATCATTGTGACGGTTCAGTGATGGAAATATATGGAAATCATGAAAAGGAAGAATTGCTTTTCCGGTAGAACCGGCAAACCTTGTATGGTACAATGAAGTCGACGTTAACGCATGCGTTGCTTTTGAAGGAGGAGTAGTGCCTTGGTTGATCAGAATCTGCTTAAAAACCTGTCCAAACAGTACCCGGACATCAAGTCAGCGACTCAGGAAATCGTGAATCTGAGCGCCATCCTCAGCCTTCCCAAGGGAACGGAATACTTTCTCAGCGATCTTCACGGAGAGCATGAGGCGTTCATCCACATGCTGAAGAGCGCTTCCGGCGTCATCAAGGGCAAGATCGATGAGATTTTCGGACCGGATCTGACCGCGGAAGAGCGGGATGAACTGGCCTCTCTCGTCTATAACGCGGAAGCGGAGATCGCCCGCAAAAAGAAAAGTGTGGAGAACTTCGACCGCTGGTGCAAGACGTCCATCTTACACCTCGTTCTGATCTGCAAGTCGGTGACGAACAAATACACCCAGTCCAAGATCCGTAAACGCCTGCCCAAGGAATACGCCTACATCATCGACGAACTGCTGCACGCCGATGACGAGGCCAATATGGGCAATTATTATACCCAGATCATCAACACCATGGTGGAATGCCGGGTGGCCGAGGAGTTCATCATCGAGATGGCGGAGGTCATCAGCAGCCTGGCCATGGACCGGCTCCACATCATCGGCGACATCTGGGACAGAGGCGCGCACCCGGATTACATCATGGATTACCTGATGGATTTTCACGATGTGGATTTCCAGTGGGGCAACCACGACATCGTCTGGATGGGCGCGGCGACGGGCAACTGGGCCTGCATCGCCAACTGCCTGCGGATGAACATCAACTACAATAACTTCGATATGCTGGAAGTGGGCTACGGCATCAACCTGCGGCCTCTGGCCATGATGGCCCAGAAGTACTACGGGGACGATCCCTGTACCAAGTTCATGCCCAAGGTCATCGAGGAGAACAAGTATGATCCCACGGACCCCAATCTTGCGGCGCGGATGAACAAGGCCATCTCCATCTGCCAGTTCAAAGTGGAAGGGCAGAGGATCAAGGCTCATCCCGAATATCACATGGAGCACCGGATGCTGCTGGACAAGATCGACTACGAGAAGGGGACTATAGTAGTCAGGGGCAAGGAATACGAGCTCAACGACAAGAATTTCCCCACTGTCGACCCGGCTGACCCCTATAAGCTCAACGAGGATGAGGAGAGGGTCATGCGGGGCCTGTCCAATGCCTTCCTGCAGAACGACAAGCTCCAGGCCCATATCCGCTTCATCATGACCCACGGCGCCCTGTACAAGATCGTCAACGGCAACCTCCTGTTCCACGGCTGCATCCCCATGAACGAGGACGGGACCTTCAAGGAATGCGAGGTGGACGGAAAGAAATACAGCGGCAAGGCCTATATGGACATCCTGGACCGGAAGGTGAGGGACGCCTATTTCACCGAGGAGCCGGCCAAGCGCAAAGGCAAGTCCGGCGACCTCATGTGGTATCTGTGGCTGGGGGCGGACAGCCCGCTCTTCGGCAAGGACCAGATGACCACCTTTGAGCGCTGCTTCATCGACGACAAGAAGACCCACAAGGAATACACCGTGCCCTATTACCGGCTCATCGCCGATCAGAAGGTATGCGAGGACATCCTGGTGGAGTTCGGCCTGGATCCCGATGAATCCGTGGTGCTGAACGGCCACGTGCCCGTCAAGATCAAGGACGGGGAGAGCCCGGTCAAGGGAGGCGGCAAGCTGTTCATCATCGACGGCGGCATGTCCAAGGCCTACCAGAAGACGACAGGCATCGCCGGCTACACCTTCATTTTCAACTCCCGCTTCATGGCCCTGGCGGAGCATAAACCCTATACTCCCATGCGGGCTGACGGGACCCAGACATTCCATTCCCCGGTGATCACCATCGTCAAGAATATGCGCAAGAGGGTGCTCATCAGCGACACGGATATCGGCGTGGAACTGATCCGGGAAAGGGACGAACTGAAGGAGCTTGTGGACGCTTACCGCAGCGGCCGGATGAAGGAAAAGAATAAACACTGAAAAAAAACCATTTTGGTCCGGGATTTCCGTATAATTCCCTTGCAAAGGCAAGCCAAAAGTGGTTAAATAAAATCGGTGTATTTTGTTATTAAAATAACGATACATTCATCCATAAGGTACCGGGAGTTTTCCCGTGCCATCAAATAATTCGAAGGAGGCAATTACATGAACTTTCAACTGACGAAGGAACAAGAATTCGTAAGAAAAATGGTAAGCGATTTTGCCGAGACCGAGGTTGAACCACTTGCTGCAGACATCGACGCGGAACACCGTTTCCCCGAAGAGACTGTAGAAAAGATGGCAAAGTACGGCTTGCTGGGTGTTCCGTTCCCGACGGAGTACGGCGGCGCCGGCGGAGATCACATCTCCTATGCAATCACGGTAGAAGAGCTTTCCAAGAAGTGCGCGTCAACCGGCGTTATCTGCTCGGCGCATACTTCCCTCTGCTGCTGGCCCATCTTTAACTGGGGCACGGAAGAGCAGAGAAAAAAGTACCTGCCGGACCTGCTTTCCGGTAAGAAGCTGGGCGCTTTTGGACTGACTGAGCCGAACGCTGGTACCGATGCTTCCGGTCAGCAGACCAGAGCAGAGGACTGCGGAGATCACTGGCTGCTGAACGGTGCCAAGGTCTTCATCACCAACGGCGGATATGCCGACGTCTTCGTCGTCATGGCTATGACGGACAAGTCCAAGGGTAATCACGGAATCAGTTCCTTCATCGTAGAGAAGGGTGACGAGGGATTCTCCATTGGTAAGACCGAGGATAAGATGGGTATCTGCGCATCTTCCACCACCGAGCTGATTTTCCAGAACTGCAAGATCCCCAAGGACAGACTCCTGGGTGAGCTCGGCGATGGATTCAAGGTAGCTATGTCCACTCTGGACGGCGGCCGTATCGGTATCGCTTCCCAGGCTCTGGGTATCGCGCAGGGCGCTCTGGACGTCACCGTGGAATACATGAAGGCCCGTAAGCAGTTCGGCAAGTCCCTGTCCAAGTTCCAGGCGCTGCAGTTCGTCGTAGCGGATCTGGAGACGCAGATTCAGGCGGCCAGACTGCTGGTATACAGAGCGGCTGACATGAAAGACAAGCACCTTCCTTACGGACCGGCGGCTGCCATGGCGAAGCTGTTCGCGGCGGAGACGGCAATGCACGTCACCACCAAGTGCGTACAGCTCCACGGCGGATATGGCTACACGAAGGACTATCCGGTAGAGAGAATGATGAGAGACGCCAAGATCACTGAGATTTATGAAGGTACTTCAGAAGTCCAGAGAATGGTCATCGCGGCATCCGTTCTTGGTAAATAAGATAGAGGGAGGAATAGACTAATGGCATTTAATATTATTGTATGCGCGAAGCAGGTTCCGGATACGAACGTGATCAAGATCAACCCGAAGACCGGTACGCTGATCAGAGACGGTGTTCCGAGCATCCTGAACAACGACGACGCGAACGCGCTGGAAGAAGCGCTGAAGATCAAGGATAAGTTCGATGACGTTCATATCACCGTCATCACCATGGGACCCCCGCAGGCCAACGACCTCCTGTTCGAGTGCATCGCCAAGGGCGCTGATGAAGGCATCCTGGTATCCGACAGAGCGGTTGGCGGTTCCGACACCTGGGCGACATCCAATACACTGGAAGCGGCCGTCAGAAAATGGGTCAAGGAAAACGGCGACTACAATCTGATCTTCACCGGCCGTCAGGCCATCGACGGAGACACGGCTCAGGTCGGCCCGCAGCTGGCGGAAAAGTTGGATCTGCCCCAGGTTTCCTATGTAGAAGAGTTTGAGATTTCTGATGACCGTAAAAAGGTTACGGTAAAGAGACAGCTGGAAGACGGCTATGAGCTGATCGACGTTGAGCTGCCCTGCCTGCTGACCACGATCAAAGAGCTGAACACTCCGAGATACATGACCATTGCCGGTATCTACGGTGACAAAGAAATGAAGACCTGGAACGCGAAGGACATCGAGGTCGACCTGACCAAGGTCGGTCTGGAAGCTTCTCCGACGAACGTATTCCGGTCCTTCACTCCTGCTCCCAAGGCGCCCGGAATCAAGATCGAAGGCGACACCGAGAAGGAACAGGCCAAGAACTTACTGATTAACCTGAAGGGCAAGCATGTGATCTAAGAGGAGGAGGAACTACAGATGGCTATTAATATTATCAAAGAAAAATGTATTGGTTGCGGACAATGCTTTAAGAGCTGCCCGAAAGATGCATTTTATTTCGAACCATATGATGGCAACAAGCTGGGCAAGGTTGCGGCCATCAACGCGAGCTGCGACTTCTGTAATCAGTGCCTGACTTCCTGTAAGTTCGGCGCGATCGAAGAGAAGAAGATCGAAGTTCAGGCTGACCTGGGCGACTACAAGCACGTTTGGGTATTCGCAGAGCAGAGAGACGGCAAACTGATGAACGTTGCTCTGGAGCTGATCGGCGAAGGCAGAAGACTGGCCAAGGAAATCAGCGATGAGACGCAGGTATGCGCAGTTCTGATCGGCGACGAGAAGGACATCGCTCCGCTGACGGACGAGTGCTTCAAGTACGGTGCAGAGAAGGTCTATCAGATCGCTCATCCGCTGCTCCAGCACTACACCACCGATGCGTACACCAAGGCTCTGAAGGGCGCGATCGACGAGTACAAGCCGGAGATCGTTCTCTACGGCGCGACCCACATCGGAAGAGACTTCGCTCCCAGAATCGCGGCGAGATGCAACACTGGCCTGACGGCGGACTGCACCAGACTGGATGTCAAGGTCAAGAGCTACATCGAGTATGCCAAGAAGAACACCACGCTGGATACGTCCACGCTGGATCCTGACGATCCGTCCACCGGCATCAAGCAGACCCGTCCGGCTTTCGGCGGTAACCTGATGGCGACCATCATCTGCCCGAGAACCAGACCTCAGATGTCCACCGTACGTCCCGGCGTTATGCAGAAGAGAGAGCCTGAAGAAGGCGCGACCGGCGAGGTCATCAAGTACACCCCGGAACTGTCCGAGAGCGACATCCACATCCAGATCAAGGACGTGGTCAAGTCCGCCAAGGAAATGGTTTCCCTGACCGACGCCGAGATCATCTGCTCCGGCGGAAGAGGTCTGGGCGATCCTTCCGGATTCGAACTGATCAAGAAGTTCGCGGACAAGGTCGGCGGCGTGGTCGGATCCTCCCGTGCTGCGGTTGACGCAGGCTGGATCGATCACTCCCACCAGGTAGGACAGACCGGTACCACCGTTAAGCCGAAGATCTACTTCGCCTGCGGTATTTCCGGAGCTATCCAGCACCTGGCCGGCATGCAGACTTCCGACATCATCGTCGCGATCAACAAAGACTCCGACGCCCCGATCTTCGAAGTTGCGGACTACGGCATCGTAGGCGACCTCGACAAGGTCATCCCGGAAATCATCGAAGAGTGGGACAACGCAGAAGCACTCTATGACGCTTCCACTAAATAAGGAGCGACTTCTGACCACCAGAGTCCGGCATCATCTGACACAGTCCGATGAAGTCTGACAGATCAAACAAATTGAGGCTGTTGCATCCACGCAGCAGCCTCTTTTATTGCG
>JAFRHG010000004.1 GCA_017433375.1 Bacillota bacterium
GCCCAGCTTCGCCGCGATCTACGGTTCCAGCTGCCGGCATGTTTCATGGTCGCCCTCGAAGAGATCCACGAAGCTGGCCTGGGAGCCGGTGGTGCCCTTGGATCCCAGCAGGCGCAGGGAGCCGATCACGTAGTCCAGATCCTCCAGATCAAAGAGCAGATCCTGGATCCACAGGGTCGCCCGCTTGCCCACGGTGGTGGGCTGGGCCGGCTGGAAGTGGGTGAAGGCCAGGGTGGGCAGGTCCTTATACTCTTCCGCGAAGTCCGCCAGGGCGGCGATGACGTTGATCAGCCGGCGGCGGATCAGCTGCAAGGCCTGGCGCATGATGATCAGGTCGGCATTGTCCGTGACGTAGCAGCTGGTGGCGCCAAGGTGAATGATGCCGGCAGCCTCGGGACACTGCAGCCCATAGGCGTACACGTGACTCATCACATCGTGTCGGACGATCTTTTCCCTTGCCTTTGCCTCCTCGTAATTGATGTCTTCAATGTGGGCCTTCATCTGATCGATCTGTTCCTGCCGGATGGGCAGCCCCAGTTCCATTTCCGATTCGGCCAGGGCGATCCAGAGCTTTCGCCATGTGGAAAACTTGCTGTCCGGCGAGAAGAGATATTTCATTTCCTCTCCGGCGTAGCGTTCGGAAAACGGGCTGACATATTCGGAAGTACTCATGTGGGGCTCCTTTACAGATTCGGGATTGCTTTTGCTTCGATGACCATATTATAACAGGAAGGATTGTGATATACTACAGGCGAGATGAAATACCGAAAAGACAAATACGAAAGACCGCTGTCCATCCTGGGATTCGGGTGCATGCGGTTCACCAAAAAGGGAAGAACCATAGATCTGGACAAGGCCCGGGAGGAGGTGCTGGAAGCGTACCGCCACGGGGTCAACTATTTTGATACGGCCTATGTCTATCCCGGCAACGAAGCGGCCCTGGGGGAGATCCTGGAGGAGACGGGCATCCGCAGCGACGTCCGCATCGCCACCAAGCTGCCCCATTATCTGATCACCTCCAGCGGGGGCATCGAGCGCATGTTCCGGGAGGAACTGAGAAGGCTTCGGACTACCTGGATCGACAACTACCTGATCCATTTCCTGACGGATATTTCCCAGTGGCAGAAGCTGAAGAAGCTGGGGATAGAGGACTGGATCCGGGAGAAAAAGAAGGCGGATGAAATCCACAGCATAGGGTTTTCCTTCCACGGAAATACGGAGAACTTCCTCCGTATCCTGGATGACTACGACTGGGATTTCTGCATGATCCAGTATAACTACGCCGACGAACACGCTCAGGCAGGGAGGGAAGGCCTCCGGGCCGCGGCGACCAAGGGTATCCCGGTGATCATCATGGAACCCCTGCGGGGCGGAAAGCTGGTGGATATGCTGCCGGAAGAGGCGAAGGCGCTGATCCGCAAAAGCAACCTCAATTTCAGTCCGGCGGAGCTGGCCCTGCGCTGGCTTTGGGATCAGCCGGAGGTGACCTGCGTCCTGTCCGGGATGAACTCGGTGAAGATGGTCCGGGAGAACTGCCGCATCGCCGAGGCGGCGGAGATCGGTGCCATGCCGCCGGAGGGCTACGCCCTCATCGAACAGGTGCGGCAGATCATGACGGAAAAGATGCAGGTGGGCTGCACCGAGTGCGGCTACTGCATGCCCTGTCCCCAGGGGGTCGACATCCCGGGCAACTTTCGCTGCTATAACCGGATGTATACGGAGAGCAGGCGCTCCGGCCGCAAGGAATGGTTCCAGGCCATCGCCCTCGGCCGGCCGGCGACCTTCGCTTCCCAGTGCAACGGCTGCGGCCGGTGCGAACGGCGCTGCCCCCAGCAGATCCCCATCCGGGAGAAGCTGAAGGAGGCGGACCGGGCCCTGCGTCCGCTGCCCTATAGAATTGCTTTTTCTGCCGCCCGCGCGATCATGCTTCGGGGGCGTTGATCAACGAGGACCACCATAAGAGCTTTTGACGGGAAGAGTGAAATCAGATATAATTGGTATAGAAATGGGAAGAAGAACCGGGAAGGGGACTGACCGGGGAGTTTTGTTATGATGAAAAAGG
Source organism: Bacillota bacterium (assembly GCA_017433375.1). Taxonomy (GTDB): domain Bacteria; phylum Bacillota; class Clostridia; order Peptostreptococcales; family Anaerovoracaceae; genus Lentihominibacter. Next base: position 2,063 of record JAFRHG010000004.1, read on the forward strand.
CAAACCGGAAAAAGACGATCATTACCATGCTCGTTGCCGTGGCCGTCATCGGACTGATGGCCGGTCTGTTTGCCATGCAGCATAACGACAATGTGGCCGGGGACAGCAAGGCAAAGGCAACACCGGCCCAGTCCGAGCCCCTGACCGGGGACAGCCCGGCCGATTCCGGCACCGCCGCCTCCGGGAAGACGGAAGGTGACGGCGGCGAAGGAAAGAGCGGCGGGTCCGCCGATCCTTACGCTCGGGCGGAGCAGATGCTGAAGGATTACCCGGACGAGAAGTACGAGGGATTCATCCTTCAGCTGAAGGGTGATGTCTCCGCGGAAGACGTGGAGGCTGTCGACCGGGCCATCGCCGGCGGAGCTCACCTGACGAAGCTTCAGTATACGGAAGGCGCCTATACGGCTGCGTCCCTGGAGGATATCCGGGCCTGCGTGGATGGGTCGCTGATCGACTGCATCCAGCCGGACTTCCAGAAACACATGATGGAAGGAGAGACAGAGCAGCAGGAGACGGATGTTGCTCTCCAATCGGCGGTGGAACCCAACGATCCCAAATACAGCTCCCAGTACAATCTCCCGAACATGAAGGTGCCGACGGTCTGGTCTTATGGGCTGGACGGACGGGACCAGGATAATACGGTGGATATGGATTATGACGGCAACGGGACGGGCGATGCCATCATTGTCGCGGTCATCGATTCCGGCCTGGTCAGCGAGCACGAGGATATGGATGAGAGCCGCGTTGTCGATGGATACAACTTCGCTGCGGACAGAAATACATGGGATACACAGGATGACAACGGACACGGTTCCTTTGTGTCCGGTGTCATCGCGGCGAAAAGCGACAACAGGAAGGGTATCGCCGGCATCCTGCAGGGCGTGGAGATCATGCCCATTCGCGTCTTTGACAGGAGCGGCAGGGCCGTGAGCAGTGTTTTCCTGGAGGCGGTGAATTACGCCTGTGATCAGAAGGAAGAGTATATCAGAACCGGCGGAAGGGACGGGGTGAACATTTCCGTCATCAACATGAGCCTGGGTGGCCCGGTGCCCGATCCTCTGGAAAGGCAGGCCTGCAACCGGGCCATGAACGACGGGATGATTCTCGTCTGCGCCGCGGGCAACGAATACAGTAAAAAAGGCCAGCTGGCCAGCTATCCGGCACAGTACACCATGGGTGTCGGGGCTGTGGATGATGACAATACAGTGAGCTATTATTCCCAGCGCCTGTCCGCCTCTGACGGCAGCGGGTATGCCAACAAGCTCTGGGTGACGGCTCCCGGAGATGAACTCTGGAGCGTAGGCGCAAGCAGCGAGAGATCCTATCAGCACGGTTCGGGCACCAGCTTCTCCTGTCCGGAATTGTCAGCGCTGGCGGCCCTGTGCAAGAGCCTGGACAACGATATGAATCAGGCCGAGTTTATGAAACTGCTCAAGGATACCGCGGTGCGCAAGAGCGGCACCCAGGGCAAGATCAACGGGCAGGACGTGCAGTACGGATGGGGCCTGACGGATTACGGCAGAACCATCAACCGCCTCCTCGGGGAGAAGGCGGCGGACCTGAGCGGCAAAGCGATCACCAGGCTGAACGCGAACAGAAACGGATCATCCGTATTGGATAAGACGGTTATGCTGGCCTCCATGAGGGCCTACGCGGAACAGGACGCCTATCAGGTCGCCCTGTCCGAGACGGACAAGCCGACGGTCACGGTTTACGGGATCACCCTGCATACGCTGGCCGAACAGTTCGGAAGGGGACAGGACTGTCCGGCGAAAGTGACCATCAAGGGAAAGCGGCTTGTGGACCCGGCGGAGGGTGACGCCGCGGAAGATGGCGGCAAGGAAATCGCCGCCGCGGAGAGTGGAGAAACCGCGGATGACGCCGATGCGGCAGAGAAAGCCGCGGCCGGGGATGAGCCCGGGGCGGAGGAAGATGCCGCGACTGCGGAGAAAACCGCCGAAGGTGAGCTCGCCGTCGCGGAAGCGGATGCCAGCGGGACGGATGACGAAGAGGTTCCCCAATTTGAAGAATGTACGGTGACGCTGACCGCGGATAAACTGAACCGGTCGATGCTGGTGCTCTATGAGGATCCCCTGGAAGAGGACGATTCGATCATCAGCCAGGGCAATTACATGCGGCTGGCTGTGGATGGCTCATCGGCAGCGGACTGGCTGTACGATCCGGAGCTGGTCACTATGGAAGTTGTTGACCACCATTGGGACGGCGGCAAGGTGACCCGGGCGGCCACATCTACGCGGACCGGGGTGAAGACCTTCACCTGCACGGTCTGCGGAGCGACGAAGAGGGAGACCATCCCCATGCTGGCGCCGGGAGCGGCCAGCGGGGTCCAGGTGACGGGGTATTACAGCAGCCGGCAGATCAACGTGATGTTCAACCCGGGCGCGGGAGCGACGAACTATCTGGTCCGGTGGAGGCAGAACGGCGGCAGCTGGCAGAGCAAGGCCGTCGGAGGAAGCACATCCGCCTGGATCGGCGGACTCAGTACCGGCGCGATGATCGATGTTCAGGTCCAGTCCTACCGCAGCACCGACGGGAAGTACGGACCCTGGTCCGATACGGGCCGCTGCCTGATGAGCACGGTGAAGACCAAGAAAGCCAAGGGCGGCAAAAAGAAGGTCACCGTCCGCTGGAAGAAGACATCCGGCGCCACCGGGTATAAAGTATACTACTCCACCCGAAAGGATATGAAGGGAGCAAAGGTCAAGACCGTCGGAAAGAAAAAGACCAGCTGCACCATCAAGGGACTGAAGAAAAAGACCCGGTACTATGTCGCCGTCTGTCCGGTCCGGACATCCGGCAATACTTATGACGGAATTCTGTCATCGATTCGAAGCGCGAAGACAAAGAAGTAAGGCACGATGAGAAAAACAGTCAGACAGGCAGTATTCATAGCATTGATTGTCATGATGGCTCTCGCGTACACCTGTACAGCAGGTGCGGCGGAGAGCGCCTCTTTTGGTGCGGATTCCGGCAGCGGGCAAAGCGGCATCAGTATGCCCGCGGATCTGAGCGATATGACGGAAGAATCGGCAGCCATGGATGAGCTGCTGATCCTGGTTGAGGACGGCACGTCGAAAAAAGAGATCGCCGGCATGGCGAAGGAAGCCGACGCGACACTGGACAACGTCAGCACTCTGGCCGACGGGAGCAGGCTGGCGAGGGTCAGCTTGGATAATCCGGAAGACGCGCAGGGAGTTGCCGATGAACTGCTGTCCGATGACAAGGTGCTGATCGTTCAGCCGAACTACCGTTACCGGATCAATGACGACCCTTCTGAAGAGGATGTGGGAGATATTGAGGAAGGGTCGGAACTGGTCGCGCTGGACGGGAACAGCCAGTTCGGCAGACATGAATCCATCATCGACGGGAAGATGATCACCCAGTGGTATATGGGGAAAACCGTCTACGGCACTGAAGAATATGGAGAAATCTATTCGGGTTCAGCGAAGGTGTTTGACTCCTGGAAGAGTCCACTGCTCTCCGAATCCGGAACTGCCGTCACCGTCGCCGTCATCGATACCGGCGCGCAGCTGAATCATCCGGATCTCGAGAAGAATATTATCTCGGACGAGTGCGTTACCTTCAACAACGGAAACCAAGTGTCTTTCACGGCTCTGGACGGTAAGGACGACGACCACGGACACGGCACCCACATCTGCGGCCTGATCGCTGCCGACTCCGAGGATTTCTTCGGGATTTCCGGGGTGGCGAAGAACCGGGCGAAACTGATCGTGATCGACGCGGCGCTCAATGAAGAGGGACTTCCCTTCACCACCCAGGACATCGTCTGCGGCATCGAATACGCCGTGGAGAAACACGCCGATCTGATCAATATGAGCGTTGGCGCGCTGTACCACGACTATCTCATGGAAAAGGCAATCAACGACGCCTTTGAGAGCAATGTGCTGTGCGTATGCGCGGCAGGCAATGAGGACTCCGAACTTACTCAATCCCCCGGCGATGCGGCGGGTGCCATCAGCGTGATGGCTCACGATTCTGCCGGCGAAAAGGCGTACTTTTCCAATCACGGCGCGGAGAAGGATGTCTCCGCGCCGGGGACGGACATCGTCAGCACATACATTGACCGGCAGGACGAAAACCGGACCGTATACAGTCAGCTCAGCGGCACATCCATGGCTTCGCCGATTGTTGCCGGACTGGCCGCTTTTCTGAAATCCGAGGACAGCGGACTGAATGCCCGGGAACTGAAAAACCTGATCTATACGAGCAGCGGGAATGATGCCTTTGACCAGCACGGATTCGGCTTCGGGAAGATCAACGCGGTCAACGCGGTAAACAATACGGAAGCGGGACCCACAGTCCCGGAAGCCATCGCGCTGAACAGGACCAGCGCATCCATGTATCCGGGAGAATACCTCAGTCTGGAATACGCGGTACAGCCCGGAACGGCAAGCCGGCATGCCGACGAGGTGGTCTTCGCCACCACCGATTCCTCGGTGGCGGATGTGGACGAATCCGGCAGAATAACGGCGAAGGCAGCGGGAACAGTACAGATCACGGCGTCCTGGGGGGACGGGACAATATCCTCCGCCTGCACGGTGAAGGTCAGCAATGTCCCCTATGAGAAAATCACCAGGCTGCCGTTCTCACAGACCCGGACCTTTGATCCGACGGATCCGAAGGTCAGGATTATCGAGGAGGACGGGTCGTCGTGGGAGGCGATCGTGGACGGCTATGAGCTGGCACTCGGCGCCGCCGGCAAGCCGGTCGACATCGCGGTCCGGACAGATACCGCGGAACCGTCCATCCGGATATTTGACTCCGAAGGGAACCAGATGGAACCAGTTATCAGGAAAACCGTCACCAGGTATGCAACGTACAATGCCTACCGCCTGACGGCGGTGTTTACCCCGCCTCGTGCCGGGACATTTTTCCTCGAAGTGCTGGGGGATACGGAGGGCAGTGCGACTGTCCATAAGCCGTACATGCTGGACATCTCCGATCGGAACCAGAACACCGCGATGGCTGGAGAAGCTGCCGTGAAAAAGGCAAACGGTCTGGTCGCCAGCGGAAAAACGGTCAGGATTAAACGTAAGGCAGTCCGTAAGAAGGCGAAAACCCTGAAGAGAGCAAAGGCAATTTCAGTTTCCGGAGCGCAGGGCAGCGTCACCTACCAGAAGGTCAGCGGAAGCGGGAAACTGAGGATTGATCATGGGACAGGGGATATTACGGTGAAGAAGAAGACCCGCAAGGGAAAGTACAGAATGGTGGTCCGCGTAACTGCTGCCGGCAGCGAAAGCGTCAAGGCGGCGAGCAGAGATGTGACGGTAACCGTCCGGGTGAAGTGATGACCGCCGGTCAGCTGCGCGACATTGGCGAAAGCTTCCTCGCTGAAGCCATGGAATACAACGATCTCCCGGCCCTTGCCATCGGCGTGACGATGGGGGAGGAGGAGTGGATCGGCGCCGCCGGCGTGCGGGATGTGACGACCCATGAACCTCTGGAGCCGGGGGATATTTTTCATTGCGCGTCGGTATCCAAGCTCTTTACGTCCATGGCGGTGATGAAGCTGGCCGAGGCCGGCGTGATCCGCCTGTCCGACCGTCTGACCGAGTTGCTGCCGGATCTTCGGTTCCGGGATCCCCGGGCGGAGAGGATCCGCATCGACCAGATGCTCTCCCACACGTCCGGACTGGGGGATGTGGAGGATTACCGGTGGGCGGAGGCACTGACCGCGGAGACAGCCCTGTCCGATTACGTCCATTCCGGCGAGGTGCTGGAATTGCCTTTGCTCTGGGCCCCGGGAGAAGATGGCTTCCGCTACAGCAACATCGCCTACGAGATCCTGGGACATCTGGTGGCAGTGAAGTCGTCGGAATTTACCGGCGGGCGGCCCCTGTCCTATGAGGATTTCATCGGGGAGTTTCTGCTGGAGCCGGCGGGGATGGGGAATTCCACCATGAAGACCTTCGAGCGGTTTGCCCGGGGGGAGAAGAACCTGGCGAAGCCTCATGAAAAGGCAACGGACCGGCGGATCGTTCCCGCGGCCCACTATCCCTATACGCGAAGCCACGCTCCCAGTTCAACCCTGACCTCCAACGCGGCGGACCTGCTGAAGTGGGCCCGGATGCACATGGACGGGATGGGCGGAAAGGGCGGCTCGGCGATCCTGTCTTCTTCCGGTTATGAACAGATCCGGCGGGAATACGCCCGGGTGCCCAATAACGGTGAACAGATGGGTCTGGGATGGTTCATGAGAAAGCAGAAGGGGTATCAGCTCTGCGGCCATGAGGGGACCGATGACGGGTTCCGGGCGAGCCTGTGGATCTGCCCGGAGGCGGGAACCGGCATTGCCGTGCTCAGCAATCTGTCCGGCGCGCCGGTGAAGCGGCTGAACAAAAAACTCTTCGACCGGATCATTCCTCCTCGCCGCTGATCATGCTCAGGAAGGTTTCGAACAGATCGATGTCGCTGTGCATGAATTCGTAGAGAAGGGGTTCTTTGAACAGGAAGGCCCCGGCGAACTGGAGATAGGGGGCCAGGATGCTCCCGTGGATCGTCCGGTTGATCGCCAGAGCGTCCTCCCGGCTGTAGGCGGCGGTGATCAGCTGTCCGGCGTTGGATACGAAGTAGACGCCGGCCACATCGTTATTCAGCTGAAACACCCGCTCACTCACGTGGCTGTTGTCCGGTCGGTAGGCCATGAAGAGGCGGCCATTCTCACAGCGGGTCAGCGTCGCGTGGAAGCCGATGCTGAACTCGCCCAGGTTCTCCTCCAGTTCCCTGTCGGAAAGAAGGATATTGAAGACGGCGACATGCTCCGTCTTTCTCATCATGAGGGCGGCTTCCGAAGGGGTGACGGGAAAGCCGCTGCTGTATTCCAGGCCGGCCACTTTCTTTCCGCGGACCAGTACGCGGGATACGATCACCTCATACCGGCCGTCCATTTCCACCAGGGATTCGCAGAGATACTCCCTCGTCTTTATCCGTACAGATGATTCCCCGGCCCTTTGCGGCGGGGTTTTCTGTCTCTCGCCCTCCTCCGCGGGAGGGATCCGGTCGATGACGTTGCGGCAGAAGGTGGCGCGGACGTACCGGTCATAAAGATCCACCGGCACGGTGTCGTCCGCGGCAAGATAGCGGGCCCCCTCAGGATCCCGGCCGAAGCAGCGCATCATAAAGTAATTGATCAGCTGGTAAACGGAAGTGATGTCCGTGCAGATGCGTTTCATCAGGGCCTGCCGCTGACCCGGGCCCGGCGTCATGTCCGGGGTGAACAGGAATCCATAGTTGTCCAGTCCCTCGGGAAGGGGAAGGCCGTGCTGCAGATTGAAGGAGCGGTAGAGGCACATGAGCTGCCGGAGCTCCTCCTCGGACAGATCGATCTTCTTCGCGCCCAGTCCGCCGATGAGGGCCTGCTCCCGTTCCGCGACCATGTTCATGTCGCTGACGCGGATCTCGTAATAGGTCTCCAGGCCGGTCTCCTCGCAGTCGATATAGAAGAACTGGTGCAGATCCCCCCAGGTGACGGGATTGGTTCCGGCGTTGCCTTTGCCCGGTTCCGCCTCATCCTCATCCAGGGTATCCAGATGCCAGTGGGCGTAGACCGCCAGCACGCCCATGAGGCGGGTGTCGGTCACGTAGGCGGAGATGAAGTGCCGGTTGACTTCCGCGATCTTCAGTTTCTGTCCTCCGGTGAGGATACGTGGTACAGGTCTGTCCATCCGTTCGTCCTTTCGTTCTTTCGTAGATTATACGGCCTGGGGAAACGGGAATCAAGGGGAGTATTGACCTGCATTTTGAAGTAGTCTATAATGCAGTGGAGTATGCACTTGAGTACAAGGAGTATGATATATGAAGAGACTGTTTACATCGGAATCGGTTACCGAAGGCCACCCGGACAAGATCTGCGACCAGATCTCCGACGCCATCGTCGACGCGATTCTGGAAAAGGATAAAATGGGCCGGGTAGCCGCGGAAACGACGGTGAACACCGGCTACGCCATGGTCATGGGGGAGATCACCACCGAATGCTATGTGGACATCCCCAAGATCGCCCGCAAGGTGATCACGGACATCGGCTATACCCGGGCCAAATACGGCTTTGACGGAACCACCTGCGCCATCATGACGTCCATCGACGAGCAGTCCCCGGACATCGCCCAGGGCGTGAATGAAGCCATGGAATACCGGGACGGTTCCCTGGAGCATGAGCATGATGCCCTGGAGGAGACCGGCGCGGGAGATCAGGGGATCATGTTCGGTTTTGCCTGCAACGAGACGCCGGAACTCATGCCCATGCCTATTTCTCTGGCTCACCGGCTGGCCCGCCGGCTGACCGAGGTGAGAAAGGACAGGACCCTGAAATACCTCCGTCCCGACGGAAAGACCCAGGTGACGGTGGAATACGACGATAACGGAGTGAAGCGGGTCGATACCATCCTGATCTCCACCCAGCACGAATCCACGGTGAAACTGGAACAGATCAAGGAGGACCTGATCGAGCACGTGATCTGCCCCGTGGTGGATCCGGCGCTTATGGATGAGGAGACGAAGATCCTGGTCAACCCCACGGGAAGATTTGTCATCGGCGGACCCCAGGGGGATTCGGGCCTGACGGGTCGGAAGATCATCGTAGACACCTACGGCGGATACGCCCGCCACGGCGGCGGCGCGTTCAGCGGCAAGGATCCCACGAAGGTGGACCGTTCCGCGGCTTACGCGGCCAGGTATGTGGCCAAGAATCTGGTCGCTGCCGGACTGGCGGATAAATGTGAACTGCAGTTGGCCTACGCCATCGGCGTTGCCCGCCCCGTATCCATTCTGGTGGATTCCTTCGGGACGGGAAAGTATCCCGATGAGCGGCTGGCGGAGATCGTGCAGAAGCACTTCGACCTGCGGCCGGCGGCCATCATCCGGGATCTGGACCTGCGGCGGCCCATCTACCGCCAGGTAGCGGCCTACGGCCACTTCGGCCGGACGGATATCGATGTTCCCTGGGAACGTCTGGATAAAGTTGAAGCGTTGAAGAAGGAGTAAAGCGGGATTCATCATGGGAATCAAGGTAGCAAAATTCGGCGGATCATCCGTTGCGGATGCCGGCCAGATCAAAAAAATCGGCGAGATCATCAACAGCGATGCGGACATCCGCTATGTGGTGGTTTCCGCGCCGGGCAAACGCTTCGATGAGGACACGAAGATCACGGACCTTCTGTATCTCTGTCTGACCCATATCGAACACAAGCTCCCCTACGAGCAGGTGTTCCAGATGATCACGGACCGGTTCCTGGAAATGGAACGGGACCTTGGCGTGGATGTGGGAATGAAGGAAGAGCTGGAGGAGATCCGGCGGCAGATCGACAAAGGCACCACGGCGGACTATCTGGCCAGCCGGGGAGAATACCTCAACGGTAAGCTGGTCGCCGCCTATCTGGGATTCTCCTTTGCGGATCCGGCGGAGTTCATCCGGTTCAGCGACAAGGGAAAGCACCTGGAGGAGGAAACCAATACGGGCATTGCCTTTGCGCTGAAGGACGTGGAGCGGGCAGTGATCCCCGGTTTCTACGGAGCCCGGGAAGACGGCACCGTGAAGACCTTCTCCCGGGGCGGCTCCGACATCACCGGCGCGCTGGTCGCCCGGGCCGTCGGCGCCCAGGTCTATGAGAACTGGACCGACGTCTCCGGATTCCTGGTGGCGGACCCCCGGATCGTGAAGAACCCGAAGCCCATCAAGCAGATTTCCTACAAGGAGCTGCGGGAGCTGGCCTACATGGGAGCCTCGGTGCTCCACGAGGAGGCCATCTATCCGGCGAGGGTGGCCAGTATTCCCATCAACATCCGGAATACCAACCAGCCCCAGGATCCGGGAACCATGATCACGGCGGAGCCGGCCCGTCTGGAAGAGGGGCAGATCATTTCCGGGATCGCCGGAAGGAAGGACTTCACTTCCATCACCATTTACAGCAGCCACATGATCGGGCAGAAGGGATTCATCCGCCGGATGGCGGCCATCCTGGAGGATCACGATGTCACCATCGAGCACATCCCCAGCGGAATCGATACCGTGTCCGTCATCGTGTTCAACCATATGATCGACGGGAAGCTGGATGACATCCTGGACGAATTCCAGCGGCAGCTGAAGCCGGACGCCATGGACGTGCAGTCCGATCTGGCGCTGATCGCTACGGTAGGAGCCGGCATGGCTTCCCGGAAGGGAACTTCGGCCAGGCTGTTCACCGCGCTGGCCCAGGCGGACATCAACATCCAGATGATCGACCAGGGGTCCAGTGAAATGAACATCATCGTCGGCGTGGACAGCGCGGACTTTGAGGAGGCCATCCGGGCGATCTACCGCGCCTTTGTGGCGGAATCTTAAGGATAAATAAGATTCAGGAAATTGGTGGAAAATTCCTGTAATCTAATATATAATAGTAGTAACTGTGAGCACTGCACCTTTCTTCGGAGGAAGAGGGATGCAGATTTATGCCATGCAAAAACAACGAAGAACCTATACCACACTTACTCTGGGAGGACCATATGTTTTGTAAACATTGCGGAAATCAGGTAGCTGATGATTCGGTATTCTGCAGCCACTGCGGAACGAGACTGATCGAGGACGCTGCGCCGGCACCGGCGGTCAGCGCCCCGGCAGAGGAGATTCCGGCTGAGCCGGAACCGGAGGTCGCTGCGCCGGCAATAGAGGAACCCGTACAGCAGGCAGCTCCGGCTGTCCCGGCTGCCGCGGCTTCTGCCCAGGCTCCGGCGGCGAAAGCTCCCGCAGCTGCCGCGCAGGAACCGGAAGCGCCGAGAAAGCCATTCCTGGAGGGGATGTCCTTCGATGTATCGGAATATCCGGACAGCCGTGTGGTAGAGAAAACGGACGATATCGATTTCAACTGGAATCTTGATCCGGATGACGTTCCGGAGCTGAGAGCGAAACTGGCCCAGGCGAAGGCTCAGGTCCCCGAACCGAAGAAGGAGCCGAAGAAGGACCCGGAGACCTCCCGTGTGGCGGAGATCTTTGACCGTGTCGTTCCCGCCCAGGAAGCCAGGAACGCGATCCCGGCCGACGCGGCGAGCGAAGCGGCGGGAAAGGTCGGGCAGGTCGCCCAGCTGAACACCTTCAACCAGAAGAACGCGGAGTTCCAGAAGCTTCTGGACAAGGAATTGGCCAAGGTCAGGGACGCGGGGACCATCGGCAAGGAACAGGTTGCGGCCGACGAGGCGGCATCCAAGCGGTTCGAGTCCCGTGAAGAGGAAATGACCATGGATGACTTCCTGGAGAAGGAAGGCATCGTTAAGCTTTATGAGCCCAAGGAAGTCCAGTCCGATCTGCTGGACCGGATCGACGCGCTGGAGAGGAAGAAGGCCCAGCAGCGGGAAGAGGAAGAAGCCCGCATGAAAGCGCTGGAAGAGGCCAGAAGAGAGGCCCTGGCGAAGAAAAAGCTGGAACAGGAACAGCGGAACGCTGAGCTGGAAGCCAGAGCGGCCGCGGCGGAAGAGATCCGCCAGGCTGAAGCGGCGCAGATCCAGCGCATGACCGAAGAGGAAGCCCGCAGAAAGGCGGAGCAGGACGCGGCGAGACTGGAGGCCCTGGCCAGAAAGAAGGCTGAGGAAGAAGCTCGTGCCGCGGAGGAGCAGCGCCGGATGGCTGCGGAGGCGGCCAGACAGAAGGCGGAGGCGGAAGCCCGCGCGAAGGCGGAAGCTGAGGCCCGGGCGAAGGCTGAGGAAGAAGCCCGCCGCCAGGCCGAGGAGCAGGCCCGCCTGAAGGCGGAGGCCGAGCTGAAGGCTGCGGAGGAAGCGGCCAGGATCCGTGCCCAGAGAGAGGCGGCCATGGCTGCCCGTGAAGAGGCTGCCCTGAGAGCTGCCCAGGAGCGTGCCCGCCGCGAGGCGGAGATCGCCCGTCTGAAAGCGGAAGCAGAAGAGAAGCAGAGAGCCAGAGCGCGCAGCTCCGAAGCCGTGTTTGACCAGGCGGAGGAAGTCAGGGCGCAGACGGCCAGGATGCGTGAAGAAGAGGAAGAAAAGATCAGAGCCGCTCTGGCCGGAATCCGGGGCGGAAGATTTACAGATACCCTGTCCACGACGGAAAAGAAGGAACCGGAACCGGCGGCTGAACCGGAACCGGAAAAACTGGCCATAGAAGAACCGGAAACCTTCTTCGAGCCGGAACCGGCGGCTGAGCCCGAATCCTATTTCGAGCCGGTGCAGCCTGAACCTCCGGCACCGGAGATCCCGGCAGCGCCCGCGGCGCCGGTGATGGATATCCCGGCACAGCCGGTCCAGCCGGCAGCGGATATTCCTGTACAGCCCGCGGCGGAAGTCCCGGTCGGACAGGAAGAAGCTCAGCAGGCGACGGGAGTGACCCGTGACACCCTGCTGGCGCCGAAGGACAAGATCGAAGAGGCGCACCGCCATACCCGCTACAACATCGAGGGCATGGCAAAGGCAAGAGCGGACTTCTTCGCGGACCTGCCCGGCGGTGATCCGGAAGCGGACCGTCAGCCGGAACCGGAAAAGCCGGAACCGGTGACCAGTTTCTCGCCGGAGACCAGAATGGTTGACAAGGAGGCCATCGTTGCCGGACTGTCATCCACGAAGAAGATCGCCAGAGGCCCTCTGGACATTCAGGAAGCCCTGGGTGTCGCGGCAAGGGAAAAGGCAGAAGAAACCGCGGAAAAGGCGGAAGCGGTAACAGATACCATAAAGGAAGAGATTCCCGCGGCGGCGAAGCCGGAAGAACAGGCTAATGAGATGGACGATCTCCTCAGCCAGTTTGCCAGCGTCGCGGACCCGCTGAAGACGAAGATGGAAGAGGCCGCGGAGCCTCTGGTCATCAAGCCGGCCTCCGAAGAGGAACCTGCAGCCGTCCAGGAGCCGGAGGAACTGCCCATGGAGGAGCCGGAAGAGCTGGCCGTGGAAGAGCCGGAGGAACTGGCCGTCCAGGAACCGGAAGAGCTGCCCATGGAAGAGGCGGAACCGGAGACTGCCAGGGAAATCGAAGACGATTTCTTTGTTCCGGAAGACGTGACTGAGAGCGCTGAGGAAGAGCCGGCGGAAACGCCGTCCATCCCGCCGGAACTGGCTGCCATGGAGAAGCCGGGTCTGGAAGATACCATGGTCATGCCCCAGATCAATCACATTGAGGACATGATCTCCTCCGATTTCGACAGCTACGGCGAGAACGAGGCGGAGGAACTGCGGCAGCTGCAGGCAGCTACCGTGGAAAAGACTGCCCGCGCAGAGGAGACCGCGGCGGCTGTCGCGGCGGAAGTGGCGGAGGAAGAGCCGGTGCTTTCCCCGAAGGAGCAGAAGATCCTCGACCGGACCAAAGCCAAAGAAGAGAAGAGACTGGCCAAGGAGAGAAAGAAGGAAGCCAAGAAAGCCATCGCTCAGGACACCTTCGGTGAAACGGATCTCATTGAACCGGAGCAGGAAGAGAAAGGCGGCAAGGGACGGGTTGTCCTGATGGTCATCCTGATCCTCCTGTGCGTCATCTTCGCCATGGAACTGGTCGGCATCGGCATCAAGGTCTTCGCGTCCACCAGCCCGGCGGCGGAATTCATCGATAATATTCTGAACAGCCTGATCCACATGATCACCGGAGAATCAGACCCGGGTAACGGCACAGTGTAAGCATACAGAAATCTGAACACGATCACTTTTCTGAAGGAGGACATGGACTTGGAAGAAAACAGGGATGTAAGGGAAGAAAACAGAGAAAAGAAGAAGAAGAAACTGGGTGCGAAGGGGATAATCATCATCATCCTTCTGATCATCCTGCTGTTCACGGCACTGATCGGATGGATCACGGATTTCCTCTGGTTCAGGGAACTCACCTATGTATCGGTATTTCTGACGAAGCTGTTCACCCAGCTGAAGATCGGCATTCCCGTCTTCGTTGTCGTCACCTTCCTCGCCTACGTGTATCTGAAATTCCTTAAACGGGGATACGTGAAGCGGATAGAATCCGACGAGGAGACGAACCATCGAAAACTGAATCTGATCTCCTGGGGACTTGCCGGCGCCTTCGGTGCCGTGGCAACCTATTTTGCCGTGACGAAGCTCTGGTTCCAGACGCTGCAGTTCTTCAACAGCACGAGCTTCGGCATCAAGGACCCGGTCTATCATCACGACATTTCATTTTATGTATTCAAACTGAACTTCATCGAGCAGCTCAACGCGATGGTCATCATGCTGATCGTTGCCTTTGCGGTGCTGACCTTCATTTACTATATGATCCTGCTCACCGTAAGGACGCCCAAGGCCTTTGAGCGCGTCGAGGAGTTCGAAGAAGAAGAACCGGATGAATTCGAGGAGGAAGACTTCTACGATGACGAGGAAGAGGAGCGTTACACCGGCAATCTCGGTGACGACAACAACCCCTTCAGCGAGATCAACGACGTTTTCGGGAAGTTCTCCAAGCAGTTCGCCGGCCAGTTCGGCAAGGGCAGCGGCCCCTTCGGCGGCGCGGGGAGAAAGCCCAGCCGCAAAAAGCAGATCGACAATCAGAACGTCCATATGCTCCTGCATATCGCCGAGAAACAGCTGGTGATCGTGGGCATCCTGTTCTTCCTGATGGTCGGGGTCTACTTTTTCCTGAAGCAGTTTGACCTGCTCTTTGGAAGCACCGGCGCGGTTTACGGCGCGGGCTTCACAGACATCAACGTCACCCTGTGGATGTACCGGATCCTGATGGGCCTGTCCGTGCTGGCAGCCATCGGCGTTGCCATCGGCATCACGAAGAAGCGGTTCAAGCCGGCCATTGCCATTCCCGCGCTGATGGTCGTTGTGGGCCTTCTGGGAACGGGTGGCGCCATGCTGGTGCAGAGCCTGGTGGTGCAGCCGGATGAAATCAACAAGGAAAGCAAGTATCTGGAGAGAAACATCGAATATACCCAGTACGCCTACGGCCTGGACGGCGTGGACATGAAGCCCTTCAAGGCGACGGATGATCTGACCAGCGCGGACATCGCCGCCAACGAGGAGACCATCTCCAACATCCGTATCAACGACTATTCGCCGGCGAAGACCTTCTACAACCAGACCCAGGCCATTCGTCAGTACTACGAGTTCGCGGACGTTGACGTCGACCGGTATACCATCGACGGCGACTATACCCAGACCTTCCTGGCCTCCCGGGAAATCGACGAAGAGAAAATCAGCAACACCTGGCTGAACCGGCATCTGAAGTATACCCACGGCTACGGCGTCGTCCTGTCCCGTGTAGACAAGATCACGGCCAGCGGCCAGCCCGATATGCTGATCAAGAATATTCCGCCGGAATCCATCGTGGACCTGCAGGTGACCGACCCGGCCATCTACTTCGGGGAGCTGACCAACGATTACATCATGGTCAACACCTCCGAGGACGAGTTCGATTATCCTGACGGCAACAGCAACAAGTACACCCAGTACAAAGGCAACGCCGGCATCAAGATGAACCTGCTGACCCGCCTCATGTTCTCCGTCAGAGAGCGGAGCCTGAAGCTGCTGGTCTCCGGAAACATCAAGAGCAGCTCCAAGATCATCATCAACCGGAACATCACCCAGAGGGTGAGGACCATCATGCCCTATCTGGACTACGATGAAGATCCCTACATGGCGACGGTGGACGGCAAGCTGTACTGGATCGTGGATGCCTATACGGCAACCAACCGGTATCCCTACTCGGAGCCCTACAATGCCGAGACGGATGTGGACTACGTGAGAAACTCCATCAAGGTCGTCATCGACGCCTACAACGGCGATACCAGCTACTACATCGTGGACAAGACGGATCCCATCGCCAATACCTTCAAGCGGATCTATCCGAAGCTCTTCAAGGACTTCGATCAGATGCCTGACGGGATCAAGGCTCACATCCGGTATCCGGGAACGCTGCTGAACATTCAGGCGGAGATCTACCAGAGATATCACATGAACGACGTCAAGGTCTTCTACCAGAACGAGGACCTGTGGCAGATCGCCAGTGAGATCTACGGCACCAAGGAACAGACCATGGAACCCAACTACTACATCATGAAGCTGCCGGGAGAGAAGAGCGCGGAGTTCGTCAACTCCATCCCCTTCACCCCGAAGGATAAGCGGAACCTGATGGGTCTGCTGGTGGCCAGGAACGACGGCGAAGAGTACGGCAAACTGGTGCTCTACCAGATGCCCAAGAGCAAGGTGGTATACGGACCCATGCAGGTGGAAGCCCAGATCGACCAGAACACGGAGATCTCCAAGGAATTCTCCCTGTGGGATTCCTCCGGATCCACCTACAGCAGAGGAAACCTCTTCGTGATCCCCATCGAGGATTCCCTCCTCTATGTTGAGCCGGTCTATCTGGAGGCGACCAACTCCAGCATTCCGGAGGTCAAGCGGGTCATCGTCGTCTTCGGAGATGAGATCGCCTATGAGCCCACTCTGGCGGAAGCGCTGAACTCTCTCTTCGGCGAGGGAAGCGCCCACGACAGCAAGGGCAGCGAGGATGTCGACAAGGGACAGGACAAGGACAAGAAGAAAGATGACACCATGTCTCAGACGGAACTCATTGACGCCGCTCAGGCAGCCTATGACAACGCTCAGGATGCTCTCAAGGACGGCAACTGGAGCAAGTACGGCGAGTACATGAACGAGCTGGAGAAGTACCTGAACCTGCTGGCGAAATAAAGACGGCTCCGAAGCCGAACTGAAACGAAACGTTTGGAACATTCCCGGAGGAGCCTTCGGGAATGTTCCGGTTATTTCAGAGGAAGATAAGATGCTTAATTATGATTACAGCAAGATGCTGTTCCGGATCCCGGCGGACCGGCACAGCGAGGAGGAGATCAGGACCACCCTTCTGGCTCATCCGGAGATCAAATTCATTTCCCTGGTGGGAATCGATATCGGCGGACACGACACGGACGAGAAGATACCGGTCCGGGAAGTGCTCAAGGATATCGGCAAGTTTCTCCGGGACGGCGTGCAGACCGACGGCTCCTCCGTTGTGCTGCCCAAGATCGCCAGGCTGAATGACGCCAAGGTGGACATCATTCCGGATACGACGGTGCATTGGTTCGTGGACCACAACTTCAGCTACCCCGATCCGGAGACCGGGCTGCCCGTGGGCACCCTGCGGATCCCGTCCTCCCTGATCCACAATGAAGACGAGGGAGTGGGCTCCCGGGTCATCCTCCGTGACGCCATCCGGAACTTCAAGATGGATCTCATGGAACTTCTGCGCAGCAATCCCTATGTCTTCGATTATCTTGACATCGGCAGCGCCGAGGAAATCGATGAACTGGTCATCACGGCGGCCACGGAGCTGGAATTCTGGGTCCGTACCCCCGACGACGACGCGGACAGAGAACAGCTGTCCACAGCCCAGCTGCTCAAGGAGCAGTACTGGAAGAGAACCACAGGTCCCGTGCGGACGGCCCTGGAGGAAGTCCTGCTCATTCTGGAGCAGTACGGCTTCGACATGGAGATGGGCCACAAGGAAGTGGGCGGCGTCAAGGCCAAGCTGGAGAACTCCGGCAACTACGACCACGTGATGGAGCAGCTGGAGATCGACTGGAAATACACCTCGGCGGTGCAGGCGGCGGACAATGAGAACCACATCAAGTACGTGGTCCGGGACATCTTCCGTCTCTACGGCCTGGAGGTCACCTTTATGGCTAAGCCCATGGAAGGGGTCGCCGGAAGCGGCGAGCATACCCACATGGGCGTGGCGGCAAAGCTGAAGAACGGCCGGCTGGTGAACCTCTTCGCCCCCAAAGATGAGAAGAACCAGTTCATGAGCCCCGTGGGCTTCGGCGCCCTGATGGGCCTGCTGAATAATTACGATGTGATCAATCCCTTTGTCAGCTCCACCAATGACGCCATGAACCGGCTGAAGCCGGGCTACGAGGCGCCGGTATGTACGGTCACCTCCCTGGGCCACAACGCCCAGATGCCTTCCCGGAACCGGACGGTGCTGGTGGGCCTGGTGAGGGAGACGGGCAATCCCGCGGCGACGCGGTTCGAGCTGCGTTCCCCCAATCCCAAAAGCAACACCTATCTGGTGCTGGCAGCGTCCTACATGGCCATGCTGGACGGCATCAAGGCCGTCCTGGAAGCGGGGAAGAACCCGGAAGATCTGGAAAAGTCCATCTCCAAGGATTACGGAGAAGAGGATTTCTACCTGGAGCGTGACCGGGTCTACCGCAGCGAGCGCCACGTCTTCGATGAGTACACCCAGGAGGAACGGGACCGTTTCTTCGGCAAGGCGCCCCGGACCGTCTGGGAAAACATCGCCGCCTTTGATCAGTACCCGGAGAAGCTGGAGATCTTCAAGCGGGACGATGTAATGACGGAGCACGTGCTGGAGTCTTACCGGGAGGCGGTGATCTCCCAGTGGGAGACGGAACTGCAGGGCAGGATCGTGCCGGAGATCATGGACGTGCTCAGGGAGTGCTCCAAAGCCCACGACGAAAAGGACTGCGTTGATTACGACCGGCAGATCTGGGAGAAGATCTCCCGTCTGCGGGATCATCTGGGAAGGAACACGGTGGAGGAGCGGTGCCTGCTGTCCCAGATCGTGGACGCCCTGGACGAGAAGGACTACGGCAGGGCATCGGATCTGGTGATCCGCACCCAGGCCGCCATGGAAGAACTGATCGAAATGTACCTGGCATATAAAAAGAATCTGTTTTAAACAATTGGACCCGGAGGGAAAAGAAAATGTTGGACATCAAGAGAATCAGAGAGGATTTTGACGGAGTGAAGAAGGCCGTGGAGCTGCGGGGAAAGGGCGACTTCGGCCTGGAGGAAGTCCGCGCTCTGGACATTAAGCGCAGGGAGATCCTGGCGCAGGTCGAGCAGATGAAAAACCATCAGAAGACGGCGTCCAAGCAGATTCCGGTGCTGAAGAAAGCGGGGGAGGACACCACCGAGCTCATGGCCGAGCTGAAGAAGCTCAGCGATGACATCAAGGTGCTGGATACCCAGGTGGGCGAGACGGAAGCGGCCCTTCGGGACGCCCTGCTCAACGTGCCCAATACGCCATATAAGGATGTACAGGAAGGCGTCGACGACAGCGACAACGTGGAGCTGCGCCGGTGGGGAACTCCCCGGGAGTTCGACTTTCCGGAGAAGGCCCACTGGGATGTGGGCGAGGATCTGGACATCCTCGATTTCGAGCGTGCGGCGAAGATAGCCGGCGCCCGGTTCACCGTCTATAAGGGCGCTGGCGCCCGTCTGGAGCGGGCGGTCATCAACTTCATGCTGGACCTGCACACGGAGGAGCAGGGATATACGGAGATCCTGCCGCCCTTTATGGTCAACCGCATGGCGATGACGGGAACGGGCCAGCTGCCCAAGTTTGAGGAGGATATGTTCTACATTCCCCAGAAGGACTTCTTCCTGATCCCCACAGCGGAGGTCCCGGTCACCAACCTGCTGGACAATGAGATCCTGTCGGCAGAGGACCTGCCGATCTACTATACGGCTTACACACCCTGCTTCCGCGCTGAGGCGGGATCCGCCGGCCGGGATACCCGGGGCCTGATCCGCCAGCACCAGTTCAACAAGGTGGAGATGGTCAAGTTCGTCGCGCCGGAGACATCCTATGACGAGCTGGAGACCCTGACGGCCAACGCCGAGGAGATCCTGCAGAAGCTGGAGATCCCCTACCGGGTGATCCGGCTCTCCTCGGGAGACCTGGGATTCTCCTCCGCCATGACCTATGACGTGGAGGTGTGGATGCCCAGCTACGGCAGATACGTGGAGATCTCCTCCTGCAGCAACTTTGAGAGCTACCAGGCCAGACGTGCCAACATCCGGTTCCGTCCGGAGGAGAAAGGCAAGCCCGAGTTCGTGCACACCCTCAACGGATCCGGACTGGCCGTGGGCAGAACCGTGGCCGCCATTCTGGAGAACTACCAGCAGGCGGACGGCTCCGTGGTGATCCCGGAAGTCCTTCGTCCCTACATGGGCGGGCTGGAGAAGATCGAGGCGTAATTGGGAATAAGTTACAGGGAATAATATACTGGAAAAAAGAACCGGTTTTATCGGGTAAATCTTTATAGTATAATACTTCCACGAGGAAAGTATTTATATGTCAGTTATCAGGAACCATAAATATATATTCGCAGCTGTCTGCGCGGCCATGGCCGTGGTTATTGGCGCGGCATCGGTTCTGTTCTATGTCAGTCAGATCGAGGCCGTCTACGCGGTGAAGGCCGGCAATCAGGAACTCTTCAAGGTCAGAGACAGGGAAACGGCGGAGAAGGTCATCGAGGAGGTCATGGACAAGTATACCCCCAAGGGGGCACAGGTCAGTGAGATCGTCCTGGACAAGAAGATCAGCACCGACGTGACCGGGGTCAAGAAGGATAAGATCGATGAGGAAGTCCTCACCGAAGAGGAAGCCGTCGACTATGTGATCGAACAGAACAGCGGCGACGACCCGCTCTTCTGCGTCACCATCAAGGCGGACGTTTCCGATGTCAACGACCTGGAAGCGGAGACGAAGGTCCAGGCGGACGACGAGATGTTCGAGAACAACCGGAAGGTCGTCCAGCAGGGTGAGAACGGCAGCAAGGTGGACACCAACCGGGTGATCAGCGTCAACGGCGCGGTGCTCAATGAGAAGAACGTCAACTCCACCGTCATCAACGATGCCACGGACAAGGTGATCCACGAGGGCACCAAGGTGCGTCCCCACGATACGGTGTGGGCTAACTACAGCGGAAACACCATCGGCGTCGGTGACGGAAACCGGGTAGCCAACTTCGCCCTGAACTTCGTAGGCAATCCCTATCGCTGGGGCGGAACGAGCCTGACCAACGGAGCGGACTGCTCCGGATTCATCTACGCGGTCTACCGCCACTTCGGGTACAATGCCGTGCCCAGAGTGGGCGCCCAGAAGATTGGCAGGGGCGTTGCCCTGGCCGAGGCCGAACCAGGTGATGTGGTCTTCTACGGACACCACTACGCCATGTACATCGGCGGCGGCAAGGTCGTCCACGCCTACAACTCCCGCCGGGGCATCTGCGTGACCAGCGTCCACGATCCCGGCCGGATTCTGACCATCCGCCGGCTGGTGGAACCCAGACAGGAGTAGGGAGGGGACGTAAACATTCGTCCGCGAAATGATTCAGAAACAGAAAACAACCGTTGAACAGTCAACGGTTGTTTTTTTGCTTCATTCATGCTTCGTTCCAGAAGAGGGACAGCAGGGTGTCGTGAAGCTCCTGCAGATTGCGCCTTTGGGCCTCCGGGGAGAAGAGATCCTCCCGGGCTGACGACTCCTCCGGCCCGGCCCCTTTGGCGGGGACAGCAGGGGGCTTATGGTGGTCGTGTTCCCCTTCATGGGTGTGGGCCAGATGGGCGTTGCTTTTGCCCATGCCGTAGACCAGCTCCAGAATGTGCACCGCTTCGAAGCCCCGCCGGAGCAGAGAGTTTCGCAGAACGATGCTGCTGGTGAGGAAGGGGACCTTCGCCAGTTCTTCCGAGGAAAGCTCAGGCGCGCCCTCCGTAGCATGATCTCCTCCGCAGAGTATGGCGCCCATGGACTCCGCCAGTTCGGCCACATCCTCCCCAAAGGGGGAGCCTTCCGGTTCGGACAGCCGGTAGAGTTCCCGGTTGCAGCCTCCGCTGATCCCGCGGGACAGGAGCTCCCGGTACAGGGAGATCAAAGGGATCTCCGGCACGGCACCCCGGAGGAACTTCCGGTCCTCGGGCGTGGCGATGAAGAGACCGGGCTTGCCCAGGCCGCGCCACCTGGTCAGAAGGCGCTCCGACCACTTGCGGTTGAGCAGGGGATCGGCGCCTTCCCGGGCGATGTACAGGAACATGGCCGTGTCCGGATACTGGAACCGAAGGGAATCGTACAGGAGAACGATCAGCTGGGGTTCCGACCTGGCCAGAGCCATTCCCGGAAAGAGGGCGTGGGTACAGGCGGTCATATCTTTGCCCGTCGCGGGATCCAGGGGAGCCCGGACCAGGGTGGATTCTTCGCTGCGGAAAAGGATTTTCCGGGCGGATTCCGCCCGGTCAGCGGTGTTCTGGGTCATGACTTCCTCCTAAGCCTCCTCGGCGATCTCCCGGACCGCCGCAAGGAAGTCATCGATTTCCGCCTCCGCCGTGAACAGGCCCGGGCTGACCCGGACGGTGCCGCCCAGATCGAAGGTACCCAGCAGACGGTGGGTGTCCGGAGCGCACTGGAGACCTGAGCGGACGGAAATGTGATAGCAGGTTTCCAGAATGGTGGCCGCGTCGGCGCAGTCCAGGCCGTCGATGTTGAAGGAAACGGCGGCGGCTCTGGGCCCGGTGAGGGGTCCGTAGACCGTGACGCGGGGAATCTCTCCAAGACCGTCGATCAGGCGCTGCAGCATCCGCTGTTCCTCGTGATAGATGCCGCTGACCGAGCGCTCCAGAATGTACTGGGCGCCGGCGCACAGGCCGGCCAGGCCGACGGTGTTCTGGGTTCCGGCTTCATAGTAGTAGGGGAGCTGTTCCGGCTGCAGGCGCACCTCGGAGAACACCCCGGTCCCGCCGGACCGCTGGGGCTTCGGGCCGACCCTTTCGGAGACGTAGAGCGCTCCGGTGCCCGCGGGCCCGAGCAGGGACTTGTGCCCGGGAAAGGCCAGCAGGTCGATGTTCATCTTTACCACATCGATGGGGATGGCGCCGGCAGTCTGGGAAGCGTCCACCAGGAAGGGGACGTCCGCGTCACGGCAGAGGGCACCGATCTCCTCGATGGGATTCAGTGCGCCGGTGACGTTGGAGGCGTGTGTCATGACCACCAGCTTCGTCTCCTGCCGGATCGCCTGCCGGACCGCCTCGGGGTCTGCGCCGCAGGCCGGGTCCGTTTCCACCTTGGTGACGGACACGCCCGCGTCTTCCAGATAGGCCAGGGGACGGGTCACGGCATTGTGCTCCATCCGGCTGGTGATCACGTGATCGCCGGGCTTCAGCATCCCGTTGATGGCCAGATTCAGGGCATCGGTTGCGTTGAGGGCGAAGACGATGCGGCTGGGCTCGGGAATGTGAAAGAGCCGGGCCAGAAGGGCTCGGGTCTGATTGATGTCCCCGGCCGCGGCCCGGGACAGTTCCGAGGTTCCCCGGCCGGGATTTCCGCCCCGGCGGATGGCCTCCGTTACCGCGTCATAGACGATCTCCGGCTTGGGCCAGGAGGTCGCCGCGTTATCCAGATAGATCATGGTAAACAACTCCTTTTTGCTTGCTGACAACAGTATACCATTTTGGGAGAAAAAACGGGATACTAAAACACACACAGCAAACAAGTAATTGACGTTAATGGGGTAAACTGATAGAATTTTTGTACGAGTAAAAAGCTGAAAAATGCGAGGAGGACAGTCATGAATTTCAAAAAAATGACGTTAAAAATCAACGGTGCGGACCGGATGTTCATCTGCGATCCGGAGAAGGATACTCTGGCGGATGTGATCCGGCGGCTGGGCCTGACCGGAACGAAGGTAGGCTGCGGAACCGGCGTCTGCGGCGCCTGCTCCGTGATCCTGGACGGCAAGGTCGTACGCTCCTGTATGCGTAAGATCTCCAAGGTGGAGGAGTACAGCGAGGTGACCACCATCGAAGGCATCGGACAGCCCAATTTCCTGCATCCGATCCAGGTGGCCTTCATGCATCACGGCGCGGTGCAGTGCGGATTCTGCATCCCCGGATTCATCGTTTCCACCTATCAGCTGCTGAAGGAGAACCCGGATCCCACCAGAGAAGAAGTTCGTGACTGGTTTACCAAGCACAGAAATATCTGCCGCTGCACCGGCTACAAGCAGATCGTGGATTCCGTCATGCTGGCGGCGAAGTGCATGCGCGGCGAGATCTCCGTGAAGGATCTGGAGATCCCCGAGGCACCGGCCGGCGAGCAGTACGGCAAGCCGCTGCTGCGGCCCTGCAATCTGGCCAGAGTCTGCGGCGTAGAGGACTACGGCGACGACATCGAGCTGAAGATGCCCTCGGGCACCCTTCATGCGGTCATGGTACAGCCCAGGGTCACCTTCCACGCGAAGATCAAGAGCATCGACACCTCTGAGGCGGAGAAGATGCCCGGTGTCTACAAGATCGTTACGGCGAAGGATGTCAAGGCGGTGGGATGCGACAACCGGGTTGCCTTTTTCAGCTTCTCCCCCAGGACCCTGGCCACGGAGAAATCCCACTTCGTCATTGCCGAAGACAAGATCATGAACTACGGCGACTGCATCGCGGTAGCCGTGGCGGATACCAAAGAGCACGCCCGGGAAGCGGCGGCGAAGGTCACCTTTGACTACGAGCAGCTGCCCGAGTACCGGAACTATCTGGATGCCGTCAAGCCGGACGCCATCCGCATCCACGACGACCACCCGAATATGTGGTGCGTCCAGCCGACGATCAAGGGAGCGGGCCACGATACGGACAAGCTCTTTGAGACGGCCCCCTACGTGGTGGAAGGCAGCTTCTACTCCCAGAGAGAGCCTCACGGACAGATCGAGTCCGATACGATTCAGGCCTACTTCGACGCCGACGGCATGCTCTGCGTCCACTGCAAGGCCATGGCCATCGGCGCCCATCTGACGGATATCGCCGAGGCGACGGGTCTTCCCCAGGAGAAGATCCGCGTGATCGCCAACCCCACCGGAGCATCCTTCGGCTGGTCCACCTTCGGACAGTCCTACGCTCTGGCGGCGGAGGTCTGCATGGCCTGCGACAATATGCCCGTTGCCGTTTCCATGACCTATCAGGAGCACGTTGCCTACACGGGCAAGCGGGCGCCGTCCTTCTCCAACTCGAGACTGGCCTGCGACGAGAACGGTAAGATCATCGCGGCGGAATGGGATTTCGGTCTGGACCACGGTTCCTACAACGAGCTGGGTGACGACCTGACCTGGAGACCGGCCCGGTTCTGCTACTTCCCCTACAATGTGCCCAACGTCAAGGGCCTGGCCCGTGTTGCGGCAACGAACCACAACTACGGAACCGCTTACCGGGGATATGGCTCACCTCAGTCCTACACCTGCTCCGAGGCCATGATGGATATGATGGCGGAGAAGATCGGCATGGATCCCTTTGACATCCGCTACGTCAACGTGGCGAGGGAGGGAGACCTGAACGTAAACAGCAAGCCCTACCGGGAGTATCCCATGGAGGGCATGATGGACCGGCTCAAGCCCATCTATGAAGAGGCAAAGGCAATGGTCGCCGAGTGGAACAAGGACCATGAAGATGTGAAGAAGGGCGTCGGCATCGCCTGGGGCGGCTACAACGTCACCGAAGGCGCGGCGGACCAGTGCACCCTGGGCATCGAGCTGGCCCCGGGCGGCAAGTTCATCAAGTACGATACCTGGCAGGATGTGGGCCAGGGCGGAGATGTGGGTTCCCTGATCATCACCCTGGAAGCCCTGAAGGAATTCGGCGTGACGGCCGATGATATCATCCTCCGCCAGAACGACAGCATCTACGGCGTGGACTCCGGTTCCTCCGCATCCTCGCGGCAGCACTACATGAACAGCAAGGCGCTGGTCATGGCGGTGGATAAGCTGAAGAACGCCATGCGCAAGGAAGACGGCACCTACCGGACCTACGAGGAGATGGTGGCTGAGGGCATCCCCCTCAGATACGACGCCCAGTACACCAACTCCGACGACGATACCCTGTCCGACCTGAACCCGGATACGGGCGTAGGCGAGCCGACGCCGGCCTTCACCTATTCCCTGTATATGGCGGTCGTCTCCGTCGACATGAAGACGGGCAAGACCACCGTAGACAGGATCGTGGGCATCGATGACGTGGGCGTCATCGGCAACCCGGTCTGCCTGGACGGACAGGCCTACAGCGGCATCGCCCATTCCATCGGCTACGCCCTGTGGGAGGATTATGACGATGTGAAGAAGCACAATAATCTGGCCGGCATGGGCATCGCTACGGCGAACATGCTGCCCGACGATATCGAGCTGATCCACATGTGCACGCCGAGAGACACCAATCCCTTCGGATCCTCCGGCGGCAGCGAAGCTTTCCAGTCCGGTGACCACATGGCGGTCATCAACGCCATCAACAACGCCACGGGCGTACGGATCCACGAACTGCCGGCCCGGGCGGAAAAGGTCAAGGCGGGAATCGAAGCCCTGGCCAAGGGCGAGCCGAATCCCAACGTGCCGGAGAAGTATTTCCTGGGCTCCGATTTCGAGGAGACCATGGAGGACATCCGCAGGAATCCGGCCATTCCGGAAGAGGAGTAGGGAGAGCAGCGGCGTAACAGACCAATGAAAGACAGCAGGGGAACCGATCCGGTTTCCCTGCTCTTGCAAATGAAGGAGTGAGAACATGGCAGTCGGAAGATACCACCGGCAGGAGATATTCTATCCCATCGGAAAAGAGGGCCAGGAGAAGCTGGCCGCGGGACGGGTGTGCATTATCGGCATCGGTGCCCTGGGGGCATCGGCGGCGAGCATGCTGGCCGCCGCCGGCGTGGGGTTTATGCGGCTCATCGACCGGGATGTAGTGGAGCTGACCAACCTGCAGCGGCAGGTCCTCTTTACCGAGGCGGACGCGGCGGAACAGATCCCCAAGGCGGAAGCGGCCCGGGAGCGCCTGGCGCAGATGAACTCCGAAATCGAACTGGAAGCGGTGATTGCGGACGTCAATCCCTACAACGTGGAGAAGTTCATCACCGATGTGGATGTGGTGGTAGACGGGCTGGACAACCTGGAGACCAGGTATCTGCTCAACGAGGCCTGCCATAAACATAACATCCCCTACGTCTACGGCGGCGTGGTGGGCAGCGGCGGCATGGTCATGAACATCCTGCCGGGGGAGGGCCCCTGCCTGGAGTGCCTGCTGGGTCCGCTGCCGGAAGAGGGGACCTATGACACCTGCGACACGGTGGGCGTCATCAGCGCCATCACCAATATCGTAGCGTCCTATGAGGCGGCGGAGACCATGAAGCTTCTGCTGGGATCCGAATCCCTCCTGCGGCAGGCCATTACCCTGGATGCCTGGGACAGCTACACGGAGTTCTTCGACGTGGATCGGGACCCGGACTGCCCCGTCTGCGGAAAACATCAGTACACCAGGCTGGAGCACCGGCAGAAGACCTACTCGGCGTCCCTGTGCGGTCACGACGCCTACCAGATCACGCCGGAGGATGACGGCACATTTGATTACGACGGCGTGGTGGAACAGCTGCGGGGTGAGGGCACGGTGGAGAAGAAGAAGTTTTTCACCACCTTCGTCAGCGATGACGCTGACCTTAAACTGTTTCCCGACGGCCGGGCTATCATCAACCACGCGGCCGACGCGGAGTCTGCGCAGAAAGTCTTCGCCCGGTACATCGACCGGCAGTAACCCCGCGCAGGACGGAGGACCGGCCGTGAATCGGAAAGGAGCGACAACAATGGATTACCGATGCACATCATCATTTGATTTTACTCTGCCGACGAAGATCATCTACGGATGCGGCGTGCTGAAGCGGCTGCCGGAGGAGATCCGGGAGGCGGGAGGAAGCCGGATCCTGATCATCACGGACAGGGGCATCGTCCAGGCGGGCATCGCAAAAAAGGTTACCGACCTGCTGGAGGAAGCCGGCCTTCCCTACGCAGTCTATGACGGCGTGGAGGCCAACCCGAAGGATGTCAACGCCGAGGCGGCGGCGAAAGCTGCCCGGGAGGCGGAGGCGGACTGCCTGCTCGCCGTGGGCGGCGGAAGCCCCATCGACTGCGCCAAGGCCGTCGGCGTCCTGTTGGCCCACAACGCGGAAAAGATCAAGCCCTACGAAGGAAAGACGGCGGCTACGCTGCAGGGCCCGCCCCTGATCACCGTTCCCACCACCTCGGGAACCGGAAGCGAGATCACTTTTTCCTCCGTCATCACGGATACGGATAATCAGTATAAGATGACCATCAAGAGCCCCTTCACCGCGGCGACGACGGCCGTCTGCGATCCCGAACTGACCCTGAGCGTGCCGCCCATGGTGACGGCGACCACCGGGGTGGACGCCCTGACCCACGCCATCGAAGGCTTCACCGCGGTCAACAGCGAACCCATCGGCGACGCGGCAGCCCTATACTCCATCGAACTCATCGCGGGCAATCTGGTCCGGGCGGTGGAGGACGGATCGGATCTGGAGGCCCGCAGCAACATGCTGATGGCCAGCATGCTGGGCGGTATTTCCTTCAGCCATTCCGACGTGGCATCGGTCCACTGCATCGCCGAGGCCCTGGGCAGCATGTACGATCTGCCCCACGGCACCTGCAACGCCATCTTCCTGCCCTATGTGATGGAATACAACATGGACTACTGCGCAGACCGGTACGCCCGGGCGGCCACGGCCATGGGACTATCCTGGGAGAGTCAGGAGGAGGGGGCCAGGGCGGCGGTTGCCTTTGTGAAACAGCTGACCCGGGATGTCCATCTGCCCGCATTCGCATCCCTGAACCCGGATCCGGCGGACTTCCCCAGATTGGCGGAGATGGCCTGCCGGAACGGCTCCAACGAGGATAACCCCCGGCCCATGACCGCTCGGGACTACGAGATCCTTCTGGACATCGTCTACCGGGACGGGCAGTAACGTGGCGGAATGACACCGGCGGCCGCAATGTGGCGGAACGACACCGGCATGGAATTGCCTTTGCGGCCCGTAAAGTGTATCATTAAGACAGGTTGTTTCGTCGGAATCAGCAGGGAGCGTTGAATGAATCTGCAATCGGTTTTCACGGCCAACGGCGCCGGCATATTCATTTTACTGATCATGCATTATACGTCCCGCAGCAAGATCCTCCGGACGAGGACGGAGGACCGGCTGTTCTCCATTATGATGCTCGGCGTCATGCTGGGCTGTCTGATGGAGGCTTTTTCCTACGCCCTGGACGGCCATGTGTTTACCGGCGCGCGGGCGATGAACTACGCGGCGAACACCTATCTGTTCACGGCCAATCTGCTGCTGCCTTTCTGCGTGCTCATGTACGTGGACCTGAACTTCGGCGGAAGCATGGAGAGGATCAAGAAGAACTACCGCCCCCAGATCGCCGTCGGTGTCGCATTGCTCATCGTCAATGTGATCAACTTCTTTGTTCCCCTGACCTTCTACATCACGGACATGAACGTGTACGAGCGTCGGCCCATCGGCTATGTGTATTACGCGGTGATCCTGTACTACTGCATCAGCTCCCTCCTCGTCACCCGGCGTTATGAGAAGGAGAACGGGGCGAAGGCCTTCGTCAGCATCAGAATGTTCCTGATTCCGATCCTGATCGGCGCCGGCCTGCAGTTCATGTTCTACGGCCTGTCCCTGGCCTGGCTGGCGGCAGCCATCGGACTGACGGGCCTGTATATGATGCAGATGAAAGAGATGGCGTACATCGATCCCCTGGCGGGCATTTACAACCGGCAGTACCTGAACCGGATCATGTCTTCCTGGATCGGAGGAAACAGACGGTTTGCCGGTGTCATGATCGATGTCGATTATTTCAAATCCATCAACGACCGGTTCGGTCACTCGGAAGGGGACCAGGCACTGAAAGACGTCACGGATATGCTGAAGGCGGCGCGCAAGGAAAACGAGTGGATCTTTCGCTTCGCCGGGGACGAGTTTATCGTGCTCAAACTGAATCCGCCGGAGGACGGCATGACGTCCTACATGAACCGGGTAGAGGAGGAACTGGACCGGTTCAACAGCGGAGACCGGCCCTACCGGATCGGCCTGTCCTACGGCATGGCTATCTATGATTCGGGTGACATGGACTCCTTCATGAAGGAGATGGACAGCCGGATGTACGAGATGAAGGCGGAGCATCACCGGGAGGCCGGCCTGATCTGATGTTCCTTTGCAATCCCCGGCGGGGTCTGCTACAATGATTGCAGGCCGGTTTGCCGGCCCGGACAGGAGAAAGATACATGAAGATCAAGATACTTTTCAACGGCCCGGTCAGACAGCTGAACGGCTGGAAGAACGTGGCCAATATAGAACTTCCCGACGGATCCACCGGCTATGATCTCTGCGATCACTTCAACATCGTGCCGGGCAAGACCCGCCTCTACGGGTTTCTCATTCGGGACGGGAAGAAGATCAAGGAAGAAGAAGAACTCCATGATGGGGAAACCATCAAAGTGAACGGCAAGACCTCCGGAGGCTGATGGAGATCCGGTTATGGCGGGGACGAAAAGGCAATGCAGAAGGGGCTAAGAAAAAATAGAAGAGAACTCCGCGCGGGATTGAATATTCATCTGCTCATCCCGCTTCTTTTGGTTATCCTGATCGTTCTCCTGGGGATCGAATACCTGATCATTTCCGCGAACAACCGGGACAAGGCCTATGATACCGCCGACATCATAGTCAATCAGGTGGAGACCATGATGAACGATAACGAGGCGAAAATCAAAACCCTGACCGAGTCCCTCAAGGACAGCTATATCTCCAAGGCGAAGGCGGTGGCCTACATCATCGACAGCAACCCGGGCACGGACATGGACATCGATGAGCTGAAGAAGATCGCCAGGCTGATGTCCATCGATGAGATTCACGTGTTCGACGATACAGGCATGATCTATTCCGGCACCGTTCCCGAGTATTACTATTACTCCTTCGATTCCGGGGAGCAGATGGCTTATTTCAAACCCATGCTGGATGACAAGGAATTCTCCATGTGCCAGGACGTTACGCCGAACACCGCCGAGGAGAAGGCCATGATGTACGCCATCACCTGGAACGACGCGGGCGACAAGATGATCCAGGTGGGCATCGAGCCGGACCGCCTGCTGGAGGAACTGCATTCCAGCGAGATCTCCGATCTGCTGGGGGAAATACCCTCCTACGACGGGATGACCATTCTCGTTGCCGACGCGAAGACCACGAAGATCCTCGGCTCCACCGTTTCCGAGCAGGTGGGAAAGAAGCTGGCTGATCTGGGCATCACGAAGAAACTGAAGGCCAGTCTGGAGCCGGTGCACTTCACCTCTCCGGTGGACGGCGATCTCTGCTACTGCGCCAGCCGTGTGGCGGACGGCAGGGCCGTGCTGATCGCCCAGGACAGGAACGTCATCAACAGAGACATCCCTGTGATTCTCCTGACCGTATTCATCTATCTGCTGCTGGCTGCCATCGTCATCGGCCTGATTATCCGGAGAATGACCCGCAGGATTCTCAATGAGCATCTGAACGCGTCCACGGATATGCTGACCGGCCTGCTGAACCGGAGGGCCTGCGATGACGATCTGAAGAAGCTGGAGGGCAATCCCAAAGGAGAGACCCTGACCATGGTTTCTCTGGATCTGAACGGACTGAAGACGGTCAATGACGAGCAGGGGCACGAGGCGGGAGACGAGCTGCTCTGTGAAGCGGCCGACTGCATGGCATCCCAGCTGGGACCCTACGGAAAGGTCTACCGGATGGGCGGCGACGAATTCTTCGCCCTGCTGCAGCTGGAGGACACCAGCCCGGAGGAACTGAAGGAGCGGTTTGACCGGGATCAGCAGGAACGGACGGAGAGGACCGGCATGGAACTCAGCATTTCCGCCGGTATCGTTCAGGCGGCGGATCATCCGGACCTGAGCCTGACGGAACTGTCCAAACTGGCGGACGATGAGATGTATCGGGCCAAGTCGGAATACTACAGGCAGAAGGGGATCGACCGCCGGAAGAGGACGCGGTAAGGATCATCCCGCTTTCTATGCAACGGCTGGCGGGACAGTGCCCCCGCTCAGTCCTCGTCGCTGACGATCACGACGGCTTACTCACAGAGAATAGAACTCCACCGAAACTCGGGACTTCGTCCCTCAAACATCGGTGGAGTTTATCTATTCTCCTGTTCGTTTCGCCGGTGATCGTAACAGCTCCTGCGAAACCCGCTCCGGCACTGTCCCGCCAGCCTCTGCAAGCACCACGACGCCACTCAACAGCAGGTCAAATGACAAACTTTTTTCCACAGCAGGAGTTTTACATATTTGAGCCTTCAGAACGCCTATCTTGGATCTGTTCAAGCCAAAAACATGGAAACATTCTTCGTCCCAGAGGGAGTTTCCATACAAATCCGGAAAACGTATGAAAACTCGTCTTCTCAAAAGAATAGTTTCCATGCCAGCCCTCTGAAAAGCCCGATAAAACCGTTATATTAAGTGTTTTTCGGGCCGCACATGAAAAACTCTCTTTCACAAAAGGTGTTTTACACATATCAGCCTTCCGTCTCGGTGGATTGAAGCGGATGTGTTTCGCATTTTAGGTCAATGTGAACCGAATTGTGTTCAGTTAATGCGGTAAAGCGGTAGGATTGCCTTTGTATAAGGCTGAATAAAGTGGCACAGTTTATGCATAAATATAATAACGTAAGAAATTCTCAGATAATTCAGAGCGGAGATGAGTGATATGAACGCGAAGAAAACAGGATTGAGAAAAGGAATGAAAAGAAGGTTTCTGCCGGCTTTGCTGCTGGCTGTCATGATCGCCGTCGGCACGGTGGGCGCAAGTATCGCCTATGCGGACATCCTGATCTGGCATTCGGTGCATATGAAGCCGGGGGGCACCTATAATGTAGGCGATGCGGGATGGAATACGACGGTATTCATCGAGAAACCCGGAGACTACACACTGAAGGGAAGCAGCCGGAGCGTCCGCGTCCTGATCGAGTGCGGGGGAACCAACGTTTATCTCGCTGACGGACTGGACATCAATTGCTCGGCCCACTCCTACACCGGTTCCCGCACAGCGGCGATCTGGGTCAGGGACAACGGGGGCACGGTCAAGCTGATCTCCAAGAAAAAGGCGAAGATCACCCTGGAAGGGTATATGTGTCCGGGGATCCGAAAGGAGGGAACGAGCACGAAGCTGGTCTTTGAGACGGAGGATCCCAAGAATCCGGGAACGATCCACGCCAACAGCGGTTCCTACGACGGAGACCGTGCTCCTTCCGCCATCGGCAGTATGGATTACAGCACGGGAAACATAACTTTCAACAGCGGCAATGTCATCGCCAAAATACGGGGAGTCAATGACTGCGGCGCGGCCATTGGCGGGGCGCAGGATAAAAACGCGAGCAACATCACCGTTAACGGAGGGCACATTGAAGCCTACGGATCTGTGGAAGGCACCGGGATCGGCGCGGGAGCCGGAGGTGTGTTCACGGGATTCTATGTCAATGGCGGAGAAGTCTACGCGGAGAACGATGTGGACGCTCTGCATCTCTATGAAGGAGCGGCTATCGGCGGCGGAGGCAACAGTTTCGATACGATGCATATGACCCCGGCAAATACCGGCGCCAAGGACTTCTATATCAAGGGAGGAAAGGTCACGGCCATTTCCCACGGCACGGCGGCGGCCATCGGCGGCGGCACCAACAGCGGATGCAGCAATATCAACATTGAAGGCGGCGAAGTCAACGCGACCTGCGACAGCAAAACTTCGCGATATGAATACTACGGCGCAGGCATTGGCGGCGGTTACGGCTATCAGGTCAACACCGAGGTCAACATCAGCGGAGGCAAGGTCACGGCCAAGGGCGGTCCCCAGGCTCCCGGCATCGGATCCCAGGACGCGAAAAAGAATTTAGAGGGGCATGACAAAAAAGAAGATACGGGAACATACCGGATCAGCGGAGGGACCATCTACGTCGGCTGCGGATCCGGCGCCCGCGGTGACATCGGTACGAGAAAGTCGAAAACCATCGTCACGGGCGGCAATCTCCATGCCGGCAGCCATGCGGGAGATATAGTGAACGGGAATGATGAGAATGTGCACGACGTGCAGATCAGTTTTGATAAGATCACCGATGACGGCCACGCCATCAGCGGCCTGACGATCGATCCGAATAACTATTCCTACGGCATGAAGGATGTGGAGACCATGAGCGGCAAACTCCATGCCTGGCTGCCCGGGAACTTCCATTATGACGATCACGCCATCACCGGCGCTCAGGTGAGTGACAGCATCTCCGATAAGCACAAGTACGTGGGACATATTCCCTTCACGGATAACAGCGGAACCCTGGTTCCCACGAACGCCATTGTTCTGAAGGCGGGTCACAGCCTCCGCTTCGGAAGCGCCTGGGCCATCCCGGGAGAAACGTCCCTGGTGGACATGACGCCCCCGGTAGTGGAGGATGAGGGGTATAAGGTGGACAAGTATTCCGCTCTGAAGATCGATGACCCTGAACAGCGAGTCGACGTTGCCAACGTGGATGGGACGCTGATCAAAAATGTGAACGGCTACACCGATGCCGACGGAAAGTGGGCGTACGGCGGCGGCGATAGTCTTATGTTTGAAGCGGTGCTCGTGCCGATCCAGTATCAGGTGAAGTTTGATTCCAATGTGCCCAGGAACGCATCTACAAAGCTCAGCGGGACAATGACGAATCAGGAATTTACTTACGGCACCGCCCAGAACCTTTCACCGAACGGGTATACTCTGCCGGGATACACCTTTAACGGATGGAACACGAAGGCCGGCGGAACGGGAACCACTTACACCAATAAGGAATCGGTGAGCAACCTGACCTATAAGGACGGGGACGTCGTCACTCTCTACGCCCAGTGGACACCGAAGACCTATACGATCACCTTCAAGTCCGGCAACCCGCCGGGTCTGAGCGACAAGACCCAGACGGCCACTTTTGATAAAGCGGGAACTCTGACCCCGGTGGCAAGTATGGGATGGAATTATGACAATCACGCACTCCACGGATGGACCGGCGCCGGACTCGGAACCTTCTATCCGGACGGCAGCAGCTTCTGCAACCTGTGCGGCCCGCCCCAGGCGGACGGGAGCCTGTCCGACGTCACCCTGAACGCGGAATGGGTGGATACGGAAAAGATCAAAGTGTCCGTGACGAAGGACGGCGCTCCCCAGGGAGGGCTGGAACACTATCTGTTCCTGATCGGGAAGTCGGAGGCAGTGAAGGGACAGGTGTTCACCGGCCTGTTCAAGGAAACCGGCACAGGCCAGAACATCACCTATCTCTATGATCCCGAAGATTTGACGGATCAGCAGCAAGGACTGCCGGAGGGAACGTATCAGCTCTGTTTCGACACCGCGGCTGATACAGACGCAGGGATTTCCGCCGGACCGACTGAGTACGAGGCATCCTCTGTGGAGATATCCTATGGAAGCGAGTCCGCGGTCAGCACGGTGTTTGATTATTACACCATCACCATCACCAAGGATCCTGCCGCTGTCACCCCGGAGGGAACGGGCGAGATTACCAGCGCGTGGATCTCTCCGGCAGGCGGCACGCTGCAGCCGACGGATACCATCCTTGCCCGTGACGGCAGCCGGCTGGATATGCAGTCAAAGATTCTGGGCGGATACCATTTCGACGGTTATTCCGTGATGGGTGTCATTCCGGGAAACGGGGACAATTCAAAGGAGTATGACCCGTCGAAGGCGAAACAGGTCATCACGGTGCGGGGAAAGGCGGACATCATGGCCCACGCTGAGGCCAACGTCTACACCGTCCACTTCGACCCGAACGCCACGATTGGAATCAGCGGCGAGATGGAGGATCAGGACATGGTCTACGATCAGCCGCAGAATCTGTTCGCCAATCAGTTCGAGCGCACGGGCGCGATATTCTTCGGATGGAATACGAAAAAGGACGGATCCGGAACCGAATACACTAACGGCGAGAGGGTGGAGAACCTGACCGCAGACAGCGACGCGGAGGTGACCCTCTACGCCCTGTGGAGCATGATCACATTCAACATCGGTTATGATCTGGATGGCGGCCAGCTTCCGGCTGGTGAGGTAAACCCGGATAAATACTGGGCGGATTCGGAAACTTTCACGCTGATCAATCCGGAAAAGAAGGACTACAACTTTATCGGCTGGATGGGCACGGACCTGAGCGAACCGACGAAGACGGTCACCATCGAGGAAGGATCCGTCGGCGACCGAAAGTACCAGGCCGTCTGGGAACTCAAGACCTATCGCGTGAACTTCGTGGACAACGGCGGTTCGGGTGTGGAGCCGCAGCTGGTCAATATTCATGAAAAGGCAACAAAGCCCAAGGATCCCACAAGGGATGGATATGATTTCGCCGGATGGTACTCGGATGCCGGACTGACCAAGGCCTATGATTTCAACCAGGCGGTCGAGAAGGACATTACCCTCTACGCCAAATGGAAACCGGCCAAGGCGCCCGTGCTGATGGCATGGGGCAGATCCTCCGGCAAGAAGGCGGTCAAGGCCAGCTGGAAACCGGTGGACGGCGCCGCGAAGTATCTGGTCTACGCCGGAACCAAGGACAGCAATCTGAAGCTGGTGAAGGAAACCACGAAGACCACCTATACGGTGAAGAAGATCAAAGGCAAGCTGAACAGAAACAAAAAGATGAAAGCCCACAAGTCCTATGTCTTCTGTGTCGCGGCGGTGGACAAGAACGGCAAGCTGATCACCACGAGCAATAAGTTCCATGTGATCACAGCGAAGACCAAGGGCAAATACGCCAACATCAAGACGATCACCGCGAAGAAAAAGGCAATCACCCTGAATGTGGGCGGGACTGCCACCGTCAAGGCGAAAGTCACCCTGCCGAAGGGAAAGAAACACCTGACCAAGAAGCATGGCGCCAAATTCCGCTATACTTCCGATTATCCCACCCTCGTCAGCGTGAGCTCCAAGGGCCAGATCAAGGGCCTGGAGCCGGGCACCGCCACCATCTACATCCAGGATACCGGCGGCAAATACTGCAGGGTGACGGTCACCGTCCGCTAAGTCCGGTATGACCTGACCGACATAGACCTGACCGGAATGGAACGATAACCCGCTGTCGTCAATCATGGAGGGGACGAAATGAGCAGCAAAGGAAAAGAGAAAGAATCAAAGCCCAGAAGCCGGATGAGGAGAGGCCTGCTTCCGGCGCTGCTGCTGATGTTGTTTGCGACGGCGTACGTGCTCGGTGCTGAGGACGCCTTCGCGCGGGCGGAGATCACCCTGACTCCGGGGCAGACCTATGACGTCAGTACGGCAGGCATAAACACGAACGTGCTCATTAAACGAAGCGGCAGCTATACGCTGAAGGGCAAAAGCGATCACGTGCATGTTGACATTACCTGCGGGGACGTCAACTGCTACCTCGATGATCTGGAACTGAAATGCGGGGTCTATACCAATATCGGACAGAGGGCATCGGCGATTACCGTTGAGAACAACGGCGGCACCGTCTGCTTGATTTCGAAGGCGGGAAAGAAGGCCTACTGTGAGGGATACATGGCCCCGGGAATCCGCAAGGACGGAACGGCAACGCAGCTGATCTTCAAAACGGAAGACAAGAGGAATCCCGGAACGATCGAGGCGGCAGGAGGTATTGATGCATGCGGGATCGGCGGCATTATGTATGTCAGCTCAGCGCCCTGGTATTCACAGCCGACGGGCAACATCGTCATCGAAAGCGGGAACGTTATCGGAAGAGGACACCCTCGTCACGGGGCGGGAATCGGCGGAAGCCATTGCGGCTCTGTCAACGGGCTGACCATAAGCGGCGGGGACGTGAAGGCATATGGCGGCATTGGCGGCGCAGGAATCGGCGCCGGGTATTTCGGTAGAGCGGCGAACATTTCCATTACCGGCGGAACCGTCTACGCGGAAACCAAGCTCTCTCTTGATACGCCAGCGGCAATCGGCGGCGGAGGAGGCGGTTCCGGCGCAAATGCCAGTTTTGACTTAAAGAACCTTACGATCAGCGGCGGCAACGTCACAGCATATTCCCGGACCGGTGCAGCCATTGGCGGCGGCGGCGATTCGGACGGCAAGAACATCCGAATAACCGGCGGAACCGTTAAGGCGGAAGTGTTGACGCAAAGCGGAAAATACGATCCGGCGATCGGCGCGGGAGGAAGCTGGAGCGGAAACACCAGCGTATTCATCTCCGGAGGATATGTGGAGGCCACAGGCGGGCTGGAAACGGTTGCCATAGGTGCCAACGGCGGAAAGAATGGAAGCAGCGTCAATGTAGAAGTGAACATCAGCGGCGGTACCGTCATAGCGAAGAAGGGAAAAAGAACAACCGGCGCCCTTACCCATAATGAGATGGACATCGGCAAGAATTCCAATAATACGGAAAAAGACAATGTCAATGTCCGCATCACGGGCGGATCGGTCTATGCGGACAGAATCACTGACCCGAAGAACGATAAGGGGGAGGCACTGCACAGAGTGGATGTCACCTGCCTGGGCACTTTGGATGACGTGACGAACTATCTTCGGAATCCGGTCTGCTCAGACGGATACTCTTACGGGCTGAATGATGTTTCGCTGATCAACGTCAGGAAGGCGGAGAAAAAAGGGATGTTCTATCCATGGCTGCCGAATACGGACGGGAAAATAATGAAATGCGAGATTTATGGTCCGAACCCAACCGCGGATCTGCCCCATTACCGCTATGGTAATTTCCCGTTTCGCGCAAATGCGGGCGAGCTGAGGGCGGCGACCACAGTCGCCCTGATTCCGGCGAACAGTACCGAAGGTACTGCTGGATATGCTGTTGGAATACCGGGAGAAAAGAAGCTGATCATCGAAAAAATGCCGGTCGTCCCGGAGGGAGAAGTCAACATCGGGTATTCAGCAAGAGGGGATGACGTACGGATATCAGACGCGGACGGAACGCTGCTTCCCGTCAGAACCAGGTTCACCACCGAGGAAGGAAAGTGGAACTCAATCTCTCCTTATGAAGAGCTCAAAGTCATGACAGAGCCGATCCGGTTCATGGTTCACTTTGACGCCAATATGCCGAAGAATGCGTCCACCAGGAAACTGTTAAGGGGACAGGAAGGCATGGCGGATGATCAGGAGATCCAATACGGAAACACAACCGAAGCCGGAAACCTGAGAAAGAACACCTTCGACCTTCCGGGTTACAAATTCGAAGGCTGGGCGACCTCCCCGACGGGGGATGTAACCTATGCCGATGAGCAGAACGTATCGAAACTGACAAGCAAACAGGGGGAGGTCGTTACCCTCTATGCCCGGTGGAGTCCGAGGAAATACACGGTTACCTTTAACTCAGGGGCCGCGTCCGGTTATGACAACGAAATACAGGAGGGACTGGAATTCGACCAGCCAAGCAGGCTGAAGAGCATCTCCCAGATTGGACCGGAAGGCAATAAATGGAGTTTTGCCGATCACAGCTTCTACGCATGGAGGATGCAGGAAGACGGTCCTCCGGCCAAAGTCTATTACTATGATGACGGCGAGGAATTCATCAATCTGTGCGAGCACGATACAGACGGCGGGCCGGTCATGGAGGAAGATGAGCATGGAAACCCGACCGGCAACCTGGTCGGCAAGACCATCACGGCGACCTGGATCGGCAATGGAACGGTTCAGGTGACGACGACTGTGGATGGCGTGCCGACCCATATTACAGGCACCGGCGGGACAAAGATAGTGATTTCCCCGAAGGGCAGCCCTTCGGCGGAAAGGAATCTGGAATTGCTGGAATCCAGTGAGGGCCATTACAGTATTCCTCTCGGCAGTTATCCGGACGTGTTTCCGGATGATGCTTCAGAAGAATGGGTGCTGATGATTGACGGCGATTCCCCCTACACCGTTCCTCCGGGGAAGCAGGACCTGGGTGTGCTGTCGGCAACATCCACACGCTCGGTTATCCTCGACTATTACACGGTCGGCATTGATCCAGATCAACATACCTGGGCAAGCCTCAGGGAATCACCAACCAGTTTTCCATCGGCCACCCTGGAAGTCCCGGATGATACAACGGTTCGGGTCAGTGCATACGCGAAACCGGGGTATCACTTCAGCGGATATTCATGCCTGGGCGTTGCGCCGGTTTGGGGAGACAGCAGAGGCGCGGCCGCGGGCTCCCAGACCATTACCGTGCAGGGCAGGGTGACCCTTGCGGAGAAATCCGAAGCCAACGATTATTTCGTGGAGTTTGACAAGAACGGCGGCTCGAGCGTTACCGGAACAATGGACGACCAGCATTTCGTCTATGATCAGGATCAGCAGCTGGCTGCCAACCAGTTCAAACGCCCGGGCGGCACATTTGCGGGATGGACCACGGGGGACGGCGAGGACGGTGAAACCTTCACCGACGGAGAACTGATCAATACAGAAAACCAGGACAAGCTGTTCGCCCCGGTGCAGGCGGCAAATCAGGAAGACAATGAGAAGCACGTCACCCTCCACGCTCTGTGGGATATGGAGGAATACGGCATTGAATACGACCTGGACGGCGGAGAGCTGCCGGAAGGCGAGTCGAACCCGGGAACATACACATCGGCCGATACCATCACACTGAACAATCCGGTCAAAAAGGAATGGGAGTTCGTGGGCTGGATCGGGACGGACTGCGACACGCCGGCGACAGAAGTCGTCATACCGGAAGGATCGACCGGCGGCAGAATGTACACGGCCTGCTGGAAACCGAAGAGCTTCAACGTGGACTTTGAAGCGAACGGCGGCAGCAGGGTCGACCAGCAGGTAGTCGTGATCCATGGAAAGGCAACCAGGCCGGATGATCCCATCCGGGAGGGATACAGGCTGGCCGGCTGGTACGCGGACAAGGCGCTGACGAAGCCTTTCGATTTCAATCAGGAGATCCTGAACGATACGATCGTCTATGCCAGGTGGACGCCGGAGCAGGTCCCCGTGATCATGGCATGGGGGACGCCTGCCGGCAGGAAGGCGATAAAAACCCGCTGGACGAAGGTCCCCGGCGCGGCGGAATATCAGGTCTACGGCGCCAACTGCGGCAAGAAGCTGAAGCTGATCAAGAAAACCACAAAGACCGGTTATACCGTGAAAAAGGCCAGAGGGAAGAAACCCTGGAAGCAGAAACTCAAGGCACATTCTCCCTACGTTCTCTGCGTTGTCGCGTTGGATAAGAAGGGCAACGTCATCGCCACAAGCAAGAAATTCCACGTGATCACGGCGAAGACCATGGGCAGATACGCCAACGCCGTCAAGGTCACCGCGAAGAAGAAGGAGATCACCCTGAAGGCAGGAGAGAAGGCGGCCGTCGAGGCGAAAGTCAAACTCCCCAGGGGGAAGAAGCACCTGAGCAAAAAGCATGGTGCGGCCCTGCGCTACACCTCCAACAATCCTCTCGTAGCCAGCGTGAGCAAGAAGGGGGTCGTGAAGGCGAAGGAACCGGGCACCGCTACCATCTACATCCAGGATACCGGCGGCAAGTACTGCCGGGTGAACGTCACCGTCCGCTAGGCGGTGACGTTCGGCGTATTCCGGAACAGCCGGAGTACTCCATGAGAAATCTCTGTCGAAGCGCCGCATTCCGTACAGATCGGAGAAAAGTGATATGAACGCGAAGAAAAGTAAAAAGGGAAAAGGAATGATGAAGAAACTGCTGTCGGCGATGCTGCTGGCGGTTGTGCTGGCCCTCGGCGCAGCGGGCGCGGAGTTTGCCTTCGCGGACGCGCTGGTCTGGCATGAAGTGAACCTGAGTCCGGGGGATACCTATAATGTCTCCAGTGCGAGCTGGAATACGACCGTATACATCAAGCAGCCGGGAAACTACAAGCTGAGGGGCCGGAGCGAATCCGTCCGCGTGCTGGTGCAGAGCGGGGGCGTCAACCTCTACCTGGATGACGGACTGGACATCAACTGCAGCGCCCACTCCTACACCGGCTCCCGCACATCAGCCATCTGGGTCGGGGACCAGGGCGGAAAAGTGCGGCTGATCACAAAGCCCCACGCCAGCGTGAGGTTGGAAGGATACATGTGTCCGGGGATCCGGAAGGAAGGAACGAAGACCTGCCTCGTCCTGGAAACGGAGATCCGCAGTGATCCGGGCACGCTGAGCGTCTACAGCGGATCCCATGACGGAAACCGGGATCCCGCCGCCATCGGAAGCATTGATAACCCGACGGGCAACATCGTCATCAACAGCGGCAACATCGTCGCCAAGGTCAGAGGTGCCAACACCTGTTCGGCGGCGATCGGCGGCGGCACGGGTCAGGACGCGAGCGACATCACAATCAACGGCGGAAATGTGAAAGCCTACGGATCTGAGGAAGGCGCCGGGATCGGCGGCGGAGCAGGCGGCGTCCTCACCGGATTGTACATCAATAACGGAACCGTTTACGCGGAAAACAGCGGCCCCAGCGTCGGCCTCTACGGAGGCGCCGCGATCGGCGGCGGATCCTACGACTTCAGCAATTACAAAGGCATGCAGGCCAATACAGGCGCGAAGGATCTCAACTTCCTGGGAGGAACGGTGACCGCGGTCTCCCACGGGACCGGCGCTGCCATCGGCGGAGGGACCAACAGCGGGTGCAGCAACCTGAATATTTCGGGCGGCACCGTGAACGCGACCAATGTCTACGATGGGGAGTACTATGACGGCGCGGGCATCGGCGGCGGATTCGGGATCAAAGTCAACTGCGACATCAACATCAGCGGCGGATTCATCACCGCCAGGGGCGGAACCAAGGCGTCAGCCATCGGATCGCAGGATGCGGGTTATGACGAAAACATGAAATCGATAAGCGATCGCGATTCGGGAAATATCCGGATCAGCGGGGGCACGATCATCGCGGGCTGCGGAACAGGCGGCCGTGGCGATATCGGTGTCAGAGGATCGATGACGACCATCACGGGTGGAAACGTCTTCGCCCAGAGCACCAGCGGAGCGGTCGTGAACGGCCAGAATCAGAATTTGCACCGGGTGGTGGTCAGCTTCAGCGACGTCCAGGAAAAGGACGGCTTCCCCATCGGCGACCTGATGATCCGGCCCGATGGTTACCGCTACGGAATGCATGACGCGGTCACCTTAGGCGGAAAGTTCCACATGTGGCTGCCGAATACGGACGATGTGGTGAGAGCCGCGTCGGTGAAGACGTCAGCGGCTGCAGCGGGCATGTATTTCGGAGGCATTCGCTTCAAAGACAGCAGCGGAACCCTTGCCCGCGGGACGAAGATCACCCTGGTTCCGGAAATCAACGGCGAGGGCGAGAACGGCATCGCCTACGGGATCCAGGGGGAGAGCAAACTATGGATCAGCAGACAGCCGGTTCCCTTTCACGGGCATGCCGCCGAAATCATGAGCGCGGCTTCCGGCGGAGTCAAGGTGGCTGACGCTGCCGGAAACCTGGAGCCCAACGTGAGCGGGTTCACCGACGGGAACGGAAACTGGAACTGCGCGAACACGTCGGCCAGCCTGTATTACATGATCGATCCCTACAAGTACACGATCAGGTTCGATGGCAACCGGCCCCGGGGGGCGTCCACCCAGATCGACGGGCAGATGGGGGACATGGAGAACCTCGCCTACGGCACGGAGTATAACCTTACCGCAAATGACTATCAGAACGGCAACGGCTTTGATCTGCCGGGGTATAAGTTCGTCAAATGGAACACGAAGGCCGACGGATCGGGAACCGACTATGCTGACCAAGCGGCGGTGAACAGCCTGTCGGACAAGGACGGAGGCGTTGTCACCCTCTACGCCCAGTGGGAGCCGAGGTTCTATACGATCTATTATTCCGACGGGCTGGGGGAGAACGGAGGACCTCTGTGTCCGACCTACACGCAGCGAGCCCGCTTTGACGAGCCGGTGAATCTCGTCACCTACTCCGACACAACATTTGGATGGACCAATCGTCCGAACGAGAATCAGGCCCTCCACGGATGGGTGGGCCAGGGCTTAGGATCCTTCTACGGTGACGGCGCGAAGGTGGTCAATCTGTGCAATACGGAGGATCACTGGGACGGAGAAGAACTGCCACCAGTGCCCCCCCTGGTCGCGGACTGGAGAGACACGGAAAAGATCGTGGTCTCTGTGACCAATGACGGCGTTCCCCAGGGAGGACTGGCGAACTACATTTTCCTGAAAGGAAAAGAAGGAAACACGCTTGATACTGAGATCCGCGGCGTCTTCCAGCAGGTGGGGCCAACAGAAGGTCTTATCGACGCGCATGACATCAAGTATGTCTTCGATCCGGAGGATCTGGAAGGGAACATACCCCATGGAACCTATGAGCTCTGTTTCAATACCGGCGTTC
The DNA here is from genome assembly GCA_017433375.1 of Bacillota bacterium. Taxonomy (GTDB): domain Bacteria; phylum Bacillota; class Clostridia; order Peptostreptococcales; family Anaerovoracaceae; genus Lentihominibacter. The sequence goes on from JAFRHG010000004.1 coordinate 45,971, forward strand.
CGCCGGAAGGTAAACCGACCGGACCGGAAGAGTACATGCCGGATTCCGTGGAAATAACCTATGATAATAACGGCTTCTCGATCAGCACGGTCTTCGATTACTATACCGTCAGCATCGCAAAGGATCCGGCCTGCCCCGATGCCATCAACACCGTCACCATCTGCGAAAACGCAGACTTCCCCCAGCCGGCTCCGGACAACAAGGTCTTCGTGCCCAACGGCCACAAGGTGCGCATCCAGACCGTGATGAACCCGGAGATGGGGTATCAATTCGACGGATACTCCGCGGCCGGCGTTGCGCCCCTGTGGGATAATTCGCCCACAAAAGCAACGCAGAACATCACGATCAAAGGGAAAGCGGACATCGTGGCCCACGTCAAAGCCAACACCTACAAGGTGCATTTCGATCCGAACGGCTCCGGCGTTTCCGGAACGATGGAAGACCAGAATATGGTCTGGGGCAAGGCCCGGAAGCTGTCCGCCAACCAGTTCACCCGCGTCGGCGGAACCTTCGCGGGATGGAATACCGAGAAGGACCGTAGCGGAACGGCCTACGATGATATGGCGGAGGTGAGCAACCTGACCCTCACCGACGGCGGAACGGTCAACCTCTACGCCCAGTGGGATATGGAAGTCTACCACATTGATTATGACCTGGACGGCGGCAGGCTGCCGGCGGGCGAGAAAAATAAGGACACCTATACGGCGGCGGATTCCTTCACCCTGGTCAATCCGACGAGGACCGACTACGATTTCAAGGGCTGGATGGGCACGGGACTGACGAGCCCGCAGACGACCGTAACGATTGAGGAAGGATCCACGGGAGACAGGCAGTACGACGCCGTCTGGAGGATGAAATACTACCAGGTGCAGTTCGTGGATAACGGAGGTACGGGCGTGGAGCCCCAGCTGGTGAAGATCCATGCAAAGGCAACGAAGCCCGCGGATCCCACTCGGAGCGGGTACCGATTCATCGGCTGGTACGAGGATGCCGGACTGACCAAAGCCTATGACTTCAACCGGGAGATCGTGAAGGACACGACCCTCTACGCCAAGTGGGAGTCGACCAAAGTGCCGGTACTGATGGCCTGGGGCAAGTCCGTCGGCAGGAAGGCCATTAAGACCAGCTGGACGCCCGTGGACGGCGCCGCGAACTATCTGGTCTACGCCAGCCATTGCGGCAAGAAGATGAAGCTGGTCGGAAAAACCTCGAAGACCAGCTGGACCGTGAAAAAGGTCGGGGGAAAGAAACTCAAGGCACACTCCCCCTATAATTTCCGCGTCACGGCGGTGGACAGCAAGGGCAATGGCATCGTCACCAGCATGAAAATCCACGTGATCGCGGCGAGGACCATGGGTAAACACGCCAACGCCAACAAGGTCACCGCGAAGAAGAAGGCGATCACCCTGAACGCTGGGCAGAAGGCAACCGTCAAGGCGAAGGTGAAACTCCCCAGGGGGAAGAAGTCCCTGAGCGGAAAGCACGGCGCGGCCCTGCGTTACACCTCGGACAATCCCTCCGTGGCCAGCGTGAACAAAAAGGGTGTCGTGATGGCGAAGGCGCCGGGCCTTGCCACCATCTACATTCAGGAAATCGGCGGCAGATACTGCACGGTCACCGTTACCGTCCGGTAAACGGCCGGATGCAGCTGCGGCAGCAGAAACATATTTGAATACCTCAACGGGGAACTCTGCCGAAACACCTTATGTCGGGTGCTTTCGGCAGAGCTTTTGTCCGCATATACTCCCACCCGAAGGCACGCGTCCACACCGGTTGACAGGATCCATGATTTCGACTAAAATGGAGTAGAACTCCAATATGGTCAAGACAGGAGGACGCCATGTATAGGAAAAGGGCAATTGAAAACGTACTGAAAAAAGCTGGAACACAGACAAAAGTCATCCTGCTTACCGGGGCGAGGCAAGTGGGCAAGTCTACGGTTATTCAGTATGTTTTTCCGGAATACGAATATTGTACGCTGGATGATGAAAATGAACTGTTTCTTGCGAAAGGCGACAGGAACCTGTTTTTCCGTGACAGGCATATGCCTCTGATCATCGATGAGGTTCAGTATGCCCCCGAGCTATTCAGAACAATAAAGCTGGTTGTTGACCGCAGTTCTGACAGGGGACAGATCTATCTGACCGGTTCACAGCGTTATGAACTGATGAGTGAGGCCGCCGAGTCGCTGGCCGGGAGGATTTCGATCATCGAGATGTCCGGTTTAAGCATGCGTGAGCTGGCAGACGATGACGAACCGGACCCGTTTATCCCCACAGCGGAATTCATAGAGAAGAGGCAAAAGAGCGCTACTCCGGCAACCGATGTCTGGGAAATGATACACAGGGGCTCCATGCCTGAATTGCAGGAGCCTGACCGAGACTGGGAGTGGTTCTACAGAGATTACGTCAGGACATATATTGAGAGGGATGTCAGAAAGATCATGAATATCAGGGATGAACTGAAATTCCGAAGCTTTCTCATTTCCATCGCCGCCAGGTCGGGTCAAATGCTGATCTGCGAGGATGTTGCCCGTGACGTCGGCGTCGACGTCAAAACGGTCCAAAGCTGGCTGTCCGTGGTGACGGCTTCCGGAATGGTGCGAATCATCAGACCGTATCAGAACAATGCCATAAAAAGAGCGATCAAGTCGCCGAAACTGTACTTTATGGATACTGGACTGCTGTGTTATCTGGTGGGGTGGAATACTGCCAGATCGGCGAGGAACGGAGCGATGTCAGGTCATATCTTCGAGACATTTGTCATGAGCGAGATCATCAAGTCCCATATGAATGCGGGAAAAACGCCGGATAAGATCTTTTATTACAGGGACAAGGAAAAAAACGAGATCGATGTTGTGATTGAAGACGACAACGTACTGTATCCGATCGAAATAAAAAAGTCCGCAACGATAGACAACCGATGGAGCAGACCGTTCTCCCGGCTCAACAGAGTCACCGACAAAAGGATAGCGGAGGGCATAGTGATCTGCCGGACCGATAAGGTCATGCCCCTCGATCACGGTGCAAAGGCAATTCCCCTTCATATGATATGACGGATCCCGTCTCCGTCCGGGTCTCAGTCGGGTGGAATTCCGTCAAGAAAAGGCCGCCGATAGTTCAGCAACGTCGGAACAAAACAGCTGCCGTACCGATTGCTCAGTACGGCAGCTGTTTCTTTGCGCGTGGTTTCGCTAAGATCGGCGTTGCCTTTGCGGGCTATTTGCGAATCTTCTTACGGTAGTTCAGGTACTGGTCTTTCTGACCCGGCTTCCAGCGGACGCCCTCCTCGCCCAGCTCGCCGAATTCGATGTCATCCGGCAGGGTGGGCTGCATCGGGTTATCCTTGATCTGCTTCACGGCATCGTAGAGGTCGGAGCCGAGGAAGTACTTCTCCGGCTTGTTGGGGTTGGGCTTGCCTTCCGCCTTGGCCTTGATGCCCGCCAGGACCTTTTCCTTGGTCGCAGGCAGCTCGTAGATCCGTACGCCGACCGCGTTGTTGATGGCGTTGATGACGGCCATGTGATCGGAGGACTGGAAGGCCTCGGACGCGCCGGAGGAACCGAAGGGACCCCGGGGATCTTCGCCGTCAATGTGGATGTAGTTGAAGTCCGGATAGTCCGGAATGTCGTTGGCGTACAGAATGCCGGCCGCGGCCATGTTCCAGTGCTTCTTGACGTCTTCGTAGTTCTCGGTAAGAGCGAATCCGATGGCGTGGGACATGCCGCCGTAGATCTGGCCTTCCACCGCCTGGATGTTTCCGGGCTTGCCGATCCACTCGACGCAGGTCATGCCGGTGCACCTGGTCTTGCCGGTGGCGACTTCCACATCCACCGTAGCCAGGAACAGGGCGTAGGTGTAGGTGTAGGTCGGGTTGCCGCTGCCGTCGTTGGGATCCAGGTCGTAGAAGTAGTTGTACTCATCGACGGTCGCCCAGTCGCCGTCGTATCTGGTCGGCAGGCCTTCGGCCACCATTTCGTCGTAGGTCCGGTAGGTGCCGTCTTCCTTGCGCATGGCGTCGGCGATGTTCTTTGCCGCTACGATGGACGCTTTGCCGTTGGCGTAGTGAGAACGGGAACCAGCGGACTCACCCGTGTTCGGACAGTACTTGGAGTCATCCTGAACGAGCTTGATGTCATCCGGCGTGATGTTCGGGAAGTAGGGCTTCAGAGCTTCCAGCGTACAGATGAGTGAACCCTGATCGCCGCCCTGACCCTGATCCTGCCAGGTGTCATACTTTCTGAATGTGCCGTCCGGCATCAGCTCGATGGCCACGTGGGCCTCGTCGATGCCGCCCAGGCCGACGTTGTAGCCGCCCCATGCGACACCAATGCCTTTCTTGATGTCTTCATGGTCCTTGTTCCAGGCTTCGACTTCCGCCTTCTTCTCGTCATAGATCGGCCGCAGCTTATCCATCATCTCTTCCATGGGATAGTGGAGATATGGAAGCTGGTTGATATTTGTCTCTTCCGGCGTTCTCGCAATGTTGATGTAACGGAACTCGAAGGGATCGATCCCGGCCTCTTCCGCCAGCATGTCGACGATCGCTTCTGAGCCGGTGTAAGCCTGGGGCGCGCCGTAGCCTCTGTAAGCAGTTGTCCAGAGATGGTTGGTGACCGCCGATCTGTTTATGCCGACTACGTTTGGAACGTAGTAGGGATAGAACATGAACCGGGAAGTCTTGGTCAGTTTGTCATCGGTAAATTCACCGAAGCAGCCGGCATCCAGGCCGATGTCATATTCACCGGCAACGAATCTGCCGTTCTCATCACAGGCAAGGCGTGCATTACAATATGAAGGTGAACGCTTACCCGTAACAGCCATGAACTGCTTGTAATCCATGGACAGGGAGCAGGGCATCTTGGTGACCATGGTCGCGTAGGCGCACAGGGTCCAGTTGTGGGCGTTCATCGCCCAGCCGAAGCTGCCGCCCGTGGGGTTCTCGATCAGCCGGATCTCCGTTTCGGAATCCAGACCAAGGGCGTTGGCCATCTCATCCTTATCCCAGTAGAGGGTCATGCACTTGCAGTGGACGCAGAGCTTATCGTCTTCATCGTAGTAAGTCTGGGCCACATCGCCTTCGATGGACATGTGCGGTTCTCTGGAGGAGTAGAAGGAACCCTCCACGGAGTGAGCCGCCTTTTCGATCAGCTCGGGCACGTGCTCGTCATCGCCCTTCAGTACCGGCAGGTGGCAGTAGGTGTTCGGGGCGTAGGTGTCAGGCATCCAGTCGTAGATCTGGCTGGCGCCGGGAGCGACGGATTCCAGGAAGTTCATGTGGGCTTCCAGTTCCTCGATCTCCACCTTGACCTTGTCGGCTGCGGCTTTGGCGTGGTCTCTCGTGTCCGCGACCACCAGCGCGACCACGTCACCGTACCACTTGATCTCATCTTCCGCCAGGATGTGATGGTGTTCCTGCAGTTCCACGGTTCTTTCGGAGAATCCGAAGGCCATGAAGTGGTTCTTGCAGCCCAGTTTCTTGACGTCCTCGGCGATGATGACCTTCACCACGCCGGGCATCTTCTCCGCTTCCGAGAAGTCGATCTTCTTGATCTTCGCATGGTGGGTGATCCTCGGCATGACCATCTCGACCTTCAAAGTCTCGGCCGGCATGTGGAGTTCCACATCGTCGCCGTAATCGCAGACACCGCAGGCCTTGGGCAGGGCATTGGGCCGCTCCAGGGGCTTGCCGTAGAAGTTGCCGATGTCTTTCTTCCAGTCATAGCGATAGTCCTCAACGGTCTTCTCACCGCGCATGATCGCCGCGGCCGCCATGACCGCGTCAACGATCTGCTTGTAACCGGTACATCTGCAGACGTTTCTGTGTTTTGTGAACCAGTCTCTGACTTCCTCTCTTGTCGGATCGGGGTTTTCCTGCAGGAGCTGGTACGCGGATACGATGAAGCCCGGTACGCAGAAACCGCACTGGACCGCGCCCATGGCGACCCACATGGACTGCAGGGGATGAGGATAGTTGACACTTCCGATTCCTTCAATCGTGGTGACCTTCTGGTACTCCTCCATCTTGCTCATCTTGCGCATGCAGGAGCGGATAACCTTGCCGTCCACGATGACCGAGCAGGCGCCGCAGGCGCCCATGCCGCAGCCGACCTTGGTGCCGGTCAGGCCCAGGCGGCGCAGAACATCGGCCAGGGTATCCTTGGCAGGGTCACAGATGAACATCCGGTCGGCGCCGTTGATGTTCAACGTCATCTTTTTTAAGTTCATGTTTTCCTCCGTTTTGATGAATGTAGGACAATAACGTTTTGCTTGCTTGATAAAGAATTATCTGCGTCCATTCTATCAGTTATCGCGCTTTACTGCAAGAAGAGAGGGGGGGGCAAAAGCGGACTAGTTTGCTGCGATCAGGCGATTATTCAAGGCAAAAGAAAAAGAGCCCGTCTGTGCACTTTTTTAGAAGAAATCAAGCAAGCAAAACGAATTTAAAAAAGATGGTCTTTTTTAGAATCGAAAATGACTTCAACAAAAAAGTGCGCAGGCGGGCTCTTGGTTTATGTTCACCGTTTTCGAGTCTCCTTCGCACACTGGCAGGCGGGGAAATCGCTCGCCCCACCCTATCGCCCTCACCGGCAGCGGGTGTCAGATGAGGGTCGGAGGTATTCTGTTGTTCTGTCTGTATTTTACCGCTCCCATTCCCCCCTTGTCAATCCCAATTCTCGCTCCTCCACGGCCCGGATTCCTTGCATTCCAGGTGGCCGGTCTGTTAAACTGAACATCGGAACAGAAAGGAAACAGCGGGAAATGAGCAACAGGACAGACGATTACAGACGGTATATTATTCTCGGCAGCGGCATCGCGGGGATGGCCGCGGCGGAGGCGATCCGGGAGAAGGACAGGGAAGGGCGGATCCTGATGGTTTCCGCGGAGAAAGAGCTCTGTTTCAACCGGCCCATGCTGATCCGGGAGTTTGCTCTGGACGGGTCCGGCGCGGTGCTTTTCGACCGGCAGCAGGACTGGCCCGGCCAGCACAGCGTGGAGATTCGCCTGGGAACCGAGGCCCTTTCCATCGACCGGGAATCGAAGGAAGTCCTTCTGCAGGATGAAAGCGGACAGGAATTCCGGGAAGCCTATGACCGGCTGATCTACGCCCTGGGCGCCCGGGTCACCGTTCCGCCCATTCCGGGAGCGGAGGGGGACCGGGTGTTCACCGTTCGGACCAGAGAGGATATGAAGAAGATCCGCCAGGCCATGAGGAGCGCTAACACCGCCGCCGTTATCGGCGGGGGCATGCTGGGACTGGAGGATGCCTGGGCGATGAAGGAGCAGAAGCTGGAGGTCGCCGTGATCGAGCAAAGGCAACGGGTTGCCTTTGGACAGATCGACCAATCCGCCGGCAACCTGATGAAAAAGCGGATCGAACGCATGGGCGTGCCGGTCTATGTGAATGCAACTGTCGAGGAGATCGGCGACGGCTATGTGACCTTCCGGCAACCGGAAGAACGGGTCACGATTCCCGTCGACCTGGTGATCCTCTCCACGGGTGTTACGCCCAACAGTGAGCTGGGCGCAGCAGCCGGCCTTGCCACCGTCGGCCCGGAGAAGGGGGAGGCGGACAGCCGCTGGATCGCCGTGGATGAAACCTGCCGGACCAGCGACCCGGAGATCTACGCTGCAGGAGACGGAGCGGCGGTCAACGGACGTAACGACGCCATCTGGGATGAGGCCCGGGAAATGGGACGGGTGGCCGGAACCAACGCGGCGGCGGACCTGACGGCGGAGGAAGGAGGACGGGCGGTCTACAGGCCTGTCACCGCGGAACACGTTTTCACCGGCTTTGACACTGAGGTGTTCACCCTGGCGGACAGCTCCGGAGCGGGGACCGACGGCGTTTATATCCGGCATGCCGACGTGGAGATCTTTGACTACCTGAGGGAACGGTATATCCGGGTTTCTCTGCAGGACGGGATCATCGCCGGCGTGCTTCTGATCAATGCCTCTGAACTGGCACCGGAACTGATGGACGCCTACGCCCGGCGGGCGGCGGAAGAGGAGGCGCGGCAGATCATTCTCCGCTGGAAGGAGAGCCACGAGGTGGACTTCAAGCCGGCGGCGCCCTTCCGGACGAGATAGGCGGATACCGGCGGCTCAACCGGGGTTTAGCGCGCTGACGCGGAGAACAATTCGATGTTGAAATACCGATGATAATCGTGTAGAATAATGGCGAGCAAGCAATTGAATAGAGTCCCTTTTCGACCTGAAAAGCCTAAGGATTCTGTCTATGGCTGACAGGCAGCAGGGTATGGCGGGAAACGGCCATGCCTCCCATCCTTGGAAAGAAAAGCGACGGTTGTCCGCAGGATATCTGCGGGCAGGCAATAGTGCCATGTCGGTTTCCTTTTCGGAAACCGTTTTTTTAGCGGCGGACTATGCTGCTAAGACCGGCTGCGGTTCTTTTGATGTGGGACGAAGGGGAGAATGACACATCCATGGATACCGCAGGGATGTGTTTTTGCATTCAGGAGGAATACAGCAATGATGAAACGACTGGGAATCCATATACTGGCGACGGCACTGTTTGCCCTTGCCCTCGCACTCGCCGTCGGTCAGCCCGGCGCGGCTGACACCTGTATGGCCCAGACGAAGCCGGCAGCGCTGGCGGTATATCAGAACACGGCCCTGGTGAAGACCTTCACGATGGCGGAACTGGAACAGATGGAGGATCCAAAGGAGTACACGTATTCCGCCTTCAATTCCTTCCCGTCGGTAAAGACGGCAAAAAGGGTATCCGGTGTCAGGGTGGACGCGATTCTGGCGAAAGCTGGCATCGACGCGGCATCCGACGGGCGCACGATCCAGTTTATCGGAAGCGATGGAGCCGGTGAAACCTTTCTGATGAAGCAGCTGATGGCGACTCGGTACTATTTCCCCAATATCAGCAGGGAATCCGGCAGGAACGGAGCGGCTCCCCTGGCGGTATCCTGGAACGGGCAGTTGACGGTGCCGGCCATGATCAGCCTGGATGAGCCCTACGGCGGAAGCGATCAGGAAGGACGGCTGCTTTTTGGACAGCTGTCTCCGACGGAGCAGAACTATTCCGGCTTCGTGAAGTATCTGGCGCGGGGGGACAAGGAGGTCGATGACCAGACCGGTGTCGGAACGGGCAGCAACAAGATCGGCAGGATCATCGTGTCCACCGGCAGCGCGAAGAAGTGGAACGCCATCCGAAGGACCAGCGCGGGAGCGGGCGGCGTGGTAAAGACCGGCACAGCCCTTACTTTGGATCGGACGGTCAACGGGAATCCGGCCGTCGTCAGCGACCGCTACTGCGTCTACTTCACCACGGATGGAAGCGCACCGGGCCTGTCGTCCAGTCTGTACAACTATAACAATTTCAATTTCGGCCAGGCAAATGAGAAGCTGAATCGGCCGGTCATCTCGGCAGCCGGAACCTTCACCCTGAAGACGAAGGTCATCGGCTACGGCAGGGAGGACAGCGCGGTGTCAGCCATGTCCTTCACCGGCGTGCAGCCGCCGGCGGCGCCGAAGTTCAAAAAGATTTCCCGCAGCGGCAAAAAGGCAACCCTGAAATGGAAAAAAGTCTCCGGGGCTAACGGCTACAAGATCTACCGCGCCACGAAAAAGAACGGCCCGTATACCCTGGTGAAAACCATCAACAAGGCCAAGACCGTCTCCTGGAAAAACAAGAAACTCAAGAAAAAGAAAACCTACTACTACAAGATCACATCCTTTAAGAGGGTGAACGGAACCGACATTGACAGCGCGTTTTCCGCTGTGAAGAAAATAAGAATCAAATAAAGCATCGTTTTCATTGAGCAAGCAAAGGAGGATGAACAATGCAAGCAAGCAAAGCGAACAAACGAATCACATCGAAGCTGCTGACCGCACTGCTGGCGGTGGCACTGGTATTCACCATGATGCCGCTGACGGGCGGGGCTTCGTATGCAGGAAGCCCCACACCCACATGGAATGATAATGATCTTGCGCTTACCGTTAATGACGGAAAGAGCGTGAAAGAGTACACCAGACCGCAGGTCAAGGATCTGACATCAACAGAATACACTTTCAACTACATGAAAAACGGAGTGGCAAAGGAAGATAAAGTAGTTGGAGTTGCTTTGTCGACGCTTTTACAAGACGCGAAGAAGAAGTATGTGGTGAAGGTGGAAACCGTTGATAATTCCAGCAAGGTAAAGGCAAACGGGAAAACGGGAAAAGAGCTGGTTGCTGAAGATGCCCATTACATTCTGGCATACACGGTCAACGGGGAGGATGCCATTACAACAACGAAAGATGATCCGCCGTTCATTGGCTGTTTTATGCTGTATGGCATTAACGCTGATGGGGGCGTGGATATCGACAAAATGGTCAACAGGATCACCGTAACCAATGAAGAACCCGTCCCGGCGGACACCAGCCTTACTGTTACAGGCGCTGCAGTTTCGGCCGAAAAAAAATGGGCGAGTCTGGATGAATTGAGAGATGACAGCAAGGTCAAGGCCAAAACGGAAACAAAGACTTTCTTATGGAAGAATTCGTATGACAGCACGGGAACGGCAAAAGTAACCGGGATCTCACTGGAAAACCTGATCAATATCATTGGCGTGAAACCCAATATGGAGATTACTTCTGTCAGCATCGATATGACTGATGGCAAGCACCTGGAGTACACGGCAAAGGAGGTTCTGACTTCTGACCTCGAGGGAAACAAGGCCATGTTTGCCTGGACCTACACGAGTTCAGATAAGGGCATTGAGGAAAAGAATCAGCAAAGAACGATCCTTGGTCAGTTTAAGGCGGGCGAAGTAAATCAGTCCCGTTGGGGAAAATATGTTAACAAGCTCACCATTAACGGTAAAGAGAAGCCCCCCGTCGTAGACGGACAGGAAGCCACGGTCGACGGCAACAGCTACACGGTAACCTCCGCATCGGCGAAGACGGCTGCCTTCACGAAGGGAAAGAACGGGAAGAAGCAGAGCGTGCCGAGTACGGTAACGGTCAACGGTGTCCAGCTGAGGGTCACGGAAGTCGCTCCCAATGCCTTCACCGGCACGACGGCACGGACCGTCACGCTGGGTCAGACTATCGAAAAACTGGATGCGAAAGCCTTCGCCAAGTCCAAGGTCACCAAGCTGGTCGTGAAAACCAAAAAGCTGACCAAGGCATCGGTCAAGGGTTCCCTGAAGAGCTCGAAGGTCAAGAAGATCCAGGTCAAAGTCGGCTCCAAGAAAGTGAACAAGAAGTATGTGAAGAAGTATAAGAAATTCTTCACCAAGAAGAACGCCGGCAAGAAGGCACGCGTATATCGCTGATCAGAACTGACTGACTGGTTTCCGGCCTCACATCATTGACAGATGTGAGGCCGGGCCATATTATGAGGACTATGGAGAATATACGGAACAACGCGAGATCAAAGCGGCAGAAAAGGGCAGTCAACCTGTCTCTTTTTGTCGTGCTGATCCTCGCCGTTCTGGCCTGCCTTTGCGTGGGAAAATACTCCATCGCCCCGGGAGAGTGCATCCGCATTCTCTTCGGCCGGCTTTTCGGGGCGGCCCAGACCTGGGATCCGATGGATGAGAATCTTCTGCTGGGCGTACGGCTGCCCCGAACGATGGCGACGGTGATCGTCGGTGCGGCCCTGGCCCTGTCGGGAGCGGTGTATCAGGGGATCTTCCGCAACCCTCTGGTGTCTCCGGACTTTCTCGGGGTGTCCTCGGGAGCGTGCATCGGCGCGGCGGTGGCGATCCTTCTCTCCATGAGCGCGGCCTTCGTGCAGGTCTTCGCCTTCTTCGGCGGCATCGCGGCGGTTTCTCTGACCGTGATGATCCCCAGGCTCCTGCGCAGCGATTCGAACATCATGCTGGTGCTGGCCGGCATCATCGTCAGCGGCGCCATGACGTCCATACTGGGCTTCATCAAATATATCGCCGATCCCCAGACCCAGCTGGCGGCCATCACCTACTGGCAGCTGGGCAGCTTCGCCTATGTAGACAACCGCACCGTACTGAGCGTACTGCCTCTCAGCATCGCGGCGGCGGTCGTTCTGCTGGCTCTGGCCTGGTGGATCAACGTACTTTCCCTGGGCGAGCAGGAAGCCCGGAGCCTGGGCGCGAACGTATCTCTTCTGCGAGGCATATGCATCGTGTGTTCCACGGTACTGACAGCAGGCGCGGTCTGCGTCGCCGGGACCATAGGATGGATCGGCCTCGTGATCCCCCATTTCGGGCGGATGCTGGTGGGCTCCGACAACCGGAGCCTGCTGCCGGCAGCGTGCCTGATCGGCGGGGTATTCATGCTGCTGGTGGACACGGTGACGCGAATCATCGGACCCGCTGAGATGCCGGTGAGCATCCTGACCGGGCTGATCGGCGCGCCATTCTTCGCCTGGCTGCTTTACCGGCAGAGGATGAACCTGAGGTAGCTGATGATATACGAAATCGAACACCTGACATTTTCATATCCGGGAAGCGAACGGAAGGTTCTGGACGATGTTTCCCTCAGCCTGAGGGAGGGCGGGATCCTCTGTATCCTCGGCCCGAACGGAGCCGGCAAGACCACGTTGCTGAACTGCATGGCGGGGTTGCTGAAGCCGGACGCGGGGAAGATCACCCTCTGCGGAAGAGCATTGGCGGACATGAGCGAGCGGGAGATCGCCCGGCTGGTAGGATACGTGCCGCAGCTGCACACGCCGGCCTTCGATTACCGGGTGCTGGACTTCGTGCTGATGGGACGCACGCCCCAGCTGGGCATGTTCGGCCGGCCGAAGGCGGAGGATGAGGAACTGTGCGCTTCCGTGCTGGAGAGCATGGGCATAGCTCACCTGGCGGAAAAATCCTACCGCAACATCAGCGGCGGCGAACGGCAGCAGGTGCTGATCGCCCGGGCCATCGTGCAGCAGCCGAAGACGGTTCTCTTTGACGAGCCCACAGCCCATCTGGATTACGGCAACCAGCAGAGAGTACTGCAGCGGATCCGGCAGATGGCATCGGAGGGCTTCTCCGTGATCATCACGACCCACAATCCGGATCACGCGCTGCTGCTGGGAGACCAGGCGGCCATCGTCACCAGGGATGGAAAAATCCTGCAGGGCTCAAGCGAAGAGATCATCACGGAGGAGGCGCTGCGGGAGATCTACGGGATCGACCTGCGGCTGCTTACGGTGGAATCCCTGGGCCGCCGGGCATGCCTCGCGCCGGGACTGGAGGCGGAGGATGAGTAGCAGAAGAACGGCAGCGGTATATTTTTCTATGATGATTCTGTGTGCCGCCCTGTGCCTCGCCGGCTGCGGAGGGGGCTCCGGAACGGAAAGCCCCGGAAGCGCGAAAGATGCCGGGAAGGTAAGCAGTGGACCGGCAGGCACGGTGATTTCAGAGACGGAGGACAGCCTGACCGTCGTCGATCAGGCGGGCCGCGAGGTGACGGTGAAGCGGGATCCCCAAAGCATCGCCCTCAGTTACCGGGTGGCGATCCGGTTCCTGCTGAGCCTGGACCAGGGCGACAAGATCACCGGGATCGGCAAGAGCGAACCCTTCCTGGAGGAGCTGCAGCCGTCGCTGGCGGAATGTGCCGATGTGGGCCGGGGCGTGGCGGACATCGAAGCGCTGGCCGACCTGAATCCGGATCTCTTTATCCACAAGGCGGGGGACCGGAAGACCCTGGAGGCGGTCGATGGGATCGGGATCCCGGCAATCGGCATTGAAGTGGAGACACCGGACGACATGGTCACGGCGCTGGATCTTCTGGGAAAGGTCTGCGGCGCGGAGGAAAAAGCCGGGGAACTGATCCGTTACTATAACGAACAGATCGACGCGGCAACGGAGCGGACAGCATCCCTCGGCGATGCTGACCGGCCGACCGCCATTGTCATGGGATCCTCCATCGGCAAGGTGGCCGACGGCTCCATGCTTCAGGGAGAGATGCTGGAACTGGCCGGCGCCGTCAACTGCGCGGTGGACCTGAAGGCCACGGAGCTCTGGCCCACCGCCGGGACGGAACAGATCTTCAAGTGGAATCCGGACTACATCTTCATCACGGGCAGCGAGAGCGCCGTTTACAGCGCCGAAGACATCCTGAAGGATCCGGCCTGGTCTGAACTGAAGGCGGTAAAACAGAAACACGTATACGAGATGCCGGCGGAGAAGGACTCCTGGGAGTTTCCCGGGGTCGTCAGCACGCTGGGCATCGATTACATGACCCACGTAATGCATCCGGAGCTTCTGGATGAGGAAACCCTGGAGCAGCACGTGAACGCGTTCTATGATCTTTCCTACGGCAGAACATTCAGCCGGGAGGAACTGGGGTACTGAGATGGGCAGGAGACCGGCAGCAACTGAACATGGTCTATTCAGGCGTTTTGCCGCGTTCCTGTGCGCCGCGGTGCTGGCCATCGGGCCGGGATTGCTTTTGCTTCCGGAAGCCTGGCCGGTTCACGCGGAGACCGCGGGGCAGACGCTGAGCGTTCGGGTGCAGTATTTCGGCGAGCGGGGCGACATGATCCGCGAGAAGGCCAGGTTTTCCCGAAACGACCTGGAGGCCATGGGCGCCCAGACCTGTTACTACTCCAATGTGACGAGCGCCGGTACAGTCATGTCCATGGCGGCCCATGGACCGGAGGTGATGAGCATCATCGTCAATGCCGGCATCAATCCCGGCTCGATCAAGAACATCACCTTCCGCACCACCGACGGGTACACGCGCAATTTTACGGTGGAGCGGCACCTGTCCGGCGGCAGATACTACTATCCGAACCTGTCGGCGAACTATGAGCGCGGCGAGGACGGGCAGACCCTGGTGCCCCTGGAAGGGGCACTGGCCGACGGATATGAAGTGCCGTCGATCCTGGCGCTCACCTTCGGGTCGACGAAGGAGCCCGGCGCCCGGGCGGAGGAGCAGCCCATGAGCGCTGACCGGTCCTACCGGTTCTGCATGGGGCAGACGCCGCTTACCGAGGGGCAGCGGAGCCGGCCGGGGGAGAACGGAGACGTTTCCTCACTGGACTCCGTTCACAGCATCTACGGCATCGACGTCACCCTCGACGGATCGCCGGTGGCGGGCATCGGCATCGATCCGGTGGACTCCGATTTCAAGGTGGGCAGCGTGACGAAACTGACGGTGTCCATCGCCGGAGATGAGCTTTTCGCGGAGGACTACGGCAAGGCCCTGGGAAAACTCACCTGGTCGAGCAGCAATAAATCCATCGCCAAAGTCGACCAGAACGGCAATGTGACGATCCTGAAACCCGGCAAGGTCACGATCACCGTACGGGCGGAGAACGGCATGACCGCTTCCGTGACCATCAACGGGACGGGCAAGGCGAAGAAAAAGAGCACCAAAGTCGCGGCGCAGACGTCAGCCCGGCAGAACGGATCGGCCGCCGCGACGGTGAAGACGACGGGCGCCGCCCAGGCGAGCCAGGCTCCCGCGAAAAAAGTGCGGCTGCGGGAGATCTCCCTGGGGGAAAAGGTCGAACCCACCCAGCCGCCGGAGTCGGAGCAGCAGGTCATGGAAGAGGATTCTGCGGCGCTGAAGGAGCAGGATCCCTACGCGCCGGGTACGGCAGCCGCCGCCTCGCTTACGGCCATTGCGGCCTGCGGCGCGGGAGGCGTCCACCGGTTCCGACGCTACCGGGAGATCCTGAAGGGCTGGAAGAGATAGAGACAGAGAGACATTATTGGAGGAACAGAGAGTATGTCAAAGGTTATTATTGATACGTTGCGCATGGTTGCCGGATCGCTGCAGATCCCGGCGATCGTCATCCTGCTTCTGCTGATCCTGCTCACCATCATCATGCTGGGCGGTTTCGCGGTGGAAGCCCTCACCGAGCGACGGGTGCTGAAGGTCAGCATTCCCGAACTGGTGGACAACCTCCACGGCAAGAGCATTCAGGAGGTCCGGAAGATCATCAGCGACAGCGGCCTGCTGCCCCGGCAGAAGGAGGCATACCTGGAACTGGTGAAGCGGACGGCCCTGCCGGATGATCTGCGGGAAGCGCTGGCGCGGCAGATCGCGGCAGATGAAGAGTACCGTTACCGGCGCATCGTCAGGGTGACGGATCTGACCTCCCGGATCGCGCCCATGTTCGGCCTGATGGGCACGCTGATCCCCCTGGGCCCGGGCCTCATCGCCCTGGGACAGGGAGATACGAAGACCCTCTCTGACTCCCTGATGATCGCCTTTGACACCACGGTTGCCGGCCTGATCAGCGGCGCCATTTCCTACTTCATCTCCGGCGTGCGCAAAGGCTGGTACGAGCAGTACATGTCCTGGACCCAGACCATCATGGAAGCCATCCTGAACGTCCAGGCCACCGAGCGCCGGAAGGCCATCCGCCAGCTGCAGAAGCAGAAGGCACAGGAGGAGGCCGTGCCTCAGCCGGAAGACGCCTGGACGGGAGGTGATCAGTGATGAGAATGGACCCGAAGAAGGGGACCTTCCGCATGAAACAGCTGACGGAGGACTTCAGCCCCATGGAAGGCGTGGGCAACATGGCGGACGCCATGCTGGTCTTTGCCTGCGGGCTTCTCCTCGCCCTGATCATCAGCTGGAATGTGGACGTGAGCGAGACCGGTGAGATCACCCATTCGCCGGACGTGAAATACGAAGTGGAGAACATCGGCGATACCATCGAAAAGGACGCCGCCGATACGGAAAACCTCAAGGATATGGGCCGGGTCTATCAGGATCCGGACACGGGCAAGTACTATGTGGTGGAAGAGTAGGGCAAGCCTGGCGCTGTTTCTGGCGGCGATGATTGCCTTTGCCGCCGCACTGACCGGCTGCGGAACCGATGACATCGACATCTCCGGCTACGGGGATCAGACGGTCACCATCACCGGCGTTACGGACAAGGACATCACCCTGACCATCGCGGACCTGAAGGCCATGGACTGTGTCACGGTCTCCGCCGAAAGCACCAGCGACAAGATCGGCGAGGTCCGGGTGACCGGCCCCACCCTGGACACGGTTCTGGGGCAGTTCGGCATGTCCTGTAAGGACATCGGCCAGGCCCGCGTCTGCGGCAGGGATGACTACGACGTGAAGCTGACGGCGGACACCCTCGCCAATGACCAGATCATTCTGGCCTTCGGAATCGACGGCCAGCCGCTGGGAGAGGAGGACGCGCCCCTGCGCCTCATCATTCCGGGCTCCGACTCCGCCTGGTGGGTCCGCATGGTTGAGCGCATCGAGCTGACCGACTGAGCCCCCTGATGTGCGCTCAGATTCCGCCGGGCAAGGCAAAAAACGCATTGCTATTGTAGGGAAAATCCCGTATAATTAGGTAAAAGACTCCGACTCCCTCACGACACACGGGGTGTGCCGGTGGGAGCGCCAGGTATCGGGAGTGATCCCGGTGCCCGCCATTGTGCAAAGGAGACCGTATGGTTTGCCTTTGCTTTTTTTATAAAAAGGCAACGGCAGCAGGGAAGAAGTGTTGTAAGGGAGAAAAGAACTATGGCGACAAAACGTTTGAAATTCAAGAAGGCGCTCTGCATCGGGTGCCAGCTGTGTTCTCAGGTCTGCTCCGCCTACAAGGAGGGTGCCTATGTACCTTCAAAGGCGCGGATCGCTATTGAGACATGCTACGATGACGGGTCACTGAAGTACATCGATAACTACTGCATTCTGTGCGGTATGTGCATGAAAGCATGTCCCTTTGATGCCATCGACATGGACAAAGGCTGGCTGCATGTCGATCCGGAAAAGTGCAAGGGCTGCGGCCTGTGCGCGAAGAAATGCCCCAAGCACGTGATCCAGATCCGCGACAATTTCGCCTTTATCTGCGACACCTGCGAAGGCGATCCCAACTGTGTCAAGGCCTGCCCCCACGGCGCCCTGACGTTTGAATAGGAGGTGGCATCCATGATTATGTCTGCATATCAGAACAAGGTGCTCCGCATCGACTGTACGAAACAGGAAACGAGAACCGAACCCCTGAACATGGAATTCGCGGAAAAATACGTGGGATCCAAGGGACTGGCCATCCGCTACATGTACGAAGACATGAAGCCGGGCATCGATCCCCTTGGCCCGGAAAACAACCTCTATCTGACCACGGGCCCCATGACGGGTACGCCCATTCCCTGCTCGGGGAAACTGTCGGTAGCGGCCAAGTCCCCGGCGACGGGAACCATGAACGACTGCTCCATCGGCGGACACGCCGGTATCCGGATCAAATTTGCCGGCTACGACATGATCGTTTTCGAGGGACAGATGGATAAGCCGTCCTACATCGTGATCGAGGATGACAAGATCACCTTCCACGATGCGGGCGAACTGTGGGGAATGACTTCCCACGCTGCGGAGAAGAAGCTGATCGATGAGTACGGAACGGAATACAGCGTCCTTTCCATTGGCCCGGCGGGTGAGAACCTGAACTTCATTTCCTGCATCAACAGCGACTATTACCGGCAGGCCGGCCGGGGCGGCATCGGCGCCGTCATGGGCAGCAAGAAGATCAAGGCCATCCTGATCAAGGGAACCGGACCGGTGAATGTCCCCAACATCAAGGAGACCACCGACAGGATCCTGGAGATCTTCCACGAAAACTGCCTCTCCGAGGATAACGAATACGTATTCGATGAAGGAACCTACGCCTTCCTGGAAGCCTGCAACGACGGCGGCATTCTGCCGGCGCACAACTTCACCGCGGCCACCGACGTCAACTGGGACAAGTACAACGGCGCGGTCATGAAGAAGTACCGTCTGGGCAAGAGGGGCTGCGGAAGCTGCGGCCTGGGCTGCGGAAACTTCATGAAGGTGGGCGATGCCATCGTCGAAGGTCCCGAGTATGAGACCACGGCGGCGTCCGGCCCCCAGTGCGACATCGTCAGCATCGAGCACAACGTGAGATACAACCAGCTCGTCGACGATCTGGGCATGGATTCCATCAGTACCGGCGTGACCGTGGCCTGGGCCATGGAAATGGCGGAGAAGGGCATCCACGACTTCGGCGTCCACTTCGGCAATGAAGAGGAAATGCTGAAGATCATCGAGGACATGGCCTACCGGCGCGGCCAGGGCGCGGAACTGGCTGACGGCGTGAAAGTTGCCTCCGAGAAGTGGGGCGGCACGGATTTCGCCATGCACTCCAAGGGCCTGGAGTTCCCTCAGTATGAACCCCGTGGCAGCTTCGGCATGGCGGCCTCCTATGCGGTTTCCGACCGGGGCGCCTGCCACATGCGTTCCTATACGGCCAATGAGGAAGTCTTCGAGGCGTCCTGCCCGCCCTATACCCACGAGGGCAAGGGACAGGTCCTCTACGATCTGGGTGAGTTCAATGCCATCAAGTTCTCCTGCTGCCTCTGCGACCTGTGGGGCAGCGTGGACTACGCCATTATGGCTGAACTGCTGACCCTGATTACCGGCCGGGAGTGGACCGAGGAGGAGATGGGTGTCGTCGGACGCCGTGTCCTCAACATCGGCCGTGCCTTCAACCAGAGAGAAGGCTTCACCAGGGCGGATGATGTGGTTCCCCAGAGGCTGTTCAAGGATCCTCTGAAGGGAGGCCCGGCGGACGGCCAGGTCATGACGGAAGAAGGCTTCCAGGATATGCTGGATCAGTACTTCGAGATCATGGGCTGGGACAAGAACGGATGCCTGCCTCAGGAACTGCTGGATACGCTGTAAAAGCAACGAAACGGTTTGTTCAGATGCCCCGGCTGAGCCCGGGGCATCTTGTATATTCGGCGGAGCCTGTGGTACACTGTCTCTGTCAGGAGGAAGCAAGATGAAAATTACGATCACCATGCGCGGCACCCTGAAAAAGTACATGCCCGGCGAAAAAGAGCGGGTCGTCGAGGTGCCGGACAACTGCACCTGCGACGAGGCGCTTCAGTGCATCGGCATGAATTACAAGGAGATCCCGAATTTCGGATTTGTCGTGCGCAACGGCATGCGCTGCATGATCTACGACCGCCTGGAAGAGGGCGATGAGCTCAAGGCATGGTCCCGGGTCTCGGGAGGCTGAGCCCATGCGGATCATTATAGTGAAAGGCTACAAAAAGACCGGCAAGACCACCACCGTCACCCGGATCATCGGGGAACTCGTCCGGAGGGGATACTCCGTGGGAAGTGCGAAGGAGATCCACTTTGAGGGGTTCGCCATGGATCGGGAAGGCACGGACAGCTGGTGCCACGCCGACGCGGGCGCATCAACGGTAATCGTTTCCGGCCTCCACGAAACGGACGTGCTGTACCAGCGGCCCATGGAGATCCGGGACATGCTTGATCTGTACACGGAGGATTTCGCGGTGATCGAAGGCGATATTGGGCTGGCAGCGGCGAATATCGTCACCGGGAAAACGGAAGAGGATCTGCAGAAGCGGCGGGACGAGAACACCATCGCCTTTTCCGGCGTCATTGCCGGGGAAAGGGATGCCTTTGACGGCCTGCCCGCCATCAGCGCACTGACGGATGTGGAGCGTCTGGTGGATCTGATCGAAGAAAGGAGCACGGAGTTATGAAGGAAGCGGGAGAGAAGGACATTGTCGTCAGATTCAACGGAGAAGACGTCCCCATGGTACCCTTCGTGGAGAACATCATCAGGGGATCCATTATCGGAATGATGCAGGCGCTCAAGGGTTACGAAGAGGGCGCGGACATCACCATCGAGATCAAAGGGGAATAGGCCGGGATAAACCGGCAGAGAGGAACCGGGGAAGCAGCGATGGAAAGATACGCGAGACAGGAAGCATTTTATGGTGTCGGTGAGGCCGGGCAGAAGAAGCTGCTGGCCAGCCGGGTCACCGTCATCGGCCTGGGCGCTCTGGGCAGCGCCTCCGCCAATCTGCTGGCGCGGGCCGGGGTCGGTTTCCTGCGCCTCGTGGACCGGGATTTTGTGGAGTACTCTAACCTGCAGAGACAGATGCTGTATCGGGAGAAGGACGCTGAGGAGGCTGTGCCCAAAGCGGCAGCGGCGGCGGAGATCCTGGGCGGGATCAACTCGGAGATCACCATCGAGCCGGTGATCGCCGATGTGAACGGGGGCAACATCAGCGCCCTGATCGAGGACGTGGATCTGGTTATCGACGCGACGGACAATGTGGAAACCCGCAGATTGCTGGGAGAAGCCTGCCACGCGATGAAGAAGCCGTGGATCTACGGCGGCGCCCTGGCTGCCTGCGGCATGACCATGAACATCCTGCCTGAGGAGGACGCCCCCTGTTTTCAGTGTCTCTTTGACAATCAGGAGACGGGCGGGGAAACCTGCGCCACCGCCGGCGTGCTGGGCATGGTGACATCTATTGTGGCGTCCATCCAGTGCACGGAAGCGCTGAAGATCCTCGTCGGTTCGCCGGATGTGCGGCGAACCCTTCTGGCCTTTGACCTCTGGACGGGAGAATTTGACGAGATGGAGGCCGTGAAGAAGCCGGACTGCCCCCTCTGCGTCAGGGAAGAATACGTCTACTACGGCAAGGGTGCCGGCTCGCGATCCGTCAGCCTCTGCGGCCGGGATGCCGTACAGGTCGTGCCCGATGCCCCCGCGCGGATAGACTTTGATGAGATGGCCGGGGAGTGGCAGCGCTGCGGAAAGGTGGAGAAGAAGAAATATACCCTCGACCTGGACCTGGGCGGCCTGGGCATCAAACTCTTTGCCGACGGGCGGGCCATCATCCGGGGGACATCGGATACAGCGAAAGCCAGATCGGTCTACGCAGAATACGTCGGGCTGTAGAAGACGACCGGGATTCCCGGTCCCCGTATTCCGGGCCCTGTGCCGGATAGCGAGAAGTGCCGCGCGGTTGACTTTCCGCGGCATTTTTTTTATACTCTTCTTGGCCGTTATTTCATGAACAGAATAATGAAACACGAAGAGAAGACCATGAAAAAGATACGAACCGAAGATGCCGTCGGCCATGTGCTCTGCCACGACATGACCCGGATCATTCCGGGAGAATTCAAGGGCCCTGCTTTCCGCAAGGGGCACATCATCCGGGAAGAGGACATTCCGGTGCTGCTGTCCATGGGCAAGGAGCATCTGTACGTCTGGGAAAACGACGAGACCATGTTCCATGAGGATGAGGCGGCGGAGATCCTCTGCCGCATGTGCATCGGCCCCCACATGACGGCGAGCGAGCCGAAGGAGGGGAAGATCGAGATCCGGGCGGACGCCGACGGGCTGTTCACCCTGGATGACGAGCGGCTCATCCGGGTCAATTCCCTGGGGGAGATGATGATCGCCGCGCGCAGCGGCGGCGTCCCCGTGCGCAGGGGCGACAAGCTGGCGGGGACCCGGGTCATTCCCCTGGTCATCGAAAAGGAAAAGATGAAGCGGGCGGAGGAGACGGCCGGCGGGCAGCCCCTGCTGAAGATCACGCCCTTTACCCATAAGAAGGTGGCGCTGATCGTGACAGGAAGCGAGGTGTACGCAGGACGGATCGAGGATAAATTCGGCCCGGCCATCGAGAGGAAGATGGCGGACTACGATACGGAGATCATCGGCAAAACCATCATCGGCGACGATCCGGAGCGGATCACGGCGCAGATCCGGGCATGCCTGGAGCAGGGCGCGGACATGATCTGCTGCACCGGCGGCATGAGCGTGGATCCCGACGATACCACGCCCTCGGCTATCCGGGCCAGCGGGGCGCAGATCGTCACCTACGGGGCGCCGGTTCTGCCGGGGGCCATGTTCCTTCTGGCCTACGCGCCCGGGGACATTCCCGTCATGGGCCTTCCGGGATGCGTCATGTATTCCCGCAGGACCATTTTCGATCTGGTGCTGCAGCGGCTGATGGCGAACGTGAAGGTGAGCGCGGAGGATCTGGCCGCCCTGGGCAACGGCGGCCTCTGCCTGGACTGCGAAATCTGCACCTACCCCAACTGCGGATTCGGCAAACGTGGGTTCTGAGGAGCGAAGCGATGAAAGAGAAAACGGGCGCGGTCATCCTGGCCGCCGGCATCAGCGGCATATCCAAGACCGCCATGCTCAGGCAGGAACTGGACACCCTCCGGGAGGCGGGCATTTCCCCCATTGCCGTGGTCACGGGCCATGAAGAGGAGGAAGTGCGCAGGGAACTGGCCCACCGGAAGGTGATCTTTGTGGAGAATCCGGCCTATCGGACCACCCGGATGTTCCGCTCGATCCAGCTGGGGCTGGAGGCCCTGGCCGGCAAATGCGCAAAGGCGCTGATCGTCAACGGCGACGCGCCGTCCTTTTCGGCGGATACCGTTCTGGCGCTGGCCGGGGCGGATCATGAACTGACCTTCCCCGTGCACGACGGCAAACCGGGCCATCCCTTCTGTCTGGACATGGGCCTGCGGGAAGAGATCCTCTCCTATGAGGGGAGGAAGGGCATCCAGGGCATGATGCGGAAGGGCCTGCTCCGCGCCGGCCTCATCGAGGTGGATGATCCGGGGATCCACATGGAGGCGAAGGAGGAGGAGAGCCTGGCAGAGGTCATCCACTACCAGCAGGAGACCCTCCGTTCCCGGCCGATTCATCCCGAACTGAAGCTGAGCCTGGCCAGGTCAGACCGGTTCTTCGACGAGGAACTGGCGGACCTGTTCAGGGAGATCGATCAGTGCCATTCCCTGAATACGGCCTGCAAGAACCGGAATATGGCCTACAGCCGGGGCTGGAAAATGCTGAAGAGGGCGGAAGAGATGCTGGGCGTTGCGCTGATCACCAAGCAGGTAGGCGGCGCCCGGGGAGGCGGATCGGTTCTGACGGAGGAGGGCCGGGAGAAACTGCAGGCCTACGAAGAACTGCGCCGGAAAGTGATTGCCTTTGCGGAAAAGGAAGCGAAACGGCTCTTCTGAGGGCAGTGGCGGTGCAGGCTCTTGAAAGCAGGCGCATGCAGGCTCCGGAAAGCGGGCGGTCCGTTGACACCATTGGTTCATCATGTTATAATGCGGCGTCGTTATTTTCATAAAAAAATAACGAAAGCAGAAAACACCAAGCAAAACGAAAAGGAGATGAACTGATGAACACGATGAAGAAACTGGGAATCGCTGCCCTGCTGCTGGCCATGGCCTTTGCCTTTGCCGGCTGCGGCGGAAGCGGAAGCGAAGGCGGAGACGATGAGCAGACGGCCGACAAGACGGAAGTGAAGGTTTTCGCGGCGGCCAGCATGCAGAGCTCTCTGGAGGAACTGGAGAAGTCCTTCGAGGCGGAGAACCCCGACGTGGATATCCTGCTGAACTGCGACAGCTCCGGCACCCTGATGACGCAGATCGAAGAGGGCGCCCCCTGTGACGTGTTCTTCAGCGCGGCCCAGAAACAGATGGACGAGCTGGAGGAGCAGGGCCTGGTGAAGGAAGGCACCCGTCAGAACGTGCTGAACAACCAGCTGGTGGTGATCACCCAGCCGGACAGCGATACGGCGGTCACCGGCCTGGAAAACCTGAAGGACGCCAAGAGCATCGCCCTGGCTGACGGCAGCGTACCCGTGGGCAAGTACACCCGCCAGGCGCTGATCAACCTGAAGATCCTGCCGGAGGCGGATGATCCCGCGGCCATTGCCACGCAGGAGGTCTCCGATGCCCTGGGCGGCGTGGAGATCAGCGAGCAGGGCAATGTGAGCAAGGTGCTGACGGCGGTCGAGGAAGGCTCCTGTGAAGTGGGGACCGTATACCTGTCGGATACCTACGGCCACGAGGATTCGGTGAAGATCATCGAGAAGGTTCCCTATGAGGTCACCGGCGACATCATCTATCCCATCGCCCTGATCAACAACCCGGACGGGACGGTTGCGGAAGTGGATGCCGCCGAGGCTGTTCTGGACTGGTTCACCGGCGATGACGCCAAGGCGCTCTACCAGGAGCATCTGTTCGATACGAACGTGGAGTAAACGGGAAAGAGGAGATCAATGGATACCATCATTGAACTGATGGAAACACTGGACTGGAGTCCGCTGATCATATCGCTGAAAACGGGTGTGGTAGCGACCATCATCTCGTTTTTCCTCGGGCTGTTTGCCGCCAGAAAGGTGATCAAACTCCCCTATCAATGGAAAGCGGTCATCGACGGGCTCCTGACTCTGCCGATGGTTCTGCCGCCGACGGTAGCGGGCTTCTTCCTGCTGCTGATCTTTTCCCGGCGCCGGCCCATCGGCATTTATCTGAACGACACCTTTGACATCCAAGTGGTGCAGACCTGGCTCGGCTGCATTCTGGCGGCGACAGTGATTGCCTTTCCCCTGATGTACCGCAACGCCCGGGCGGCCTTCGAACAGATCGACGCCAACCTGGTCTACGCGGGACGCACCCTGGGCATGACCGACATGCGCATCTTCTGGCGCATCGTGGTGCCGACGGCGGGGCCGGGCATCGCCTCGGGCACGATCCTGACCTTTGCCCGGGCCATGGGTGAATACGGCGCCACCTCTATGGTGGCCGGCAACATCCCCGGCAAGACCGGAACGGTATCCCAGCGGATCGCCATGGTCATTCAGGACGGGGATTACCTGACCGCCGGCTTCTGGGTGGTGGTGATCCTGCTGATTTCCTTCATCGTCATCTTCCTGATCAATCTGCTGACGGGAAGGAACATGAAGAACATCCGGCGCTGGTAGACCGGGAGAGGAAGGGTGCAGACGGAAATGGGCATTGCGGTCGACATCAATAAAAGGCTGGGCGATTTCACCCTGGACATCCGGTTCGAAAGCGAAGCGAAGCGGATCGGCATCCTGGGCGCGTCCGGTTGCGGCAAAAGCCTGACCCTGAAGTGCATCGCCGGGATCGAGCGGCCGGACAGGGGGAGGATCCTTCTCGACGGGAAGACCTTCTTCGATTCGGAAGGGAAGGTCAACGGGAAGCCCCAGAAGCGCAACGTGGGCTATATGTTCCAGAACTACGCCCTCTTTCCCACCATGACCGTGGAGGAGAACATCGCGGCAGGACTGCACGCGCCCGGCCGGAGAAGCGCCCTCAGGGGCAAAGGCGATTCGGCCGGGAAGACGGAATCGGTGAAGGAACGGGTCCGGGAGATGATGGAACGCTTCCGCCTCCAGGGTCTGGAGAAACACCTTCCGGGACAGCTGTCCGGGGGACAGCAGCAGCGGGTGGCCCTGGCCAGGATCATGGCTTACCGGCCGGACCTGATCATGCTGGATGAACCCTTTTCCGCCCTGGATCAGCATCTGAAGGAGCGGCTGCAGCATGAGATGATGGAGATGCTGGAGGATTACCGGGGACAGGTGATCATGGTCTCCCACAGCCGGGACGAGATCTACCGGTTCAGCGAAGAACTCCTCATCATGGATGACGGACGGGTGATGGCCCGGGGAGAGACCCGGCGACTCTTCGACGATCCGGGAAACACCGCCGTCGCCCGCGTGACGGGCTGCAAGAACATCACGGCGGCAAAACGCCTGGACGCCCATACCCTGGAGATTCCGGACTGGGGCCTGCGGCTGCGTCTGCGGCAGGAGATCCCCGGGGACATCGACGCCATAGGTTACCGGGCCCACCGGTTCGAGCCGGTGTGGGGGGAGGAAGAGGAGAACTGCATTCCCTTCAGCGTGGCCGGCGTCGATGAACTGCCCTTTGAGCGAAGATATTATCTGGTGCCCGCAGGCAATGAGAAGGCGGAGCGGATATGCTGGTTCATTCAGGACAACGAACGGCAGCAGATGGACCGGCGGCCGCGGCCGGACTGCCTGCGGCTCCGGGAAGAGGCCGTCATGCTTCTTCGACGCTGACCCGGCGTTGTCTTGCCATGCATGCTGTTGTACAATGAAAGCATCGAAAAATGAAAGACCTGTTTGATCGAGACATCGAGTACATGAGAATATCCATTACCGACAGATGCAACCTGCGCTGTCGGTATTGTATGCCGGCGGAAGGCATCGAGAAGGTCTCCATGAGCCGGATCCTGACCTACGAGGAGATCCTCCGCATCTGCCGCCAGGCGGTGGTTCTGGGCATCACCCGGTTCAAGGTGACCGGCGGGGAGCCCCTGGTCCGCCGGGGATGTCCGGATCTGATCCGGGCCATGAAGGAGGTCCCCGGGGTGGAGCAGGTGACCCTGACCACCAACGGCCAGCTCCTGGAGCCGTATCTGGATGAACTGCGGGCGGCCGGCGTGGATGGCATCAACGTGAGTCTGGACTCCCTGCGGGAGGAGCGCTACGCGGAAATCACCCGGGGCGGGAAACTGCAGCCGGTGCTGTCGGCTATCGCGAAAGCAAAGGCGTCGGGCATCCCCGTCAAAGTCAACTGCCTGCTGCAGAAGGATCTGAACGAAGACGAATACCTGGCCTTCGCGAAGATGGCCTTTGACCAGGGCATTCTCGTCCGGTTCATCGAGATCATGCCCGTGGGGTTCGGCGACGCGGAAGAGGGAATGTCCAACGAAGAGGTGCTGTTGCTTTTGCGGGAGAAATGGCCGGAACTTGAGCCCGATGAACGGGTGCACGGCAACGGCCCGGCGGTGTACATGCGCATCCCCGGCAAGGAGGGCGCGGTCGGATTCATCAGCGCCATGCACGAGAAGTTCTGCGACCGCTGCAACCGGCTCCGGCTAACCTCACATGGACGGGTGCAGCCCTGTCTCTGCTATGAGGACGCGGTGGACCTGCGGCCGGCTCTGGAGAGCAGATCGGAGGAGAAATTGCGGCAGGCCCTGGCATCGGCGGTTATGGCCAAGCCCGCCGGGCACTGTTTTGAAGACCGGGAAGGCCCGGAAGGGAAATCCATGGTGGAAATCGGAGGATAAAAAGGATAAAGTGGATAAAGTGGAGGAGAAACCGATGGGAAAACTGATTGCCATCTGTATCAGCGAGGATAAGGGGACGGCGAAGAATCCGGTCCAGTCCGCGGTTCTGCGCGAGGATCACGGCGTCGAGGGCGATGCCCATGCGGGAAACTGGCACCGCCAGGTCAGCTTGCTGGGACTGGAAAAAATCGAAGCCTTCCGCCGGCAGGGCGCCCAGGTGGATTTCGGCGCCTTTGGCGAGAATCTGATCGTCGAGGGATTCGATTTCCGGAACCTGCCGGTGGGCACGCGCTTTCGTATCGGCGATGCGCTGCTGGAGATGACCCAGATCGGCAAGGAATGCCACAGCCACTGCGCGATCTTCCACATGGTGGGCGATTGCATCATGCCCCGGGAAGGGGTCTTCGCCAGAGTGCTTTCCGGCGGGGAGATCCACCCGGGGGACGAGGTGGAGGAGATCCCCCCCGCGGAGGACCGGCCCTATACCTGCGCCTGCGTGACCCTTTCCGACAAGGGGGCGAAGGGCGAGCGAAAGGATGAAAGCGGCCCGCTGATGGCGCAGATGATGAGGTCGGCGGGTTATGAGGTGGTGGAGGAGCTGCTGATTCCCGATGAGTACGACCGGATCGTGAAGGAACTTGTCCGGCTGGCGGACCAGCGGCAGGTGGACGTGATCATGACCACCGGCGGCACGGGCTTTTCCCCGCGGGACATCACTCCGGAGGCGACGGAGGAAGTCTGTGACCGGATGGCGCCGGGCATTGCCGAGGCGATCCGCGCCTTCTCCATGACGAAGACGCCGCGGGCCATGCTGTCCCGGGCGGCCAGCGGCATCCGCGGCGGGAGCCTGATCATCAACCTGCCGGGCAGCCCCAAAGCGGTCGGCGAGAGCCTGGAGTTTCTTCTGCCGACCCTGGCCCACGGCCTGGGAGTCCTGGCGGGAAGGACCGCCGACTGCGCGCGGAAATAGGAGGAGAGTATGGAGTTCAGTCATTTTGATGCCAAGGGCAACGCCCGCATGGTGGACGTTTCCCATAAGGAGATCACCCGGCGCACAGCCGTCGCCGAGGGGACCATTGAGGTCAGCCCCCAGGTCATGGAGGCTATCGCCGGAGGAAGGGTCAAAAAGGGCGATGTGCTGACCGTGGCCCAGGTGGCCGGGATCGCGGCCACCAAGAGAACGGCGGATCTGATCCCCATGTGCCACCCCCTGTCCCTGACCAACGCGGAGGTGACCTTCGAGGTGAAGGAAGAAGAGGGGGAGATCCGGGCGCTCTGCCGGGCGGTGACCGACGGGAAAACCGGTGTGGAGATGGAAGCTCTGACCGGGGTATCCGCGGCACTGCTGACCATCTACGATATGTGCAAGGCCATCGACAAACGGATGCGGATCAGAGACATCCATCTGGTGGAAAAAAGCGGCGGCCGGAGCGGAGAGTTCCGGTTCCTGGAGGAGGGAGAAAAGTGACACAGAGACATCCCGGAGGGGAAAAGGCAACGGAGCGAGGCATGGAACTGGCCGGACTGGGCGAAGGGGCGCGGATCCTGGACGTGGGCTGCGGCGAAGGGGAGACCCTGGACTATCTGGGCCGCCGGGGAATGAAGGCGGAAGGCATCGAAATCAACCTGGCGAAGGTCTCCGCGGCAAGAGAGAGATTTCCGGGCATCCCGGTGAAATTCGGCGACGGGGAGTTCCTGGACGACTACCTGTCCTTTACCTTTGACGGTGTGCTGATGGAGCACAGCCTGAGCCAGATCAATATGCCCGATGAGGCCCTGCATGAAGCCTACTGCGTCATGAAGAAGGGCGGAAAACTGATCATCACCGATCTCTATGAGATCGACCCGGATCCGGAGCAGGTGCGGGCGGTGGGCATGGAGGCGGACCGGGTCAGCCGGCTTCCCCATCAGGAGGGCGACTGTGAGGACCGGGGCATGAAATACGTCAGCTTCCGTTTCGGTGGCGCCTTCTTCCGTGAACCGCTGATCCGTCAGCTGGAGGAGACGGGCTTTTCGGTCATCGCCTTTGAGGACCGGACGGCGGATCTGGAGGAGTACCTGGCCGGTGCCGGAGGGGACGGGGAAACCGCTCTGAAGGAGCTGAACCCCGGTCTGGAAATGGATGCCGGAGGGAAGAAAAGAAGGATCGGCAGTTTTCTGCTGGCGGCGGCCAAACCCCTGTAGAAACTGCGGCGGGATAGGGCAAACGTTGATTGAAGGAGAAGCGATACGATGAGTGAACCGATTTCCTATATTGCGAGAAAGTATATTGAAGAGGGCAATGACTTCGTCGTCGCCCGGGTGGTCAGCACCAGCGGCTCCACGCCCCGCCACGCCGGGGCCGTCATGCTCATGCGGGAGGACGGCTTCACCGTGGGCACCGTAGGCGGAGGCCTGCTGGAGCACGAGACGGAGAAGCTCTGCCGGCAGATGCTGGAGACCAAAGAAAAGCATATGACCTACGACTTCATGCTGGATGAAAAGCGCAAAGAGGACGGCGCCCTGGAGATGGGATGCGGCGGTGACGCGACCATTCAGATCGACTACATTGAGGCGGCGAACCCGGGCAGCTTCGTGGAGGACTTCAAGGTCAAAAGCAGGGCGTATATCTTCGGCGGCGGCCATGTGGCCAAGGCCCTGGATCCGGTACTGCGCCACGTGGACTTCGATACATGCATCATCGATGACCGGGAGGAATACGCCAATAAGGAAAACTTCCCCGAATCGGAGGTCATCGTCTGTGAGGATTTCGATCACGCCTTTGATGAAGTGGAGACCGATGAGGATTCCTACATCGTCATCGTCACCCGGGGGCACAAGGGAGACCTGCAGGTACTCCGACAGGCGCTGGAAAAGCCCCACGCCTATATCGGCATGATCGGCAGCCGCAACAAGAACGCGCTTCTCTATGGCAAGCTGCGGGAAGAGGGCGTGGAGGAAGGGAAACTGAAGGAGGTCCATGCGCCCATCGGCCTGAAGATCGGTTCGGAGACACCGGAGGAAATCGGCGTGAGCATTGCCGCCGAAATGATCCAGATCAGGGCGGAGCGGATCCCGGCGGAGAAAAAAACGGATGCGAAACCACTGATCCACGGATGAAAGGATGAGGTGAACGGATGAGAATCGGATACAACAGATCAGCGGATCCGCGGCAGTACGCCGCGGTCATTCTGGCGGCAGGACTGTCTTCGCGGATGAAGGCGTTCAAGCCGCTTCTTTCCGTGGACGGGCGTACGGCCATCGCCGGCCTCACCGAGTCCATCCGCGGCGCGGGCATCGAGGATGTGCTGGCGGTCACCGGCTGGGGTCGGGAGAAACTGCAGGAGCCGCTGGTCCGGCTTCGGGTGGAGGAAGCCTATAACGCCGACTATGAGACGGGCATGTTTTCCTCTATTCAGACCGGCCTGGCAAGGGCAAGGGAACTCTGGCCGGAGAAGAAGGCTTTCCTGCTGGTCCCCGTGGATTGTCCCCTGATCTCCATCGAGACCCTGACGGCGGTGATGGAGGCGGCGGATGCCGGCGCCCCGGCGGCCGGGGATTGCTTTTATGTCCCCACCTTCGAGGGGAAGAAGGGCCACCCTCTGCTGATTCCCGCCTCCCGGGCGGAGGAGATCATCGCCTGCCCGGGAGACGGCGGGCTGAAGGCCGTCACCGACCGGTACCCGGAGAAGATGATCCGGGTGCCCGTCAGTGACGAGGGGTGCGTGCTGGACATGGATACCCCGGAATCCTATGAGGAACTGCAGGGCTTCGCCAACCGGGGATTCCGCCGGGAAAAGCTGTCCGTGCTTTCCGGCCGGAAGCGGGTCATTTTCATCCGCCATGGCGAGACGGAGCAGCACGAAGAGCCGGTCTTCATCGGTCAGATCGATGTGCCCCTGTCCGATCAGGGAAGGGCACAGGCGGAGGAAGCCGCCCGGGAAGTCGCCGATCTTCTGGAAGCGGACGTGCAGGCGTCGGCAGGCTGGGTGGAGGGCATCTCCTTTGGACGGGAACCCCTGCCGCCGGTGGAGCACGTTTACTGCAGCGACCTGTCCCGGGCGAGGGAGACCGGGGAGGCCATCGCCCGCGGGATAGCCGGGCGGTACGGATCCTTCGGACTGAATCCGGAGGTGGTTCCCCTGGAGGATCTGCGGGAGATCAGCCTGGGCGAATGGGAAGGCCGACCGGTTCGGGAGATCCGGGAAGAAGTCCCGGAGGACTATGCCCGCCGGGGAGAGGATCTGTTCACCTTCAAAACCGGCAACCAATCGGAGAACTTCTACGATCTCCAGTACCGCGCTGTGAAGGTCCTTCGCCGGATACTGGAAGAGGACTACGGCCGGAATATCATCATCGTTGCCCACAGCGGCGTGATCCGCGCCCTGGAGAACAACCTGAAGGGCCTCAGGGTGGATGATGAGTGGGAGCCCCTGGAGAAGGGCGGCATCCGGATCTGGGAGTCTCCGCCGGTACGGTAGGGCGGAACGCCCGGCCCCGGTGGGTACCGGGGACAGCTCTCGAGACAACTGTAAAAAAATGTAAATTATGGATTGACAATATTTTCCAGTCATAGTATAATCACCGGCAAAAGGGGAAGAGAAGGGTATCAGGAAAGGAGATTAACTATGGCAATGAGCGACAACCGGGAAGTAACCTTCGAGATCACCGAAGAGATCGGCGTGCTTTCCTCCTATCAGACGGGCTGGAACAAAGAGATCAACATGGTCAGCTGGAACGGGAACAGCCCGAAGTACGACATCCGCGACTGGTCGCCGGATCACGCCCAGATGGGCAGGGGCATCACCCTCCACGAGAAGGAGATGCGGCTGATCCTGGATCTGCTTCGCCGCAGGCCGCGGATCCGCAACTACCGGTCCGATTCAGAACAGGAGCGGGAGCAGGAACCGGCCTTCATGTCCGCCGGAGAAGGGACCGCGGGGGATGCCCGCGGGGCGGAAGAGGATGTCCGTGAGGCGGAAGAGGATGTCCGTGAGGCGGAAGAGGATGTCTTCGCGGCGGAAGAGGAAAGGCTGCGGGAGGCGACGGCCTGAAGGGACCGCTGACATGACCGGGGGACCCTCCCCCGATCCCAGAGAAAAACGGCAGGCTGCCGCGTGCGCCGGGAAATCCCGGATCCGCCCGGCAGCCTTTTTCCATGGAGCAGGGAGAACAGGAGAAGCAGGGCGGGACAGGGGCGCCTGCCCCGCCCGCCATCGAAATTCTTGCGGTCGGCAGGGCAATCCTATATACTAAAGAAGAGTTAAAGCGAATACGGTAATTCCCGGTGGAGAACCGGACAGGAACAGCCGAGTGAAACCGCGGAGGTTGACCCATGGAAAAAAACGCGGAAAAGATGATCCGGATCAGTCTGAAGACGACGACGGACAAGGAATTCAGAGAAATAGAACGGCCGGGCCCCTTTGTCCTGGAGGACCTGGTGAAGGAGATACAGAAGGATATGCCATACCGGATCCTTCTGGCCAATGTCAACGGGACAGACCGGGAACTGACGGAGGTTATCCGTGAGGATGCCCGGATCCAGTTCTTCGATATGCGCACCCACAGCGCGGATCTGGTCTACCAGAAAAGCCTTTCCCTGCTCTATCTGAAAGCGGTAAAGGATGTGCTGGGCGTGGACGCGGAGATCGACAACTCCCTGAACAAGGGCCTGTATACGGATATCCGGAACCGGGGGAGGGTCCGCACCGCGCAGGTGGAAGCCATTGAAAAACGCATGCGTGAGCTGGTCCGGATGGATCTGCCCATCGTGAAGGAAAACGTTTCCCTGGAGGAGGGCATCCGCATCTGGGAGGAGATGGGGTATCCGGAAAAAGCCGCCCTGCTGAAGGAGTTCGATATGCCGCCCTTTGACGTGCGGTTTTACCGGCTGGACGACTACCGGAACTATTTCTTCGGCCTGATGCTTCCTTCCACCGGTTACCTGGAACATTTCGAACTGCGAAGATACAAGTACGGCGTGCTTCTGCGCTTCCCCTACTATACCAAGCCCGACGAAGTGCCGCCTTATGTGGACGACCGCAAGCTCTACAGCGCCTTTGGCGAGGAGATCCGCTGGATGAAGCTGCTGAAGACCCGCTATCTGGCGAACCTGAACCAGACGATCGATGAGGGCGGGACCAGGGATCTGATCCTGCTGTCGGAGGCCCTTCACGAGAAGAAGATCTCGGACATCGCCGATGAGATCAACCGGCTGAACAAGCGGGTCATCCTCATCGCGGGACCCTCTTCCTCGGGGAAGACCACCTTCGCCAGGAGGCTTTGCATTCAGCTCAGGGTCAACGGCCTGGACCCGCTTTATATGGGCACGGACGACTACTTCGTTGACCGGGACCAGACGCCCCTGGATGAAAACGGCGAGCCGGATTACGAGAATCTGAACGCCCTGGATATCGATCTGTTCAATCACGACATGAACGGGCTTCTGGCCGGTGAAACGGTGGACCTGCCCGAGTTTGACTTTATGGAGGGAAGGAAGGTCTTCGGCAAGCGGCCCACCTCTATCCGCGAGAATCAGCTCATCGTCATCGAGGGCATCCACGCCCTCAACCGGAAACTGACGGAGCAGATCGCCGATGGGGAGACCTTCCGGATCTATATCAGCCCCCTGACTCAGCTGAACATCGACCGGCACAACCGGGTGCCGTCGACGGACGCGCGGATGCTCCGCCGGATGGCCAGGGACTACAAATACCGGGGCCATTCCGCGGCGTCGACCATCGCCAACTGGCCCAAGGTCAGGGCAGGGGAGAACAAAAACATCTTCCCCTATAACGGAGAGGCGGACGTGCTCTTCAATTCGGCGCTGGAATACGAGATCCCGCTCCTGAAGAAAGACGTGGAACCACTCCTGAAGGAGATCGGCGTGGATGAGCCGGAACACGGCGAGGCCATCCGTATTCTGAAGTTCCTGGAATTCTTCCGTACCATTGAGGACGAGTCGGTGGTGCCGAACAATTCCATCATCCGCGAATTCATCGGCGGAAGCGTGTTTACGGAGGAAAAGAAATGATCGTCATCGCGGGAGGCGTACAGGCAGAGGTGCGCATCGATATGACCATGCCGGGCAAACCGGAACCGGCGGCCGCGCAGGGCGGCGGGGAGATTTCTCCCTGGGAGAAGGAGGCCTACGGTGAGGGCGGCCGGTTCGGGTCCATGACGTCGATTCCTTCCGGCGATCCCATGAAGGACCGCATCACCGTATCCTTTACCGGCTGCGCCTATCACGCGGCGAAATATCTGGCGGAGAAAGGCCATGAGGTTGCCTTTGTATCCGTCGTGGGAGAGGATCCCCTGGGCCTTGCGGCTCTGGCGGATCTGGAAAAGTCCGGTGTGGATATTTCCGGGGTCGTGACCATCAGCGAGCTGGGGGAGGATCCGGATGAAAAGGCAACCCCGGCCGGGGATGACAGTCCGGAGACGGCGGCAAAGAAGGATCCCGGCGAGGTCCGGGAAGTGGCCGCCCAGACGATCCCGGGAAACCTGAAGGGAAGCCTGACCTCCGTTCGCGTGGTGGCCAGGAACTTCCTGGGCGATGTGGAATTCTGGCGGGTGGATGAACGGATCCTGAAGGAGATCACCCCCCGGCGGCTGGCCTCGGCGGAGGAGAAGTTTGCCGGCGCGGACATGGTCTTCGCCGACGGAAATCTGCCCGGGGAAGCCATCGGCTGGATCGGGGAATTCTGCCGGGAGAAGGGATTGCCTTTGTATTTCGATCCCTCCTCGCCGGAAGGAAGCGCCAGGGGCGCTGATATGCTGGAATACTTCCGCGGGATCATGCCCGGCCGCCGGGAGGCGGAGGCCATGTCCGGCCTGGGCATCCTGAGCACGGACCAGCTGATGGAAGCCGGCAGGCACTTCACGGAGCAGGGCGTCGGCCGGGTCATCATCACCATGAAGGGCGGCGGCCTGTACTACAAAGAGGGCCTGGAGGAGGGCGTGCTGCGCCCCCAGAGGGTGCTTCGATTCGCTGAGACGGGCGGCGCCGGGGACGTGGTGACAGCGGAACTGCTCCACGGTTTTGCCCGGGGCATCCCCATGGAGGAAGCGGCCCAGGCGGCCATGGACGCGGCGGCGGAATACCTGGCCGACGTGGTGGACGAGCGCCGGTACTAGGCAGGGCCCGTCCGGCGGCGGAAGCCCTCCGGCGGGAGGAATAAACGAACGATAATCATAACGAACGAATAGATGAACAAGGAGGTCTGGTCATGGCAAAAGACGTGATATTCACCAACGATGTCATTCTGAAATGGCTGCAGTATTTTGCGGAGAACACGCCCATCGATCTGGAACAGATTAAGATGATGGATGTCACCAAAAAGAATATGAACATCATTCCCACGGTGGAGTCCCACAAGGCGGTACTTGCCTTTATGGAAGCCGGGGACACGGAGGTGTTCTACCGGATGTGGAACGCGGGTCTGGGCGACTGTGAGGTCTGGTACAACGAGGGGTCGGAGCCCGTCGGCGAGATCAAGCACGACGACGTCCGGTTCATGATCGACCGGGGGATCAACGCTTCGGCAGGCATGCTGGTGGTCAACCCCAATGCCGTCAGCACCAACAAGAGCGGCCTTGGCGATGTGACCCAGCGGGTGTCCTCCAAGCAGGTGGGCAACGAGATCCGGACCATCATCCTGAGTAAGATGCGCATCGACGCCGAGGATACGGTGTGCGTGGTCGGCGGCGAGGTCATCGCCATCGACGCGGCTTTCCAGGCCAACGAGGGGACGGTCATCGCCGTGGAATACAACGGCAAGCAGCGGGCCGCCCTGGAGGACAACGTGGAGTTCTACGACCTGCGCAACGTGAAGATCATCGACCGGGTGGACGAGGAAAGCATGGAGGGCCTGCCCGCGCCGGACATCGCCTTCATCGTGGCCTCCGCCAGCCTGCAGCAGGAGATCGACCTGCTGATGAAGCTGAACCGGCACATCATCCTCGTGGTCTATACTCTGGACTTCGTGGAGGCGGGCAAGCTGAGAGATATGTTTGACGCCAGAGGCATCAAGGACGCGGAGGTCATCCGCATCGGCATCGACCGGATGAATCCCAACAACGTGTTCGAGCGGGAGCCGGCGCCGTGGATCGTCTCCGGCCGCATCGAAAAGGAATAGGGGGCATATCGGATGAAAGCAATCATAACGGTAATCGGCAAGGACAAGGTAGGCATCATGCACGCGGTTTCCGGTGTGCTGAAGGACCTGTCCGTCAACATCGAAGACGTGACCCAGACCATCATGCAGGAGTACTTCACCATGCTCATGCTGGTGAGGATCGACGAGGAGAAGACCGGATTCCGGCAGCTGCAGGACGCCCTGGATGATCTCGCAAAGGAAATGAATCTGTCCATCCGGATCCAGAAGGAAGAAATCTTCGACGTGATGCACAAGATCTGACGGACCCTGACGGAGGAATGCCATGACCATTTATAAAGATGTACTGGAAACGATCCATATGCTGGAGAAGGAAAACCTGGACATCCGCACCACCACCATGGGGATCTCCCTCATGGACTGTTTCGGGCGGGACCACCGGGCGGCTTCCCGCGCGGTCTATGACCGGGTGACTTCCTGCGCCCGCCATCTGGTGAAGACCGCCGATGACGTAGGGGATGAATACGGCATCCGGATCGTGAACAAGCGGATTTCGGTCACCCCGATCGCCTTTGCCGGCGCCTCCTCCACGGAGGAGTGGCTGCTCTATGCCAGGGCACTGGACGACGCAGCGAAGGCGGTGGGCGTGGACATCATCGGCGGATTTTCCGCCCTGGTGCACAAGGGCTGCACCCGCAGCGAGGAGAGCTTCATCGAGGCGGTCCCCTATGCGCTGGCGGAAACCACCAACCTCTGCTCCAGCATCAATCTGGGCTCCACGAAGGCCGGCATCAATTTCGATGCCGTAGGGAAGATGGGCCCCATGATCCGCAAAACCGCCTGGCTCACCCGGGACAACAACAGCTTCGGCTGCGCCAAATTCGTTGCCTTTGCCAATGCGGTGGAGGACAATCCCTTCATGGCCGGCGCCTTTCACGGGCCGGGAGAAGGGGACGTGGTGATCAACGTGGGCGTCAGCGGACCGGGTGTGGTGAAGACGGCCCTGGAGGGCATGGAAGGCGCGACGGCCGACGAGATGGCCGAGGTCATCAAGCAGACGGCCTTCAAGATCACCCGTGCCGGCCAGCTGATCGGCCGGGAGGTCAGCCAGAGGCTGGGCGTTCCCTTCGGCATTCTGGATCTTTCCCTGGCCCCGACGCCTGCCCTGGGAGACAGCGTGGCGGAGATCCTGGAAGTTATGGGACTTGAGCGCTGCGGCGCCCACGGCAGCACGGCGGCTCTGGCCATGCTCACCGACGCGGTCAAAAAGGGCGGCATCATGGCGTCCGGCAATGTGGGCGGCCTGTCCGGCGCTTTCATCCCGGTCAGCGAGGACCAGCGGATGATCGCGGCGGCGGAGGACGGCTGCCTGACCTTCGACAAACTGGAGGCCATGACCAGCGTCTGCTCCGTCGGACTGGACATGATCGCCATCCCGGGAGATACGCCGGCGGAAACCATTTCCGCCATGATCGCCGACGAGGCGTCCATCGGCGTGATCAACAACAAGACGACGGCGGTCCGGGTGATCCCGGTCTACGGCATGAAGGCCGGCGACAAGGTGGACTGGGGAGGCCTCTTCGGGTCGGCGCCGGTCATGGAAGTCAACGGCTTCGACAGCAGCCGGTTCATCGCCCGGGGCGGGCGGATCCCCGCGCCGGTGCATTCCTTTAAGAATTGATTGCGGGGGAGACTGGGGGACAGAGACATGGACTGGATCGC
Organism: Bacillota bacterium; assembly: GCA_017433375.1. Taxonomy (GTDB): domain Bacteria; phylum Bacillota; class Clostridia; order Peptostreptococcales; family Anaerovoracaceae; genus Lentihominibacter. Next base: position 84,424 of record JAFRHG010000004.1, read on the forward strand.
GCGTCTTCGCGCAGGATCAGATCTGGAGGATGAAGGCCTCCGCGCCCTGCTCGCCGGGGAGGGCCCCGATGAGGAACTCTTCGCGGCGGCCGATCAGGTGCGCCGGGAACACTACGGCGACGCGGTCTACGTCCGCGGCCTGATCGAGATCTCCAGTTACTGCCGCAACGACTGCCTGTACTGCGGCATTCGCAAAAGCAATTCCAACGCCCGGCGGTACCGCCTGGATCAGGAGACGATCCTGTCCTGCTGCCGGGAAGGTTACGCCCTGGGATACCGCACCTTCGTGCTGCAGGGCGGGGAGGATCCCTTCTTTGCCGATGATGTGCTGTGCGGGATCGTCCGCGCCATCAGCCGGGAGTTCCCCGGCTGCGCCGTCACCCTGTCGGTAGGCGAGCGGTCCCTTGACAGTTACAAGAAGTTATATGATGCCGGCGCCCGGCGCTTTCTGCTGCGCCATGAGGCGGCCTCGGAAGAACTGTATCGGAAACTGCATCCCCCGGGCATGTCCCGGGAGAACCGGATGCAGTGTCTTTTTGATTTGAAGAAGATCGGGTACCAGGTGGGTTCCGGATTCATGGTGGGCGCGCCCTTTCAGAGGACGGAGCATCTCATCGAGGATATCCGGTTCCTTCAGAAACTCAGCCCGGACATGATCGGCATCGGCCCTTACCTTAACCACAGGGAGACCCCTTTCCGGGATCAGCCCTCCGGCAGCATGATCATGACCCTGCGTCTTCTGGCCATTCTCCGGCTCATGTTCCCCTGGGCGCTGCTGCCCTCGACGACGGCGCTGGCTTCCATCGATCCCAGCGGCCGGCAGCGGGGCCTGCAGGCCGGCGCCAACGTGGTCATGCCCAATCTGTCACCGGCGGATGTCCGGGATAAGTATTCGATCTACGATAACAAACTGAGCACCGGGAACGAATCCGCTCAGAACAAAGCGGATCTGGAGAAAGTCGTTCGCGCCGCCGGCTACCGGATCGTCACCGACCGGGGCGACGTGAAGCGGTGAGCAGAGACGGTGAGCTGAGGCGGTGGCTAGAGAATGGTCCCGCCGCCGAGGACGGTATCGCCGTCGTAGAACACGGCGGCCTGTCCCGGAGTGATGGCCCTCTGGGGTTCATCGAAGGTGATCTCTGCATGGCTCGCAGTGCACTCCGTCGTATCCCCGCAGCCGGCAAGGGGGCGGACGGTGGCCCACTGTTCCTTCTGCTTATAGCGAAGCCGCACCTTGCAGCGGACCGGTTCTTCCGGCGTCTGCCCGGACATCCAGCTGCAGCCGGTGACCTTCGCCGTCAGTGAAAACACATCTTCCGGACCACCCAGGGTGATCCGGTTTTTTTCGCCGTCGATGGCGCAGACGTACCGGGGAACGCCGAAGGCCTGCCCCAGCCGCTTGTGCTGACCGATGGTGTAGTGGATGATCCCCTTGTGGGTGCCCATGACGCGGCCCTGCAGATCCACGAAATCCCCGGGCGGGAATTCCCGTCCGGCATAGCGGCGGATCATGGCCGCGTAGTTGCCGTCGGGGACGAAACAGATGTCCTGGCTTTCCGGCCGGTCCGCATTGACGAAGCCGGCTTCCGCCGCCAGCCTCCGCGCCTGCTCCTTGGTCAGATCTCCCAGGGGAAGGAGAAGATGGGACAGCTGCTCCTGGGAAAGATGATAGAGCACGTAGCTCTGGTCCTTCGCCGGATCCAGCCCCTTCTTCAGGGAGTGGAGCCCCGTCTCCGGATCGGTGACGACCCGGGCATAGTGGCCCGTCACCAGCTTGTCGCAGCCCAGCTCCTTTGCTTTTTCCATGAGCAGTCCGAACTTCATCGTCCGGTTGCACACGATGCAGGGATTGGGCGTCCGCCCGGCGGAATACTGCTCCACGAAATCATCGATGACGCACCGGCGGAAAGGCTCCCGCAGGTCGAAGACATGGAAGGGCATCCCCAGCTTCGCCGCGACCGCCGCCGCGTCTTCGCCGTTGCTGCCCGCGTCCGTCGCGTCGGCATCATCAAACAGCCGCATGGTGCAGCCGATGCAGTCGTATCCCGCTCTCTGGGCCAGCATGGCGGCCACGCTGGAATCCACGCCGCCGCTCATGGCGATCAGTGCTTTCATTGCCTTTGCCCTCCCGCCTATACTCTACCACAGCCGCCCGGCCGTGTACATTCCATTTATTTCCATTGTCAGGGATTCTCTCCCTCTGTTCCGGTGGCGGGATGGGCTGAAATATGCTATAGTAAGGCAACACAGCAAAGCGGCCGGGAAGGAGGTTGCTCATGAGAAAAAAGCTGAAGTTTTGGATTGCCTTTGGGCTGGCGGCAGGCCTTGCGCTGGCTTTCGCCGGATGCGGCGACCAGCCGGAAGAGAAGGAAGCGGTGGTTGCGGACGGACTGGCGAAGATCCAGGTAGAGGGGGAGACCGATCTGCCGGGGAACTTTTTCCTTTCCTTCGTGTACAGCCGCAATCTGATCATGCTGGACGGCAAAGGCAACATCGTCTGGTCCAAGCACGAGGACCAGCCGTCAAAGGACATCGATACGGGCTGGTGGGATTTCAAGAAGCACGACGTGGACGGCACCACATACTACAGTTACCACGATCAGAACTACAAGCTCGACAATTACGGCCTGCTGGGCTACGCGCCCGGTGAGCGGGTGATCCTGGACGAGAATTTCCAGGAGGTGAAGCGGATCACCATGGAGAAATCCGACGTCACCGAAAGGGGGCAGGGGGCGGACGGCCACGACTTCCTGATGATCGATCCGGATCACTATATCTTATCCTGCTACATCCGGGAGCGGGTGACCAATGTGCCCGGCTATCCCGACGGGACCAACATCATCTACTCCTATCTGCAGGAAGTGCAGGACGGCAAGGTGGTCTGGGACTGGAAGAGCGCCGACTACCCGGAACTCTACGATCTGATCATGACCGAGGCCACGCCCACGGCCAGGGATTTTGCCAATGAGCAGGTGGACGCGCCGGATACGGTCCACTTCAACGCCATGCGCCTGGACGATGACGGGAACCTGATCTGCTCCTTCCGGCACCTGGACACGATCCTGTGCCTTGACCGGACCAGGCAGGAGGATCAGATCAAGTGGAAGCTTTCGGGCAAGGCTGACGAATTCGGTCTGACCGAGGAGCAAAAGACCTCGGGGCAGCACTACGTCACCGTGGACGGAAACCAGATCATGGTCCTTGACAACAACAACCGGGAGGAGCAGACCCAGGTCCGGCGCTACGCGCTGGATCTCAAGAAGAAAAAGGCCAGCCTGGTCAGCATGTACGGCTTTGACAATAAATTCTCCCAGGCCTGCGGCTCCGTCCAGCAGGCGGGGGACAGCCTCTATGTGATCGGATGGGGCTGGGCGACCACCGATGCGGAGTGCCTTTCGGTGATCGACTTTTCCACGGGGGAGAAGCAGATGAGCGTGACGCTGGGCGATCCGCAGAACGTGACCTACCGGTGCGTCTATTACGAATGATGCCGGTGTCTCTAACATGAATGATACCGGTGCAAAGACCGGCGTTTTATGCTATATTGTAGGTAAGAATCGACAGAACAGACGGGAGAAGAAGAGGAGAGAATATGGCACATTTTTATGACGAACCATCGAGAACATTCAGCGAGTATCTGCTGGTTCCCGGATATTCTTCCGCGGAATGCCGGGTGGAGAACGTTTCACTGGAAACTCCGGTAGTGAAATTCCGCAAAGGGGAGGAGCCGGCGCTTCACATGAATATTCCCATGACCTCGGCGATCATGCAGGCGGTCTCCGGTGACCGGCTGGCCATCGCCCTGGCCAAGGAAGGCGGGATATCTTTTATCTTCGGGTCCCAGCCCATCGAAAGCCAGGCGGAAATGGTCCGGCGGGTAAAGAACCACAAGGCCGGCTTTGTCAAAAGCAACACCAACATCCGGCCGGATCAGACCCTGCAGGACTTGCTTTTGCTTAAGGAGAGGACAGGCCATTCCACCACCGCGGTGACGGAGGACGGAACGGCGGAAGGCAAGATGGTGGGCATGATCACCAGCCGGGACTACCGGGTGAGCCGGATGGATCCGGAGACGAAGGTCAGCAAGTTCATGACGCCCTTTGAGAAACTTGTGGTGGCCAAGGAGGGCATCTCCCTCAGCGAGGCCAACGACATGCTCTGGGATTACAAGCTGAACGCCCTTCCCGTGGTGGACGATGAGCAGCGGCTGGCCTACTTCGTCTTCCGCAAGGACTACGATACCCACAAGGAGTACCGGGACGAGCTGCTGGATGATAACAAGCGGTACGTCGTCGGCGCCGGCGTCAACACCAGAGATTACCGGGAACGGATCCCCGCGCTGGTGGAGGCGGGCGCGGATGTGCTCTGCATCGATTCCTCGGAAGGATATTCCCAGTGGCAGGCGGAGACCCTTGCCTTTGTACGGGAGAAATACGGCGACGAGGTGAAGATCGGTGCCGGCAACGTGGTCGACGGAGACGGATTCCGGTTCCTCGCCGAGGCGGGCGCTGACTTCATCAAGATCGGTATCGGCGGCGGTTCCATCTGCATCACCCGGGAACAGAAGGGCATCGGCAGAGGCCAGGCCTCCGCGGTGATCGATGTGGCAAAGGCAAGAAACGAGTATTACGAAGAGACGGGGATCTACATTCCCATCTGCTCCGACGGCGGCATTGTTTACGACTATCACATGACCCTGGCGCTGGCCATGGGCGCGGACTTCCTCATGCTGGGAAGATACTTCTCCCGCTTCGATGAGTCGCCCACCAACCGGCTGAACGTCAACGGCACCTATGTGAAGGAATACTGGGGCGAGGGATCGGCCCGGGCGAGAAACTGGCAGCGGTACGATCTGGGCGGCGACTCCGGCATGAAGTTTGAGGAGGGCGTGGATTCCTACGTTCCCTACGCCGGACCCCTCAGCGACAACGTCCGCCAGTCCCTGCTCAAGGTCCGCTCGACCATGTGCAACTGCGGCGCGCTGAACATCAAGGAGCTGCAGAAGAACGCAAAGATCACGCTGGTCTCGGCGACCAGCATCGTGGAGGGCGGCGCCCACGACGTCATCCTCAAGGATACATCAGCAAGCAGCAATAACCGGTAATGGAGGTCAAGGCATCATGAAAATTCAATTCTGCGGAGCAACCACCGGCGTAACCGGCTCCTGCCATCTGATCACGGTAGGAGATCACAAGATCCTGCTGGACTGCGGCCAGTTTCAGGGCGGCAAGGCGCAGGACGAGCTGAACTACGAGGACTTTCCCTTTAATCCGGCCGAGGTGGAGTTTATGGTCCTGAGCCATGCCCACATCGACCACTGCGGGCGGATACCCCTGCTGGTCAAACGGGGATTCAAGGGGAAGATCTACTGCACCGACGCCACGGCGGACCTTTTGGACATCATGCTCAAGGACAGCGGCTACATCCATGAGAAGGAAGCCCAGTGGGCGAACCAGAAGAACTCCCGGGCGGGCCGTCCGATGATCGAGCCCCTGTACACGGTGCAGGACGCGGAGGACTCCCTGAAGTTCGTCACTCCCGTACTCTACGATCAGCTGATCGAACTGGGCGACGGTATCCGGGTCGTCTTCAACGACGCGGGACACATTCTCGGCTCCGCCATTACGGAGCTGTGGGTGACCGAAGGGGACAACGTGTCCAAGATCGTCTTTTCCGGAGACCTGGGCGTGATGGACCGGCCGATCCTGCGGGATCCGACCATCATCAAAAAGGCGGACTACGTCATCATGGAGTCCACCTACGGCAACCGGCTCCACACGGAAAACGCCATGGATGTCCGCAAACTCATGGACATCATCCGGGATACGGCCCTGCGGGGCGGCAATACGGTGATCCCCTCCTTCGCGGTGGGGCGCACCCAGGAACTGATCTATGAGCTGAACCGGGTCATCGACAACGACTCGGAATACCGGAAGGCCTTCGAGGACCTGACGGTCTATGTGGACAGCCCCATGGCCCAGAATGCCACCGAAGTCTTCAAGAAGAACGCCCAGGTGTTTGATGAGGAGACCAAGGACTACATCAGCAAAGGCGACAATCCTCTGGAGTTCAAAAACCTGAAGTACACCCGCTCCAGCGACGAGTCCCGGTGGCTGAATATCGACAGCAAACCCAAGGTGATCATTTCCGCCAGCGGCATGTGTGAAGCGGGCAGGATCCGGCATCACTTGAAACACAATCTGTGGAACGAGAATTCCAGCATTGTCTTCGTGGGATACCAGGGGGAAGGCACCCTGGGCAGGGCCATTCTGGAGGGCGCGGAGGAAGTCACCCTCTTCGGGGAGAAGGTGCAGGTGAAGGCGCGCATTTACAATCTGGAAGGCTTCTCCGGCCACGCGGACAAGGAGGGCCTGATGGCCTGGCTGCGGGGATTCCAGCAGATGCCCAAGAAACTTTTCCTGGTGCACGGGGAGCCGGACGTGAAGGTTGCCTTTGCACAGAGCATCAAGGAAGAGCTGGGCTACGAGGCGGTGACGGTGAACGCCAACGCGGAGTATGAACTGGAAGCGTCCAGCGGACAGGTCCTGAATATGGAACAGGCCATGGCTGAGGCGGTGGACGAGAAGCGGATCAACGAATCCCGGGATAATCTGTTCAATGTCCGGCGCCGGCTGGAGGATATCCTTTACAACGCGGACCTGGCCGTGGATCAGGAAACTTCGCCGGAGAAACTGGCGAAGATCAACAACATCATCCTGGAGCTGGAGAAGTCGGCCATCAATCTGGGAACGGTGCTGACGGAAGGCAAGGAAGATGACAACATCATCGAGCTGACCAGCAAGGACCTGGCCATGCTGGAGGCCGCCAAGGCGGCGGAAGAGGGCAAAAAGTCCTGAGGGAGAAACAGAGCAACATAGTTCTCCGATGACGGCACGAATGTTCCGAAAACGAAAAAATATCCGGGAAAACCCGGGGTGAGTATGTTAAAATATTTACAGGTCAACAAGCTCTCCGGAGCAAATGAATATTACGTTCAAGGAGGTAAGAAATGTTAAGAGAAGCATTACCGAAAATTGTCACTCCGCTGCCGGGCCCGAAGGCAAAGGCAATCCTGGACAGAAGAGCACAGGCCGTGCCCAACGGGATCGGTACCGCCTACAAAGCGGTCATCGAAAAGGGTGAAGGCGCCATGTTCCAGGACGTTGACGGAAACATCTTCCTGGATTGGGTCGGCGGCGTAGGCGTGCTGAACATCGGATACAGCTGCCCCGAATGCGTCGAGGCGGTCAAGGAGCAGGCAGACAAGTTCTTCCACTCCATGTTCAATATCACCACTCATGAAAGCTACATCAAGCTGGCGGAAGAGATGAACCGGATCGTTCCGGTCAAGGGCGACAAGAAAAAGACCATGTTCGTCTGCTCCGGTTCCGAAGCGGATGAGAACGCGGTCAAGGTAGCGAGAAACTACACGGGCAGACCGAACATCATCGTATTCACCGGCGCCTTCCACGGACGGACCACGCTGACGATGACCATGACGGCGAAGAAGGCGTATGCCATCGGCATGGGCCCGTTCCCCGACGGCGTATACCGTGCGGAGTTCCCGAACCTATACAGAGCTCCCGGCGGCATGAGCGAGGAAGAAGCGATCAAGTACTACATCGGCAAGCTGGAAGAAGTCTTCATTGATGCGACTCCCTATGACGCCTGCGCGGCTATCGTATTCGAGCCGGTCCAGGGCGAAGGCGGATTCATTCCGGCACCCCTGGAGTGGGTCAAGGCCGTCCGCAAGATCTGCGACGATCACGGCATCATGATGGTCTGCGACGAAGTCCAGTGCGGCTGGGCGAGAAGCGGCAAGATGTTCGCTTCCCAGTACTACGCGGATGCGGGATGCGCTCCTGACATCATGACCACGGCGAAGTCCATCGCAGCCGGCATGCCTCTATCCGCTGTTACGGCAAGAGCAGAGGTCATGGACGCGGTCACCGGCGGCACCATCGGCGGCACCTTCGGCGCCAACGCCATGTCCGCAGCCTCCGCGCTGAAGGTCATCGAGGTCATGGAGAGAGATGACTATCCGGCAAAGGCAAGACACATCGCGGAAGTCGGCATGGGCAGATTCAACGCCTGGAAAGACAAGTTCGCCTGCGTGGGCGACGTCAGAGGAACCGGCGCCATGATGGGTGTTGAGTTCGTCAAGGACAAGGCCACCAAGGAGCCGGATGCAGATCTGGTCGGACGGATCGTCCAGAACGCCATGAACAAGGGACTGCTCCTCGAGGCAGCCGGAACCTACAACAATGTTATCCGGTTCCTGTGCCCCCTGTGCGTCACTGACGAGCAGCTGAAGGCAGGCCTGGATATCATGGAAAGCGCCATCGAAGAGGAAGCGGCGAAATAAGCTGACCCTCACGCGAGGCGGATCAGAAATGATCGAATACCGATAAGAAAAACGGGCGGTTGTTCAAGGACAACCGTCCGTTTCTGTTTTTTGGTGGCGACGCCTCGCCTGTCTCCGCACGGGGTGGACGGGACTGTGCCTCTGCATGCGGTCTCATCCGCTTCCCCCCACGCACTTCCATCCGCGTCCCACACACGCCCATCCGTCTCCCGGAGTCCAATGACTTCTGATCGATACGTGCAGGACCCCGGTGCAACAAACTGAATCCGACATTTCTTTGAAAAATAACAACATAACCCGGTCTGCGGGCCTGTGTTCAGGGTCAAATCAAACTGCTATTTGGAACTAAGAGATGATTTACAACACTTTTGGTCAAATCTGTTGTAAATATCCGTGTAACGAGGGAAAGCAGTTGAGTTTCAGGGGTTGAGCCTGCCGATGAGAGAGGAAAATCAAACTATAATCGATAATAAAGAGGAAATCGACAACATTTGAGGGGAGCAGGACTGCCTGGCGGGGGAGGGAAAAGAAGGACCGCATGGCGGGAACGGAAGAAGGACCGCCCGGCCCACGGGGAAGAAGAAACATCTATCTTGCGATGTCCAGTTCAACCAGGCGCGCGCGGATGCGCTCGAAGACATCCCGGTCTTTGCAGCCGATCCGGTGAAGATGGAGGCCGCTGGTCAGGCTGCTGATGGGCAGGGCGCCCTCCTGGCTGACCCGGGACAGGAATTCGTCCACGTCGAAGCGGGAGGACAGATCCAGCCGGCCGGAGAGCTCGCCGTAGATGGGATGGTCGATGGAGACATCGATGACGGTTCCCCCCAGATCGACGATGGCATAGAGCTCGTCCTTCAGCTGATCGGCGCTGTGGCGGCAGACCAGCGTTCCCGTCCAAGGGAAGGCCGCCGTCTGCCCGCCGGGAAGGTATCCCCGGGAGGTGGCGACGATCTCCTCGCCGGCTGCACGGAGCAGGGCCACATCGCTGACGATGATCTGCCGGCTGACGTCAAACCGGCCGGCCAGAGCCGAAGCGGAAATCGGCCGGTCAGTCTGTTTCAGGGTATTCAGAATGTCCTGCTGGCGCTGGTTCATTGCCTTTCTACCTCCGGTGAAATCGGGATATCAGTCCGCAGGGCCATTGTTGATGTAGTCGCGGAGAGCCTCCACGGCGTTGTCCAGGTGGACGGACAGGGGAATGTCCCTGACGCTGACCACGTGGATATGGCAGCGGTTGATGGGCAGGAGGATCTTGTAGGTGTGGCTCCCGCCGATGGCCACGGCCATGGCAGGGGACAGCTCGCCCAGCATGGCGTTGGCATTCAGGATGCCGATGACACCCATGACCACATCCACATGCTCCATGTTGTGGATGATGGCGTTTTCTCCCGTCGCCCCCTCATTGGCGCCGGCCCGGACCATCTGCCCGGTGGCTGTGGAATTGGTCCCCAGAGCGGTAATGGTGATGTCCGGGAACTCCTTTCGGATTCGTTCTACGATGGCGCGGCCGATTCCGCCGCCCTGTCCGTCTACAACGGCAACTCGCATAGTATACCTCCTGCTCAGAAGACGAGCCTGTTTACAGATCCAGCTTATAATCGCCGTCCTTGATCAGTCCGATCTTGCGCATGATCCGGTCGATCGCAAAGGCAAGGACTGCCGGGAGGACGATGTGAAGAAGGATGACCTTCCAGAGGACATCCAGGGTGAAGCCCATGCTGGTGAATGTGCCGATCTGGCCCACCAGTCCGCAGGTGCCCATTCCGGCGCCCACGGGAATATTGGTCATGTGGAAGACGCAGGTGGCCAGGGGTCCGATGATGGCCGCAGCCAGTGTCGGCGGCACGAGGATCCAGGGATTCTTGATGATGTTGGATACCTGCAGCATGGAGGTCCCGATGCCCTGGGCGACCAGTCCGCCCACACCGTTCTCCCGGTAGCTGGCTACGGCGAAGCCGATCATCTGGGCACAGCAGCCGACGGTCGCCGCACCGGCGGCCAGACCGGACAGGTCGAGCATGATGCACAGGGCCGCGCTGGAGATGGGTGCGGTCAGCACCAGTCCCACCACAACGGCGATGAAGATGCCGAAGAGGAAGGGCTGCCACACGGTGGCGGCCATGATGGCTGCGCCGATCTTCATGAGGCACCAGCCCACAGCCGGACCCACCAGCTTGGCGGCGATGCCGCCGACGACGATGGTTACCGCCGGGGTGACGAGGATGTCGACCTTGGTCTCCTTGGACACCATCTTGCCGAATTCCGCGCCGAGGGCGCAGGCGATGAAGGCGCCTGCAGGACCGCCGGAGTATTCGATGCCGAAGCCCATGAAGGTGGCGCCCATGGCGCCGGTGACCACGCTGGAATAGATGACCAGGGGAGGCGCTTTCAGGCCGGTGGCTACCGCCACGCCGATGCCCGCGCCCATGATCATGCCCTGTTTGGCGATGCCGCCCACTTCCACCAGGAAGGCTGAAATGGCGTTGTCCCCGAAGAGGTTGGCGGTCTGCTCGCCCAGTACGGCCAGGATCGTTCCCATGAGCAGGGTGGCGAAGAGGCCGAGGGCCATGGCGGAAAGGGCGTCCTGGAGATACCGCTTCGCCGAGATCTCGATGTCCTTCCGCTTGAAAAATGATTGCTTAATGGTCTGTTGTTCTTCTCCCATGACCGATAGTTCCTTTCCTATTATAAGTCGAGAGTTCGTTGATCCGACCGCATTGTAGCAAAAGTACAGACAGGTGTCAAGACAGGTCAAAATGATGCAATAAATGGGCGAAAACAGGCAGAATTGCATTTTCCCTTGCATTTACTCCGGTCTTCGCATATAATCATGGTGTGGTTATCCCCCTGATAACCTCATTAATCTCTAATCCCAATACCCCTTTTAACAAAAGAGACCGCCAGGTCTCTTTTGTTATGCCGGTTCCTATGTGGTGAAGGATTATGTATTCCGGTGTGATTTTGCCCCATTCGGATTGCTTTTGTTTACCGGGCGTCCCGGGTTTTATGGTATACTAATTCCATGAAACACCTGTGTATGACCAGTGAGGCGCACATCCGCGGCGGCGCCATTTGGGACGGATATTTTCACGGGCTGCGGACCGGCGTGCTGGACATCGAAACCACGGGACTGAACCCCCGCAGGGACCGGTTTATCCTGGGCGGGCTTTACGATGTGCAGACCGGCGTGCTTCATCAGGTGTTCGCGGAATCCACAAGCGAGGAAGAGGAGACCCTTCAGGTATTTGCCCGCCTCATGGATGAGGTGGACATGGTGGTCACCTACAACGGACGGCATTTCGATATGCCCTTCCTGGCGGAGCGGATGGGCCGCGCGGGAACGGAGGCGAAAGCCCTTCCCTACGATTTGGATCTGTACCGGATGGTGCAGGGGTATTCCCCGATCCGCCGCTTCCTGCCCAACCTGAAGCAGAAGTCCGTGGAGAATTACATGGGCCTGTGGCAGGACCGGACCGATGAGATCTCCGGCGCGGAGAGCGTGGAACTCTACTATGAATATATGGCCACGAAGGACCCGGCATTGGAGGAGAAGATCCTGCTCCACAACCGGGACGACGTGGAGCAGCTGACCCGGCTGACGAAGGTGATGGACAAGTGCGATGTGCACCGGGCCATGAACCGCATGGGATTCCCCGTCCTTCTGGAAGGGGGCTGCCTGCAGGTGAACCGGGTCCAGCTGGGGCGGGATCAGCTGACCGCGGAGGGAGAGCAGGGAAGACTGGCCCTGGACTACCGGTGTTATGAGCTGGAGGGCTATCCGGCCCAGGCCTCCTTTTCCCGAAGCAGCGGAAGTTTCCGCATCGACCTGCCCCTGATCCGCCGGTCCGGCATGGCCGTAGTGGACCTGCGCGCTGCCGGGCTTGCTGAAGAGGACTTCGCCCGGTATCCCGCCGGGGGAAGCGGATTCCTCGTCCTGCAGGAAGGGGACGAGATACGGTATCGGGAAATCAACCACTTCGTCCGGGCCTTTCTGCAGAGGCTGGCACCGGACGGGGGAACAAGATAAACAGGAGCGAAACATGAACTTAAAGGAAAGCATACATCAGGTCAAGGAAAGCAGTTTCCGGCTGGCATCCCTTCCGGAGCAGGTGCGAAACGACGCCCTGGAGGCGATCTGCCGGGGACTTGCGGCGAGGGAGCAGGAGATCTTTGCCGCCAACGGGCAGGACCTGGAGGCTGCGGAGGCAAACCGGCTGCCGGCACCCATCGTCGGCCGGCTCCGCTTCGATGAAAAGAAGATGCGGGACTGCGTTGCCGGCGCCCAGGATCTGATCCGGATGGAGGACCCCCTGTTCCGGGTGATGCTCCGCCGGCAGCTGGACGATGATCTTATCCTGACCAAGGAGACCTGCCCCATCGGCGTCATCGGGGTCATCTTCGAGTCCCGGCCCGATGCCCTGGTGCAGATCGCCTGCCTTTGCGTCAAGAGCGGCAACGGCATCATCCTCAAGGGAGGCAGCGAAGCAAAGGCAACGAACCGCGTCCTCTTCGACACCATTTACCAGGCGGGCGTGGAAGCGGGCCTGCCGGAACACTTCGCGGCCCTGCTGGAGGACCGCCAGCAGATCGACGAGCTGCTCGGCTGCGATGAGGATGTGGACCTGCTGATTCCCCGGGGATCCAACCAGTTCGTCCGGTACATCATGAACAACTCGAATATTCCGGTCATGGGACACGCCGACGGCATCTGCCACATCTACGTGGACGCGGCGGCCAATATCGACCTGGCCGTTCCCGTGATCATCGATTCCAAGATCCAGTATCCCGCCGCCTGCAACGCGGTGGAGACGCTGCTGGTCCACCGAGGGATCGCCGACGTGCTGATCCCGGCTCTGGCCGACGGGGCGAAGGGAAAGATCGACTTCCTGGGCGACGGGGACACGGTGCAGCTCATCGGCTGCGAGCCTGCCTCGCCGGAGGATGACCGGACGGAGTATCTGGACACGGTGCTTTCCGTGCGGATCGTGGATTCCCTGGATGAGGCCATCGACCACATCAACCGGTTCGGCTCCCATCACACGGACTGCATCATCACGGAGGACAGGGATTCGGCGGCCCGGTTCATGGCCCTGGTGGACTCGGCGGGCGTGTACCAGAACTGCTCTACCCGGTTTGCCGACGGATTCCGCTACGGCTTCGGCGCGGAGGTGGGCATCAGCACCGGCAAGCTCCACGCCAGAGGGCCTGTGGGCCTGGACGGCCTGGTGACCTACAAGTACAAGCTGAAGGGAAGGGGACAGATCGTCGCCGACTATGCCGGCGGGTCCGCCCAGTTCCATTTCAGGGATCTGAAATAATCCCGGATAAACTGTGTCGATCCGGGCTAAACGGTCTTGCGAAACGGCTCCCCCCGGGATATGATGGAGGGGGCGTATGGAAAGGCAAAAGCAATGAAAACAGGTTTTATCGGCGTCGGGAATATGGGCGGAGCTATCCTGAAGAGCTACGCATCCTCCCCGGCAGGAAAAAAGGACCGCATTCTGATCTGCGATCAGAACCGGCAGCTGGCGGAAAAGCGGCAGGAGCAGATGCCCGATCTGTCCATGACGGACAGCATCGCGGATCTGGTTGGCGCATCGGAAGTCATCGTCATCGGGGTCAAACCCCAGGGGATGGAACCGGTGCTGGAGCAGGTCGCCAGAAAGTACCGGCCCGGGAAACTGATCATCTCCATGGCGGCGGGGATCAGCATCGCCTATATCCGGAAATTCCTGGGCGAAGATGCCCGGATCATCCGGATCATGCCCAATACACCGGCCATGGTGGGTGAGGCCATGATCGCCATCTGCCGGGAGGAGCCGGTGGACGATAAGGATATGGAACTGGCCCGGCGCGTTCTCGGTCCCGCGGGAAAGAACGAGGAAGTCGACGAGAAACTCATCGACTGCGTGATCGGGGTCAGCGGCAGCAGCCCGGCCTACACATATATGTACATCGAGGGCCTGGTCCGCGCGGCGGAGGCCAACGGCATGGACCGGGAGAAGGCCCGGGTATTCGCTGCCCAGTCGGTGCTGGGCGCGGCGAAGATGGTGCTGGAGAGCCCGGAGAGCCTGGAGCAGCTGCGGATCAACGTCTGCTCACCGGGAGGCACCACCATCGAGGCGGTGCAGACACTGCAGAAGAACGGATTTATGGACGATATCGCGGAGGGCTTCCAGGCCGCCGTGGACCGTTCCATCGAGATGACAAAGGAAAAACAGAAACATGATCACTGAAGAAAAACGGGTAAACAGCAGAAAGATCTACGAAGGAACCATCCTGAACGTGCGGGTGGATACGGTGACGGCGCCCAAGGGCCACGCCTATCGGGAAATCGTGGAGCACGGCGGCGCGGCGGCGGCCGTGGCGCTGACGGAGGATGAACGGATCGTCATGGTGCGGCAGTACCGCTACGCCTGCGACCGGGTGGTGCTGGAAGTGCCGGCGGGAAAGATCGATCCCGGAGAAACGGATCCGGAGAAGGTCATGATCCGGGAGCTGAAGGAGGAGACCGGCTATACGGCGAAGGAGATCATTCCCCTTGGCCGGATCAATCCCAGCGTGGGCTACTCCGAGGAGGTCATCCATCTGTTCCTGATGAGGGGGATCACTCCCGGCCAGCAGCAGCTGGATGAGGATGAGGTCATCGAGGTCGAGCTGATGCCTTTTGATGAGGTCTACGAGATGGCGGCCAGCGGACAGCTGGAGGACGCGAAGACCATCGCCGCCGTCTTCATGGCGGGGCATTATCTGAAGAAAGGTTGAGACGATGATCGATTATAAGAACGAGTTTATCGACTATCTCAAAGACGAAAAGAAACTGGCAAAGAACTCCTGCGAAGCGTATGGGAGGGACATCAGCGAGTTCCTTGCCTTTGCCTGGCAGCAGGGACGCGGGGCGGTGACGGAGGTGACCAGCACCGACGTGATCGCTTATCTGCATCAGCTGAAGCAGGCGGGAAGGTCGGGATCGACGATCAACCGGAAGGTCGCCTCCATCCGGGCCTATTACCGGTTCCTGATCGGCCGTGGCCTGATGAGCGAGGATCCCACGGAGAGTATCCGCTCCCCGAAGATCGAGCGCAAGAAGGTGGAATACCTGAGCATCCAGGAGATCGACCAGCTTCTGGCCTGCCCCGATGACAGCAACAAGGGCGTGCGCGACCGGGCGATCCTGGAAGTGCTCTACGCCACGGGCATCCGGGTCAGCGAACTGATCGAGGTGGACCTGGAGGATGTGAACCTGCGCATGGGCTTCGTCACCTGCGACGGCGTGGGCAGCAAGGCGCGGATCGTGCCCCTGGGCCGGCCGGCCAGAGCGGCCCTGGAAAACTACGTCTACGATGTGCGGGAGAAGCTGATCAAAGGCAACGAAGAGGAAAAGGCCCTCTTCGTCAACCAGAACGGACGGCGGATCACCCGGCAGGGCCTGTGGAAGATCCTGCGGGATTACGGCAGGCAGGCGGGACTGGAGCGGCGGCTGACCCCCCACACCCTGCGCAATTCCTTCGCCGTGCACATGCTGCAGAACGGAGCGGATCTGAAGACCCTCCAGGAGCTCATGGGACACGATGACATCACCGCGACCCAGGTCTATCTGTCGGCGACCAAGAGCCGGCTGAAGGACGTCTACGACCGGGCCCATCCCAGGGCGTAGGGCAGGGCGGAGCGTTGCCTTTGCAAAAAACCCGGAAACAGAGGCAAAAATCGGGAATTCCCGCTTGTCAAACGAAATAAACTGCGATATAATTCTCTGGTGTCTGCGGATGACGCGGGCACCAGGATATTTTACGGGCGGTCCTCTGACGGCAGTTTCACGTCACGAACGCTGCGAAGGGAAGGAGGAAGACACAATGGATGTACTGAACTCGATCACTCAGGAGTATATGAAATCTGACGTCCCTGCCTTCAATGTGGGTGATACCGTCAAGGTCCACGTGAAGATCAAAGAAGGAAACAGAGAGAGAATTCAGGTATTCGAGGGATTCGTTCTGAAGAGACAGAACGGCGGAATCGGTGAGACCTTCACGGTCAGAAGAATCGCTTCCGGCGTCGGCGTTGAGAAGACGTTCCCGGTACACTCCCCGTTGGTGGAGAAGATCGAAGTCGTCAGACGCGGTAAAGTCCGCCGGGCGAGACTGCACTATATGCGGCAGAGAACCGGCAAGTCGGCGAAGATCAAGACCAAAGAAGAACGATGAGAGAGAGGGACCTTCTGCCGGTCCCTTTTTTCGTTATAGTTTAGCGGACTAAACCGCCGGAAGGAAGGGGCGGGCGCGATGGAGAAGATCAACTGGTATCCCGGACATATGAAGAAGACGCGGGAGCTGATCAGGGAGAACCTGAAGATGGTGGACGTGGCCGTGGAGGTCATCGACGCCAGGATCCCCGTGTCCAGCCGCAACCCCCTGATCGGCGAGCTGCTGGGGGATAAGCCCCGGATCGTCGCCCTGAACAAGCGGGACCTGGCCGACGGAGAGGCGAGCCTCAGGTGGGCGGAGAGATTCCGCTCAGAGGGGGCCGGCGCGGTCCTGCTGAACAGCAATTCCGGAGAAGGGGTGAAGGACCTGTTCCGGATGCTGTCGGAGATGGACAGGCAAAGGCAATCCCGCGGCGGGGTGAAACGGCCTTTCCGCCTGATGATCGTGGGCGTGCCCAATGTGGGGAAGTCCTCCCTGATCAACCGGATGTCCGGCAGAAAGAGCGCCCAGACGGGAGACCGTCCCGGAGTGACGAAGGGTAAGCAGTGGATCAAGCTTTCCGGCGGTATGCAGCTTCTGGATACGCCGGGGATCCTCTGGCCCAAATTCGAGGATCCCAAGGTGGGCCGTAACCTGGCCTTCTGCGGATCCATCAAGGATGAGATCATGGACATTCCCACCCTGGGGATGGAGCTGATCGGCTATCTGGGCAGGCAGTATCCCGAACTGCTCATGGAGCGGTACCGGCTGGAGGAGATCGGGGAGACGCCCCTGGAGACCATGGAGGCCATGGCCCGGAAGCGGGGATGCATCCTTCCGGGGAAGCGGATCGACTACGAGCGGATCGGCCGGCTGGTGCTGGACGAGTTCCGGGCCGGGAAGATCGGCCGGATCACCCTGGAGATGGCGCCGGAGGACCCGGACGCGGCGGCGCCGGAGGGAGAATGATATGACGACGAAGGAAGAACGTCTGCGCAGGCAGCAGGAAAAGGTGATCGAGATGAAGCGGACGGAGGAGGATCTGCACCGGCAGGGGATCCGATTCGTCGCCGGCGTGGATGAAGTGGGCCGGGGGCCCCTGGCCGGGCCGGTGGTCACGGCGGCGGTGGTGCTGCCGGAGAACTTCGACGTGCCGGGGATCGACGATTCCAAGAAGCTGTCGGAGAAGCGGAGAGAAGAACTCTACGATATCATCATGGACCGGGCGCTGGCCGTGGGGCTGGGGCAGTCGGACTGGCGGACCATCGACGAGGTGAACATCCTCCAGGCAACGAAGCTGGCCATGTTCGCCGCTATCGATGACGCCCGGGAGGATTTGCGCAGGAGAACCGGTGAGGAGTCGGCAGCTATCGGCCGGGTCCTGCTGGACGCGGTGACCCTGGAGGGGCTGGACATCCCCCAGCACGCCATCATCAAGGGAGACGGGAAGGTGCTCTGCATCGCCGCCGCCTCCATCATCGCCAAGGTGACCAGGGACAGGATGATGGTCGCCTGGGCGGAGGAATATCCGTACTACGCCTTTGAGAAGAACAAGGGCTATGGAACCAAAGCGCACTATGAGGGACTGCGGGAGCACGGGCCGTGCCCCATCCACCGCAGGACATTTATCAAAAATATGCACTGAACAACACAGGGAAGGAGAAATCAAGATGAAGACAGATATCCAGATCGCACAGGAAACGGAAGCCAGACACATCCGGGATATTGCAGCGGAGGCAGGCATTGACGAAAAGTACGTGGAACAGTACGGCAACGTCAAGGCCAAGATCGACTACAATATTCTGACGGACCTGAAGGATGCGCCTGAGGGCAAGGTCGTCCTGGTGACGGCGATTTCTCCCACACCCGCGGGAGAGGGCAAGACCACGACCACGGTGGGGCTGGCGGACGCCATGCGCCGGATCGGCAAAAGGACCATGGTCGCCCTGCGGGAGCCTTCCCTGGGACCGGTCTTCGGCATCAAGGGCGGTGCGGCCGGCGGCGGCTATGCCCAGGTCATCCCCATGGAGGACATCAATCTCCACTTCACGGGAGACATGCACGCCATCGGCGCGGCCAACAATCTGCTGGCGGCCATGCTGGATAACCACATCCAGCAGGGCAATTCCCTGAAGATCGATCCCCGGAGAATCACCTGGAAGCGCTGCGTGGACATGAACGACCGGCAGCTGCGGTTCATCACCAACGGCCTGGGCGGCCGGGTCAACGGAACGCCCCGGGAGGATGGATTCGACATCACCGTGGCCAGCGAGGTCATGGCCATCCTCTGCCTGGCCAGCGATATCGACGATCTGAAGGACCGGCTTTCCCGGATCATCGTGGGATATACCTACGACGAGGAGCCGGTGACGGCAGGACAGCTCAACGCCCACGGCGCCATGGCGGCCCTGCTGAGGGATACCTTAAAGCCTAACCTTGTCCAGACCCTGGAGCATACGCCGGCTCTGATCCACGGCGGCCCCTTCGCCAACATCGCCCACGGCTGCAATTCCGTGATGGCGACCAAGATGGCCCGCAAGCTGGCGGATTACGTGGTCACCGAGGCGGGATTCGGCGCGGACCTGGGCGCGGAGAAGTTCCTGGACATCAAGTGCCGCATGGCGGGCATTCAGCCCTCCGCCGTGGTCATCGTGGCCACCGTGCGGGCGCTGAAGCACCACGGCGGCGTGGCCAAGGCCGATCTGCAGGAGGAGAACCTGGAGGCTCTGGAAGAGGGACTCCCCAATCTTCTGCAGCACGTGGAGAACATCACTCAGGTCTATGGACTGCCGGCGGTGGTGGCCATCAACCGCTTCCCCACGGATACGGAAGCGGAGCTGGCCCTGGTGGAAGAGAAGTGCCGTGCCCTCGGCGTCAACGTCGCCTTAAGCGAGGTCTGGGGCAAGGGCAGCGAGGGCGGCGTCGCCCTGGCTGAGGAGGTGGTCCGGCTCTGCGAACAGCCGGCGGACTTCCACTGCGCCTATGAGCTGGATCTGACCATCGAAGAGAAGATCAAGGCCATCGCCAAGCGGATCTACCGGGCGAAGCACGTGATCATCCAGCCTCCGGCCATGAAGGAACTGAAGAAGCTGGAGAGCCTGGGATACGGCAATCTGCCCATCTGCATGGCCAAGACCCAATACAGTTTCTCCGATGACGCGACCCTGCTGGGCGCGCCCCAGGGCTGGACCCTTCAGGTGCGCGAGATTCGCGTGTCTGCCGGCGCCGGCTTCATCGTTGCCCTGACCGGCAACATCATGACTATGCCGGGCCTGCCGAAGAAACCGGCGGCGGAGAAAATCGACGTGGACAGCCGCGGCGTGATCAGCGGCCTGTTCTAGGAAAGCCGGCCGGAAACGGCGAAGGCAACTGACGAGTGTGAGGAAGACTGCATGAGATATCTGGAAGAAAACGCAAGAGAATTCATCGCTGATGTAGCCAGCAAAGATCCGGTTCCCGGCGGCGGCAGCGTGGCGGCCCTGGTGGGCGCCCTGGGCGCTGCTCTGGGCAACATGGTCGCCTCCCTGACGGTGGGCAAGAAGACATACGCCGCCGTGGAGGAGGAGATGCAGGAGATGATCGTGGAGATCCGGGCCTGCCAGGCGAACCTGCTGGAGCTGGTGGAGAAGGACATCGAGATATTCGAGCCCCTGTCCAGGCTGTACCGGGTCCACCCCAAGACGAAGCAGGAGAAGCGGCAGCATGACGTCGCCATGGAAAAGGCCCTCTATGACGCCTGTATGGTGCCCATGGACATCATCCGGGAATGCGGCAGGGCCATTGAACTGTCCCGGGATTTTGCGACCAAAGGCAACCGCATCGCGGTCAGTGACGCGGCCTCCAGCGCCGTTCTCTGCAAGGCGGCCATGCAGGCGGCCAGCCTGAACGTCTATATCAATACCAACATGATGAAGAACAAGAAGGTGGCGGACCGGCTCAACGGCAGGTGCGCGTCCTACATCGTGTACTACAGCGGCCTGGCCGACGGCGTGTTCGGCTACACGGCCAACAAGCTGATGAATACGGTGCTGTAGGCCGGAAAGAAGGGAAACATGGCAAAAAGACTGAGCGGAAAGGAAGTTGCCGATGAACTGACGGTGAGATCCCAGGCCCGGGCGGAAGCGCTCAGGAAGAGGGGAGTTACGCCGGCTTTGGCCATCGTCCGCATGGGCGAGCGCCCGGGAGACCTGTCCTATGAGCGGGGCGCGGTGAAGCGGGCGGAGAAGACGGGTATCGAAGTGAAGAAGTTCGTCCTCGATGAGGACATTCCCCAGGAGGATCTTCTGGAGATCATCGACCGGATCAACGAGGACGAGAGCATCGACGGCGTGCTGATGCTGCGGCCCTTCCCTCCCCAGATCGATGAGGCGCTGGCCTGCGAGAGGCTGTCCCCGGCCAAGGATATGGACGGGATCACCTCCGGTTCCATGGCCGGTGTGTTCATGGACACGGGCAGGGGATATCCCCCCTGTACGGCGGAGGCCTGTATGGCGATCCTCGACCACTACGGCGTGGATCTGAAGGGAAAAAAGGTCACGGTCATGGGCCGAAGCCTGGTCATCGGCAAGCCGGTGGCCATGATGGCCCTGAAGCGCAACGCCACGGTGACCATGCTCCACAGCAAGACGGACAGGGAGGACTTCGCCCGGGCGGGCCAGCGGGCCGATGTGGTCATCGCCGCCATCGGACGGGCGAAGATGATCGGCGCGGACAAGCTGGGCGAAGAGCAGATCATCCTGGATGTGGGCATCAACGTGGATCAGGAGGGCAACCTCTGCGGCGACGTGGACTACGATGAAGCGGAGCAGAGGGCGGCCATGATCACCCCCGTTCCCGGCGGAGTGGGCAGCGTGACCACGGCGGTGCTCATGAAACATGTCTTGGACGCCGCGGAGAGCCGCCGCTGAGTTAGGGAACTGCGGAGAGCCGACGCTGAGCCGAAAACCGTCCAAAAACAACGAAAAAATGGAAATAAAACCCATTTCGACAGTCCTGGGGAGACAGGATTGACAGAAATGGGTTTTTTTGGATTTTAGTTTACAAAAGATGGAAGATATGGTATACTGTTCAAAAATATGTCATCTGTTAACATGTTTAAGATAGGAGTTTTCACGTGAAAAGGTTCTTAGCGCTTGCTGTATCGGTTTGTATGGCACTGACCGTTTTTGCTGCGTCTCCGGAAATCATGAAGGTGGTTCCCGGGGCGGACGCTGAAGTATCCGCGGCCAGTTACCCTGCCCTGAAGACGATCAATTACAAGGCAACAGGGGATCAGCGGAAGGATATCGTTGGCTTTGCGAAAACGCAGGTCGGCTACGCGGAAAAGAGCGGAAACAACACCTATTTCGGCGCATGGTACGGGATGAACAAGCAGCCCTGGTGCGCCATGTTCATCTGCTGGGCCGCGTCCAAGGCGGGCGTAGCCACCTCCATCATCCCCAAGCTGGCCAACGCCGACCGGGGATGGGCGAAGAAGCAGGGCGTGTACTACAAATCCAAGCAGTGGGGCGGCAATTATACGCCCAAGGCCGGGGACCTGATCTATTTCTCCTGGAGCGTCCGGGATTACGCGGACCACATCGGGCTGGTATCCGGCACCGGCAAGTCCGGGAACACCACGTACGTCTATACAATTGAAGGAAACAAGCACGACAAGGTCAAGGAAGGCTCCTATGCCCTGAACAACCGGTACATCCTGGGCTACGCTTCGCCCAAGTACAAGAGCTCCACGCCGACCACGACCACGAAACCGACGACCACCACGACGAAACCGACCACAACAACGACCAAGCCGACTACAGCAGCCATCACCGTCAAGGACGGCGAATACCTGCTGAAATACCGTGACGGACTGACGGAGACGGAGAACGAAGACTCGATCGTAGCCCCGGCAGTGGGCACCTTCGGCAAGGATATGACCATATCTTCCTACAAGTTCAGCCGTCCGGGATACGATTACAACACCTGGAACATTTACCGCGAAGACAAGGGCAAACTGTACTATCTGTGCCGGGATAAGGCGAGCGGCGCCACGGAGAAGTGGTACCTGTCCTCGGCGATCCCCTCGGATTATGCCCTGGCGACCGTCGGCATCGGCGGGAAACTGCGGGTGAACACCAAGGTGCCGGGACCCCTGTACCTGACGCCGGTATGGTTCGCCTCCGGTTACGCGGTCACCTATAACGCCAACGGCGGACAGAACGCTCCGGCGGGACAGACCAAGAAGCAGGGGCAGACCCTGACCCTGCAGTCCGGTGTGCCCACCAAGGCGGGATGCACCTTCCAGGGCTGGGCGGAGACGGCCAACGCGACCACGCCCAAGTACAGCCCCGGCGGATCCTACACGGCGGACAAGGCGATCACCCTGTTCGCGGTCTGGAAGAGCGGAACCTTCCAGGTCAAGCTAACGGGAGATCTGTACCTTCGTACGGGCCCGGCCAAGACCTACAAGAGCGTAGGCGTCCTGAAGAAAGGCAAGACCGTGACCGTCGTCGAGACGAAGGACGGATGGGCCAAGCTGACCGACGGCAACTGGATCAGCATGAAGTACACCCAGACCATTACGACGGCCGCGCCCACCACCAAGCCGACCACGAAACCGACCACCAGACCGACTGTGCCGCAGATCACGACCACGAGAGCGGCCAGCAGCGGAAAGTCTTCCGCGTCCGGCGCCGGTGTGTATAAGACAAAGGCAACCCTGAACAAGAGAAAGGGCCCGGGCAAGAACTACAAGGTCGTCGGCACCGTGAAGTACGGCGCGAAGGTCACCATCGTCGAAGTGAAGAACGGATGGGGCAAGACCTCCGATGGCGGCTGGATGAGCATGAAGTACCTGAAGAAGGTCAGCTCCGCCCCCGCCCAGGCAGCGACTACGGCGGCGTCAACGGGCTACTTCAACGTCAAGGTGGCTGTCGGCGCGCTGAACAAGAGGAGCGGTCCGGGAGCGACCAATAAGCGGAAGGGCACCCTGCACAAGGGCGATTCCCTGAAAATCACCAAGGTCAGCAACGGCTGGGGCCAGATCAAGGGCGACGGCAGCTGGATCAGCCTGAAGTACACCACCGTGACCAGCGGCTGCAAGGTTCGGGTGACCAGCACGACCCTGCCCATGCGCAAGGGCCCCGGCAAGAAGTACGATAAGGTTGGCGTAGTCCAGCCCGGTGTCCACGACATCAGCAAGATCAACGGCACCTGGGGCAAGCTGCGCAGCAACGGCAGATGGATCCATCTGGGCTACACCACGTGGGCCTACTGATGAGCCCGGCCCGTTGAAATAAGAGCCGATATATGACCGAAGAGGAGCACGATGAACAGGAACATGGCCAAAAACTACGATCCCAAGGATTTCGAGGATCGGATCTATGAGATGTGGGAGTCCAGCGGGGCTTTCCGGGCGGAGCGCGATCCGGAGAAGAAGCCCTTCACCATCGTCATGCCTCCCCCGAATATCACCGGACAGCTCCACATGGGGCACGCCCTGGACCAGACGCTGCAGGATGTGCTGACCCGCTTCCGCAGGCTGCAGGGCTACAGCGCCCTCTGGCTTCCCGGCAGCGATCATGCCAGTATCGCTACGGAGGTCAAGGTCGTTGACCGGATCCGGGAAGAGGAAGGCAAGGAGAAGGAAGATCTGGGG
This sequence comes from Bacillota bacterium, assembly GCA_017433375.1. GTDB lineage: Bacteria > Bacillota > Clostridia > Peptostreptococcales > Anaerovoracaceae > Lentihominibacter. The sequence goes on from JAFRHG010000004.1 coordinate 108,608, forward strand.
CGCGAGGAGTTCCTGAAACGCGCCTGGCAGTGGAAGAAGGAATTCGGCGGCAAGATCACGAAGCAGTGCCGCAAGCTGGGCGACTCCTGCGATTGGGACAGAGAACGCTTTACCATGGATGAGGGCTGCAGCAAGGCCGTCAACCATTTCTTCGTGCAGCTGTACAACAAGGGGCTGATCTACCGGGGGAACCGGCTGATCAACTGGTGTCCCCAGTGCGGGACCTCCCTGTCGGATGCCGAAGTAGAACACGAGGACAAGAACGGATACTACTGGTACTTCCGGTACCCGGGCGCGGACGGCAGCGAGGGAATCGTCGTCGCCACCTCCCGGCCGGAGACCATGTTCGGCGACGTGGCCATCGCCGTTTCGCCGGAGGATGAGAGATACCGGGATATGGTGGGCAAGACCGTCATTCTTCCCCTGGTCAACCGGGAGATCCCGGTGATCGCCGACCCCTATCCGGATCCGGAGAAGGGAACCGGCGCGGTGAAGATCACGCCGGCCCACGATGAAAACGACTTCCAGGTCGGACAGAGACACGGCCTGGAGAATTTGTGCTGCATCAATGAAGATGCCACCATGAACGACCTGGCCGGCAAGTACGCGGGCATGGACCGCTACGAATGCCGGAAGGCCTGGGTCAAAGACCTGGAGGACGGAGGATACCTGGTGAAAACCGAGGAGATGGTCATCCCCGTCGGCGAATGCTACCGCTGCCACACGGTGGTGGAGCCCATGCTTTCGGATCAGTGGTTCGTCCGCATGGAAGAGCTGGCCAAGCCGGCTATTGAAGCGGCGAAGAACGGGACCCTCCGCCACGTGCCGGACCGTTTTGAAAAGGTCTATCTCCACTGGCTGGAGGAGATCCGTGACTGGTGCATTTCCCGCCAGCTCTGGTGGGGTCACCGCATTCCCGCCTACTACTGCGAGGACTGCGGAGAACTGATGGTCTGCGAGGAAGCGCCCCAGACCTGCACCAAATGCGGAAGCAGCCGGATCCGTCAGGATGAGGATGTGCTGGATACCTGGTTCTCTTCGGCTCTGTGGCCCTTCTCGACTCTGGGCTGGCCGGAGGAGACCGAGGATCTGAAATACTTCTATCCCACGGATGTCCTGGTGACCGGATACGACATCATCTTCTTCTGGGTCGTGCGGATGGTATTCTCCGCCCTGGAGACCACGGGAGAAGTGCCTTTCCACGACGTGTACGTCCACGGCCTGGTCCGGGATGAACAGGGCCGGAAGATGAGCAAATCCCTGGGCAACGGCATCGATCCCCTGGAGGTCATCAACCAGTACGGCGCAGACGCCCTCCGGTTCATGCTCACCACGGGCATTACGCCGGGCAACGATATGCGGTTCAAGAAGGACCGCCTGGAGGCCGCCCGGAATTTCGCCAATAAACTCTGGAACGCTTCCCGCTTCGTACTCATGAATCTGGATGAGGACGGGGTGGAGGAGGTGGATCCCGCCCTGTGGAAGGACGAGGACAAGTGGATCCTCTCCCGGGTGAACGACGCGGTCCGCTACGTGACCGAAACCATGGAAAAATATGACCTAGCCCTCGCCGGCCAGAGGGTATATGATCTGATCTGGAACGAGTACTGCGACTGGTACATCGAGATCGTCAAGGAACGCCTCTACGGCGATGACGAACAGGATAAGAAGACGGCCCAGTACGTTCTGGTACGCGCCCTGCGGGATATGCTGACCCTGCTCCATCCCTTCATGCCCTTCATCACGGAAGAAATCTGGGGATTCCTTCCCGGACAGGCGGAGGAGAGGGACAACGCGGACAGCTACCTGATCCGGGCCAAGTGGCCGGTTTACGATGAAAACCTGACCTATCCGGAGGAGGTCCGGTGCCTGGAGATGGCCATGGACATCATCCGCAGCATCCGGAACATCCGCGCGGAAGCGGAAGCGCCCTCGGGAAAGAAGCTGCGCGCCATCGTGCTGTGCAACAAAGATAAGGAGCCGGTGGCAAGAGCCGGGGAACGCTATGTCCGGACGCTGGCCAATCTGACGGAACTGACTTTTATCGGCGACAAGTCGGAGGTTCCGGAGGAAGTCATGTCCGCCGTGGTCGACGGGGCGGAGGTCTTCGTCCCCCTGGATGACCTGATGGATTACGAGGCGGAACTGGGCCGGCTGCAGAAAGAAAAGAAACGCCTGGAAGGGGAGGTCCGCCGGGTTGACGGGAAACTGAGCAACCAGGGATTCCTCAGCAAGGCGCCGGCAAAACTCGTGGACGAGGAAAAGGCAAAGAAAGTCCGCTACGAGGAAATGCTGGACAAGGTGAACCAGAGACTGGCTCTGGTGGAGAAAAAAATTGGCGGCTGATATCATTGAGCGCATACATAATCTGGACCGGTTCGGCTCCGTCCTCGGCCTGGAGAGGCTGCAGGAGCTGTTGCGGCGTCTTGGCGACCCGCAGAAGGAGCTGAAGTGCATCCATGTGGCGGGAACCAACGGCAAGGGATCCGTATGCCGGTTTCTGGAACAGGGACTGACGGGATGCGGCTACCGCGTCGGTCTGTATATCTCGCCCTATATAGAGGTGTTCAACGAACGGATCCAGTGCGGCGGCCGGTACATCACCGACGGGGAGCTGGAGAAATACGGCAGCCGGGTGCTGGACGAGATGAAGGCTATGACCGATGAGGGACTGGCCTCCCCCACGGAATTTGAGGCCGTGATGGCTATTGCCTTTGCATTCTTTGCCGCACAGAAACCGGACTTCGTCGTCCTGGAAACGGGCCTCGGCGGAATCGGGGACGCGACCAATGTGATCCGCGATCCCCTGGCCTGCGCCATCACCACCATTTCCTTCGATCACCGGGATGTTCTCGGGGATACCCTGGAGGAGATCGCGGAGAACAAGGCGGGGATCATCAAGGACGGCGCGCCGGTGATCACCAACGTGAAAGAGCACGGACCGGCGGCGGTGATCGCCCGGAAAGCCTACGCAGAGGGCTGCCGCCTGTACGATGTTTCCCGTATCCGCTGCCGGGTGGACTGGGAAACCCCCGTGTCCCAGCAGGTCAGCATGATGCTGTGGGAAACGGATTACAGTGAAATCGAGATAGCTATGGTGGGCGAACACCAGGCGGAGAACCTGAAGACGGCGCTGGCTGTCCTCGAGGTCCTGCGCAGGGAGCGGATCGTCCGCATTGAGCGGAGCGCCCTCTACGAGGGGCTGCGCACCGCATACCAGCCGGCCCGCTTTGAGGTGGTTGCCGGACGGGAGAGATGGACCGGGGGAGAGAAGAAGGGCCCCGCGGTCATTCTGGACGGCGCCCATAACGAAGCAGGCGCGAAGGCTCTGAAGGAAACCGTGAACCGGTTCTTTGCGGGAGAGCGGATCCTTCTGGTTCTTGGCATTCTGCGGGACAAGGAAGTCGACGCCATTCTGGAACAGATGACGGACATTACCGGAGAGATCATCACGACGGCTCCGGACAGTCCGAGAAAACTGGGAGCGGACGAACTGGCGGACAGATTGCGCAGCCGGGGAATCGAGCCCCTCGCCGTGGCGGAGACCCCGGAGGAATGCGTACGGGCCGCCATGGAACGGAAATCGGAATACGACGCGGTCCTCTTCGCGGGATCCCTGTATCTGGTCGGGGCAGTCAGGAGGTTGCTCAGAGATGGACAATGAGAAAAGCATAGAGAGAAACAAGGTCCTTCTGTATTACAACGCCTATTCGGGAAGCGGTGTGTTCCGGAACAGTCTGGATCTCATCATTGAACGCTGCCAGCTGGAAGGGTATCAGGTGGTTCCTGTGCGGGCCGCCATGGGCATGGTCATCGACAAGGCGCTGAGCCGCATCAATCAGGAGGAGTTCAGCAGAATCATCGTGGCCGGCGGAGACGGAACCATGAACCTCTGCGTCAACGCCATGGTGAAACACGATATCCATCTGCCCGTGGCGCTGCTCCCCTCGGGAACAGCCAATGACTTCGCCTATTACTTTGAGCTGCCCACGGACATCTACGCCCAGCTGGATATCGCCCTGGGGAACAAAACCACCAAGGCGGATGTGGGCAAAGTGAACGACCGGTGCTTCATCAACGTGGCCGCCATGGGGACCATGGTCAACGTCAGCCAGAAGACGGATCCCAACCTGAAGAACGCGCTGGGACCCCTGGCCTATTACCTGAAGGCGCTGACGGAGCTTCCACAGCTGCACCCCATTCCGGTCAGGCTGATCACGCCGGAGCAGACCTATGAAGAGCAGATCTACTTCATGGTGGTCATGAACGGCGAATCCGCCGGCGGCTTCCGCAAGCTGTCCCCCCAGTCAGCCATAAATGACGGGAAACTGGATGTGGTTGCCTTTCGGAAGATGCCTATCGTGGAGTTCGGGCCCCTGCTTTTTGAAGTGGTCAGCGGCAGGCATCCGGAGAACAAGAACGTGCTCTGCTTCCAGACGGATCAGCTGCGGATCGAATCCGAGGAGGATATGGAAACCGACATCGACGGGGAGCAGGGGGAGAAGCTGCCCCTGGAGTTCAGCGTCCTGAAGAAGAGGCTGGACGTCTTCGTATCGGAAACGGAGTGGCATTACGATGGTTGAGATCCGCCCGACAGAGGATTACGAGGGACTGGTTCCCTTCTTTATCGAAAATGAGCTGGAGTTTTCCGAGGACGAGCCGGTGCCGACGGACCTCGTCCGGTGCTGGAAGGCGACGGAAGACGGCCGGCTGATCGGCGCCTTCGTGCTGGCCAGGAGGGACGGGGAATTCATCTGCGATGGGATCGCCGTCGATCCGGAATACCGGAGGAGCCAGCTGGGCCGCGCCATGCTGAAACTGGGCATGGAGGAGGCGGTACGGAGAGGGGGAACGAGGATGTACCTCGTCGCCCGGGCTCCGGAATTCTTTCGTAAACAGGGCTTCGAGGAAGTGGCGAGAGAGGATGCGCCCGACTTCTTCGAATGCCTGACCTGTGATCAGTATGGGGTCACCTGCCATCCGGAGGTGATGAAGAGGGACCTCTGATCACGCAGCAGTTATATATTGGATTATGGGAATGTGAGGAAAGAGTATGGTAATGAAGAGAACAGTGGCCATCGTCCTGGCTGCGGCAATGTTTGTCTCTCTCGGCTTCCTGCCGGGAGGCGAATCATCGGCAGCGGGCCTGTTATCGGCGACGGTCCCGACGAAGTACAAGAACAGCTGTGATGTCTATCGATGCATCGACATCTCCAATCATCAGGGAGCCCTTTCGGTATCCCAGTTCAAGCAGATCAAGGCGCTGGGCATCCCCTGCGTCATCCTGCGGGCAGGCTACACCCGTCTGCTGACCTTCACCCTGAAAGAGGATACCTCCTTCAGGACCAACATCAACAACGCCTACGCGGCGGGCATGAAGATCGGCATCTACTATTATTCTCAGGCGAAGAATGTGGATGAAGCGAAGAAGGAAGCGGCCTACACCCTTAAGCTGATCACGCCCTACAAGTCGAAGATCTCCATGCCGGTAGCCTTCGATTACGAGTTCGGCGGCCGGCTCAACGCGGCGGTCGCGAAGAAGGCGGGCAGAACGGCGATGACCAACAACGCCCTCGCCTACTGCAACGCCATCCGTTCGGCGGGATTCACGCCCATGTTCTACGGCAACGTGTCCATGCTCAACAGTTACATGAACCGCGACGTGATCCACAGCCACTACCCTGTCTGGCTGGCCCACTACACCAGAAATGGAAAGGCAACGGACTACAGCAAGGACATTTACATGTGGCAGTACAGCTCCTCCGGGAGGCTGAACAACGCGTCCACGGGCAAGGCCATCGTCAAGGGCAGAATCGATATGGATTATGTCTTTGTCAAGAAGGGAACCAACTTCCTGCCGGGAACATCGGCGGCCTCCATCAGCGGCAGCTACAAGGTCAAGATGAAGAAGACCGTGTACAAGAGGAAAGGGCCCGGCAAGAAGTATAAGAAGAACGGCAAAGCCAAGAAGGGCAAGAAATTCACTATCGTCGAGACGAAGAACGGTTGGGGCAAGATCAAGAAAAAGCAGTGGATCAAGCTCAGCTACACGAAGCGGATATGACGCGCGGTGTCAGTTGACCGTCTTTGTCGGAAGCATCGGGTAATACTATGAAGGATGACAGATATTCGGAAGAGGAACGGCGGGCCAAGGAAGAGGCCTACCGTGAATATCTCAGACTGAGGCAGGAGGCGCCGAAGGTATCCATTACGGAGACACCTTACGGAGCCTCTGCTCTGCGTAAAAAGCAGCGCGAGGAGGAGGATGCCAGGGCAGCCTACGAGGCGGCGAGGGAAGCCGCCAAAGGGGAGTCCAGGGGCAGACGCTTCCCGGGCCGCGCAGACCGCCGCCGCAGAGAGGAAGGCCGCAGCCGCCGGGAGCCGGAACGTCCGCAGAGAGACGGAGAACGGCCGCGCCGGGAAGCCCGTCCGCGCCGGGAGGAGGATCTCCGCCGGGCGGATGCCCAGCGCACCCGGAGGGGAACGGAACGTCCCCGCCGGTCCGGGCAGCAGGCGGCATACGGCGCGGATCAGGCGCGGAGGGAAGGACGCCCCTACCGGGAAGAGGACCTTCGCCGGGCGGACGCCCAGCGGGCCTACCGGGAAGCCAGGCAGTCCGGCCGCTCTGAGGAACAGGCGTATCGGGGAGCCCAGCGCTCCCGCCGCTCCGAAGAGCAGACCTACCAGGGCGCCCAGCGCACCCGCAGGGAGCCGGCGCCGTTGCGCCGGGAGTCCGCGCGGCCGAGGCGCAGAAGCCAGATGGAGCAGCAGAAACCCATGCCCATCGCCGAAAACACCAGCGAGGAAACCATCCGCAAGAGGGAAAAGCGGGACAGGAAGAGCGGTGGCGGCGGAGGCAGAGGCCCGAAGAAGCGCACCGGCATGCGCAGGGCCGCCATTATCGCAGCGGCTGTGCTGGCGGCTCTGATCGCCCTTTTCGCCGGTGCCTTTATCGTGGCGGCGAGCACGTTGAGCAGCATCGGTTCCCTGGATATCGACAAGCACAACATCGGCATCAGCGACCAGGCCAAGAGCACGCTGAAGGACTATGAAAACATCGCCGTTCTCGGCGTCGACTCCCGGGATATGGAGGACGACACCGACAGCCGGAGCGACGCCATGGTCATCGTCAGCATCAACAAGAAAACGGATGAGGTGAAGATGTTCTCCGTGTTCCGGGATACCCTGCTGGATCTGGGCGACGATCACGGGCTGGATAAGATCACCCACGCCTACGCCTACGGCGGGGCGGAACTGACCCTTTATACCCTGAACCATAACATCGACCTCAACATCAAAAAGGCGGTGGTCATCAACTGGAAGACCGTCGCGGAGATCATCGATACCATCGGCGGCATCGAGATCGATGTGCAGGAATCGGAGATCGATGAGATCAACAAATACGTCGGCGGAACGGCCAAACGGACGGGAAGCGAGAAGATTAAGGTAGAGCACGCCGGCAAGCAGACGCTGAACGGCGCCCAGGCCGTGACCTATGCCCGTATCCGTAAGGACGCCGTCACCGGGGATTACCGCCGGAACGAGCGGATGAAGGTCGTCATGGCGACCACCTTCAAGAAGCTGAAGGAGTCCGACCTGATGACCATCAAAGAAGTCTGCGACAACGCTCTTCCCCAGGCCAAGACCAACCTCTCCACCACGGAGATGATGAAGCTGGGCCTGAAGTTCAAAAAGCTCAACATGACCAGCAGCACGACCGGATGGCCCTATGACGTAGAGGGCTGGATCGGCACGGCCGGCGGCGGAGCGGCATGGTACGGCCCGCCGGTAACGCTGGAAAGCAACGTGAAAAAACTCTACAAGAAATTCTTCGGCATCAGCGGATACGAACCCACGATGGAGGTGAAGTCCATCAGCGAGGAGATCTCCGCCCTGACCGGACTGTATTGACGGGAGGGAGAACCCGTGAGTCGAAAAAAGGTACTGGTGCTGTTCGGCGGAGAATCCTCCGAACACGAAATATCGAGACGGTCCGCTGTATGCGTCCTGGACAGCATTGACCGGGAACGCTACGAGGTGCTGACCGCCGGGATCACCAAGAAGGGAAGCTGGTATCTGACCGGCGCGCCTCTTACGGCCATCGGCGACGGCAGCTGGGAGCAGGACAAAGGCAACGCGCCCCTGGCTCTGTCCCTGGACAGGGAGAACCCCGGATTCCTCTGCGTCACAGAGGAAGGGGAGAAGGCCCTTGCCGTGGACGTGGTGTTCCCCGTGCTCCACGGGCTGTACGGAGAGGACGGCACGGTGCAGGGCATGCTGCGCATGGCAGGGATCCCCTTCGTGGGATCGGACACCAAGACGTCCGCCGCCTGCATGGACAAGGGGCTGGCCAAGGCCCTTGTCGAACAGGCGGAGGCTGCGCACCAGGCGAAATGCTGCATCCTTTACCGGCAGAACTGTGATCCGGAAGAAGCGGCGGAGGGAGTGGAGGAGTTTTTCCGCAGGAAATATCCCCTCTTTGTCAAGCCGTCGGCATCCGGTTCCTCCGTGGGCATCAGCAAAGTGCGGACCAGACAGGAACTGGTCGACGGAATCGGCGTTGCCTTTGCAGAAGACGACAAGATCCTCATCGAGGAGGCCATCGAAGGACGGGAACTGGAGGTTGCCGTTCTCGGAAACGAGTCGCCCGAGGCATCCCCCGTGGGAGAGATCTTTTCCGCCCACGAGTTCTACGATTACGAGGCTAAGTATCAGGATCAGGGTTCCCGAACCGCCCTGGCGGAGGACATTCCGGAAGAGATCCTGGAGGAGATCCGGGAAACAGCGGTGCTGGTCTACCGGATCCTGGAATGCCGGGGACTGGCCCGGGTGGACTTCTTCCTGCGGGAGGACGGGACGGTGATCTTCAACGAGATCAATACCATGCCCGGATTCACGGACATCAGCATGTATCCCCAGCTGTGGATGGCGGCGGGCATGAGCTATGCCCAGCTGATCGACCGGCTCATCACCCTGGCCCTGGAAGGGGAGGGCTGCTGACCGGAACGGGAGGACTCCCGGCCGGGAAGAGGCGGCTGGAAATAAATGTAAGCTATGAAGAGCACCCCCGAAGGCGGGGTGTTTTTTTTCGGCATTCTGTGGTATAATTTAACCCCTGTGTGCGGTTTTCCTTTGGGGAAAGAGAAGAAGCGCCGTATTTTCCAGCGCTTCCGAACAGCCAAAGCCGTTGTTTTTGGCGAGGCACCGGGGACTCGAACCCCGAACCAACAGATTCGAAGTCTGGTACTCTATCCATTGAGCTAGTGCCCCCTATGAAGATGAATTCATTATAGGGCAGATTACCGGAAATGACAAGAAGGGGAACATGGACAACAACAACGTGAAGAAAAAAAGAAAACAGTACAGTCCCAACGGCCAGGCCGGAGGGGATGGTCAGAAGACGAAGGGTCGGTGGAAGGCCTTTTTGGGCAAGGAATACCACCAGGTGCACGACGTCCAGACCGCGGTTCCCGCACCGGTGATTTTCGGTGTGCTGATCGCGGGGCTCGCCCTGGAGGTCATCTTTATCGCTCTGGTGCTGAACCTGGCGCTGCTTCCCCTGAAGTACGTCCTGCTGCTCGTCCTGATCCTGCTGGCCATCGACGCGGGGATCCTGGCCCTCATCCTCAACCGGCACAAGGGCATCCGGCGATTCTATACCGGTATGATCCTGACGGTGGTGATGATGATCCTGCTGCTGCCGGCCATCTACTTCCTGACCAGTACGGGAGACGCCCTCCAGAGGATCAGCGCTCAGCGGGACCAGTGGGAGGAATACCAGGTCGTCGCCCTGGAGGGAAGCGGCTATGAGGACCTGGACGACATCAAGAACAAGACGGTCTACTGCATCAGCAGCAAGTCAAAGATGAATGACGAGGCCAAGGAGCGGCTGGTCACCGCCGCCGATGTGGACATCAAGGATGAGCGGGATATCCTGTCCCTGGGCGGCCAGCTCGTGGACGATAAGGGCAACCTGCACAACAACCTGATCTTCACCAGCAAATCCTACTATAAGATGCAGTGCGAGGAGATCCCGGACTTCAAGAAGAACACCAAAGTGGTCTACACCATGCAGGTGATGAAGCGGCCCAACGAAAACAGCAAGCGGATCGATGTGACCAGAGATCCGTTCAACGTCTACATCACCGGCATCGACACCTGGGGCAACATCGACAAGGTGTCCCGAAGCGATGTCAACATGATCGCCACGGTCAATCCCCAGACGAGAGAGATCCTGCTCACCTCCATTCCCAGAGACGCCTATGTGGAACTGCATTCCTTCGGCCAGATGGACAAGCTGACCCACAGCGGCATCTACGGCGTGGATGAGACCCTGGAGACGGTGGAAGACTGGCTGGACATCGATATCAACTACTACGTGAAGCTGAACTTCTCCATGGTGGTGCGGCTGATCAACGCCATCGACGGAATCGACGTCTACTCGGATAAGGAATTCAAATCCTCCGTATCCAAGTACACTTATAAGAAGGGCTGGAACCACATGCGGGGCAAGAAGGCGCTGTTCTTCGCCCGGGAGAGAAAGTCCTTTGAGAAGGGTGACGCAGAGCGGATCAAGAACCAGCAGAAGGTGCTGAAGGCACTGATCAAGAAGGTCACCACCAGCAGGGTGATCCTGACCACCTATCCGGAACTGCTTGACGCGGTTGCCGATAACATGGTGACCAACATGAACAAGCGGGAGATGGCGAGACTGGCCAGGATGCAGCTGCGGGATATGGACAAGCGCTGGAGCGTCAAGACCATCAACATCGCCTGCACCGAGGCCTACCGGGGCACCTACAGCATGGGCATGGGCCGTGAGCTCTTCGTCAACATCCCCAAGGAAGAGAGCGTGGAGAAGGCGAAGAAAGAGATCCACGACGTTATGTACCCGGCGGAAGCGGGGGAGGAAACCCAGCCGCTGCTGCCCTAAGGGACACAGGAGGAACAATACATGGCAGAGTCAAAACTCTACGCAGCCATTGACAACCGGAAAGTCGCCATCATCGGCGCGGGATACGTGGGCGCATCCATCGCCTACGCCCTGACCGTCAAGGACCTGGCCAGCGAGATCGTCCTCGTGGATATCGACGAGAAAAAGGCCAAGGGCGAGGCCCAGGACATCCAGCACGGCATTCCCTATATGGGAACCTCTTCGGTCCGGGCAGGATCCTATGAGGACTGCCGGAACTGCGACCTGACCATCATCACCGCGGGCCGGAACCGCCGATACGGGGAATCCCGGCTGGACATGATCGCGGACAATATCACCACCATGCGCGATGTGGTGGAATCCATCCGTCCCTACTATACCCACGGCGTCCTGCTGGTGGTCTCCAATCCGGTGGACATCCTGACCTACAAGTGCGCCGAATGGATGGGCCTGCCCAACGGCAGGGTCCTGGGAACGGGATGCATCCTGGACACTTCCCGGCTGGTGCGGCGGATCGCCGACTATACGGGACTGAATATCGAAGCGGTCAAGTGCAACATCGTCGGCGAACACGGCGACACTCAGTTCCCGGTATGGAGCCGGCTGGCCATCGCCGGCGTGCCCATGCAGGAGTACTGCAACAACGTGGGGCTGCCCTGGGGAGAGGAACAGATGGATCTCCTCTACAACCAGGTGCGGAAGATGGGCGAGGAGATCATCTCGGCCAAAGGCAAGACTCACTACGGGATCGCTTCCTGCGTATGTTCCCTGGCGGCGGCAGTGCTGAATCAGCGGCTGACCGTAGCGCCGGTCACCTCGCCGCTGGAAGGCGAGTACGGAATAGAAGATGTCTCCCTGAGCATCCCCTCCATCGTCGGCGTCAACGGCGTGGAGCACCGTCTGGTGGAACGCTGGACGGAAGAGGAACAGGAGCGTCTGCACAAGAGCGGCATGCTGCTGAAAGAGACCCTGGCCGGTCTTCGCGAGTATTAAGCCAAGCGATAGGAGAACCCGATGATAAAGTACAGTTTTAACCGATCCCCCTTTACCGGGAAGGAAGAGGAACACCTGGCCAAGGTGATGGAATCCGGAAAGATCTGCGGCGACGGACCCTACACGAAGCGCTGCAATCAGTGGATCGAGGAGAGGACCGGCGCGGCCGGGGCCTACCTGACCACATCCTGCACCCAGGCCCTGGAGATGGCAGCCCTGCTGTCGGATATCCAGCCGGGGGACGAGGTGATCCTGCCCTCCTATACCTTCGTATCCACAGCGAACGCCTTCGCATTGCGGGGCGCGGAACTGGTCTTCGTGGACATCCGGCCGGACACCAACAATATCGATGAGACCCTCATCGAAGGGGCGATCACCGACAAAACCAAGGCCATCGTCCCGGTCCATTACGCCGGCGTTGGATGCGAGATGGATACCATCTGCGCCATCGCGAAGGAACACGGGCTGACGGTGGTGGAGGACGCCGCCCAGGGGGTCATGGCCACCTATAAGGGCAAGGCGCTGGGCAGCATCGGCGATTACGGCTGCTACAGTTTTCATGAGACGAAGAATTACAGCATGGGCGAAGGCGGCGCCATCCTGATCCGGGATCCCCAGCAGACGGAGCTGGCGGAGATCATCCGGGAGAAGGGGACTGACCGGAGCCGGTTCCTCCGGGGACAGGTAGACAAGTACAGCTGGGTGAGCATAGGCTCCTCCTATCTGCCCAGTGAACTGAACGCGGCCTATCTGTGGCCCCAGCTGGAGGCGGCGGAGGAGATCAACCGCGCACGGCTGGCCTGCTGGAACCGTTACTATGAGGATCTGGCGGACCTTGAGAAGGCCGGAAAGGTCCAGCTTCCGGTGATCCCGGAGGAGTGTGAGCACAACGCCCACATGTTCTATCTGAAGACGGCGGGGCTGGAGGAACGCACCCGGCTGATCGGCTGGCTGAAGGAGAAGGGCATCCAGGCGGTGTTCCACTATGTGCCCCTGCATTCCGCCCGGGCCGGGAAGCTCTACGGACGGTTCCACGGAGAGGACCGGTACACCACGAAGGAAAGCGAACGGCTGGTCCGGCTGCCCATGTATTACGGCCTCACACCGGAGGACGCCAGCATCATCGCAGAGCAGATCCGCGCGTTCTACGCGCAGAAATAAAGACAATCCATCGTACCAGAGAAGGAGGACACCGATATGAAAGGAATCGTACTGGCCGGAGGGAAGGGAACGAGACTGTATCCCATGACCAAGACAATCTCCAAGCAGCTGCTGCCCATCTACGACAAGCCGCTGATCTATTATCCCCTGTCCGTCCTTCTTCTGGCCGGGATCCGGGATATCCTGATCATTTCCACCCCGGTGGACATCGGGGACTACGAGGACCTTCTGGGTGACGGAAGCCAGCTGGGGGTGAATTTCTCCTACAAGATTCAGGACAAGCCCCGGGGCCTGGCCGATGCTTTCATCCTGGGCGAGGAATTCATCGGGGACGATGACGTCTGCCTGGTGCTGGGGGACAACGTCTTCTACGGACAGGACCTGACCAAGATCGTCACCGACGCCAGAAAGGATCTGGACGGGGCGAAAGTGTTCGGCTACCCGGTCAAGGATGCCACAGCTTTCGGCGTGGTTGAGTTTGATCAGGACAACAACGTCATCTCCCTGGAGGAAAAGCCGGCCAACCCCAAGTCCAACTACGCGGTTCCCGGCCTGTATTTCTACGACAACCAGGTGGTGGAGATCGCCAAGAACATCAAGCCTTCCGCCAGGGGCGAGCTGGAGATCACCTCCGTGAACAACGCCTATCTGGAGATGGGAAAGCTCAAGGTCGCTCTCATGAAGAGGGGCATGGCCTGGCTGGATACGGGCACCCCGGAGGGCATGCTGAAGGCGGCTGAGTTCGTCGAAGCGGTCCAGTCCCGTCAGGGATTCTACATCGCCTGCCTGGAGGAGATCGCCTGGCGGCGGGGGTTCATCGATATGGACCAGCTGCGCCGGATCGGCGAGGAACTGAGCATGACCGAATACGGCAAGTACCTGCTGTCCCTCCGTGACTGACCGTTTCCGGGTCCATCGTCATGCTTGCTCTTATCCGCACAGCGCTGAACAAAACCAATAACATCAACCGAAGCACCTACCTGTGGAACGCGATCAACGCGGGACTGTCGGCGGCTCTCTGCCCGGTGATCCTCATGGTCATGAACCGGACCAACGGAGTCTATGACGCGGGGGTGTTTTCCATTGCCTTTGCGGTGGCGGCCCTGATGCTCTTTGTCGGCCAGTACGGCCTGCGCCGGTACCAGTCATCGGACATCCACGAGAAATATTCCTTCCCGGAATACCACGGCATGCGGTTCCTGACCTGCGGGGCCATGCTCATCGCCAGTGCGGCCTACTGCTTCTACGGCGTCTTCATGCGGGACTATACCCTGGACAAGTTTCTGGTGATCCTGCTGATCTGCCTGCTGAAAGAGGTGCAGGCTTACGCCGATGTGATCCACGGCCATATGCAGCAGAAGGGGAGGCTGGACGTGGCGGCCAAGGCATCGGCGGTCCGCTTCCTGGCGGAACTGGTGTCCTGCTGCGTCGCCCTGATCATCACCCATAATCTGCTGATCGCTTCGGCGGTCTGCCTTCTGACCTCCGTCGCCGTGCTGCTGCTGACCACGGTCAATGCGGCCCGGGATTACTGCGGAAGCCTTCGCCCGTCCCTGAGCCGGTGGGCCTGCCGGCAGCTGCTGATCGACGGATTCCCGCTCTTTGCCAGCCTGTTCCTGAACATGTACATCAGCAATGCGCCCAAGTACGCCATCGACCAGTACCTGAACGATGAGGTGCAGGCCTACTTCAACTATATCTTCATGCCGGCCTTCGCCATTCAGCTGATCGCCTATTTCATCTTCAACCCGATCCTGACCACATACGCCAGGCTCTGGCTCTCCGAAAAACAGGAAGACCTGAAAAAACTCAGGTCCCTCATGCGCCGGCAGTGCGTGGTGCTGCTGGGGCTGACCGCACTCGCCGTTCTGGTGGCCCTCACCATCGGCATCCCGGTGCTGTCCTTCCTGTTCGGCGTGGACCTGAAGGGATACCGGAACGATCTGTGCCTGCTGATGGTGGGCGGCGGACTGATGGCCTACGGCGTGTTCTTCAACTACGTCATCACCATCATCCGGGAGCAGAAGTACCTGCTGATCAGCTACGGCCTCACGTTCCTGGCGGCCAAGGCCCTGGCCGGGTTCTTCGTCGTCCACTACGGCATCACCGGTGCAGTCATCCTGTACACGGTGCTCATGGGCGTTCTGGCCGTCATGCTGGCCATTGTCACGGTGTGGAAGGTGCGCGCCCACCGGGCTGAAATTGAAAAAGGCGCGGAATAGTTTTCCCGCGCGCTTCCGTATCTGTTTAGTTTTCCTTGCTACTCGACGGTGATCCGGATGTTGTCCAGGGCCTGGTGGAGTTTTTCCACCGCCTCATCCAGGGTGGCGCCCCGGGTGATCACGTGGCCGATCCGGTGGGGACCCACATGGAACTTCCGCACCGTATCTCCCGGCTGATAATCGAACTGCACATCCACGATATCCGGATCCTCCGGATTATTGTTTTCCTGGGCCCGGATCACGCCGTCCCGGTCGCTCATCAGCAGCATGCTGGCGTTGGGCGTTCCCGCGCACCGGTCGGCAGGCGTCCCGTCTCCCGCGCGGAAATCCACCGGCTCGCCCAGAGCCGTCTTCAGGATCTTTTCGTAGTAATTGTATCCGTAGTAGATGGAGACCAGTTCGGCCAGGCAGGTGGCGCCGGAGCGTCCCCCGATCTCCAGCACGTAGGTCTTCCCGTCCTTCATGATGAAGTCGGCGTTGATGGCGCAGTTGTCCAGACCCATGGCGCGGATGGCCCGCTGCAGCTGCTCCTTCGTGTCCTCCAGCCTTTCCGGGGAAAGGGCGTAGGGAGCGAAGTGGCCGACGGGCACGCCGGTGTCGCCTTTGAAGATATAATCCCCGTGGGGAAGGATGAACTGGATCTCTCCGCCGCGGACGAAGGCCTGGGCGCCGAACTCCTCGCCCTCGATGAATTCCTCCACGACGAAGTAGTTGGAGCGGGTGTTTTCCAGCACCACGTTCCGGGCGTCATCGAACTCCGCGGGGGAGTTGACTTTGACGATGCCCCGGCTTCCCGATGAGTCGACGGATTTGAACATGAGGGGAAAGGCCAGATCGCTGATCTGACGGGCGTAATCCTCATCGTCGAAGGAGATCCGGCGGAACCGGGCCGTGCGCACGCCGTTTTCCTCGTAGCAGGTCTTCATCTTCAGTTTGTCCGTGGCGATGCTGGCCGCCTGGAAACTGAGGCCGGGAAGCCCCAGGGTGTCGCAGACGCGGCCGATGGTGATCACCGCCACGTCCGTTCCGGTGGTGATGATCCCGTCGATCTTCTCCCGGCGGGCGATGGCCAGGATCTTTCCGTAATCGGTGGTATTCTCAAAATACACCTTGTCCGCCAGTTCGAATCCGGGATAGTTGCCCGGGATGCTGGCCACGATGGTGTAGATGCCCATTTTCTTCGCGGTCTGGATCAGTGGCACCTGGTAGATGCCGGCGCCGAGAATAAGAACCTTCTTCACTCCGAACCTCCTGAATCTCCGTCTTTGTCTTCAAGCTTTCCTTCATAGAGGCAGCGTACGACGAACTGGGGATTGTTGCTCTGCCCCAGGTACATTCTTCCCAGATACTCTCCGATCAGGCCGAGGAAGAGCATGATCAGCCCGGAGAAGAAGCAGATGGCGACCATCATGGAATACCAGCCCACAGCGCTGGTCGGCGCGATCAGTTTCTTCAGGGCGATGCCGATGGCGCCGCAGATGCTGATCAGGGAGAAGAATACGCCGGCGTTCCGGGCGATCCGCAGGGGCACGATGGAGTAGCCCATGATGTTGGACCAGAGGTTGACCAGTTTCTTCAGGGTGTAGCCGGAATGGCCGTAGGCCCGGTCGAAGTGCTGGATGGGAACGCTGACGATGTTTCTGGTCGTCCGCAGAAAGATGCCCTGCAGGTGGGTGAAGGAACTCCGGTACTGGATGGAATAATCCCGGATGAACTTCCGGATGATCCAGAAGCTGGAGGTCTTCAGCTCCTTGGGCTTGTTGATCAGGATGCGGACGGACATATAGTTGACCCAGCTTCCGAAGTTGCGGAAGGGGGAGTGCTTTTTTTCCGGGTAGTAGCCGTAGGCGATGTCATATCCCTTGTCAAATTCGGCGAAGAGCGCCGGCAGCTGGGAAGGATGGGTCTGCAGGTCGTCGTCCATGCAGACGATGACATCCCCCTGGACCTCGTTGAGGCCGGCCATGACGGCGTTGTGCTGCCCCGCGTTCTGGGCAAGCTCAATGACGCGCACGGATGGATACTCATCGGCCAGACGGCGCAGCTCACAGATGGTCTCGCCGCCGTCGGGGGAGAAGTCGTCCACCAGAACGAATTCATAGGGTGTCTTTCCCAGGCCCTCCATCTCATCCATAGTCAGCTCAACGACCTGGCGGATGGTGTGGGAGGACTGATAGCAGGGAATAATGATGGAATACAGCATAAAAAAGCAATCCTCACTGTTAAGGGGTTTTCTCCACTTCATTTTAACATATTATGGCAGTTTATCAACCTCTGATTCTATGATACAATGAACCAAGATGATGTGCACGGAACGGAGGGAGGCACAGAATATGGTATTTCGCAACAACTGGGTAAAGGCGATTCTGATCAACGGCGTCATTCTGGCGCTGGCCCTGATCTTTTCCTATATGTCCTACGAGACCAACGACGATTACGCCATCGCCGCCCGGCTTCAGGCGGGGGATCCCTACACGGGGTACGTGAACTATTATCTCTGCCTGCTTCTGATCGAGCTGCAGAAGCTGCTGCCCGCCTTCAACGCCTTCGTGATGGCGGAGGTGTTCCTGTCCTTCGTCTCCTTCACCATGATCACCAAGATCATCCTGGACCTGGAGAGGGGGATCTGGTTCTCCATTCTCTTCGTCATGATCCTGGCCCTGTACTCTCTGGACCAGTACTGCATCCTGCAGTTCACTAAGACCAGCGCCCTGCTGGTGACCGCCGGCATGCTTCTGCTGGTGGACGCCATGATCCGCTGCCGGCCCTGGGGGTATTATCCCATGGCCCTGATCCTGTTCTATCTCGGCGCGGCCCTGCGCATCAAGAACATCGCCGTCGCCATCGGCTTCGCCGGCCTGTTCCTTCTCTTTTGGGTGATCGAGAACCGGAAGGAGCTGAAGCCTGAGGGCTACCTGAAGAAGTCCAGGGTCGTCTCCTATGTGATCCTGCTGGTGCTGGTGGCCGGCGTGCTGGGGGTGAATGCCTGGTCCAACCAGGTCAACGAGTCCACCGAGGCCCTGAAGACCTATCACGACTACAACGGCGAGCGTTCGACCATCATCGATTATTCCGGTTTCGACCAGTACGAGGACAGCGCGGAGGAATTCGACGCCCTGGGACTGTCCAAGGACGACCTCTATCTGATCCACAACTGGTATTTCGACTATGACGGCGCGGCCAGCGAGGAGAACCTGCACAAGATCAACCAGATCTACGCCAAGAACCGGGAGACCGGAACGACCGCCGCGGTCCACGCGGCCAAGAGCTGCATCAGGCACATCATATCCCAGGTGAAAAAGCGCACCGCCACGGGCGTCCATCTGGCCGTCCTCGTGGTCATCGCCGTCCTGGGCCTGATCCTTCTGCGGCCCCGTTACTGGCCCTTCATCTTCGCGGCAGGGGCGGCCACCCTGTGCATCTATATGGGCCTGTTCTATATCGGCAGGCCGGCTTACCGGGCCATGTATGTGGCGGACCTGGGGGCGACCCTTTGGCTGCTCTACTACTACGACTGGTTCAAGTGCTGGTCCCTCTGGGTGGAGAAGGAGACCGCGGCGGAGAAGGCGGCGTCGGTGGCTGTCGGCCTGGTCAGCGCCGTCCTGATCATCGGGCTGGCGGGAGGCATCTACCTGGGCTGGCAGCGCTGCACGGACAAACACCAGGAGATGGTGAAGAACCTTCGCCCGGTGAACCTGACGGAGCGGATCGCCGGCGATCCCAACCACGTCTACGTGTTCTCCACCCGGGAGAAGAAGAATCTGTCCTCCTACGCCTCGCCCCTGCGGGCTCCCCAGGCTGACCCCAACGTTCTGACCTTCGGCGGGTGGGGCACCAAGTCTCCCTACCTGCTGGAGAAGATGAAAACCTTCGGCCTGGACAACGTCTTCGGGGACATCATCGACAACAAAAAAGTCTATGTCATCGAGGACAGAAACGTGGACAGGATGGAGGATTATTTCAACAAATGGTACGGCAAGGAAGGCGGGAAAGTCACCTACGAAGCCGTGGATGAAGTGGACGGATTCCGGATCTGGAAGGTGGTCCGCAAGTGAGGATAGGACTTGATTGTCCCGGGTATACTTGATATAATGATTGCAGGTATGACACAACAGCAGTAGCAGTAGTTTTAGCAACAGGAAAAGAGAAAGGATTAGTGATGAAGAATTTCAAAAAGACACTGTGCATTCTGACAGCCGTCGCGATGCTTTTCACCATGACCGGCCTGGGCGTTTTTGCCGCGGAGGACGTGGAGAATCCGGCAGAGGATCAGGTTGTCGAAACGCAGGTTGCGGAGGATCAGGCTGTCATTGAGGAAGACGGTGTGGTTGAGCTGCAGGAAAATGACGCGGCCGAGCCGGCCGAGGTCACCGTGCAGCAGGAAGAAACAAAAATCATTCCTGGACAGCCTACAGTAACGGCCCTGTCCGGATTCCATTCCATTAAGTTGAAGTGGGACGCGACCGAGAACGCAGAGGCCTATAACGTCGGTATTCAGAATGATGACGGCAGCTGGGGATGGCTCGGAACCACAACGAAGAATGTCCTGGAGATTGAGAAGAAGGGGCTGAAGCAGCGGAAGACTTATCACTTCCGTGTGTTTGCGGCTGTGTTGAACGATGATGCAAAGGATAAGACAGAGCTGACCTACAAGGACATCAAGGGATATAAGGCCGGCAGCAACTGGAGTGAGGCATGGATCTCTCCCATGACTTATGTCGACAAGCAGATCGTCAACAAGATGCATATCGCCGTCACCCTGAAGAAGACGAGAAAGTACGGCGGTGTCCGGATGAAGGCCGGCACCCGCGTTGTCACCGACGGCTATGCGGCGGGCAACTACTACTTCGACAACCCCAAGGGCAAGAGAGCCTATGTCGCCAGAATCGCGGCGAGAAACGCGAAGGCGGACTACAAGCCCAAGAGCAAGTACGAGCTGGATGAGGCGACCTACTTCATCAACCGCTACATGGAGAACAACAAAAAACTGAACCCGAAGAACGGCCGGGTGATCTGGGTCAGCACCTACACCCAGCACCTGTACATGTTCAAGAAGGAAGGCGGCAAGTGGGTCTCCCTGAACGGCTACAACTGGCCCGTATCCATGGGTAAGGCGAGCACGCCCAGCCCCACGGGCAACAAGGTGATCGGAAAGAGGATCTCCGCCCGCCACGGTATCAAGTTCTGGAGCTGCTACTCCGGACTGAACGCCCTCCACGGCGTCAAGGGCAACTGGGGCAAGAAGCTGGGCAAGCTGGCTTCCCACGGATGCATCCGGAACCCCAAGGACGGTGCCCAGAAGATCTGGAAGAACTGTAAAAAGGGCACCAGAGTCATCGTATACTAAAGATTGCTCTGCATAAGAAACTGTGTTTCGGACAGGGGCCGTATCATCGGCCCCTGTTTTGAGGAAGCAAGAGGTTCTACGGGTGGAAGCACTGAAGGAAATCATTAATCAGCATTTCGTCTGGCGCAAGCAGGTTTTCCTGCTGGCCAAGTCGGACATCATCAAGACATACAGCGGCGCGGCTCTGGGATGGGCGTGGGCTCTGGTTAAGCCCCTCATCACCATATCCGTGTTTTGGTTTGCCTTTACCTACGGCCTGCGCAGCGGAGGCAGCGTGAACGGATTCCCCTTCGCCCTGTGGATGATTCCCGGCTTCATGGCCTGGTTCTACATGAGCGACATGCTCAATCAGGGTGCCAACTCCATCCGGAAATACCGGTATCTGGTCACGAAGATGAAGTTCCCCGTGTCCACCATACCGACCTTCATTTCCATGTCCAAGCTGGCCATCCACATGTGCCTCATGTGCATCGTGGCCATCATCTTCGTGGTGACGGGGCACTTCCCCCAGATCTACTGGCTGCAGGTCTTTTTCTACATGTTTCTGATGTTTGCCTTCTGGACGGCGTGGGGGCTCTTTGCGTCCATGCTGGGGGCCATGAGCCGGGACTTCATCAACCTGGTCAAGTCCATCAGCACAGCGGTGTTCTGGCTGTCCGGCATCATGTGGGATGTGAACGGCATCGACATCCCCTGGCTCCAGAAGGTTCTCTATTTCAATCCGGTGACCTATCTGGCGACCGGATACCGCAACTGCTTTATCTATCACCGGTGGTTCTGGGAGGAACCGCTGCAGCTCGTCATTTTCCTCGGGCTGCTCCTGGTCATGGTCATCATGGCCGTATGGAGCTACCGGAAACTGATCCGTGAGATCCCGGATGTGCTGTAGACAGGGGAAACAACATGGCAAAGGAACATAAGGTCGTTGAGTTCATCGACGTAGTCAAGCGATACAAACTGTACAAGAACGACAAGAGACGGTTTATGGCGATCTTTTCCTCGAAGGTTCCCTACAAGGAGAAGATCGCGGTCAACCATGTCAGTTTTGACGTGAATAAGGGAGAAGCCGTAGCCCTCTTCGGCAAGAACGGCGCCGGAAAGTCAACCATACTGAAGATGATCACCGGCGTGACCTTCCCCACATCGGGAGAGATCATCGT
Source organism: Bacillota bacterium (assembly GCA_017433375.1). Taxonomy (GTDB): domain Bacteria; phylum Bacillota; class Clostridia; order Peptostreptococcales; family Anaerovoracaceae; genus Lentihominibacter. The sequence goes on from JAFRHG010000004.1 coordinate 130,424, forward strand.
CCGGGGACGGGTCAGCGCCCTGCTGGAACTCACCTCCGGATTCGACCCGGAACTCACGGGCCGGGAGAACATCTACCTGAAGGGACAGCTCTGCGGGCTCCATGACCGGGAGATCGCCGAGCTGGAAGACGAGATCATTGCCTTTGCGGAAGTCGATGAATACATCGACCAGCCGGTCCGCTCCTATTCCAGCGGAATGAAGGCGCGGCTGGGATTCGCCGTGAACGTGAACATCCGGCCGGAGATCCTCATCGTGGACGAAGCCCTGAGTGTAGGGGACAAGGCCTTCCGCCAGAAGTGCCTGGAGAAGGTCCGGAAAATCATCGACGAGGACGGTGTGACCCTGCTCTTCGTCACCCATTCCACGGGGACGGCGCGGAAGTTCTGCGAGCGGGGCATCGTAATGCAGAAGGGCAAGCTGGTCTACGACGGCGATATCGACGAAGCGATCGCCCTCTATGAGGCGTAGGAGAAGATGAATAAGGGGCCGCGGACCATACTGAACGCCGGGCTGGCCGTGCTGCGCGGCATCTATGCGCCCATGAAGGGACGGCAGCTCCGCAATAAGACGACCATTATTTCCAGGCAGAGTGATGAGCCATCCATGGACATCGCCCTGCTTGCTGATTATCTGCACCGGAATCATCCGGATATGGAGGTGAAGGTGCTGTGCCATATGCTCGAGGGACGCAGCCGGCTGGGCTATGCCTTTCATATGCTGCGGCAGATGTGGCACATGGGCAATTCCCCTGTGGTGGTCCTGGACGGCTACTGCATCGCGGCCTGCGTGCTCGACCACCGGCCGGAGACGGAAATCGTGCAGATGTGGCACGCCCTGACGGCGGTGAAGAAGTTCGGCTACCAGTCCATCGGACGCTCAACGGGACGGTCGGAGGAGATCGCGGACATCATGCGCATGCACCGGAACTACGATCACATTCTCTGTCCGGGCGGGGAGACAGGAAGGCTCTTCTGTGAGGCCTTCCACGCCGGCCGGGAGCAGCTGGTCCCCCTGGGGCTTCCCCGGATCGACCGGATCCTGGAGCCGCCGGAGAAGGGGGCAGGCCTGCGGGAGGAATACGGGATCCCCGAGGGCAGGGAGGTCCTGCTCTACGCGCCTACCTTCCGCCGGGACGGCAGCGTAATGCCGGGGGACCTGCTTTCCGTCATCGATCCGGACCGGTTCGCTCTGGTGGTCTGCCTCCATCCTCTGGATGAGGATGTGTCCGCTTTCCGGCAGGAGGCGGATTCCCCTCTGCAGGTGATCATCGACCGCCGGCACACCACCTACGACTGGCTGGCGGAGTGCGACCGGATCATCACCGATTATTCGGCCCTGGGACTGGAGGCGGCCCTTACGGACAAGCCGGTCTATTTCTACGTCTACGATATCGAGGACTACGCGAAGAGCACCGGCCTGAACATCGACCCCCGGGAGGAGATTCCCCGGGCGACGGCGGTGACCGCCGGGCAGCTGGCGGAGCTTCTCGATCAGCCTTATGACAGGGAGGGCCTGCGCGCCTTCCGGGATAAATACGTGGAGATCAATACGTCAAACTGTACGGAAAAGCTGGGAGAATATATCTATGGATTGGCTGAAAAAGCACATTAGGCGGTTTCTGATGAACCACAGCGGCCTCCGGATGAAGGTACGGAAGGTCCACGTGGCGGAGAAGCGGTTCCGCTACCGGCGGAGCGCCGGCAAGGTGAAGGTAGACGATCATCTGATCCTTTTCGAGACCTTCATGGGCCGGCAATACGGGGACAATCCCCGGGCGATCTACGAGCGGATGATCGCCGATCCCCGCTTTGACGGCTTCCGCTACATCTGGGTGCTCATGGACAAGGAAAAGAAAGACCTCTTCCCCCAGCTGGCCAATGTGGAGACGGTGGACCGGGATGACTGGAACTACTACGACCTGGTCGCCTCCGCGAAGTACGTCATCACCAATTCCAATCTGGATTACGGCATCACCAAGAGGGAAGGGCAGGTCTTCCTGCAGACCTGGCACGGCACGCCCCTGAAGAGGCTGCGCTGCGACATCCAGGCGGAGCACGGCAACGCCATCAACTCCATCGAAGAGATCCATATGCGGAACGATCTGGACGCGGTCCGCTACGATTATTTCCTTTCCCCGTCGCCTTTCGCTACGGAGAAGTTCACCAGCGCCTTCGACCTGAAGAAGCTGGGGAAGGAGGACATCCTGGTGGAGACCGGCTATCCCCGCAACGACCTGCTGTACAACTACACGGAGGAAGACGCGGCGAGGATCCGGGAGGAACTGGACATTCCCGAAGGGAAGAAGGTCATCCTCTACGCGCCCACATTCCGGGACAACCGGCATGACGGGGGCGGCTACGTCTACGATCTACATCTGGATATGGACCGGCTCCAGCGGGAGTTCGGCGAGGAGTACGTGATGCTGTTCAGGGTCCACTACTTCGTGGCCAACAGCTTCGACTTCAGCCGGTACAGCGACTTCGTCCGGAACGTGAGCGGACTGGACGACATCTCGCCCCTGTACACCATCGCGGATATTCTGATCACCGACTATTCCAGCGTCTTCTTCGATTATGCCAATCTCCGCCGGCCCATGATCTTCTACATGTACGACAAGGAGGATTACGCCGGCGATATCCGCGGCTTCTACCTGAGCCTGGACGAGCTGCCGGGGCCAATCGTGACCACGGAGGAGGAGCTCTGCCGGGAGATCCGCCGGGCGTCCATCGAACCCTGGCAGGAGAAGTACGACCGGTTCAATGAAAAGTATAACCCCCTCGATGACGGGCACGCCAGCGAGAGGGTCATTGACATTCTCTTCGGTGACCGGCTCTAGGCCGGGATTGCCTTTTTACTCCACTTTTCTCATGGTGACACGGACGCCGGAGTCCTCGATGATCATGCGGCAGGTTTCGCCGTAGTAGATCTTCCCGCTCATCAGCTCGCTGGTGTAGGAGATCCCTCCGTCGATCTTGGTCCACGTGCCGGAGAATTTCTCATCGGTCACGTCGGCATCGAAGGTGCCGTTGTCATTGATGGTGATCTTCAGGTGGCCGTAGAGGTTCTTGGCTTCCTCGGACGTCGCTTCCCAGGTCCCGATAAAGTTATCGATGTTCTTGTTCAGCTCTCTGGCCTCAGAGGCTTTTTTCTTGTCCACCGTCGTCGGCTGGTCCGCACCTTCGTTGAGCATGTAGTCGATGTCGTCATCGGACAGCTCCTCTTCCTCTCCGCAGCCCGTCAGGCCAAAGGCAAAGGCAACCATGACCGCGAGAAGAAGCGCGATGAGCATTCTGTGCTTTTTGTGTTCTGTCGTGTTGTTCATGTTTATGTCCCTCCAATCCGGATTCCCCGAACACCTTTTCCCTGCAGACAGTTTACTATCGGATCTCGTATACGTCAATGTCTCTGTTGGAGAAACAGAGATGGTAATCCTCGCTGGACAGATCCCCCGCGTCGGTGAAGTCCCGGGACACGACCACATAGTCGATGCCCAGTTTTCTGGCCAGATCGCCCCGGCCCGGATCATTCCGGTCATAGAGCTGATCGTTCAGCGCGATCCGCTCCGCCAGGCGGTCCACCTCGGAGGCGGGGAGATTGTAGCCGCAGCCCGCCAGATAGCAGATGCGGTTGGAATAGTCGGAATAGAGGAAGAACCGGTTGTGCCAGCGGTCCGTATAGTCGTACTCGTCGAGGGGGAGGCTGTAGTAGCGGTCCGTAGCCAGCAGGGCGTCCTTGGGCGTGTTGCCGTCGATCCACCGCATGGCCTCGTACTCATCGTGGCTGAGGGACTTGTACCGGCTGGCGTCCGCCCCGGGATCCGAAGCGTCCTTTGCCGAGGAGAACAGGCTCCCCAGGTGGGAGAACAGGCCGATGGAAGTCAGGATCAGGGTCAGGATGAAGAAGCCCCGGACCAGTTTCATCAGAACGCCCCGGTTATCCTCCATGTCCTCAAAGAACCAGAAGGCGATGAGGGGGGCGAAGAATACGGTCACGAAGCCGAAGTACACCTGGCTGTGACCGTGGTAGTTCAGCACCATCAGGGCGATAAAGCCGATGAGGCTGGCGGCGTACACGGTGATGCGGGTGAAATCGTAATCCCGCTTTCCCGTGAGGACCAGGAACAGTTCCCGGATATAGCCGATCACGAAGGGCACGAAGAAGACCGTCAGCAGGAAGACGGTAAAGACCGCCAGCAGGACGGCATAACGGATGATCAGGGGCAGGCCGATGGACTTCATCAGAGCGACCAGGGGCCCCTTGTAGAAGGTGATGTTGATAATGGTGGCCAGGGCGAAGAGGGACTGGCCGGTGGTGCCCTGTCCCTTGGATCCCAGCACGGTCATGTAGACCAGCAGGAAGCCGGCGGTCATCAGGATGATGGGCAGGACCACGCGGAAAGGAACCTTCCGCAGGATCAGACCCAGGGCGAAGGTCCCCCAGACGGCGCCCAGCATGACGATGCCGAAGGGGCCCTTGATGCCGGTGACCAGCATGAGCACGGCGATGACCAGGAGCAGCTGCCTCCAGGACGAGGTGCCCTCGGAGGAAAAGGCCCGGTACCACTCCCGGATCAGGATGACCAGGACCAGGGTGCAGCTGACGCCGTAGCCGGCGGTATTCTCGTTCCGGAAGATGAACAGGAAGGCCAGGGAAATGTCGATGCCCCTGGCGATGAAGATGTTCGACAGCAGGACGGTCAGGCAGTAGAGCCCGGCGCGCCGCGCCTTGGCGCACATCTCCCGGAAGAGGGCGTACATGGAGACGCCGATGGCATAGACGGTCATGAAGGGACCGCAGGTCAGAAGAGCCACATCCGCGGTGAGGCCGAAGAGGCGCACGGGCACGGAATAGAGCAGCTCGGTGAATACGTGATAGTTGAAGTAGAGGCCCGAAAACCAGGGGCACTCCAGGGGATAGCCGTGGGAGAGGGAATTGATCAGTCCGATGTGGAACCCCTTGTCCGGGTTCATGGAAATGAACTCATCGATCTCCGGGGACAGATACAGGTACTGGGTCTCCAGCATGGCGTACAGGAAGCCCAGGGTGACGAACAGGCAGAAAGCGGTGGACAGACGGTTCGGCCGGAAGCGGAAGGGGAAGGACCCCTGCCGGCGCCGGTTCTTTGCCACCATCACCAGATAAACCGCCGTGCAGACCGGTCCCGCGGCGTAGAGCAGCAGGTTGGTGTGGATCAGCTCCGTCAGGAAATACTGGAGGGTGACCCAGGCCCAGCCGGCGAAGAAGCCGGCGGCCAGCAGGGTGGACAGGTGGGCGGCGCGAAAGCCCGCCAGTTTCAGCATCAGCTGGCCCGGAAGCTGTATGTAGACGACCGCAAAGGCAATGAACAGGAGCAGCTCCGGCCAGTTCGCCCGGTACACGGTCAGGCCGATGATGATCATGGCGATCACCGCGGCCAGACAGAGCAGGCGGACGACGGTATTCAGTGTGTTGTTCCGCAGGATATCCATGTGGATATTATAAAGAAATCCGGCCCGTTCGGCAAGGGGGTGGGCGGCCAATCTCGTTGCGCCTGACCGGTGGATATGGTATCATATAGAAAATATTCGAGGGGGCGGTTTCGACGGCGAAAACGCCTGAAAAAGAGAGGAAAAACCGTGGGAAAATTCTTGCAGAGTGAGTGGAAAAACCTGATGACACTGGTCTATCTGGCCCGCCTGGACCGGCGTGTGCCGACGGACCACAGCATGATGCGCAGACGTCAGGGCAGGAAGATACACAAGCTGATGAAGAAGGCCTGGACCATTCCTTTTTACCGGGAACGCTTCGAGGCCTGCGGCTGCACGCCGGATGATTTCCACAGCGCCGAGGACCTGGCCAAGTTTCCGGTGATGACCCGGGCGGACCTACGGACCTGGATGCAGGAAGAACTGAAGGACTACCGGGAGGAGGAAGGGCGGCTGGAGATCTTCAAGACCAGTGGTTCCTCCGGAATACCTCTCCGCTTTGCCCTGTCCCACCGGGAGGCAGCCTGCATGAACGCCAACTGGATCCGGGTGACCATGTTCGCCGGATACCGGCCGCTGCGGGGCAAGATGCTCAGCTTCCTGACCACCCATTCCCACGTGGACCCGGAAAAGGGGGATTCCTTCATTCAGAAACTGGGCTTCTTCCGGCGAAAGGTGGTTCCCGAGCACCTCTATGTAGGAGAGGGCATGCGGGACCTGATCGATCTGATCAACGATTACCGCCCGGATATGATTGCCTTTCGAAAAAACGTCCTGGTCCGGCTGGCGGTCTACGCCAGGAACCACAGCATGACCATCATGAAGCCCAAGGCCTATACGCCGGTCAGCGAGATGGTGGACGACATCACCAGAAGGCTGCTGCTGGACACTTTCGGCGAAGGGCTTTTTGACGCCTACGGATGCAACGAAACGGGAAGCTGCGCGGTGCGGCTGCCCGGTAAGGATAACTACTATATCTACAGCGATACCCACGTCCTGAACCTGGTTGACGATGAGGGGAACCTGACCGACGAGGGCCGGGTGATCGCCACCACTCTGTACAAGTTCGACTTCCCGATCATCAACTATGAAGTGGGTGACCGGGCGACCTCGGAGACCATCGAAGGCATCCGCTATCTGAAGCGGATCATGGGCCGGACCAACGACATGGTGAAGCACGCCAACGGAACGGAGACCTCCGCGACGGAACTGATGAAGATCCCCAACGGCATCACCGGGGTGTCCCAGTTCCGCTATGTGCAGAACTCCCTGGACGAGATCAGCGTTCTGCTGGTGGAGGATCCGGGGGATACGGCCCACACCCGGGAGGACATCGAAGCCTTCTTCACCCGGAAGGTGGAGGAGCTGTACGGCTATCCGGAATACCGGCTGCGGTTCTGCTGGATGGACGAGATACCTCCCGATCAGAACGGGAAGATGCGCTGCTTTATCTGTGAGGTCAAGTAGAGGGAGCGGGATGGAATCCACCGGATGCGGCATACTCTGGAAAAAGGTGACGGCGGGAAAGGACGCGGTCACCGTGCGCGGGATCTGCGCGCTGAAGCTTGATCTGGCCGGCCGCCGGTCGGAAATGAGCAGGCTTTCTTTTCGCGTGCACGGGGAGGAGAAGAATCCGATCCGGGTGCGGTTTTTCATGCCGAAGGGCATCCCCTTCATCGGTGGATACCGGCTGCATCCCTTTCGCATGGAGATCCCCTACGAGGATGCTCTTCTCCTGGACGTGCAGAACCGGATCATGCTCTGGTACGGGGACCAGGAGGTCTGCGGGGTCAGCTACAACCTGCTGGAACGCCGGCAGGGCGCGTTCCGCACCAGCCGGCTGATCCGCTCCGGCGGGAAGGTGATGTACTTCCGCCAGACCGCCGGCAATAAAATGTGGTTTGTCGTCCGGCCGGAGAACCGCTATGACAGCCCGGCGGAAAGCTTCCGCGTTTTCCGGGCGTGGCTTCTCGCCCGGCTCATGGGCAGATCGGACCACATCCTGATGTTTGAGAAGGAGTCCTCCCGCTACGAGGAGAGCGCCTCGGTGCTCTTCGAAAAGCTGGTGGACCAGGGATACCGGAACGTGTACTATATCATCGACCGGGATAATCCGGCGGTGAAGGACCTGGACGAGGCCTACCGGGCGCAGATGATCGAGAAGGACAGCTTCCGGCACCTGCTGTATTTTTTCCGGTGCCACCGGTTCGTGGGCACGGAGACCATGGAGCACGCCGCCCAGCTGCGCACCTCCAACCGCCGTCTCATGGCCAAGGCCCGCAGCACCGACCTGACCCACGTGTTCCTGCAGCACGGGGTGATGTACATGGTTTCCCTGGATGCCGATGCCCGGGCCGGCTTCATCGACCGCAAGGTGGATCAGTACCGGACCGTGGTCTCCTCCGAGGCGGAGGCCATGCACTTCATGCTCCTCGGCGGATTCCAGAGGGAGGAGCTCTACGTCACCGGACTGGCGAAGTTTGACCGCAGCGTCCGGGAGCCGGATGCGGACCGGATCATGATCATGCCCACCTGGCGCAGATGGGAGACCAACCTGGCCGAGCGGGATTTCCAGAGCATCGGCTACTACCGGATGCTGGAGGGCATGGTCGCCGCCGTGCCGGAGGAGTGGAGGGACCGGATCATCATCAAGCCCCATCCCCTGATGGAGCAGATGATGGAGGGCGGCAAAACGCCCCTGGCCCGGTACCTGCAGCCGGAGATGAGCCACGACGAGGCCCTGCGCCACTGCCGCCTGCTGATCACCGACTACTCATCCATCGCCTACGACGCTTTCTACCGGGGCGCCAACGTGGTGTTCTGCTGGGGCGATAAGGAGAGCTGCATGAAGCATTACGGCGGCGCCCACCTGATGCTCAACGAGTACAACGCCTTCGGCGATATCTGCTACACGCGGGAACAGACGGAGCGGGCAGTGCGGGCCGGCTATTCCATGGAACAGAATCCGGACTATGTGAGAAAGTACCGGCGGATCGTGGAGTTCCACGACAACCGGAACACGGAACGGATCATCGATAAACTGAAGCAGGACCATATCCTGTGATGGGAAATCACGATAGCAGGAGCAACGGAGAAGTGAGAAAAGGAAGGAGAACGGATCAATGAAGATTCTGGTGACCGGAGGAGCCGGTTTTATCGGCGCCAACTTTGTGTTTTATATGCTGGAGGAGCATCCCGAGGACGAGATCGTCTGCCTGGATGCCCTGACCTACGCGGGGAATCTGGAGACCCTGGAGCCGGCTATGGACAATCCCCGTTTCCGGTTCGTGAAGGGCGATGTGGCCGACCGGAAGGCGGTCTTCCCCCTCTTTGAGGAGGAAGGGTTCGATGTGGTGGTCAACTTCGCCGCCGAATCCCATGTGGACCGGTCCATCGAGGATCCGGGCATCTTCCTGAAGACCAACATCCTGGGCACCCAGGTGCTCATGGACGCCTCCCGTGAGTACGGCGTGAAGCGATTCCATCAGGTGGGCACCGACGAAGTGTACGGCGACCTGCCCCTGGACCGGCCGGACCTGTTCTTTACCGAGGACATGCCCGTCACCGCCTCCAGCCCCTATTCGGCATCCAAGGCGTCGGCGGACCTCCTGGTCATGGCCTATCACCGGACCTTCGGGCTGCCGGTGACCATCAGCCGCTGCTCCAACAACTACGGACCCTACCAGTTCCCGGAGAAGCTGATCCCCCTGATGATCGCCAACGCCCTGGCGGACAAGCCCCTGCCCGTATACGGCACCGGCGAGAACGTGCGGGACTGGCTCTATGTGGAGGATCACTGCCGGGCCATCGACATGATCCTGCGCGGCGGCCGGGAAGGGGAGGTCTACAACATCGGCGGCCACAATGAGCGGAACAACCTGGAGGTCGTCAAGACCATCCTCGCCCAGCTGGGCAAGCCGGAGAGCCTGATCACCTTCGTGGGCGACCGGAAGGGCCACGACCTGCGGTACGCCATCGATCCGACCAAGATCCACGAGGAACTGGGATGGCTGCCCACCACGACATTCGATGACGGCATCCGCCAGACCATCGACTGGTACCTGAACAACGAGCCCTGGTGGAAGAACATCATCAGCGGAGAGTATCAGCAGTACTACGAGAAGATGTATTCGAACCGGTAGAGACAGGAAGCGGACAATGGGACAGGAGCAAAAGCAATACCGCCTGCGTGACAGGCTGAAGGACGGCTATACGGTGACGATCCGATGGACGGACATCCTCTGGGTGAGCGTCATCGGGCTGTTTTCCGGCGTATGCCTGGAGCTGTTTTACCGGATGATCGTGGATTACAACGACAAGTATTCCTCGGACATGCGGTACTACGTGGTGACCAACGTGGAAAACGGGGAGGAGCACGACCGGCTCCTCGGCTTCCTGTTTCAGTTTTTCTATGACATCAACCAGAACACCATGGAGGCCAACATCTATCTGGCCGCGGTCATCGCCGCCATCATCGTGGTGAACTATCTGGTCATCCGCTTCTTCCTGAAGGACGACGGCATGCTGGAGGGGGTTCCCCGTCCGGCCATGCAGTTTTTCTCCGTGGCGGTCCTGTTCATCGGTCCCATCTGGGTGCCGGTGATCCACGAGTGGTTCTACCGCCACTCCTTCCAGTCCTTCGCCTGGCATTCCCCGACCCAGCAGTCCATGACCCTGTTCTCCATGATTGCCTCCCTCTGCTTCCTGAAAATGTATCTCCACGCAGAGGAGAAGGGGGTGCATCCCGGCTGGTGGATCGCCACCATGATGACCGTCTTTCTGTCGGCCTTCGCCAAACCAAGCTTTTTCTTCGGCCTCGTTGCCACAGTGGTGGTCATGTTCATCATCGATCTGGTACGGGGCGGAAAGGAAGGATGGGCGAAGCGCCTGGGCAGACTGTTTATCATGGGTTGTTCCCTGATCCCCAGCGGGCTCTATGTGATCTATCTGCACACCCAGCAGTTCGGTGACGGCGGCGCTTCGGAGGAGGTCCACAAGGTCATCGTGGGCATCTCCCATGTCATCCACTACGACAATCTGCTGGCCGCGGTGGTCTGCGGAATGGCCTTCCCCCTGGTGGTCTGCTTCGCCAACATCCGCCGCCTGAAGGACAAGAAGTATCAGTTCACCTTCTGGGTGTTCTTTATGGGCGTGCTCCAGTGGGCCCTGCTGACGGAAACGGGACGGCGGGGGAAGTACGGCAACTTCGGCTGGGGACAGGTCTACGGTTCCTATTTTATCACCCTGGTGAGCACTGCCCTGGCGCTGGAGAACTTCTATCACAAGGATTCCGTTTTTGCCGGTAAAAAAACCGCCAGAACAATTTACTTCATCGTTCTGGCGATTCTGCTTGTCTTGCATATTGCGTCCCAGCTCTGGTACTTCCGCCTCATTCTGACGGGGCACGGCTACATGCACTAGAGCCTTCGGAACACGGCGGTGTCTTAAAACACCATGGCCGCCCGGCCGGGCTTTAAAGCACCATGGCCGTGTGTCTTCCCGGACTGATCAGGATATCCCCTCGCTGCAGGTAGATCTCTGTGGTGAGGGTTTTGCTGTCGGTGATCTTGACGAAATATCCCGTAGCCATCAGCGGATTCAGGAAGTCGGAATTGCCCGTGCTTCCGGGAGCCTTGTTGCCTCCCGTAAAGGCCGGGGTGATGCCGGCGCAGTTCACGCAGGCGCCCACCAGCGGGGAACAGGAGACCTCACAGTTCTTGGTAATTTTTGACATATCCCAGTTGGCCTTCTGGGCCAGGAGACGAAGCTCTCCCCGGCCGCCGGCCGGCTTCTGGTCGTATCCGATGTGGTTGTTGGCGCAGGCGGCTTCCATGGCGGTTGCTGCCCGGTTGGCCAGGGTGGCATTCTTGAACCGGACGATGACCCGCCAGTTGTTGTAGGATCCCTTCTTGGAACTGTAGGACCAGTTGGAGGTGGCCACTTCGCTGCCGGTCTGATCGCCGGCCTTCCCGCCGGTCGTATTCCAGTGCTCGTCTCCGGCCGCCTGGCCGATCCGGGTCTTTCTCGCCGAAGCGGACCGCTTATCGGAAACCGGTCCCGTGCAGGTCTTGCCGTTCAGTACCGCGTAGGCCTGAACCGTGTAGGACCAGGTGGAGTTCACCTTTTTATCGTAATACAGGGCGCAGGGATCGCTTCCGGCGGCGACGGTGCGGGTGGAGATCAGCTTGCCGCTGCTGTCATATTCCTTGACGTAGTAGCCGCGCACTCCGGCCAGGGCCTTCCAGCGGACGTCCATCCGGCGGTATCCCGGGCTGTATACGTTGATCGACGGCTTGGTGAGGGCCAGCTTCTTGGTTTTGATCTTCTTCACTGCGGAGAACCGGCCGCTTTTCTGGGCCAGGCGTGTGCGCTGAACGAAGATGGGCAGGGGCCGCTTGGAAACCCACTTATGCTTCTTGGAATGGTAGTACTGGGTGTATTCCCGGAAGGCCCGGACCTTGAACTTGTAGTTGGTGGAAGGCTTCAGGTTGCGCGCGGTGTAGGCGGTGACGCCGTTGTCGTTGATGGTTTTGAGCCAGACGTACTTTTTCCGCTTGCTGTTGTACATGTAGACCTGGTAGCCTTTGGCCTTCTTGACCTTCTTCCATTTCAGGGTGACGTAGTCCACGCCGGACACGGCCCGCTTCTGGATGACCTTCGCCGGGCGGGAGGCAGCGTAACTGCCCTCCGGCAGGATCAGGTCCGCGGAGAAGGCGACAGCCAGGATCAGCATGGCCAGAATTGCCTTTGCAAAAATGTTCTTTCTCATTTCTCTAACCTCTTTACGCAATTTTCCATACTCATTATATAGGAAAGCAAAATGTCAGTTCCAGTTTTTTATGGAAAGATAAGATTTTTTTGCCGAAATTTTCCTGTAATGAAAAGGAAATTGGACGAAACGGGGAAGATATTGTAGAATTTCCCCCTTTCCCCGAAAAGGCACACAACATATCCCCGGGCAAAAGAGGGCCGGTCAGCCGGCGGCGGGGCGGGGAAGGCTGCCGGGAGAAAAGGGAGAAACCCGTTGCAATCACTGGGATGCAGTCGATGAAAGCCGGGACGGTGAGAAGGGGCCTGGAGGGCCTCCGGAGCCGCTATCAATTGCTTACTGGAAAAAAATAGGATATAATTCTCATCGCAGCAGTCGTTACAGTACGGATTGAGAAAAGGAAGGAAGAATAGCATGAGCACGTGTGAAAGAAAGCATGGCCGCATGATGGTTTTCCTGCTCGTTCTTTTTGTCGCAGTGGCCTTCAGCATGCCTGAAGGAGCGGACGCGGCATCGAAAAAGCCGGGCAAGGTAAAGGGCCTGAAGGTAACGTCGACGAGCTACAATTCCGTTTCACTGAATTGGAAGAAGCCTGCGAAGGCAAAGAAATACGAAGTATACCGGTCCACATCCAGAACCGGAAAATACAAGAAGGTCAAAAAGACCGGATCCCGGTCCTTCAAGAGCAGCGGTCTCGTCACAGGACAGACCTACTGGTATAAGGTACGGGCGATCAACGGAAAGAGGAAGGGGAAGTTCAGCGCGGCAGTTTCCGCCGTTCCCCAGCTGAAGAAACCCGGGTTCACAGCAACGTCCAACGCGGGCGGCCCGAAGCTGGTTGCCGGCAAGGTGACCGGCGCGTCCGGCTACATCTTCTACCGGGACGGCCAGGCCATCGCCAAACAGGCGGGGACGACCTTTGTGGATTCCGCCATTTCCGAAAAATCCACCCACAACTACCGGACGGCGGCCTACCGGACCCAGAACGGAAAGACCATCGTGTCTCCCCTCTCCCGGACCATGCCCGCTTCCAAGCTCTCCGTCGCCGTGGATCTGGTCAACTGCAATACGGTGAACAGTCTGCAGGCGGGAGGATCCTTTGATCTGACGGGAACGATCAGGTCTACCTCCCTCATCAAGAGGGTGGAGATCGGCATCGTGGACAAGTCCACCAACAAGTGGGTGAGCGGAGCCAAGTACGACAACGGCAACGTAAATGCCAAGGAGTTCAATATCGCCAACGCGAAGAGCGCCATTTCCTTCGGCGCCCTCTATGGAGGCGTGTACAGTTACCGGATCTACGCCCATCTTGAGGACGGCAGCCTGGTGACCGTGCTGAACCACACCTTCTCCGTGGCGGCGGGAACGGGCGCGGCAGCCATCGCCTCGACGGCGGCCCGGCTGGCATGGCCCTACGGAACGTCATCCAGCAAATACGCGTATCCCAGCGGCAGTGCGACCGACGCCTTCAACGCGGCCATTCAGCTGGCCTACGGATCACGGTCCGGATGGGGCGCCCAGACCAAGGCCGGCGCGTCATGCGACGTATTCGTGGGAACCTGCATTCGTGCTTCCGGCTACGACACCGGATTCCCCCGCGGCCTGGACGGCGTGGAGAGCTACTGCAGCAAGCATCCGGAAAAGTGGAGAGTCACCGGTCTGAAAAGTGAGAGCGGCATGGTGGCAGGAGATGTGATCTACCAGATCTACAGCGGAGGCGGCGGCCACATCCTGATCTATCTGGGCAACAACAGGGTCGCCAACGCCCACTACAACGGCAAGACTTACGGCATCATCCAGACATTCTCCAGCCAGGTCAAGGCAGCGTCCAAGTGCAAGAAGTACATCGTCTACCGGGCGGTGCAATAGTTCGGACGGGGCCCTGACGGGACTTTGGAAACCAGTAAGAATACCGCTCCGCGGAGGTCCCTCCGCGGGGCGGTTTTACGTTCTGAAGGGATGTTTGTTTTTTGAAAAAAGAGTCGACCTCCATACCCGGTTAATATGGTATACTAACTCCATGGGTTATCTGGCCATGTACCTGGCCATTACCGTTGCCGGGTACTTCATCGGAAAACAACTGAAAAAAAAGGATATCCCGCTGCCCTGGCTCAGCCATGTGCAGACGGCGGTCATCATGATCCTGGTATTCTTCATGGGCAGCCGGATCGGTGCCAACGAGGAGATCATCCGGTCGCTGGATACCATCGGGCTGGTTGCCTTTGCCTATACGCTGATCATCTTCGCGGTGACGACGGCGATTTTTTCCCTGTGCCGGCGGCTGATGGGATTTGACCGCTACGGCGTGCGCCGCGCGGACCGGAAGAAGAAGGGCCGAGAGCAGGCCGCAGAGCAGAGCACGGAGCAGAGCATAGAACAGAGCGCGGAACAGGGCGCGGAGCAGACCGGGGAGGCTACCCCGGTTTCCGCCGATCCTTCGGAGGAGAAGCCGGCGGAGGGAAACCGGGTCAACGGGCTGACCATCCTCATCGTGATCTGCATGGCCATCGGCGTGGTGTGCGGCTGGAAAATTCTGCCAGACGCTTTCATCGCCCACACGGGCACTCTGCTGACGGTTACCCTGTGCGTCCTTCTGGTGCTCATCGGCATCGACATCGGCACATCGGGATCTCTGGGACAGAACTTCCGCAGCGCGGGCTGGCGCATCCTGGCCTTTCCCTTCATCAATATGGGGGCCATGGCGGTCAGTTCATTCATCGCGGCGCTGGTGCTTCCCCTCAGCGTGCAGGACGGCCTGTGCATCGGATCGGGCTTCGCCTGGTACTCCCTGGCGCCGGTCATGCTGGCGGAGTACTCCACCCGGGTCAGCGCCATCTCCTTCATGCACAATATTTTCCGTGAAGTGCTGGGCATCATCCTGATCCCCACGGTGGCGAAACGGGTAGGCTACATCGAGTGCTACTGCCTGCCGGGATCCACATCCATGGATGTCTGCCTCCCGGTGATCGAGCGGTCCACCAGCGCTGAGGTGGCGGTGTACTCCTTCATCAACGGGGCCATCCTGTCGGCATCGGTCCCCGTACTGGTCAGCCTATTCATGAGTTTATAATTCAACGAAACATATATCTTCTGCAGGAAAGGAACAGACAACCATGAGCAACGTAAACCTGTTTACCGGAAGCAGCGGCTATGTCGTCACCCCGGAACTGATGGACGCCGTCAACGTATCCATCGCCCTGAAAAAGCCCCTCCTGATCAAGGGGGAGCCGGGAACGGGCAAGACCATGCTGGCCCAGGCCATCGCGGAATCCCTGGACAAGCCACTGATCGTCTGGAGCATCAAGTCCACCACCAAGGCCCAGGACGGCCTCTATCTCTACGATACGGTGCAGCGGCTCTACGACAGCCAGTTCGGCGAGGGAGACGTCAGCGACATCGGCCAGTACATCCGTCTGGGCAAGCTGGGCGAGGCGTTCACCTCGGAGGACCAGGCGGTCCTGCTCATCGACGAGATCGACAAGGCGGACCTGGAATTCCCCAACGACCTGCTCTGGGAGCTGGACCGGATGGAGTTCTACATCAATGAGACGAAGGAGACCATCACCACGAAGCACCGTCCCATCGTCATCATTACCTCCAACGCGGAAAAGGAACTGCCCGACGCCTTCCTGCGCCGGTGCATCTTCCACTACATCGAATTCCCCGACGAGGAGAAGATGCGGGAGATCATCCGGGTGCATTACGGGGACCTGGATGGCAAGCTGGTGGAGAACGCCCTGGAGGCCTTTTATCAGATCCGGGAGATGAGCGATCTGCAGAAGAAGCCCAGCACCTCGGAACTTTTGGACTGGATCCAGGCACTGATGGTGAGCGGCGTCAGCGTGGATGACCTCTCGGAGAAGATGCCCTTCGTCGGCGTGCTGCTGAAGAAGAACGAGGACATCGAGGTCATGCAGGAAATCAAGGAAAAGGGATATTCCCTCCGCAGGTGGTAAGCGAGGTCGCCCCATGTTTTTGGAATTCTTTTATCTGCTTCGCGCCAAGGGTCTGAACGTGACCATCAACGAATGGATGACGCTGATGGAGGCGCTGGACAAGGGAATGGCAAAGGCAAGCCTGACCGGGTTCTACCGCCTTTGCCGTAGCGTGCTGATCAAGACGGAAGCGGATTTCGACAAATTTGACCAGGTGTTCATGGAGTACTTCGGCGCCATCGAAACGCCGGAGGATCTGCCCCAGGAATTCTGGGACTGGCTGGCCCACGGGGAGCGGGAGAGGGACCTGGATGATCACGGTGATCAGGAACTCTTCGCCCGGGAACTGGAGGAGCTGCTTCGCATGTTCGAGGAGCGGATCCAGGAACAGAAGGAGGAGCACCACGGCGGCAACTACTGGATCGGAACCGGAGGCACATCGACCATGGGCCGGGGCGGCTACAATCCCACGGGCATCCGGGTCGGCGGCAAAAGCCGCCACAAGACGGCGCTGCAGGTGGCCGGCGAGCGGAACTTCAAGGACTTCCGGGAGGATACGATCCTGGGCATCCGCCAGTTTCAGATGGCCTTCCGCAAGCTGCGCCAGTATTCCACCCGCGTGGACGGCGTGGAGAAGGAACTGGATCTGGACAAGACGGTGGACGAGACCTGCGACAACGCGGGGATGCTCACTCTGGCCTATGAGCGGCCGCGGAAGAACACGGTCAAGGTGCTGCTGCTCATCGACTCAGAAGGGTCCATGCTGCCCTACAGCCGGCTGTGCAACCGGCTCTTTCAGGCCGTCAGCAAATCCAATCACTTCAAGGATCTGAAGATTTACTATTTCCACAACGCCATCTATGACCAGCTCTACACCACGCCCCACTGCAAGATGCGGGATTCGGTGGAGACCACCTGGGTCTTCCACAAGCTGGACAGCGAGTACAAGGTGATCTTCGTCGGGGACGCGGCCATGGCGCCTTCGGAGCTGCACCGGCCGGGAGGCAACGCCATCATCGGCGTATACAACCGGGAGACGGGCATAGAATGGTTCAACAAATTCAAAAAGAGGTTCAAAAAGCAGATCTGGCTGAACCCCATCGAAGAAAAGTACTGGGACAATACCTACGGCTCCGCCACCATCGGCGAGATCCGGAAGGTGTTCCCCATGTTTGAATTGTCTCTGACCGGTCTGGAGGCGGGGCTGAAGAAGCTGATGGTCCGTTAGAGCACCATGCCGGTGTGTCTGCCCGGGCTCACCAGGATATCGCCCTCCATCAGATTTTTGTCGCTGCTGGTATAGTCTTTGTCCGTGATGATATCGAATTCACCGGTTCTTTCCAGGGGCCGGAGAAAGTCCGAATTGCCCGTGCTGCCGGGGGCGGGCAGATCGATGCCCGCGCAGTTGACGCATGCCCCCACCAGCGGGGAGCAGGATGCTTCACAGTTGGTGGTGATGGCGGACATATCCCAGTTGGCCGCTTCCGCCAGTTTCTTCAGTTCGCCGCGGCCGCCGCCCGGCTTCTGATCGTAGCCGATATGGTCGTTGGCGCAGGCGTCCTTCATGGCCTGGGCGGCGATGGCCGCCTTCTGGGGGTCCTTGAACCGGGCTACGTATTTCCAGTTGTTCCACGCGTGATTCTTGGAACTGTAACTCCATTTGCCGGTGGCCATTTCATGGCCGCCTTTTTGATCGCCGGCCTTGTTTCCCGTATGCCCGTTTTCGCCGCCGATGGCCTGGCCCATTCTGGGCGACGCAGGGGACGTGGTGACGCCCTCGGATTCCGGACTTTCATAGCTCTGGCCGTCAATGGTGGCGATGGCATGCATGGTATAGGTGTAGGAGTTGCCTTTGTCCCTCCGCAGGAAGCTGGCGGCGGTCTGGTCCGCGGGGACGGTGACCGAATCCGTTTCCCCGTTGGATTCGCATTTCTCCGTGACCACGTAGCCCTGGGCTTCCGCCACCGGTTCCCAGGTCACATCGATGTGGCCCGCGCCCGGGCTGGAAGCCTGGATCACCGGCTGCTTCAGGGGATTGATCACCGCGGTGGCATCCGCCGGCGCGGAAAGGGTCTTCGACGGGCCGGCGACGGCAGTGACGGCGAAGTCGTATTCGCCGAAGCCATCCACATCCTTGAAGTCGAAGGCGGTATCCTCGGTGGTGTACTTCTTCGGCTCGGACTTATCCAGCTTTCTGGCCGCCGTGATCTCGTAGTGGTCGCAGCAGGAGGAGGGCTCCCAGGTCAGGTGAATGACGCTGTTCTTCTCATTTTTCTTATCCCCCTTCACATCCGCCTTGAGATTCTTGGCCGGATCCACATGGATCCGGAAGGACGGTGAGACGACGCCGGTATACTCGCCGATGCCGGCGATGACCACATGGGCTTTGCCCGGGTTCTTATTGCTCCGGTACCGGAGGACATAGTCCTTTCCCTTCTTCAGGGTATCCTTGTCATGGGTGATGACGACCTTCGGCTTGACCGCCTTTCCCGTATAATCGCAGTCCGCCGGTTCGACGGTGACGCTGCAGTCCCGCAGGGAAACAGCATAAACCTCCCGGATCAGGACGGCGGCAGCCGTTCCCAGAACCAGGAAGAGCAGGATCGCGGCCACAAGGGCCTTTCGGTTGTGCTGGAGTCTATGGATCAGTTCCGACATCTGTTCCTGCTTTCCGCGTGCTGAACACTATAGGACGGACTATATTATAATGCAGACCGACCGAGTACACAATACGTGGTTTTCGCATTTCTTGACAAGGATTATGGCGGACAATATAATAATTTTTGGAGTATGCTTTCGCAGAGAAAGGGACCAAAAGCAATGAAAAAAGTCATGATTCTGGGTGCGGGAAGGGGCCAGGTCGGTCTGTACAACGCCGCGAAAAGACTGGGTTACGAGACCATCGCGGTCAGCATTGACGGGGACTGGCCCGGATTCGCCCTGGCGGACCGGATATATTACCTGAATCTTTACGATACGGAAGGCATCGCCGCCCTGGCGGAGGAGATCGGCGCCGACGGCGTGGTGACCGCCTGCCTGGAGATCGGCCTGCCGGCGCTGGGCGCCGCCTGCGACAGGAATCATCTGCCGGGGATATCCTATGAAACCGCGCTGATTTCCACGGATAAACTGCTGATGAAGGAAGCGCTGATGAAGGGCGGGGTGAGGACCGCCCGCTTCCGCCGCGCAGCCGCGGAGGAGGATCTGGAGGACATCAAAAAGGAGCTGGACTTCCCCCTGATCACCAAGGCGGTGGACCTCTCCGGAACCCGGGGAATCCACATTGCCTTTGAAGAGAAGGACCTGCTGCCCTGCTTCCGGAAGACCATGGAAGCCACGGGCAAGGACTACTGTGTGATCGAGGAGTATCTGGAAGGGTACGAGTGCAGCGCCACGTCCCTGATCGCCAACGGGAAAGTGGCTTTCGTCCTTCCCACCGGCGACCTGCGGTACGGGGAAAACGACGAGGTCCCCATCGGCCACTACCTTCCCTATGAGGACAGCGAGGATATCCTGCAGCAGATCGAGGAGGAAGTGACAAAGGCGATCTACGCCATCGGCCTGGACAACTGCGCCGTCAATGTGGACATCATGATCTGCCGGGGCAAGGCCTATATCCTGGAGCTGACCGGACGGATCGGTGCCAACGCCATGCCGGAACTGACCTCCATCTACTACGGGTTCGACATCCATGAGATGATCGTGGAGACCGCCGTGGGCAACTTCGACATGGCGGAGAATTTCGCCGAAAGGAAGATCCCCCGGACGGCCTGCATCGGGGAAATGATCCTGTCGGAGAAGGAGGGCACGATCCGTTGCCTTTCCATAGATGAACCGGACCCCGAACACGTGGAGCAGGTCTGGATGTTCGTCTCCGAGGGCTCGGAGATCAGGAAGTTTACCAATCCCAAGGACTGCATCGGACAGATCGTCGTGAAGGGCGATGACCTGGAGCAGTGCAGGCGGATCGCCGATGAGACGGTTGCCGGGATACACATAGAACTGGAGCAGGAAAGAGAATGAAAAAGGTTTTGATTCTGGGAGCCGGGATCTATCAGGTCCCCCTGATCCGCGCGGCGAAGAACGCCGGACTGTACACCATCGTTTCCAGCATTCCCGGAGACTGGCCGGGTTTCGCGGAGGCGGATCAGATCTACTGCGTGAACACCACGGACAAGGAGGGGATCCTTCAGATCGCCCGGGAGGAAAAGATCGACGGGATCTGCACCACGGGCACCGATGTGGCGGCTGCCACCATCGGGTATGTGAATGAGAAGCTGGGGCTGCACGGCCTGTCGGAGGCCTCCGCCGCGAGAACCTCTGACAAGACCATCATGCAGGAGACCTTCCATCGGGGCAACGTTTCCTCGGCGGCCTACATTCGCGCCGACTCCCCCCAGGAGGCTATGGAGGCGGCGGAAAAGATCGGCTATCCCGTGGTGGTCAAGTGCGTGGACAGCTCCGGAAGCCGGGGAATCACCGCGGTTCACCGGCCGGAGGATATCGAGCAGGCCTTTGCTGAGGCCCTGGCCCACTCCCGCAAGGACTACGTCATCGTGGAGGAAAAGCTGGCCGGCGTGGAGATCGGCGTTGACGGACTGATCCAGGACGGCAAGCTGGTCTTCCTCGCGCCTCATCACAAGATCGTCTGCAAGCGCTTCAACAAGACCATCACGGCGGGGCACAGCTTCCCCTATCACGGCAGCGACGCCCTGCTGGCGGAGATCGAAAAGCAGATCCGCACGGCCATCGAGGCCATGGGCTTCGACAACAGCGCCTTCAATTCCGATGCTTTCGTGGACGGGGATCACGTGTCCATCATCGAGATCGGCGGCAGGGCAGGGGCCACCTGCATTCCTGAGCTGATCACCCACTGCTTCGGATTCAATTACTACGAACAGATCCTCCGGCTGGCCTTCGGACAACCCGTGGAGCTGCCCGGGGAAAAGGCAACGGTTCCCTGCATGGCCAAGCTGATCATGAGTCCCGTCGACGGATTCATCACCAAGCTGGACCGGGAGGGATTTGAAGAGCTGCGCCGGGACGGGGTGGACCTGAGCATGGACTTCGCCATCGGACACGCGGTGGACTCCATGATCAACGGATCACAGAGGATCGGCCAGTTCATCGTTCCCACCCAGGACGAGGAGGAACTGAACCTGATCGAACGCCGGGTCAACCGCTGCATTTACGTGAACGGAAAGACGCTGGATGAGCTCTGGCAGCAGGAAGAACTGCAGAAATGAGGATGGGATGACGAAGGAAATCGGCGGATATCTGGAACTGGAACACTTTCACGGGCAGGAATACTACCCGGATTTCCCCAAGGTGAATCTGGGCCGGACAGCCCTCGTGTGGCTGCTCCGCTCCGTGGGGTGCCGGAAGCTGTTCATGCCTTACTATATCTGCGACACGGTGACGGATGCCGTGGTGAAGGAAGGCGTGGAGGTGATGAACTATCATCTGGACGAGGACCTGCGGCCCGTGTTCGCCGCCGGTGCGGAACCGGCGAAAGAGGACTGGCTCTATCTGGTCAACTACTACGGACAGCTTTCCCATGAACAGATCCGGGAATACCGGGCGCAGTACGACAACGTGATCGTGGACAACGCCCAGGCTTACTACGATCCTCCGGCGGAAGGGGTGCACACCATCTACACCTGCCGGAAATTCCTGGGGGTCAGCGACGGGGCCTATCTGGCTACGGATGCGCCCCTCTGCCCGAACCGGGAAGAGGATCATTCCTTCGAATACATGCAGCATCTCCTCGGCCGCTTCGAACAGGACGCCTCCGCGTGGTACAGCAGAATGCTGGAGATCGCCGAAGGGTTCGAGCATACGCCGGTGCGGCGGATGTCCGCGCTGACGGAGAACCTGCTGCGGGCCATCGACGACGAGGAGGTGATCCGAAAGAGGAGGGAGAATTACCTCACCCTGCAGGAACTGCTTCCCTCGGACAACCCCTTCACGAAGAGGATGCCGACGGCGCCTTTCGCCTATCCCTACGCCCACGAGAACGGGGTCGAGCTGCGCAGGGCGCTGGCCGCCCAGAAGATCTACGTGCCGACCAACTGGTCGGTGCTTCTGAAGACCTGCCCGGAGGACAGCCTGGAATACCGGTGGTCCGCCGACATTCTGCCCCTTCCCGTGGATCAGCGCTACGGGGCGGACGACATGAAGCGCATCGCCGAGGCGATCAGGGAGTTTGACCGGGCGCGGTAAGGCGGCCTTTCCGAATTTGGTATGAAAAATCTTCTCCGAAAACTGTTTCTTCAGACGAAGGATGTCGAGCGTTCCAGCTATATCTGGAACGCGGTCTACGGCATCGTCTTCGCATTGCAGTCGGCCGTTCTGCTGATGGTCATCAACCGGACCAACGGACTGGACGACGCCGGCGTGTTTTCCATCGCTTACGCCATCGCCACGCTGATTTCCTTCATCGGCGATTTCGGCGTGCGGAAATACCAGGTCAGCGATATCCGGGAAGAGAATTCCTTCGCTGACTATTTCACCTCCCGCATCCTGACCTGTTCGGTGATGATGCTGGCCTGTCTGGGCGCAGCCGTTTACGGCGTGCTGTTCAACAGTTATTCCGTGTCCAAGTTCATCGTAATCATGCTCATGGGACTGGTGAAGCTGGTGGAGTCCTTCGCCGACGTGTTTTACGGAAGATTCCAGCAGAAGGGCAGGTTGGATGTGGCGGCGAAGGCCAACAGCTTTCGGATCGCCTTTGGCATGTGCTGCTGCTCCGCCGCGCTGATCCTGACCCACGACCTGGTGATCTCCAGCGTCGTCTGGGTGCTGTCCTCCTTCGTCGGATTCTGCTGCTCCATGCTCCTGGTGTCGCCGGAGTTCTGCACCATCAGGGTTCATTTCGCGAAGGTGCCCCAGCTGAGGATCATCCGGGAGTGCCTGCCCCTGTTCATCGGGGCCTTCCTCCTGATCTACCTGGGGAACGCGTCCAAGTACGCCATCGACGCCTACATGGACGACGCCAGCCAGGCCTGCTACAACTTCATCTATATGCCCGTATTCGCCATCGGTCTTTTGGCCAACTTCGTGTTCAATCCGGTGCTGGTGACCATGAGCGAAAACTGGGATACGGGAAACTATAAGGCCTTTCATCGCATTATCTGGAAGCAGCAGGGCGTCATCGCCGCCCTGACGATCCTGGCGGTCCTGGTGGCGCTGACCATCGGATGCCCGATCCTGGGCATCCTGTACCACGCGGATCTGTCGGAATTCAAAATGGAACTGGTGGTGCTGATGATCGGCGGCGGCATGCTGGCCCTGGTCAATTTCTACACGGTGGTGATCACCGTTATACGCTGCCAGAAGCATCTGACCGCCGGATATATCGGCGTAGCGCTGATTGCGTGGATTATGGCTGGAAAATTCGTGCAGGGTTATGGTATTATGGGAGCAGCGGTTCTGTATACCGCCCTGATGACCCTGCTGGCCATCGTGTTTGCCGGCGTACTGCTGATCTGTGATCGATTGGAGCGTAAAAAATGCTGATTTCATTTGTGATACCCTGTTACCGTTCCGTGGATACCCTGCCCCATGTGGTGCAGGATATTCAGGACATGGTGGCGTCCAGAGACGGATACGAGGCGGAGATCGTTCTCGTCAACGACTGTTCGCCCGATGACACCTTCCAGTGCATCCAGCGGCTGACGGAGGAGCACGACAACGTGATCGGCATCGACATAGCCAAGAACCGGGGACAGCAGAACGCCATGATGGCGGGTTTCCACTATACCTCCGGCGAGCTGATCATCGGCTGCGACGATGACGGGCAGACACCGGTGGAAACGGTCTTCGAGATGATCGACCACCTGAACGAGGGTGATTACGATGTGGTCTGCGCCCGATACAAGGACCGGGGAAACCGTTCCCTCTTCCGCAGGCTGGGCACCTGGGCGGACCGGAAGATGGTCAAGGTCTTCCTGGAAAAACCGGACGAGTTCAACACGGCCATCTATTTTGTGGCCCGCCGCTTCGTCATCGAGGAGATCATGCAGTACGACAACCCGTATCCCTACTGGACGGGGCTGCTGCTGCGGACGACCCACAATGTGGGCAACGTGGAGACGGTGCAGAAGGACCGGATCGCCGGCACATCCAACTACAATTTCCGAAAGCTGTTCGGCCTGTGGATCAACGGCATCACATCCTGTTCCATCAAGCCCCTGCGGTTCGCCTCCATGATCGGCGCGCTGCTGGCGCTGGCGGGATTCGTCATCATCATCATCCTGGTCATCATGAAGATCGCTTCCGGCTTCTCCATGGGGTGGACATCCCTGATCGCCACCAACATCCTGGTCGGCGGCATGATCATGCTGATGCTGGGCCTGATCGGTGAATACATCGGAAGAATCTATCTGAGCCTGAACAAGGAGCCGCAATACGTGATCCGGCGGGTCATCGACCGGAAAAACCGCGGCGACGATGAACAGAAAGACTGAAGGAGGCTTACCTGATGAAACGCGTACTGACCTACGGAACCTACGATCTGCTTCACTACGGCCACATCCGCCTGCTGAAGCGGGCCAAGGCGCTGGGCGATTATCTGATCGTGGCCATCTCCACCGACGAGTTCAATGCGGGCAAAGGCAAGAAGGCCTACCACAACTACGAGACCCGCAAGGAGATGCTGGAAGCCGTCCGCTACGTTGACCTGGTGATCCCGGAGGAGAGCTGGGAGCAGAAGATCAACGATGTGCTCACTTACAAGGTGGACGTGGTGGTCATGGGCGGCGACTGGAGAGGAAGCGACCGTTTCGAATACCTGAAGGACTACTGCGAAGTGGTCTACCTGGACCGGACGGAGGGCGTCTCCACGACCCAGATCAAAAAAGAACTGAACCTGCAGGAACCCCCGGGGATACCCGACTAGGGGAGGGGCTGCATCAGGTGCGGCGGATACTGAGGCATCAGCCGGTTTTCATGCGGCGGAAGGAACACCCTCCGCCGTTTTTTACTGCGGGGAAGAATCCCATCCGCCTTACGGAGGCTGTTGACTAACTAAAAACGACGCTTCTACGAAAATCAACAACATACGCCAATAAGCGGGCCTGATTTCAGGGTCGAATCAAACTGTCTTACGGAACTAAGAGGAGATTTACAACACTTTTCATGAAAAGTGTTGTAAATCTCCTCGCAACGGGGGAAAGCAGTTGAGTTTCAGGGGTTGTGGCGGCCGATGAGAGGGGAAAATCGAACTGAAATTGACAGTAAACAGATTATTAACAACAAAGGGGAAGCCGTGCGCGTCCTGGCGATTGGCCGGCATAATAGAAAAACAATACAGGTTTGGAAAAAACTTGAAATCCGCAGAGGGATGATATACAATGTACGGTAGACTTCAGCGGCTAAGGAAGTTCGTCGCTGGCAGTGCGCCCCGGGCGGAAACCCTGCACCGATGGCGCGCGCTGGAGAGAGGAGAGATCGGAATGAGCGGAACAGAAAGAAGGACAGGATCGAAGACGGGCATTGCCGCCGTCATCATTATGGTGATCGTCGCGGTTGCCTTTTGCCTTCCGGAAACATCTTCGGCTACGCTGAAGAAGCCGGGCAAGGTGAAGAACGTCAAGGTCGCTGCGAAATCATATAACTCCGTCAGCCTGACCTGGAACCCGGCGGGAAACGCGAAGGCCTACCAGATCTACCGGGCGGAGAAGAACAAAGGATTCAAGAGGATCAAGAAGGTGAGCGAGACATCGTTCACCGACAAGAAGCTGGTCACGGGAAAGAAATACAAGTATAAGATCCGGGCGGTCAACGGAGTCCGCAAGGGCGACTGGTGCCGTGTCCTGACGGTAACGCCCAGACTGAATAAGCCGGTGCTGCGGGCCCGTTCCACCGAGGAAGGACCGGTGCTGACCATTGAGAAGGTACCCGGCGCGACGGGATACTGTTTCTTCCGTGACGGAAAACAGATCGCCCGCCAGCGACCCCTGACCTTCGTGGACCGCAGCGTCAAAAAGGGCACGACCCATAAGTACAAGGTGAAGGCCTACCGGGTGGTCAAGGGAAAGAAGAAATACTCTCCCGTATCCCAGGTTCTCGCCGCGTCCAAGACGAAATCCTCAGCTGAAGTGGGCAGAGCCGCGGCCGTCGCCTGGGCGAAGAAGATCGCAAACGACAACAGCTTCACCTATGGAACCGGGAGAAAGGCCCACCGGCGGGGCTGCTACTTCTGCGGAACGAACAAGAAGTACAAGCCGGCGGGATACGAGAAAACCTATTGCTGCAACCCCTTCGTCCTGGCGGCGTACGCCCACGGGGCGAAGCATCCCAAGGTACTGGCCGGATGCAAGAAGGGGGACTGCGCAGGAATGCTTCCCAGCGACTGGACGAAATACGGCTGCTTCGATAATGTGGGCAAGACGACCGCCGTGCCCTTCGCCACGCTGAAGAGCGGGGACATCATCATCAGCCAGAAGAGTGCGGGAGGACCCTTCGAGCACGTTTGGCTGTACTGCGGCGGCAACGAGTACGTTGACGCCGGCTCCGAGGGATGGGACGCCAAATCCATCTCGGTCAAAAAGAACGCGGAGAAGTACTACAAGATCTACCTGCGCAAGGGCTGCTACGTGATCCGGTACAACGGCAAGCAGTAAGCGGTCTGCAAAGGCAACGGACAAAGGCAGCGAACAAACGCGAACGGAACGCAAACAAATGTTTGCATTCCGTTCTTTTTTGTGTTATCATGTGGGCAAGAGGGGTATTTGAATCTGTTGCCGCGTCAATGGAAGGAGTTTTATAATGAAAGACCGGGAAAGAAAAGTGCTGGAGTACATGAAGCAGGAGATCCGGCAGAAGGGTTACCCGCCCACTGTCCGGGAGATCTGCACAGCGCTGAACATCAAATCGACCTCAACGGTGTTCAAGGATATCGCCAGCCTGGAGAAGCAGGGGTACCTGAAGAAGGACCCGTCGAAGCCCAGGGCCCTGATGATCGTCGATGGAGACAGCCCCATGGGGGCCGGTGAATCCGCCGCCGGCCAGGAAGTGGTTCCGGCTGATGTGGTGGAAGTCCCTGTCGTCGGCAGGATCGCGGCCGGCACGCCCATTCTGGCGGAGCAGAACATCGAGGACAGTTTCCCCGTGCCCGCCCGGTTCGTCAGCGGAGGAACCAACTTCATGCTGACCGTCCGGGGAGAGAGCATGATCGAAGCGGGGATCATGGACGGCGACTACATTCTGGTGGAGGAGCAGCAGACCGCCCGGGACGGGGAGATCGTCGTGGCTATGGTGGACGGCTTCGAGAGCGAAGCGACGGTGAAGACCTTCTACCGGGAAGATGACCACGTCCGGCTGCAGCCCGAGAACTCATCCATGAGTCCCATCATCGTGGACGATGTGAAGATCCTTGGCAAGGTCAAGGGCGTCTTCCGCTATTTCTCCTAGAAACCTCCCGGAACATCGGGCTCCGGTTGAATGATTCCGCCGGCCCTCCCGATGACCGATTCCATCGAATGAAAAACATACGCCGTATCCGAAAAGACCCGGCGTATGTTTTTTTCGTGTACTCGCCCATTCCCGGGATGGAAATAGTGGATTATTCTTCTCTTTTATGCGATAATAAATTGGTTATCTGTGGGGAGTTCATGACGGTCTGCCGGGGAAGAGAATCCGCCGGCACAGACAGGAGAAGAAAACGACAGGAGCAAGAGGAAAAGACTGATGAGAGTAAGCCCAATAAAGATAAAACCAAGGAAACTGTTTGACCGAGGATACCAGACAGTCATGGGCGTGGCCATGAGGGTCCTGCCCGCGTATAAACAGGAACTGATCGTGGGCGAGGGAAGCCTGGAACAGACCCCCTGGCTGCTGCGGGAAAACAACTGCAGCCGTCCCATGATCGTTACCGGACCCAGGGTCAGCCAGACGGAATTCTTCCAGAAGCTTCTGGACATGGTTCCCGACAGCGTGGTCTTCGACCAGGTTGAACCGGATCCGACGACGGATCTTGTGGAGAAGATCATCGAACGGTATATGGAGAAGGACTGCGACAGCTTCGTAGCCATCGGCGGGGGATCCAATATCGACGCGGCCAAAGCGGCCGCCGCCGGACTGGCCCGGAAGGACAAGAGCCTGACCCAGCTGGGCGGCGTATTGAAAGTCAGGGAGATGATTCCCTTCTTCATCGCCATTCCCACTACGGCGGGAACCGGCTCGGAATGCACCATCTCAGCGGTGATCACCGACAGCGAGACGGGACGGAAGTTCGCCATCAGCGACCCGGCCCTCAGCCCCTATGCGGCCATTCTTGACCCGGCGCTGACGGAGAGCCTGCCGAAAGAGATGATCGCGGCCAGCGGAATGGACGCCCTGACCCACGCGGTGGAGGCCTACTTCAACTGGCGCTATCATAAGCGGAAGACGCCGAAGCTCTGTCTGGCAGCGATCCACGACGTGATGCTCTATCTGCCCTTTGTCTACGAGGACAACAGCAGCGTGGCCGCGCGGCAGAAACTGCAGCTGGCCTCATACCGGGCCGGGCAGGCCTTCAGCACGGCCTGCGTGGGCAACGTTCACGCCATCGCCCATGCCATCGGCGGAATGTACCATCTGCCTCACGGCTACGTCAACGCGGTGGTGCTGCCGGCGGTGCTGGAGGACTACGGCAAAAAGGTCATCCGTCCTCTGGCGGATATGGGCCGCATCAGCCGGTGCGAGGGCAGCAGCCGGGAGGAGCTGGCCCAGGCGTTCATCGAAAAGATTCGGGAAATGAACCGGGAAATGGATATACCCCGGACCCTGCCCCAGATCCGGCAGGAGGATATGGACCAGATGGCGGAGTGGGCGGTAAAGGAAGCAAACCCCCTCTATCCGGTGCCGATCATCTATACCAGGGATGACGTGAAACGCATACTGACCGCGGTCAGTGAGCCGGACCAGGAGCCGGACCAGGAAATAGAAGATCAAATTCAGAAATAAAAGGAGGAAGGCATGAGCAGCAAGAAAAACAGCAAAGGCAACAACAAAGGCAACCAGAAGAAGCCGGAGAACCAGGAGTTCAGAAGCTACCATTCCCCGATTCAGGTCTGGGCCGTGCGTATCGTGGTCGTGCTCCTTTGCGTTGCCGTGGCGGTGACCCTGATCCCGTCGGTCTTCTTTTAGGCCGTCCAGGGACATGGTATAATGACCATGCGGTCTCTCACCGCAGCTCCTGATGGAGTCAGCAGGAAAAAAGGATGAAAAGGACAGCCGTTATATTCTGCTGGACACAGGGAAGACAAAATGAGGAAAGAACAGAGAAGAAGAAAACCCGGAGTGGGATGGCTTGTTTTGCCGGTCATCCTGCTTTTGATGTTCGGGCTCGGGGGCTGCGGAGACAGTGAGCCCGCGGAAGAGAGCAGAATTCCGCAGCTGGATGGTCTGACCCATGAGAGCACCATGGAGCTGGACTACGCGGAAGGCTTCGACATCTACAACTACAGCGACGGCTTCCAGGTCATCGACGTGCATGACGCCCAGACGGGCAGTTCCGTGCAGTACCTGCTGGTGCCCGAGGGGGGAAGTATCCCCGGGAATCTGCCGGAGGAGATGATCGTGCTGCAGAAGCCGCTGGATCACATCTACCTTGCCGCCTCCGCATCCATGGCGCTGATCTCCGCCATCGACGGCCTGGATGCCGTTGCCTTTACGGCGACGAAGGAATCGGACTGGTATCTGGATGAGGCGAAGGAAGCCATGGAGAGCGGCGCCATCCGCTACGCCGGCAAATACAGCCAGCCGGACTACGAGATGCTCCTCGATGACGGCTGCGACCTGGCGGTGGAGTCCACCATGATCCTCCACACGCCGACGGTGCAGGAAAAGCTGGAGGGACTGGACATTCCCGTCTTCATCGACCAGTCCAGCTACGAGTCCCATCCCCTGGGACGCAGCGAATGGGTCCGCGTCTACGGGGCGCTGCTGGACAAGGGAGAGGAGGCGGAAGCCTTCTTCGATGAGCAGAAGGAGATCCTCGCCCAGCTGGATGGCATCGAAAACACGGGCAAGACCGTCGCCTTCTTCTATCTGAATTCCCAGGACCAGGCAGTGGTCCGGGCGAGCGATGACTACATCCCGAAGATGATCGAGATCGCCGGAGGGAAGTACGTCTTCACCGATCTGGAGAATCCCAACAAGGACAGCCGGAGCGCCGTGGTGAAGATGTCCATGGAAGAGTTCTACGAACAGGCTTCCGACGCGGACTATCTGATCTACAACGCCAGCATCGAGAGCCCGCTGACTTCCGTGGATGATCTGCTGCAGAAGAGCGAACTGTTTTCCAAGTTCAAAGCGGTGAAAAACGATAACGTGTGGACAACGGACAAGTACCTGTATCAGGCTACGGACATCATGGGCCAGCTGATCCAGGACATCCACGTCATGCTGATGGACGGGGATGAGTCGAAGATGACCTTCCTGAAGAAGGTGCCGATAAACGCGAGCGGCGGGGAGTAAGGGCGGACCATGACGAAAAGCAACGGACAATCGGTTTCGGGCGGCGCCTTCCACCAGGAGAATTTCCGGCGCAGAACCAGGTACATCACCGTCTTTCTGGCGATGATCGCCCTGCTGCTGGTGGTGGTCGTGCTCAACGTGAACATGGGCAGCGTCTCCATTTCACCGGGCGAGATCTTCCGCATCATCCTGACCCATCAGGGACCGGATCCGAAGAATGTGGACATCATCTGGGATCTGCGGCTGCCGCGGATCCTCATGGGCGCCATTCTTGGCGGCGGGCTTGCCCTGGCGGGATTCCTCCTGCAGACCTACTTTGAGAACCCCATCGCAGGACCTTTCGTTCTGGGCATTTCCTCCGGCTCCAAGATGATCGTGGCCATCACCATGATCGTTTTCCTGAGCCGGTTTTCCCACGTGTCCTCCTGGACGCTGATCATCGCCGCCTTCATCGGGGCGCTGCTGTCCACCGGATTCATCCTGCTGATCTCCCGCCGGGTGACCCATATGGCCTCCCTGCTGGTGGCCGGCATCATGGTGGGCTACATCTGCTCCGCCATTACGGATTTCATCGTCACCTTTGCCGACGATTCGGATATCGTCAACCTGAGGGACTGGTCCCTGGGCAGCTTTTCCGGCTCCAGCTGGAGCAACGTGGGCGTGGCGGCCATCGTCATCGGCGTTGCCTTTGCCCTGACCCTGCTCCTGTCCAAACCCATCGGCGCATTCCAGCTGGGTGAGGCCTATGCCCAGAGCATGGGCGTCAACGTGAAGCGGTTCCGGGTGGCGATCATCCTGCTGTCCAGCATGCTGTCCGGGTGCGTGACCGCTTTCGCCGGACCCATATCCTTCGTGGGCATCGCCGTGCCCTTCCTGGTGAAGATGTGCCTGAAAACCGCCCGGCCCCTGATCGTGATCCCGGGGACATTCCTGGGCGGCGGCGTCTTCTGCATGTGGTGCGACTTCATCGCCAGGATGGCCTTCGCGCCCATGGAACTGAACATCAGCACGGTGACCGCCATGTTCGGCGCTCCGGTGGTGATCTTCATGATGATCCGGAAGAGGAGGTGGGGCGCGTGACGGACAGCTACTTCTCTCTGGATAACCTCAGTGTAGGATATAACGGCAGCGCCCTGATCCGGGACATCAACATCGGGGTGACCAAGGGTGAGATCATCACCCTGATCGGCCCCAACGGATCGGGCAAGTCAACCATACTCAAGAGCATTACCCGGCAGCTGCAGCTCATCGGCGGCAAAGTCATCTTCGAGGGAAAGGATCTGCGGAAGTTCTCCTACCGGGACCTGTCCTCCCGGATGGCGGTGGTGCTGACGGAGCGGATGAAGCCGGAGCTGATGACCTGCCACGACATCGTGGCCACGGGCCGCTATCCCTACACGGGGCGGCTGGGCATCCTGACGGAAGAGGATGAGCGCAAGGTGGAGGACGCCATGGCGGCGGTGCACGCCGAGGAGATCGGAAACCGGGACTTCAACGCCATCAGCGACGGCCAGCGGCAGCGGGTGCTTCTGGCCCGTGCCATCTGCCAGGAGCCGGACATCATCATCCTCGACGAGCCCACGTCCTTCCTGGACATCCGCCACAAGCTGGAGCTGCTGTCGATCCTCCGCTCCATGGCCAAGGAAAAGGGCATCACGGTCATCATGTCCCTCCACGAGATCGACCTGGCCCAGAAGGTATCCGACCGGATCGTCTGCGTCAAAGGCGACCGGATCTTCCGGTACGGACGGCCCGCGGAGATCTTCGATGAGCAGATGATCCGGGAAATGTATGAGATCGATAACGGCTATTTCGATCCTCTCTTCGGCAGCATCGAACTGCCGGCGGCCGCAGGTGAGGCGAAGGTGTTCGTCATCGCCGGCGGAGGCCGGGGGATCCCCGTCTACCGGGAGCTGCAGAAGCGGGATATCGCCTTCGCCACGGGGATCCTCTATACCAACGACGTGGACTGGCGGCTGGCCCGCCTGCTGGCCTCGGAGGTGATCGAGGCGGAACCCTTCACGGTGATGGGGGAGGAGGCTCTCGCAAAGGCAACGGCATCCATGTCCGCCTGCGGGACGGTCATCGATACGGGCGTCCCCGTCCGGGAGACGAACCGCGTTCTGGAAGAACTTCGCCGGCTAGCCGAAGAGTCGGGGAAACTTCGCCGGCTGGAGGAACTGGTATGAGTCTGGAACACTACATCAGAAAGGGAACAAAGACCCTGCGGTACGGCTACACCACGGGCACCTGCGCGGCGCTGGCGGCAGCGGGCGCTCTGCGGATCCTGCTCACGGGGCAGCCGCCGGAGGAAGTGTCCCTCATGACGAAGAAGGGCATACCCGTGGAGCTGCCACTGGAGGAGTGGGGCCTGGATGAGGATTCCGCCTGGGCCGGTGTGCCCAAGGACGCCGGCGACGATTCGGATGTGACCGACGGCATGCTCATCTGCGCCAGGGTCCGGAAAAGGGAAGCGCCGGAAGGCGCATCGCCCGTCCTGATCGACGGCGGAAAAGGCGTGGGCCGGGTGACCCGGCCGGGGCTGGATCAGCCTGTGGGCGAGGCGGCCATCAACTCCGGACCCAGGGAGATGATCACCGAGGAGATTCTGCGGGTGTGCCGGGAGCTGGGATACGAAGGCGGAGTGCAGGTGGAGGTCTTTGTCCCCGAAGGCGAGGAAGCGGCGCGCAAAACCTTCAATGCCAACCTTGGCATCGAGGGCGGCATTTCCATCCTGGGGACAACGGGAATCGTGGAACCCATGAGCGAACAGGCTCTTCTGGAGACCATCGAACTGGAAATGAAGCAGGACGGCCTGGCTGCGGACAGCCTGATTCTGACCCCGGGCAACTACGGAAGCCACTTCATCTCGGAAGAGGGGCTGGACCGGATGACCGATGAAAAGGGCGTCCCGGTTCCCGTTCTGAAGTACTCCAATTTCCTGGGAGAGACCCTGGATATGCTTCCCTCCTGCGGCATCCGGAACGTTCTTCTGGTGGGGCACGCGGGCAAACTGGTCAAGGCGGCCGGTGGCATCATGAATACCCACTCCCGGTGGGCGGACTGCCGGGCAGAGATCCTGTGCGCCCATACGGCGGTCTGCGGGGGAAGCAGGGAGCTGTGCCGGCAGATCATGGACGGGGCGACGACGGATGCCTGCTTCGATCTGCTGGACGAGGCGGGCCTCCTGGAACAGGTCATGGACAGTGTGATCGGCGCGGTGCAGAGGCAGCTGGACCATCGGACGGAGGAGGGGATCCGGATCGGTGTGATCCTTTTCTCCAACGTGCGGGGAAGCCTGGGCATGTCGGAGGAAGCGGGGAAGATCCTTGCCCTCTGGAACAGAGAACAATAGTTAATCCCATCAGATGGGGAAGGAGGAAAACGGATATGATTCATTTTGTGGGAGCGGGTCCGGGAGCGCCGGATCTGATCACCCTGCGGGGTGCGGAGATGCTGAAGAAGACGGACTGCATCATCTACGCGGGAAGCCTGGTCAATCCCGCCCTGCTGGAGTACGCCAAGCCGGGCTGCCGGATCCACAACAGCGCCACCATGACTCTGGAGGAAGTGATCGCGGTCATGAAGGAGATGGAAGGAGCCGGCAAGGATACGGTGCGGCTGCACACGGGAGACGCCAGCCTCTACGGCGCCATCCGGGAGCAGATGGATATTCTGGATGAGCTGGGCATCGCCTACGACGATACGCCGGGCGTATCCAGCTTTTCCGGAGCGGCGGCGGCGCTGCAGGCGGAGTACACCCTGCCCGGGGTCAGCCAGAGCGTGGTCATCACCCGCATGGCCGGCCGGACGCCGGTGCCGGAGAAGGAATCCCTGGCCTCATTCGCGGCCCACGACTCCACCATGGTGATTTTCCTGTCCACGGGCCTTCTGGAGGACGTCAGCCGGGAACTGATCGCCGGCGGGCGGAAGGCGGACGACGCGGCGGCCATCGTCTACAAGGCGAGCTGGCCCGACGAAAAGGTGGTGCACTGCACCATCGGAACGCTGGCGGAAGCGGCCCGGCGGGAGAACGTCACCAAGACGGCCCTGATCCTGGTGGGCGGTTTTCTGGATAAAGGGTATGACCGGAGCAAATTATATGATCCGGGTTTCACTACAGAATTTCGGGAGGCGACGAGATGATGATGAAAAGAGAGGGCCGGGAAGCCGGCCGGATAGAAGCGATTGCCTTTACGGACAGGGGCGAGGCCCTGGCCGAGAAGCTGATGGAGTCCGTCGGCGGCACAGCCAGCCGGAGCGGACAGCCGGACAGCCTGCGGGTGTGGACGAAGAGAAACTTCAGCCAGGCCGGGGCGCTGGTCTTCGTGGGAGCGATGGGCATCGCCGTGCGGGCCATAGCGCCCTGGGTGGACAGCAAGGTGTCGGATCCGGCGGTCATCGTCATCGATGAGCAGGGGCGAAACGTCATTCCCGTCCTGTCGGGACATCTGGGCGGCGCCAACGATCTGGCGATGAAGCTGGCAAAGGTCTGCGGCGGACGCTGCGTGATCACCACGGCAACGGACATCAACGGCGTCTTTGCCGTGGACGAGTGGGCGAAGCACCAGAACTGCGCCATCCTGGAACCGGAGCGGATCAAAGATGTGTCCGGCGGCCTTCTGCACGGGGAGATGAAGACCCTGCGCAGCCACTGGCCCATCGCCGGGGCACTTCCCGACGGTCTGATGATGACCAAGGCGGAAGAGGCGGACATCGTCATGGATATCCGTCCCACGGGGGAGAAGGCCATTCATCTGGTCCCCCGGATCTGCCGGCTGGGCATCGGCTGCCGGCGGGGAACGAAAGCGGAGGACCTGGAGTCATTCCTGCGGGATATCCTTAAGGAGACCGGCATCAGCGAGGCAGCCATCGACGGCGCGGCGACCATCGATATCAAGGGCGACGAGAAGGGACTGGTAGAGTTCTGCGAGAATCACGGATGGGAGCTGCAACTCTTCAGCGCGCCCCAGCTGGAGCAGGCACCGGGGAACTTCCGCGGATCAAAGTTCGTTACGGGGATCACCGGCGTGGACAACGTCTGCGAACGCAGCGCTGTCCTGGCCGCGGAGGGTGATCTGATCGTGGAAAAGACCGCCGGCGGCGGCATCACCATGGCTCTGGCGCAGAGCAGCTATCAGCCGGATTGGGAGTGGACCAATGAGTAAGATTTACGCGGTGGGGATCGGCCCCGGCGGCCAGGAATACATGACCCAGGAGGCCTTCCAGGTGCTGGACGGGGTGGATGTGATCGCCGGATACACGGTGTACGTGGACCTGGTCAGGGACCGCTACCCGGACAAGGAGTTCTACACCACGCCCATGAAGAAGGAGATCGAGCGCTGCCGCTGGGCCATCGAGCGTGCCCGCGAAGGAAGCAGCGTGGCCATGATCTGCAGCGGCGACGCCGGCGTGTACGGCATGGCGGGGTTGCTTTTTGAACTGGCCCAGCAGTACGAGGATGTGGACGTGGTCGTGGTGCCCGGCATCACGGCGGCCATCTCCGGGGCGGCGGTTCTGGGCGCGCCCATCGGGCACGACTTCTGTCTGATCTCCCTGTCGGATCTGCTGACGCCCTGGTCCCTCATCGAGACGCGCCTGCGCTGCGCGGCGGAGGGGGACTTCGCCATCTGCATCTACAATCCCCGCTCGAAGAAACGGGACGACTATCTGCGGAAGGCCTGTGACATCCTTCTGCAGTACCGGCCGGCGGACAACGTCTGCGGCTGGGTGCGCAACATCGGCCGGGAAGGGGAGGAGTACCGGGTACTGCCCCTGAGCGAGCTCGGCGATGAGCCCATCGACATGTTCACCACCGTCTTCATCGGATCCACGAGGACCCGGGTGATGAACGGACGGATGATTACACCGAGAGGATATGAACAGCATGAGGATACTTATTTTCGGCGGAACGACGGAGAGTAGGCAGCTGTCGGCGGCTCTGGCCGATGCCGGCGCCGCCGTGACCGTCAGCGTAGTCTCCGCCTACGGGGCCCAGGAGCAGGGAGAGCATCCCGGCGTCGCGGTGTCCGTTGGTCCAAAGGCAACAGAGGACATGGCGGCCATGCTGGAGGAGATGGATCTGTGCATCGACGCGACCCATCCTTTCGCCGTGAAGGTAACGGAAAACATCCACCAGGCCGCGGAGGAAGCCGGCGTTGAGCGGATCCGCCTGCGGCGGGAGGACGGTGCGGACGCCATTCCGGACCAGAACCCCGGAAAGGGCGGAACTGACAGCAACGGAACGGACGGCGACGGAGAACGGGCTGCCTGTGTCGATGCCGCCGCGGGGCGCCCCGCGGACGGCAGGATCCGCTGGGCCAAAGACCGGGAGGAAGCCGCGGAGTTTGCCCGGGAGGAGATCGACTGCCGGACGGGCAGGATCCTGCTGACCACCGGTGCGAAGGACCTGTCCTTTTACGGGGAGGAACTGGACCGGGAGAAACTCATCGCCCGGGTGCTGCCATCCCAGGACAGCATTCGTGCCTGTGAGGAGGCCGGTCTGGACCACCGGAACCTCGTCGCCATGCAGGGACCCTTTTCGGCCCGGCTGAACACGGCGCTGATCCGGGAGTA
This sequence comes from Bacillota bacterium, assembly GCA_017433375.1. Classification (GTDB taxonomy): domain Bacteria; phylum Bacillota; class Clostridia; order Peptostreptococcales; family Anaerovoracaceae; genus Lentihominibacter. The sequence continues at coordinate 167,633 of JAFRHG010000004.1, forward strand.
TCAGATCGACGTGCTGATCACCAAGGAGAGCGGTGTGCGGGGCGGCTTCCGGGACAAGCTGGAGGCCTGCCGGGAATGCGGGATCACGGCCGTGGTCATCGCCCGGCCGGAGGATCCGGGACTGACCTATGAGGAAGTCCTGGCCGAATGCCTGCGCCGGATGGGACAGGAAGAAGAGGAATAGGAATGAACATTTTTCTGATCGGAACGGGCGGCGGAAGCCCGGATACCATGACCGCGGAAGCGGCGGATGTCCTGAAGAGGGCGTCTCTGATCATCGGCGCGCCCCGGCTTGTGGAGAGTCTCCCCGAAGGGTGGGGAGGCCGGCGGGAAGCGGCCATCGCTGCCGGGGATATCCTGAACATCATCCAGGCGCACCGGGCGGAGGGCGATGGGATCGTCTGCGTCGTCTTCAGCGGCGACACGGGATTCTATTCGGGGACCAGATCCCTGCTCCCCCTGCTCCGGGAGGCCGGATTGTCTCCCAGGATCATTCCGGGCATCTCCAGCGTGCAGCTTCTGGCGGCCCGGCTGCAGATCCCCTGGCAGGACTGGAAGCTGGTATCCGCCCACGGCCTGGACTGCGACGCGGCAGCCGAGGCAGCAAAGGACCGGCCCACTTTCTTCCTGACCGGCGGAAAGATCGGCCCGGCGGATCTCTGCAGGCAGCTGCGGGATGCCGGTCTGGGCGGCCGGCGCGTGGCCATCGCCGAGCGCCTTTCCTATGACGAGGAAAAGCTCCATCAGGGAAGGGCGGAGGAGTTTGCCGGCAAACAGTTCGACTCCCTCTCCGTCATGCTGGTCTATCCGGCGGAGGAAGGGGAGGAGGCCGGATCCGGCGGAGCAGCCAACTGGCGGCCGGGCATCGATGACCGGGCCTTTATCCGCGGTGAAGTCCCCATGACCAAACAGGATGTCCGGGCGGTGATCGCCGGCCGCATGCAGGTCAGGGAAGGGGATGTGATCTGGGATGTGGGCGCCGGCACCGGAAGCGTCTCCGTGGAGTTGGCTTTGCAGACGGGAAGCGGCCGGGTCTACGCCGTGGAGCGGGATCCGGAAGGATGCCTGCTCATCGGCCAGAACCGGGAGAAGTTCGGCCTGAAGAATCTGGATGTCGTGGAGGGATCCGCGCCGGATGCGCTGAAGTCCCTTCCCGCGCCGGACCAGGTATTTATCGGCGGAAGCGGCGGAAAGATGCGGGAGATCATCGAGCTGGCTTTGGATAAGAATCCACGGGCGCGGATCTGCGTGACGGCCATCCTGCTGGAGACGGTCAGCGACGCCCTGGGGGCTATGGAGGCCCGCGGGATGATGACGGATGTGACCCAGGTCTCCGTCAGCACGGCCAGGTCGGTGGGCAAAAAACACATGATGATGGGCACCAACCCCATCTTCATCATCACAGGACAGGCTCCGGGGGCAAAGGCATCCGGGGACGAACAGACATCGGAGGGATAATGATGCTGAGGATGATGGTTACAGCACCGGCGTCGGGCACGGGCAAAACCGCGGTGACCTGCGGACTGCTGGCGCTGATGAACAGAAGGGGAAAGAATCCCTGCGCATTCAAATGCGGACCCGATTACATCGACCCCATGTTTCACCGGTCGGTGCTGGGGATCGAAAGCCATAACCTGGATCTGTTCCTGGCCGGGGAGAACCGGGTCAGGGAGATCTTTGCCCGCTACGGACGGGGCCATGAGGCGGTCATCTGCGAGGGCGTCATGGGATATTACGACGGCCTGGGCGGCAGTTCGGCCATCGCCAGTCCCTGGCATCTGTCCCGGGTTTTGGATATGCCCTGCCTGCTGGTGCTGCGGCCCAAGGGCTCGGCACTGACCCTGGCGGCGGTGATCCAGGGGATCGCCCGGTTCCGTGAGGACGCCCGCATCGCCGGTGTGATCCTCAACGAGTGCAGCAAGGGATTCTTCGAAACCTACGGACCCATGCTGGAGGAGGAGAGCGGCGTTCCCGTTCTGGGTTATCTGCCCAGCATGGTAGAGGCCGTTTTCGAAAGCCGCCATCTCGGCCTGATGACGGCGGAGGAGATCGGCGATCTGAAGGAGCGCATCGAACGGATCGCCTCCGTCATGGAAAAGTCGGTGGACGTGGAGCGCCTGGAGCAGATCTTCTCGGCACCGGCAGAGGAAGCGATGGACTTCACGGGCGGCATCACCGGAGAATCAACCTCCGCCGGCACGGACACACCGTCCTCTGCCGCCGCGGGAAAGCCCCGCATCGCCGTCGCCCGGGACGAGGCCTTTTCCTTCATTTACGAAGAGTCCCTGGATGCCCTGCGGGATGCAGGGGCGGAATTGCTGTTCTTCAGCCCCCTTCGGGACAGGAACCTGCCGGAGGAGGCGAACGGCCTGTATCTGCCCGGCGGATATCCGGAGCTCTACGGGGAGCAGCTGGAGAACAACCGGACCATGCGGGGATCCATCCGGGAGGCGGTCGGAGGCGGCATGCCCACCATCGCCGAGTGCGGCGGGTTCCTCTATCTGGGCCAGTGGCTGAAGGGAAGCGACAGCCGGTCCTGGGAGATGGCCGGTGCCCTGGAGGGCGAGGCGGCCAGCGCGGAAAGCCTGGTGCGTTTCGGCTACGGAAAGATCGCGGCGAAGGAGGAGAGCATGCTCTTCAGGCCGGGGGAGGAGATCCCCGTCCACGAGTTCCACTACTGGGATACCACGGAGCCGGGTGAGGATCTGACCCTGATCAAGGCGACGGGAGGGGATACCTGGTCCTTCGGCTACGCGACGGACAGCCTGTACGCCGGATTCCCCCACATCTATCTGGCGGGAGAGCAGGAGCTTGCCCGCCGGTTCGTGGAAGCGGCCGGCCGGTACGGACAGGCCCGCGGCAGCCGGGAGGCGGCCGAATAGAGGAGGATGCCGTTGCTGTTCATTTTTCTGACAGGACTGTCCATACTGCTGGGATTTCTCCTGGACCTGCTCTTTGCCGATCCGGTGAAGCTGCCCCATCCGGTGGTGATCATCGGGAAGGGGATCGCCTTTCTGGAAAAGAGCCTGCGGAGAGCCTTCCCCGACACGCCGGCCGGCAGGAGAGGGGCCGGAGCCGTGATGGCCGTGCTGATCCCGGCGACCACCCTGGCGGTGACGGGAGGCATGTGCATCCTCGCCTGGATCCTGCACCCGCTGCTGTATTTTGCCCTGCACACCCTGTGGTGCTGGCAGGCTATCGCCGTGCGGGGACTGGAAAAGGAAGCGAAAAATGTCTACCGCTGCCTGCGGCCGGAGTGCCGCATAGAGGAAGCGCGGAAGGCGGTCGGCCGGATCGTCGGCCGGGATACGGCGGCGCTGGACGAGGCCGGGGTGATTCGGGCCGCGGTGGAGACCGTGGCGGAAAACTTTTCCGACGGTGTGGTCGCGCCCTTCTTCTACATGATGATCGGCGGAGCGCCCCTGGCGCTGACCTATAAATCCATCAACACCATGGACAGCATGGTGGGATACAAGAATGAGCGGTACATCGATTTCGGGCGCTGGCCGGCGAGGCTGGATGACGCCGCCGGTTTCCTTCCGGCAAGGATCGGGGCGCTGCTCTGGATCCTGTCGGCGGGGCTTCTCCGCCGCAGGCTGCGGGCCTCCTGGCGGATCTGGAAGCGGGACCGGAGAAACCATGCCAGCCCCAACGCGGCCCAGACGGAAGCGGCCTGTGCCGGCGCCCTGGGGGTGCAGCTGGCGGGCCCGGCCTGGTACTTCGGCGAGTACTACGACAAGCCGACCATCGGCGATCCCGAGCGCCCCATCGAGGCGGAGGACATTCTCCGCACCAACCGGATGATGGGCGCGGCATCGATGATGGCGCTCCTGCTGTGCCTGGCGGGGAATACGCTGATCCTCCACGGGATACTGGGATAACGGAAGCGGAGAAAAGGAATGAATAAGCAGAACAGAGCGGCCCACGGCGGAGACTGGATGGGCTTTGAAACCGAATACGGGAAGGCGCCCCTGGATTTTTCCATGAATGTCAATCCCTTCGGCATGCCGGAAGGAGTGGCAAAGGCAATCGCCGGGGCTGCGCCCCTCGCCTTTCGCTATCCGGATCCGGAATGCCGGCGGCTTCGAAAGGCCCTCTCCGAAAGGGAGAAGGTCCCGGAGGAATGGATCCTCTGCGGAAACGGGGCGGCGGATATCATCGACCGGATCGCCCTGGCCCTCAGGAGCCAGCCGGGCCATGCGCTGGTGACGGCGCCCACCTTCTCCGAGTACGGACAGGCCCTCCGCCGGTGCGGATGGTCCGTCGATCGGTGGCCCCTGAAGGCGGAGGAGGGATTCGCCCTGAAGGAGGACATCCTGAGGGCGCTGGACGGCCCCAAGAAGCCGGACATCCTCTTTCTCTGCGAGCCGAACAACCCTACGGGGGTGACCACGGACCGGGGACTGCTGGAGAGAATTATCGGGGCCTGCCGGGAGGCGGGGACATTTCTCGTGATCGATGAATGCTTCCACGAGTTTCTGGATGAGCCGGCGGAGCATACCATGAAGGACTTTCTGGCGGAGCATCCCAACCTGATCCTCCTGCGGGCCTTCACCAAGTTTTTCGGCATGGCCGGGGTGCGGCTGGGGTATTGCCTTTGCAGCAGTCCGGAGATCCTGGAAAAACTCCGGCAGGCGGGACAGCCCTGGAACGTGTCCCTGCTGGCGGAAGAGGCCGGACTGGCGGCCCTTGGGGAAGAGGGCTGGGCGGAGCGGACCCGGCAGCTGATCCAGCAGGAGCGGGCATGGCTCAGGCAGAAGCTGGAGGAACTGGGAGCGCGGAATGTTCTCGGCGAGGCCAACTACCTGCTCTTCCTCTGGCCCGGTGAGGGCGCGGAGGCACGGCCCGGTGAGGGTGCCGGAGACAAAGGAAGGGAAAGCCTGGCGGACAAACTGCGGCGCCGGGGAATCCTCATCCGCAGCGCGGACAACTACGAGGGCCTGGGAAGGGGCTGGTACCGGACGGCGGTGCGCACCCGGGAGGAAAACCGGCAGCTCATCGCGGCCCTGGAGGAGATCCGGGAGGACAAACAGAATGGGTAACGATAAGGTAATCAAAAAGAAAAACCCGGGACAGCCGGCCCGCTGCATCATGGTGCAGGGGACCATGTCCGACGCGGGAAAGAGCGTGGTCTGCGCGGCCCTCTGCCGGATCTTCCGGCAGGACGGGTATCGGGTGGCGCCCTTTAAGAGCCAGAACATGGCCCTGAACAGCTACATTACCCGGGACGGCCTGGAGATGGGCCGGGCCCAGGTGATGCAGGCGGAGGCAGCGGAGATCGAGCCCGACGCCCGGATGAATCCGGTGCTCCTCAAACCCTCCAGCGACACGGGCAGCCAGATCATCGTACTGGGAAAGATCCGCGGCCAGATGAGCGCCATGGATTATCATCACTTCAAGCCTCAGCTGGCGGGGGAGATCATGGAAGCTTTCCGCTCCCTGGCGGAGGAGAACGACATCATCGTCATCGAGGGCGCCGGCAGTCCGGCGGAGATCAATCTGGCGGACAACGATGTGGTCAACATGGGCATGGCCCGCATGGCGAACGCCCCCGTACTGCTGGTGGGGGACATCGACCGGGGCGGAGTGTTCGCCCAGCTCTACGGAACGGTGGAACTGGTGGAGCCGGAAGACCGGGAACGCATCGAAGGCCTGGTCATCAACAAGTTCCGGGGGGATCCGGAGATCCTCCGGCCGGGGCTTGCCATGCTGGAAGAAAAGACGGGCATTCCTGTGCTGGGCGTTCTGCCCATGCTCCGGGTGGACCTGGACGATGAGGATTCCCTTGCGCCCCGGCTGCAGAAAAAGACCGTCGAAAGTCCCCTGGACATCGCCGTCATCCGTCTGCCGCGCCTGTCCAACTTCACGGACTTCAATGCCCTGGAGCAGAAATCCCTGTCGGGGGTGCGCTACGTGGACAGCGTGACGGAACTGGGCGAGCCGGACCTGGTGATCCTGCCGGGAACCAAAAGCACCACGGCGGATCTGCTCTGGCTGCGGCAGAGCGGCCTGGAGAGCGCCATCAAGAAATACGCCTCCCGGGGCAACCCGGTGATCGGCGTCTGCGGCGGCTATCAGATGCTGGGGAACACCCTCAGCGATCCCGACGGCAATGAGGGGGACATCCCCTTCCTGAAGGGGATCGGTCTGCTGCCGGTGGATACCCTGTTTACGTCGGACAAATCCCGCACCCGGGTCCAGGGTGAGGTGACTGCCGGGGAACTGGCCGGAGCACGGCTGGACGGCTACGAGATCCACATGGGCGTCAGCATGGTCAAAGGCGATCCCTTCTGCCGTCTGGATGACGGGAAAACCGACGGCTGCTGGCAGGACAACGTGTACGGCACCTATCTGCACGGCCTCTTCGATACGGGGGAGGTGACGGAGAGGCTCATCGGATGGCTCTGCCGGCGGAAGGGAATCGACGCCGGGAAACTGCGTCCCGTTCCCCGGGAGGAATACGTGCGGCAGCAGTACGACAAGCTGGCGGAGGAAGCCAGGAAAGCATTGGATATGGACCGGATCTACGACATCATGGACCGGTATGCCGATAAAGAAGGGGACCAGAGGAAAGACTGAAGGAGGAAGGCAGGAGAACGACCCATGGACAGACAATATACCTACACTCGTCCCGCGGACATAGAAAAGGAAAGCATGCGGATCATCGAGGAGGAGATGGCGGAAAAGGCGATCCGCATCCCCGACGATCAGCTGGCGGTGGTGAAGCGGGTGATCCACACCACGGCGGATTTTGATTACGGAGAGAACCTGCGGTTCACGGAGGGCGCGGTATCCCGCAGCCTGCAGACCCTGGGGCAGGGGGGAGCGGTGTTCATCACCGACACAAACATGGCCCTGTCGGGGATCAGCAAGCCCTCTCTGGAGAAACTTTCCGCCAGGGCCTTCTGCTACATGGCCCGGCCGGAGATCATGGAGCGGGCGAAGGCGGAGGGGAAGACCCGCGCCGCCGTATCCATGGAGCAGGGGGCAGAGGATTATCCGGAAGGGATCTTCGTCTCCGGCAACGCTCCCACAGCGCTGATCACCCTGTCGAAGCTGATCCGGGAGGGTCTTCGTCCGTCTCTGGTCATCGGCGTGCCCGTCGGCTTCGTCAACGTGGTGGAGAGCAAAGAAGAACTCTTTGCCGTCTGCAGGGAGGCGGACGTGCCGGCGATCGTTGCCTTTGGACGAAAGGGAGGCAGCAACGTGGCGGCCTCCATCTGCAACGCCCTGCTCTACAGCGCGGCGGGAACCATCGACCCGGTGAAGCGGGGATGGCAGGTATGAACAACCGTTAACACTGTACAGAGGAATGAGGTGAGAGCATTATGAAAATTACATTCAACGAAGACCGGAAGATCGTGGAAGCGATCCGGGAAGGCCTGAAGAAAAAGGAAGGCTACTGCCCCTGCCGTCTGCAGAAGACGGAGGAGAACATCTGCATGTGCCAGGAATTCCGGGACCAGATCGCGGATCCCGAGTTCGAAGGCTACTGCCACTGCCGCCTGTATTACAAGGCGAAATAGTACAGAAAACAGTTCCCGTGCGTCGGATTCCGGCAGTGATACTGGCCGTATGCGTTGGTTTTGCAGGCCAGAGAGGAAATTGTTAGCACTCTTTTGAGGTGAGTGCTAAAAAGTTGTTGACATTACCCCTGGGCGGATTTACAATGGAATCAGCCTAAAGGGGGTGATTTTTATGAATATAGAAAAATACACACAGAACGCACAAGGGGCAATCATCGATTGCCAGAATATCGCCGTAGAAGAGGGCCATCAGCAGGTGGACGGAGAACACCTTCACCTGGCGCTGCTCATGCAGAAGGACGGCCTGATCCCCAAACTCCTCCAGTTCATGGAGGTGAATACGGGGGAACTCATCGGCGCGCTGCAGGCGGAGATCGACAAGCTGCCCAAGGTATCGGGCGGCGCGGATTCCATGTATTCCACCCGCCGGCTGCAGCAGCTCTTTATCGCCGCGGAAAAGAAGGCGGACCAACTGAAAGACGAGTACGTCAGCGTGGAACACCTGTATCTGGCGCTGCTGGATGAGCGGAATACGCCGTCGGCACAGATCCTGAAGCGCTACGGCGTGAACAAGGACCGGTTCCTGCAGGCCCTGAACCAGGTTCGGGGCAACCAGCGGGTGACCAGCCAGAACCCGGAGGAAAACTACGACGCGCTGAACAAGTACGGCCGGGACCTGGTGGAAATGGCCAGAGACGGCAAACTTGATCCGGTCATCGGACGGGACGCGGAGATCCGGCACACCATTCAGATCCTGTCCCGGAGAACGAAGAACAATCCGGTGCTCATCGGCGAGCCGGGCGTGGGCAAGACCGCGGTAGTCGAGGGACTGGCCCAGCGGATCCTCAACGGCGACGTGCCCGAGGGTCTCAAAGACAAGACCATCTTTGCCCTGGACATGGGCGCCCTCATTGCCGGCGCCAAATTCCGGGGAGAATTCGAGGAACGGCTCAAGGCGGTCCTCAATGAGATCGAAAAGTCCGACGGACGCATCCTGCTGTTCATCGACGAACTGCACAACATCGTCGGCGCGGGAAAAACCGAGGGCGCCATGGACGCGGGCAACCTGCTGAAGCCGAAACTGGCCAGAGGCGAGCTGCACTGCATCGGCGCGACCACCCTGGACGAGTACCGCAAATACATCGAAAAAGACGCGGCTCTGGAACGGCGCTTCCAGAAGGTCATGGTGGATCAGCCCACGGTTGAGGACACCATTTCCATTCTGCGGGGCCTGAAGGAACGCTTTGAGATCCATCACGGCGTGCGGATCACCGACGGTGCCCTGATCGCCTGCGCAACGCTGTCCGACCGGTACATCAGCGACCGGTTCCTGCCGGACAAGGCCATTGACCTCATGGACGAGGCGGCCTCCAAGATCCGGACGGAGATCGACAGCATGCCCGAGGAACTGGATCAGATATCCCGCAAGATCATGCAGCTGGAGATCGAGAAGCAGGCCCTGCTGAAGGAAACCGACAAGGGTTCCGCCCAGAGGCTGGAAAACCTAGAAGAGGAACTGGCCCAGCTGAAGGACGAAAGCAACGCCATGCGGGCCCAGTGGGAAGGCGAAAAGAAAGCCATCACCGAGGTCAAGGTCATCAAGCAGGAGATCGAGGACGTGCGGCATCAGATCGAAGAAGCCGAGCGCGGATACGATCTGGAGAAACTGGCTGAACTGAAGTACGGCACTCTTCCCGATCTGGAACGGAAACTGGAAGAGGAAAAGGCCAAGGCGGACAAGGTCGAGGAAGCCCGGCTGCTGAAGGAAGAGGTCACCGAAGAGGAGATCGCTGAGGTCATCTCCGGATGGACCGGCATTCCCGTCAGCAAGCTGGTGGAAACGGAACGGGACAAACTGCTGAAGCTGCCGGATATCCTGCATGAGCGGGTCATCGGACAGGATGAAGGCGTGCGCGTCGTCGCCGAATCGGTGCTGCGCGCCAGGGCCGGCCTGAAAGATGAACGGCGCCCTATCGGTTCCTTCATCTTCCTGGGACCCACCGGCGTGGGCAAGACGGAGCTGGCCAAGGCCCTGTCGGAAGCCCTCTTCGATTCGGAAAAGAATATGGTGCGTATCGACATGTCCGAGTAC
>JAFRHG010000025.1 GCA_017433375.1 Bacillota bacterium
CCGGGCCGCTGTCAGCCGGCCCCGATGTGACGGCAGCTGCTTCGGCAGTACCAAACGTGGGAGGCGGAAACGCCGTTTACCACGGGCCAGTCACAAGCTCCCACCTCAGGGCCTCAGCCCAGGTGGTGAGTAGTTGACTGTCATAAGTATGATCCTTTCCCTTCGCTTCGGCGGTGGCCGGCCGCCGGAAAGCACGACTCATGATGCGCATCAACGTTCTTCTGTTATTAACTTTACGCCGCAGATTCCGATTCTCTTTTTCTTTTTTTCCATTGGCGGCACCAGCGATAATGGCCTTATCCTCTCGAGGTATGCGACTGGAAAATAATGTCAATTTCTGTATGGAGCGAAAAGGGCTCCGAAATTATACAGAACGAAGCGGGCATGGATGGGTTGCCGGTCATGCAAAGGCAATCCCGAAGGCGAGGACGATCCTTGGGGTCCCGGCATCCGGGTATAACAAGAACGATCCGGCCCGCGGGTATAACAAGAGCAACCCCGAAACATCGGGGTTGCTCTGTTGCAGTTGTGTCGTTTGATCAGTCAGCCTTGACTGCTCTGTGTTCGATCAGAGAGGATGTCTTACTGGACATTCACCTCGACCGTCTGCCAGATGCCGTTGGCTGCCAGGACGTAGAGTCTGCACCAGCCGGTACCGACGCCCGTGATGGTTCCATCCGGGGTTACGGTTGCGACGGCGGGAACTTCACTCTTGTATCTGATCTTTGAGGTGTGGATACCGTTGACCAGCTTCTTGCCCTTCTTGACCTTCTTTACCTTGGCGCTCAGCTTGAACGTGCCGCCCTTGCTGACCGTTACGTTCGTCGCGGAAGCCTTGATGCTCTTCGGGTTCGTGTACTTGCCGCTCACGTTGCCGGTGCAGAAGTGGCTGAGCTCAGACTGTGCGATCTGCTTGCCAGAACTGTCCAGAGCTACGACATAGAACTTGTAGAAGTTTCTCTTCTTCAGCTTCTTGATCTTCGTGCTGGTCTTGTTTCCGCCGACCGTCTTGTAATACTTCGGGGTATAGGTCTTCTTCTTGGTGTTGCAGTGCGCGTAGTAGATATCATACTTCGCCGCACCGGTCACGCCGTTCCAGTAAAGGGTACCCTTCTTGGAGCCGGCCTTTGCCTTTGCAACCAGTGCGGTAAACTTGTCATTCACCGTCAAGGTGCCGGACTTGTAGTTGATGTCATAGTTGTCCGCCGACAGCCCGGAAATGTTGATCTTGTACTTGCCAGGCTTGCCGTACTGAGCATACGTGTAGGTATACTTGATGGTGCCGTTCACAACAGGGACTGTTTCTCCCTCGTTATTCTTATACTTGTCAGGCTTTCCATTAACCATATCCGTGTTGAACGGCGTTTCTCCCAGGTCATACTTCTTTGCATACTCCGGAATGGACTTGCCATTCTTCAGGCCAGTGTAGAACACGCCGGCGTTGTTGGGCTTGTCCCCATAAAGGATATACCTGTCAATTGCGGTAACGGTCAGCGGGGCCTTGGCGATAACCATTTCGTTAAATAACGGACTGGTTCCCTCGCCAATTTTGTAGTTCATGCTTCTGTTCACGTCGCCTTCATAAGAAAGCTTTCCCGCTTCAAATCCATACGTACCTGCATTGATCGGCGGAATGAGATCCTCACCATCTTCCACCATCAGGTATGCGATGACTGTGCATTCCTGCTGCTTATCCGGCCCCTGCAGGTTTTCGTCATCCATCTTCACTGAGGGTTCCTGCCAGCATGCATTATACGTCTTCTTCAAGCCGGTCCATACAAGGGCTCCCACCTGATACTGGTCAATCTTGTGCGTCACTTCCCAATGTGCGACTTTCTTATCTGTGATCGTATTCGTTTCCGGATCCAGCAGGCACAGGGAGTAGTTATAGGGATCGCTGAGTTCAGCCGTATAGATCTCATAGATTCCCGCATCGATGTATTGTCTGTCGGTATCGATGTCCTCAGGATAACCGGTGTGGTGTCCGTCGTTTTCCCAATGCTTCATCGACGTGCAGCCTACCGTAACATCACAGTCAAAGGTCTCGCCTCTGTTGGATGTCTGAAGGTTGGTCACCTCCGCGATTGGCTCCTGCTCCTCGCCGTTGTAGGTAACTGACATGCTGGGTTTGTCCTCGTCACCCGCAAAGGGGATCTCCGCATCCGGAGCCGCGGAATCGCCCACATACCATCTCAGCTTGACGGGCCGCGGCACGATCTCATATTTTGTACCTTTCTGGTCTCTCGTATAGTCGGGATTGCTGAAATTGATGTCCCTGACCGTATAGGTCTCAACCTCTACCGCGTTGTTGTCCCCTTCTACAGTGACCTCACAGGTGTCCAAAGTCTTCGTGTCGACGGGAGTTTCCAGTTCTTCCGGAATGATCCCTGCTTTCGGAGTCTGTTTCTTCCCATTGAACACCAATTTGGGAAGGCCTTCTTCAACCGGAACCAGAATGTATGCTCCATCCTGTACTTCCCCTTTCTCCGGATCAGCTGTACCGTTTACAAGTTCTCCATACTTATCATACTTGTACTGATACCATAAGAGTTCGACCTCTTTTGGCTCGATCTTGAACTGATAGGAATACTTGCTCTTCTTGAGTTTGTAGTTTTTAGCTTGTTTACCGATCAGCCCCGTGGTCGGGGGGTCAACCGTATCATCCCTCTCCACGACGGCATTATATGTGCCGGCATGAATAGCGACATCCTTATCCTCATCCTCTACTTTAGAAGTCTTGCTTCCGGTGATCTGAACATCCGGTTCGCAGTCATCTCCGGAGAACACGCCGATGATTTCGACCGTTGGCTGATGGATCTCTCCATCGTAGACAAAACTGTTGTCCGCGAACTTGATGCTTACCTCCGCAGGAACGATCTCAAAGGATGTCTTGTCGTAATCCGGATTAATCACATAATTGTCACTGGAAAGGGCGGTTGCTTTTGCATAATACACTCCGACATCCTTTGACTCCGCAGGCGTTTCACATGTCGCATCGCTGAAAGTCTCGATCTGCGTTACGTCACATGAATCTCCCGATACCAAGTCCTCCTGATTTACCGTTGCCTCCGGAGTCTGGACATCTCCGTTATAAGTGAGTACACGGGGATCAAAAACTATACGAACCGCCTTCGGGGTAATCTTGAATTCTTTATTCAATGTCCCTTCACTGATAACATAGTTGTCCGCATCTCTGCCGCTCAGTACTGCCGTCGCCGTATGGGTCCCAACTTCACTCTCTCCTGTTGCAGCGACACTAACCTGATCACCACTCATGACAGCATCGGTCGGAATCGAAACGCTTGGCGCCTGCTCCTGTCCGTTATAGGTGAACTCTGTGGTACTCCCCCACTGTACGTTGATAGTTCTCGGGGTAATGGAGAAATCCGTCCAGACACGCCATCCGCCCCCTTCACCGCGAATACTCACATCCGCATAGGCTTTGTAATCTCCCACTGCCTTCGGCGCGGTTGTGCTGCCATACGAAGTGCCATTTCGGCCTTCATAGTAAATCGTTCCAAAACTGATTCCGGTGCGACCACCATAGTTCTTTGTTGCAGCGTGTGTTGAACCATTATAGACAATGTCATCCACACTCAAGCCGATATTAAAACCTGACCAATACTCACACTCACTTGTCCAGCATTCCATGTATACAGACTGAGCACTATCGGTCGTCACATACCTCGGACAATCACTTGAGTTGTGATCTGGCGTATGGCTGATGGGATCTGCAGCATACGCCATACCCGCCGTGGCTGCCACCATGGCCAGCGCCATCATCAAGATGACCAGCAGCCGTTTTCTAACTTTCATAATCCTCCTCCTTAAACTTTTGTGCCTAAACTTACTGCGATGTCAGGCACACCCCTTTTGACGGCTTCACGGGCATAGCCCGCCGCAGTGCCTGAAAATACATGTCTATTTTACTCTTTTCAGAGGTGTAATAGAAGAATAGAAATATGGGCGTGACAATATGTCACACCAATATATTGACAGGGTTTCCATTTAATAACAATTTTGCCCTCGAGGGTTGCCTTTGTATGGTATAATGCCGGTACGGAGGACTTGCAGCGATGATCATGCCTGTAGTTGACATCATTAATCTGATAACCGCATCCAGCGGGCTCATGCTGGCCCTGATCTGCCTGAGCATGTCCGTCAGGACGCGTATGATGGACTCCTGGGGGCGCAGGTTCTTTACCATTTTCTTTTCCCTGCTGTTCCTGTATGTCGCCTTCGACCTGGCGGAACTGATCAGTACGGATCTGATGGGCAAAGGCAATCCCGCCCTCTCTCAGCTGTTCCTGTTCCTCAGCTCCATGTTCTCCTCCATGCTGATGCCCATGATCATGGTGCTGATGCTGCATTTCACGGGGGAGCCGCTGCGGGGGAACCGGACCTTCTATGCTGTCCTCGGGGTATGGATCGTCTACACGGTTCTCCTCATCGTGACCCAGTTCACCGACTTCATCTACTACTTCACCGAGGACAACGAGTATCACCGGGGACCCTATTATCCCCTGCTGCTGATTCCGCCTGTCGTCATCATGATCATCATCCTGATCGCCCTGCTGCGCAGGCGCAGCCAGCTCACCGGACGGCAGTTCAGTTCTTTCCTTGTATATATTCTCCTGCCCCTCGCCTGCATGCTGATCCAGATGCGGTTTTACGGGGTCCTGATCATCGTGCTGGGCTCCTGTCTGGCGGCCCTGTTCATGTTCGCCCAGATCCTCACGGAGCAGGCGGAGAGGATCGCCCGCCAGCGGGAGGAAAACGCGAAACTCCTGGCCGATAACCGACTGCTGCAGATGCGGCCCCACTTCATCTATAACACCCTGATGAGCATCTACTACCTGTGCGCAAAGGATTCCGAAAAGGCGCAGCAGGTGATCCTGGACTTTTCCAGCTATCTGCGAAAGAACTTTACCGCCATTTCCAATACGGGCACCATTCCCTTCACGGAAGAGCTGGAACATACCCGGGCCTATCTGGTGGTGGAGGAAGCCCGCTTCGAGGATCTCCTTTCCGTGCGGTTCTCCACGCCCCACGTCAACTTCCGCATGCCGGCCCTCACCCTGCAGCCGGTGGTGGAAAACGCCGTGAAGTACGGCCTGGATCCCGAGGCGGATCCCCTTCTGATCGAGGTGAAGACCCAGGGCACGGACAAAGAGCATGTGGTGATCGTGGAGGACAACGGGACGGGGTTCGCTGACGGTACGGCCGGACCGGATGCCGACGAAGCCGGCGGACTCACCGACAGCCTGCCGGCGGACGCCGGATTCCACTTCGCCCTGGACAACATCCGGCAGCGCCTGGATCAGGTCTGCGGCGGAAGCCTGGACATCGCTCCCCGGGAGGGCGGCGGCACCGTCGTTACCATTCATATTCCGAAAGAATAACACCCCGGATAATCATCACTCCGGGGTGTTGTTGCCTTTGCCCGATTTCTGGCGCCTGCGCTCTTCCTGTTTCTCCAGATGGCGGATCAGTTCGTTGCGGCGGGCGCAGACTTCCTCCGGCGCGAGGACGTGGTACTCCTCGATGTCCGGGATGAGCTGGATGTAGATGCTGTCGAACTCGGCCTGCCCGGCCTCGGTGATTTCCCTGTGCACCTCCTGCATGCGGCTCAGGTCGATGGTGTTGCCCGCGGGCAGGAAGAAAACATCCGCCCAGACTTTGCGGCCGGTCTTGACCAGATCCAGATAGGTCAGCCGGCAGCCTTCCCGGTTCAGGATCCCCTCGCAGACCGCGCAGACCTTTTCCTTGATCTCCTCGTCGGGGGCGAAGAGCACCAGGCTCCGCAGGGAATCAAAGATCATTTCCACCGGCTCCTTGATCAGGATGACGGCCAGGATGATGGCGATTCCCGGATCCACGTAGGGGCAGATGAAGGCCAGGGGCGTGCGCAAAAGCAGCAGGTTCAGCAGGAAGGCGCATCCGACGCCCAGGGTACTCAGGGCATCCAGCTTCCAGATGAACAGTTCCGCCTTGATGGAAGGCGAGGAGTACCTCTTCTGGAAGCGGCTGAGCGTCAGGTAGATCAGAACGCACCCTGCCGAGACCGCCAGCTCAAAGACGGCCACCATGGAGGCGTCCACCTCGTTCCCGCCGGAGAGGATCGTCTTCACGCAGTTGATCACCAGGACCACATCGACGCCCAGAAGGATGCTGTACTTGATCAGCACGAAAAGGGACTCCACCTGAGCGAATCCGAAGGGCCGTTTCTCCGTGGTCGGCCTGTACAGCAGCGGCACCAGAACGATGAAGGGTCCGATCATCACCAGATCCGCGATATCGTAGACGCAGTCCATGAGCACCGCCTTGGATCCGGTGTAGATGGCAAAGAAAACCTCCGCCAGAAGGAAGGCGATGCTTCCGGCCAGCGAGAGGTTAAGGATTCGTTTTTCCGTTTTCAGATTGTTATCCATGGTTCGCCTCGCTTTGGTTCCACGGTTATCATAACCGGTGCGGGCAGTACTATCTTGCTGTGATTTACTCTTCCCAGTCGTTCCCGTACCGGATGGGAAAAACCTCATCCTCCAGATCGTAGACTTCGAGTATCTCGTTGATGTTCCGGATGTTCAGTTCCCGCGTGTCCAGACAGTACCGGACCACCCGGTCGAAGCCCTCCACGTCCGACAGGGTGTAGCCCACCTTCCGGAGCAGCTCGACCGTCGTCACCGTGTTCAGTTCCAGGGCGATGGCCAGGGCCAGGATGGTCTTCTTCTTGGGGACGTAGTGTTCGTTGTTTTTGATTTTGCTGAAATTCTGCTTGGTCAGCTGGGCCGCCCGGTAGACCTCCGGATCAGACATCCCCCGCTCTTCGATCAGGCGCAGAAGCATTTCCCGGAAGGACTCCGTGGATTCTTCCATGATATCCTTCAGGGGATCCGTGTCCACGGGTTTGGCCATGGCCTTTTTATAGTCTCCCGCCAGGTCGTACCAGTCCGGCAGCATCCCGCCGGCCAGGCGGAGGTCCCGGAGGGCGTAGCGCCGTTCCAGTTCCGCGGTGTATTCGTCATCAATAAAGGAAGGGACCGGGCCGAAGAGCCGCTCCACATTCCGGACCGCCTGCTTCGTGAACAGGACCAGAATGACCTCCATCCTGTTCTCCGCCAGGAAGTCGGTGATCGCCCTCACCGCGATGGAGATGGCTTCCTTCAGCGGGTAGTTCAGGTTGCCGGTGGACAGGAGGGGGAAGGCAATGGATCTGCATTTCTTCTTTTTGGCCAAAAGCAGGGACTCCCGGTAGGCGCTGTACAGAAAGTCCGCCTCCCCCAGCTTGCCGCCCTGCCACTGGGGGCAGACGGCGTGGATGATCCATCTGGCCGGCAGGTCGTAACCGGAGGTGACCACGGCTTTTCCCATTTCGCAGCCGTCGGGATATCTGAGCCGCAGCTCCCCTTCCAGCCGCTCCTTTCCTCCAGCCCGGTAGAGTTTTTCACTGGTTCCCGGTCCCACCTGGAGAATGTTGTTCGCCGGCAGGACGACGGCGTCGGTGTTCACTCTTACGATATCCTGTCTGATGAAACGCAATGGCATGGCGATCACTCCTTTCCCCGGCGCCTCACATCTCCTTCGCCGCGAACTCCCGCAGGACCTCTCTCATGTCCCCTGGGAGCCGCGCTTCGCACTCGGCCTTCAGCTCTTCCGGCACGCCGTAGAAAGCCTCTCCTATGGAGCCGGCCATGGCACCGATGGTGTCCGCGTCTCCGCCCAGGGACACGGCCGTCCGCACCACGTCCTCGAAATCCTTTCCTTCTCCAAAGGCAATGATGGCTTCGGGCACGCTCCCCTGGCAGGTCACATCGAATTGGTATCCCGGCCGGATCTCATCGCAGGTCCGGTCCAGATCGTAGCCGAATTCATCGGCGACGTATTCGAGTATGGCTTCCTTGGTGCTGCCGGTCCTGGCCAGGTAGATGGCGCTGGCGACAGACTCAGCGCCCTTGATCCCTTCCGGATGGTTGTGGGTCACCTCCGCCGACCAGCGGGCAAGGGTCCGGCAGTGGTCCAGATCCTCCCCCATCCATCCGGCCGCCGATACGCGCATCGCCGATCCGTTGCCGAGGCTGTTGTAGGGATCTCTTCCCCCGAACATCAGCCACTTGTAAAACTTGCCGCCGTATCCCGCTCTGGGATACTGCTGTCCCCACTTGTGCATGGCGTTCACGAGCAGGTCCTTCACCTCCCCTTCATCGTCCAGGACGAAGGTTGCCTTTGCTCTCAGCAGAGCGTCCGCCACGGCGATGGTCAAGACGCTGTCGTCGGTGAACCTGGACTCGGGAAGGAACAGCTCGAATTCCTTTGTCTTGCCCTCCCGGTCAAATTCGTATGGACTGCCGATGATGTCTCCTAAAATTGCTCCGTACATATGATCACGCTCCCTTCTTATGTTCTTCGTCAACTATAGGATAGCACACAGGCAAAAGGACGTGGTCGCTTTGCAGGCGACCACGTTACAGTATACCATAGCATTTGGGGAATGGATCGATTGGATGGGATGACCGGCGGCCTATTTGACCATCATGCGGATGATCTCCGCGTTGGTGTCGTGCATGGCCACCCGGCCCAGATGACCGTAGTTGCGGATGGTGTTCTCCACGCCCTTGAGCACCAGGCCTTCGCCGCTGATGAACTCCTGCCCTTCCTGATACATCTCGTATCCCATCAGGCCGGACTCCACGGCGATAGCGATCTTGGCCGCGCAGGACGCCTTGGCCCCGTCGCAGACGATGCCCGAGGAAATGGCCAGGGTGTTGACGATGGTGTGGGAGATGGTTTTCCGGTCGCCGCCTTTCAGAAAGGCAATCCCGGCTGCGGCACCGGCGCCGGCGATGACCACGCCGCAGTATGCCGACAGTCTTCCGATGCCGGTCTTGGCGTGCAGGGTCACCAGATTGGAAAGGAGAAGTCCCCGGTACAGCTCTTCCCGGGAAAGGCCCATGTCCTCCGCGTAGACGATGACGGGAAGGGATGTGGTCAGGCCCTGGTTGCCGCTGCCCGAGTTGATCACCACAGGGAGTTCGCAGCCGCCCATCCGGGCATCGGATCCCGCGGCGGCGATTGCCTTTGCACGGACCCTGACGCTGTCCGGGTTGGACCGGAGGATCACCTTGCCGATGTTCGCCCCGAAGTCTTTGGCGAGGCCCTCTTCGGCGATGGCTTTGTTGCAGGCGATCTGGTTCTCCAGGATGTCCTCCAAGTCGGACAGGTCGCAGGTTTTCGCAAAGTCATAAACGTCGGCGATGTTCAGCAGGTCATAGTCGGGCATGTCCTCATCGGATGCCTCCGGATCGGCGCTCCCCTTTTCGTAGATGAGGCTGCCGTCCTTCTCCATGGAAATGATGTTGGTGTGCTCGTCCTGGATGTGGACCTTCGCGGAATGCCCCTCGGCGTAGACGGTGATCTCCACGTCCAGAAGGCGCTCGGAATCCAAAGGTTCCACCCTGATGTCCGCGCTGTTCAGATAGGGTTCGATCCGGTCCTTCACCTCCCGGGAGATGTCGGCGATGACCAGCAGGTCCGCGTCCTCATCTCCGCCCAGAATGCCGGCGGCAGCAGCGGCCTGAATGCCCCGGCGCCCGTCGGTGTTGGGCACCACCACGCTCTTGACGTTCTTGATGATGTTGCCGCTGGCCCGGATCTCCACCCGGTCCGGGACCGTGCCCAGAATGCTCCGCGCTTTGGCCGCGCAGAAAGCGATGGCGATGGGCTCGGTGCAGCCCATGGCGCAGATCAGTTCCCGCCGAAGGATCTCGACGTAGGTCTGGTAGGTTTTGCTCTCCCGGTTCATAGCATTCTCCTTCCCGGTTCAGAAGTTCCAGCTGTCGATGTAGGCCTGCTGCTCTTCGGTCAGATGGTCGATGGAGGTGCCCAGGAAGCGGAGCTTTCTCTCCGCGACCTCCCGGTCGATCTCCTCGGGAACCACGTTGAGCATGGGCAGTTTCTCGTCCTTATGGTCCGCCAGGTATTTGGCGCAGAGGGCCTGGATGGAAAAGCTCATGTCCATGATCTCCGCCGGGTGGCCGTCTCCCGCGGCCAGATTGACCAGCCGGCCTTCCGCCAGCACATTGACCGAGCGGCCGCCCGGAAGATAATATCCCATGATGCTGTCCCGGCGGGGGACCGCTTTCTCCGCGATCTTCTCCAGTCCTTCCATATCGATTTCCACGTTGAAGTGTCCGGCGTTGCAGACGATGGCTCCATCCTTCATGGAGAGAATGTGCTCCGGGGTAATCACGTCCCGGCATCCGGTGACGGTCACGAAGAAGTCGCCGATCTTCGCCGCCTCCTCCATGGGCAGCACTTCAAAGCCGTCCATGATGGCCTCGATGGCTTTGATGGGATCGATCTCCGTCACGAATACCCGGGCGCCCAGGCCCTTCGCCCGCATGGCGACGCCTTTGCCGCACCAGCCGTAGCCGGCCACGACCACCTTCTTGCCCGCCACGATGAGGTTCGTCGTCCGGTTGATGCCGTTCCAGACGGACTGGCCCGTGCCGTAACGGTTGTCAAAAAGGAATTTGCACTGGGCGTTGTTGACCATCATCATGGGGATCTGGAGCTGCCCCGCGGCATCCATTGCCTTTAACCGGTGGATGCCCGTGGTCGTCTCCTCGCAGCCGCCGATCACGCCGGGAATCAGATCCCGGTAGACGGTGTGCATCAGTGTGATCAGATCGCCGCCGTCGTCGACGATGATCTGGGGACCCTTCTCCAGCACGCTGGACAGGTGCCGGTTGTATTCCTCATCGGACTCTCCCCGCCAGGCGAAGACATTCACTCCCCGCGCCGCCAGGGCGGCCGCCACATCGTCCTGTGTGGACAGGGGATTGCAGCCCGTGGCGAAGACCTCCGCGCCGCCGTCGTGGACGACCGTGGCCAGATAAGCGGTCTTGGCCTCCATGTGGACGGACAGGGCCACTTTCAGTCCCTGGAAGGGTTTCGTTTTTTTGAAGTCCTCGTGGATGCTCCGCAGGACCGGCATATGATCCGTGACCCACTGGATCTTCCGTTCTCCCGATGGGGCAAGATTCTTGTCACGTACTTCGCTCATGGTTATATTCCTTTCCCTGTTTCGTTGACTTTGTATTCTCCGCAGCCGCGGGGGCTAAAACCCGCTGACCGCCCGGGCGACCTCCCCGTTCACCCGCTCCTCGTCGATGGTCATCAGCCGGCGGTCCCTCATGAGGATCTCCCCGTTGACGATGGTGTCCGTTACCTCAAAGCCCGTCGACGAATAGGCGAGGGCCGCCTTCATGCTGTGCTTCGGCTGGAAGTTGGGGGCCTCCTCATCCAGCAGGATCAGATCGGCCAGCCGTCCCTTTTCGACGCGGCCGCCTTCATCGGCCAGGCCCGCCGCCCGATATCCGCCGTCCAGAGCAACCTTCAGGGTCTCCTCCGCCGTCAGGGCCAGGCAGTCCAGGTTCGCGCCCTTCTGGGTCAGGGTCAAAAGCCCCATCTCCCGGAACATGTTCAGCGCGTTGTTGCTGGACGCGCCGTCGGTGCCCAGGCCGACGCAGATCCCTTCCTTCAGCATCCGGGCGACCGGCGCGAATCCGTTGCCCAGCTTCATGTTGCTGGCCGGGTTCGTCACCACGGTCACATTCGGATCGCAAAGGCTCTCCATGTCCTCATCCGTCAGGTGGACGCAGTGGGCCAGGATGACCGGCACGTGGAAAAGGCCCAGGCTTTTAACGTAGGCCACCGGGCTCATCCCGTGCTCCTTCATGCAGCTGTCATATTCAAATTGGGTCTCCGCCAGATGCATATTGATGGGGAGTTGCCTTTCCGCGGCGAGCTCGCCCACATACCGGAGAAAGTCCTCGCCGCAGGTGTAGATGGCGTGGGGCCCCAGCCCGAACCGGACGTGGGCCTTCGGCTCGCTCTTCGCGTACTCGATTTCCTCGAAAGCCTCCCGCAGCCTGCGCTGTCCGCCCTCATCCCTGCGGTCTTCGCCGACCACTCCCCGGGTGATGAACGCCCGGATTCCGCTGTCCGCGCAGGCCCGGACGCACGTGTTGGGGAACATGTGCATGTCGATGAAGCAGGTGGTGCCGGTCCGGATCATTTCCGTGATCGAAAGCATGGTCCCCCAGTAGGCCTGCTCCGGCGTCATCCTGCCCTCCAGGGGATCGATCTTCCCGAACAGCCACTCCTCAAAAGGCAGGTCGTCGGCATAGTTCCGGAAGACGGACATGTAGGCGTGGGTGTGGGCGTTGACCAGCCCGGGCATGCACAGCCTGTGCGACCCGTCGATGGTCACCTCCGGCGTGAAGCCCTCCGGCTTCTCATCGATGCCGGCGATGCGGCTGCCGGATATATATACATCCCTCCGCACTCCCCTTTCGTCGTCGAGGAGACGGACGTTGCTGATCAGTATGTTCATTGGTTGTTCTCCTGAATTATTATACCATACCGTGCATCCAATAGTGTTCACAGAACTGGGTGCCGAGGGATCAGTCCCCGTAGGCCAGGTGCTTCACTGCATCGTAATGCTCCCCGTATTTCATGCTGATCTCGGCCCGACCCACCAGGCGGAAACCGGCGTATTGGAAGTTTGGCGTGGTCGCGCAGGAGATGAAGGTGTATCCCTCCGGGTCCAGGTTTTCCGCGGCGAAAATCCGACCCTTCGGGATCACGACCATTGCCCGTTCACCCTTCTGGGGATCCCCGCCGAGGAGGAACTCCTCCTTCCCCTCCTCGGAAAGCGCGGTGATCTTCAGCCCGCAGCCCTCGTGATAGTACCAGATCTCATCGCAGTCGATCACGTGAAAACGGGACACCTCCCCCGGCTCCAGCAGAAAGTAGATGCTGCCGGCCAGGGGCCGTCCATCCTGCTCAAAGGGCGCCGTGTACACCTCGGCAAAGGACCCTCCCTCCACATGACTGACCAGTCCATAAACTTCTTTCAGATATTCCGTTCGTTTCATCTCTCTGCCTCTCCCTTTCTCTGTCTGTTCCAGCCTGCCCGCCGCGGGCCGGGCAGCGTTCTGCATCCCTGCCGCGGGCCGGGCGGACCGGGACTGGTGTATAACATGCCTTGTTGGAATTATTCATTCACCAATACCGCTTTTTCAGCCGTTAAAAATTATAGTTATTTCCATTTTGTGAATAAAAACGTCCGCAATTTGAATCCATACACCATTTTCTCAAAAAGTGGTGTATCGCCCCGTGGGAATTGCCTTTTTATTCACAGAGGCAGCCGAAAAGGGCATTTTCGGATGGGGAATCCGGCCGACTGGTGTATTTGAAGCAACAGGGGCGGCCAGATATTCACCAGCGCCGTCTGGATGATCGTTTTACTAAACCGCGTAGAAGCAGATCACTCGTGCTTCTCCAGCCATTTGACCGCGTAGGAGCAGGTTGCCCGGACCTGGCCGCCCTGACTGCGGATGTCATCCACCGCTGCCTGCACCAGCTTGCCGGCGATCCCCTGCCCCTGCAGGCTGCCGTCAACGATGGTGTGCTCGATGGTGAACACACCGGGTTTCCGCTGGGGGAAGGTGATCTCCGCGACCACCTTTCCATTCTCGTCCGTTCCGTAGATTCTTTCCGGTTCGTGTATGAATTCCATTTATTCAGTCCTCCTTGTCGTCGTGCTCATCCGGCGCGGCTCAGAGCTTTTTCTCGATGAGCACCAGGTCCACTCCGGGGATTCCGTTGAACACCGTGGGCACGGTGCCGATCTCCCGGTAGCCGTGCTTCCGGTAAAAGTCCCTGGCCGCTTCATTCCGGGCGTTGGTGTCCAGGCGCAGGTACGGGCATCCCTGTTCCCGGGCGTAGTTTTCGTAGAATTTTAGAAAGGCAACGCCAAGGCCCCGCTCCCCGGTCTTTCGGGAGACGATCAGGGTATGCAGCACCATGACTTCCCGGTCCGGGGCCGGATACTTCCAGTTGCCTTTGGCATAGACGTCGACCTGGATCTGGTTGATGATTCCCGTGCCCACGATCCGGCCGTCCTTATCCTCCTGCACGAACATGTCGCCCCGGGCCACCGCGCTCTCCGCGGTCCCGCGCACCGGGTACACGTCCCGCAGCCAGCCGGTCGTGGTCTCGCCGGCTTCCTCCCGGGAATGGATCTCCTCGTAGAGATCCGCGATGGCGGGGATGTCCGCCGGGGTTGCCTTTCTGATCATCGTTGACAAAATTAATATCCTCCCTGTGATATGTGCTTCCATCATACCACAGGGAGGACCGTAATGGGTGGTTTCTATGCCGGATCCGGTGCAGGTTCCTCGGTCTCCGTGACCTCCGCTTCGCCTTCCGGATCACCCGCTTCCTCTTCCGGATCGTATTCGATCAGATCCGGATCCACGTCCTGGAACAGGTAGTCCAGTGTCTTTCCGACGGCGTACAGTGTCAGACCGCAGAATGCAACGGCGGCACCCACCGCCAGGATTGACTTTCCAGCCATTGCTTCCTTAATCATTCCGTTCACCCCTTTCTTTTGTATTCCCGTCCCCGATAAGGGCGGGCGCTGTTCAGTAGTCCCTTTCTACCCTGATATACTCCTGATCCCTGTTTTCCTTAGCGCCGGCGACCAGCGTGGAAAGCACTGTGCTCGCCAGGAGGACAAGCACATCATCCGCCGGTCCAACGAACAGGTCAGGAGCCACGCAGTAACATATTGCTCCCAAAAGAATCAATAGTCTTTTCATGACCCTCACCTCCGTTCGGTTTTCTCGACTATACTCCTGTTTGCGTCTATATGATATCCCCCGGGCGTCCTTCAGAACATCGCAGAAAATGCGAAAAAAGGGCCGGTTACCCCGCAGCCCTTACGGATTCCGGCGGGCCTGCGCGGCGCTAGCGGATTGGACGGATCTGCGGCTGCGCCGGTGCTCGCTGATCGGATGAACCAGAGCGCTAGCGGCTGCGCGACCGCTTGAGGCGTAAAGAAAAGAGAGCCGGATCTGAATGATTGCATCGTTCCCGCTCCCTTTCCCGCTCGTATTCTCTTTTCCAGTTTTTCTTTCTCGGCCGGTCCTTCTCGGTCAGGTGCTTGCCGGTTCGGAATCCAGGAACCTGGTAAGCCTTAGCCAGCTCCGCCTTCTTCATGTCGATGACCATCTTTTTCTCCTGCTTCGGCGGAGCGGTCGGCACCGACTTCTTCCGTTTTCTGCTCATGTGCTTCACCTTCTTTTCTTGTTGTACTTTTCCGTTATGCGCTGAACCGCCTCTTCCGGAAGGTTCCTCAGATAGATCCTTCCCCGGGCCCCTGGATAATACTCCGCCACGATCCAGCTGTCAAGTTCCTCCGCCAGCGGCTGAAGGTCATCGTCCACCTCTTTCTCGTTGGCCGTCCGGGTCATGATCAGGCAGAACCGGTTCAGGTCCTCCGTCTTGAACAGGATCTCATAGGTCCCCGCGTACCGGACCTCGCCGGAGGACTTGTCGAATTTGCGGAGGATCTGCTTCCCCTCCGCGTCGTCCATCTGGAAAAACACGTCCGGGGAATCGATGTTCGCGTCGAATATCTTCATCACTACGTCCCTGAGGGGATCCTTCCTGTTTCGGTCAAACAGTTTCATCTTTCTCACCAATACTTTCTTCTCACCAGCTCCTCATCGTACTCATCATCCGTCCCGGGCCTGAGGGTCCGCCTGATCTCCCCCGTCGATTCAAACCCCACCGACTCATACAGGGAGGCGCCAGTGTCGTTGTCCAGGTAATGCATCAGCTCCACGAAGGCCGCCGTCGGATACTCCTTTCTGAAGTATTCCAGCGCAGCGACCATGGACGCGCGGCCCAGGCCCTTTCCCTGCTCACTCTCATCCAGCATCAGCCGCTTGAAGTAGATGTAGTCCCTGCCGTTCGCATGGATCTCATGCACGCCTTCCCCAGGGCCCATCTGCCGCTGAACACCGTGAGGCTGAAAGTAGTACAGCATGAATCCAATGAGGCGATCATCATCGTACACCGCCCTCGGCTCAAGATAATCGAACACTCTGGCTTCCGCCAGGGAATACAGATTGCTCTCCAGGAATCCGACCTGATCGTCCCGAAGCCGCAGATTGATCACGCCCTCAAAATTGTCCGGTGTCACCTGTTCAAAATGGATCATTGCTTCGACCCTCCTGCTCACACTAATCATACCAGAAAATCCCCTTGCCTGACAGGGAAAGAGCCGGGTTTCGTCCCCGGCCCTCCCTTTGTGGTGTATCCGTTATCCGGCAAGGCGTCGAATTTAATACGCATAGTCCTCGGAAGCCTTTGTGCGTTCCTGCAGCATGGCGCCGACCATTTCCGCTCCGGTTTCCACGCTGGCCCCGAAGGACCGCATCCTCATGGCCACAACCGCCGCCATGATCTCGTTGTCGACTCCTGCGATGGAGGAGATCGCTCCTCTGCAAATGTTCGCCATTCTTTCGTTCATCATCTTCATTGGGGTACCTCCTTTGCATCTGGTTTTGGTGTTATCCTTCTTTCTGTCTGTATTGTACCCCGTGCAAAGGCAACAGTAAAACGGTGATATCTTTTGTGTTAACTATAGTTTTCTTATATCCCCTTGAATGAGCCCGGTTCCGGACTCAACATAGGCTGCACCAGAAACCTGACACACAGGTCCAGTATGTCGAAATTGCCGTTTGACCGTGATTCCGCATACCAGATATACCGACCCAGTATGCGCAACCGGCCTGAAACAGCGAAAACGACATACTGCGACAGCCGAGTGCCTCAACATTGCCTGTGCTTTTCTGTAACTATACAGAGGATATTGAATAGTCACAGAAAAAACAGCCGCATGGGGCTGTTTCAGTATGTCAAATGCATGGATTTCCGCCGATTCCGCATACTCTCGGCGGATCGGCCTGAAGGGTCGCGCCGCGCCTACTCCTCCTCGCCGAGGGCTTCCTCCTCCAGCTGGCGGTAGGCGACCTTGCCCACGAGGGTCGTGGGAAGCTCGCTGCGGAATTCGATGTCGTAGGGCATGGCGTACTTGGCGATGTGTTTCGCGGCGTAGGCCATGAGTTCTTTCTTGGTTTGCTCGTTGGCGGGGACGCCTTCCTTCAGCATGACGAAGGCCTTGACCCTATGCATCCGGAGGCTGTCGGGCACGCCGATGATGCAGCTCATGTGCACCTTTTCGTGGGCGTCGAAGATGTTCTCCAGCTGGGCCGGATAGATGTTGTAGCCGGAGCTGATGATCATCCGCTTGATCCTGCCTTTGAAGTAGATGAAGCCGTCCTCGTCCATGGTGCCCAGATCCCCCGTGTAGACCCAGGTCAGGCCGTCCCCATGACGGCGCAGGGTCTCCGCCGTTTCCTCAGGCATGTCCATGTACTCCTTCATGACCGAGGGGCCGGCGATGAGGATCTCGCCCTCTTCCCCGTAGGGAAGCTCCCGCTCCGTGCCCGGCTCCACGATCTTGTAGTAGGTGTCGGGGAACGGGATGCCGATGCTCCCCTCCCGGCTCTGGCTGGGCGGGGTGAGACAGGACGCGGTCACGCATTCCGTGGTCCCGTAGCCCTCCCGGATCTGGATGGAGGCGTTGTGGTTGTAGAGGAAGCGGTCGAACTTGCGCTTCAGCTCGATGGACAGGGAATCGCCGCCGGAGAACACGCCCTTCAGGCAGGACAGGTCGGCCCTTTCCACGGACTTCAGCCGCAGCAGGGCTTCGTACAGGGTGGGCACGCCGGCGATGAAGTTACATCTGTATTTGGTGATCAGTTTCGCGTAGCTCTTCGCCGTGAACCGGGGCACCAGAACGCACCGGCCGCCGTGGGCGAGCATGGTGTGGATGCAGACCCCCAGCCCGAATCCGTGAAAGAGTGGCATGGCCGCCAGCATCCGGTCGCCGGGTTTGAACATGGGATTGGTTGCCTTTACCTGTTCGCCCAGAGCGTTGAAGTTCAAGTTGGTCAGTACGATCCCCTTGGTCTTTCCCGTGGTGCCGCCGGAGTAGAGGATGACGGCGGGATCGTCCGCCTTCCGCCGGACCTTGTAGTCCGGGAAGCTGGAGCGGCCCAGTTTGATGAACTGCTTCCAGGAAATGATGGGCGCGTCCCGGGGGATGCGCTCGATCTTCCGCCCCTCGGTCACCATATAGCCGGCCCGGATCGGCCGGGTCAGCTCGTCTTTGATGCGGGCGATGATCACGTTGCGCAGCTCCGTGTTTTTGCGGATCGCTTCGATCTTCCCGTAGAACTGATCCAGGGTGATGACGGTGGTGCTGTGGGAAAGGTTCAGGTACTCCTCGATCTCCTTTTCCGCCGACAGGGGGTGCACCATGTTGGCCACGGCCCCTACCCGGTTGATGGCGTAAAGCATATAGATGGCCTGGGGGCAGTTGGGCATGGCAATGGTGATCCGGTCCCCCGCCCGGGTGCCGATGGTCCGCAGGGATCTGGCGCAGGCGTCGATATGCTGGAGCATCTGCCGGTATGTGGTGGACCTGCCCATAAAATCAAAGGCAACGTTATTGGGGTATTGCCTCGCGGTCTCCCGCACGGCGTCGTACATGGTTCCGCAGCAGTATTCGATGGTGACCGGCAGGTCGCCGCACTGGGAAAACCAGGGTGTGCGGACGGTGTCCGGAATGGGAAAAGTGATGGTTTCTGGGGTCTGTTTCTTGGTCATGGGTTGCCTTTCCTTGCCTCGTTATTCGTAGTCCACTTCCCGAGCCAGGGGCTGTTCCAGAAGCTCCGGATTCTCCAGGAGCTTTTTCACCAGCTTGATGGTCTTCGCGTAGTAATAGCCGTCCGCCAGCCGTTCGTCGATGGTGATGCCCAGGTCCAGGCTGTCCTTCATCTCGTAGCTGCCGTCGTCGGCAAAGAAGGGGCGCATCTTTTTCTCGCCGATGATGACGACGAGGGAGTTGGTGCCCCAGTTCGTAAGATGGTGGTAGCCGCTGCGCAGCTTGATGGAGCCCAGATTGGACAGGACGGCGGAGGTGTAGTAGGGGTCGCTTTCGATGAGGCTCTGGGGGACCTTGCCGTGGATGTCCAGCCGGCGGCATACCCAGGCGATAAATCGGATCAGCCAGAAAGGCAGTTTGCCGATCATATCCATGGCTTCCGTGGAGCCGTCTTTTTTCTCGCTGCGTCCGCTGTAGACCTGGGCACGGATCTTTTCGTGGATCGTGTCGATGGTATCCTCGTCCTCTCCGTAGAGCACCGCCAGGGCCTCTGCCCCGTGATCGGAAAACTTCTTCTTGATGACGAAGGATGCGCTGATGTGGTTGCGCTCGTAGATCCGCTTGTTGGCGATGAACCAGTTCATCTTCGGCCGCAGCCGCAGCGTGCGCATCACCGCGGTGACGATTACGTGAAAGATGGTGTAGCGGAAAACGTCCTCCCCTTCCGGCGTTTCCGATGCGAGCTGGTTATTCTTTCGTTCCAGAAAAGTGTTGATGTTCGTCAGGTCGATGCGCTCGGAGATGAACGCTTCGTTGTCGCACCGGCCGGGATACAGAAGGGGCGTAAAAATGTGTAGCGAGTCAAGGCTGCCGACGAGTTTGCCGTCTCTTCTTCCCATATGTTGTTTCCTTTGCTGTTGCTTTTGCCTGCCGCGGAGGCGGCGGCGCTGCTGCTTTTGCCTGCCGCGGAGGCGGCGGCGCTGCTGCTTTTGCCAATGGCCGGCCGGAGGGTAAGTCCGGCTGGTCTCTCTTTCCTCCCTGTATTATAATATCTGGGAAAGCAAAAGTAAAATGCCGCTCCCCGGGAGGGATCCTCATGGAAAAAATCAACGCCGAAGTTTTCATCACTGTCGCGGAACTGGGCAGCTTCAAGAAAGCCGCCGACAAGCTGGGCTACACCCAGGCCGGCATCAGCTACATCATCAATTCCATGGAGGAGCAGGCCGGCTTCCGCCTCTTCGAGCGGGAGTTCGGCGGCGTCCGCCTGACCCAGGAGGGCCGCACTCTCCTCCCCGCCATGCAGCGGCTGCACCGGGACGAGCAGATCGTGGGGGAACAGGTGGACCAGATCAAGGGTCTGGAGCGGGGACGCATCCGGGTGCTGTCCATCAACACCGTCATCGTCTGCTACCTTCCCGACATCCTCAGCGAATTCAAGGAACAGTACCCCGGGATCGAGATCGAGCTGTCGGAGTGCGACTCCCATGAAAAGGCAACCCGGCTCATCCTGGACAGCGAGGCGGACTGCACCTTCACCCAGCTGGTCGCCTCCGATAAGATCCAGCTCATTCCCCTCTGCCGCCAGGAGGACATGATCGTGGTATCAAAAAAGCATCCTCTGGCGAGGCGGAAGGTCTTCCCCATCAGCGAGCTGGGCGACCACCCCTACATCGGATGCACGGAGGCGCTGGATCCCTACAACTATGACCTGGCCCGGAAGTTCGACGTCAGCCTGAACCAGATCATCGAGATCAACAACGACTACGGTTGCTTTTCCATGATCAACAAGGGCCTGGGCTTCGGCATCTACCCGAAGATCATGGTCGAGAAGAGCACCTTCCCGGTCAAAGGCATTCCCTTCGACGTGAACTCCTTCACGGACATTTCCCTGGGTTTCCGTTCTTACGATTCCCTGTCCCTGGCGGCCCGCGCCTTTGTGGACTTCGTCAAGGGCTGGGAGTTCTGATTACCCTCCCGCTCACTTCGGCAATCTGTATCTTCGCGGACTTCGTCAGGAGTTTGCGGTTCTGATTATCCCTGGGCGGGGCCGGGCGCCCGCTCTTTCGCGGCGCTGACCGGCAGGTTGGCGACGATGATGGCGGCGAACATGACCACGCATCCCACCGTTTCCCGCAGGGACATCATTTCCCCCAGGAACATCATGCCGGCGAGCAGGGCGAACACGGACTCCAGGCAGAGGATCATGGAGGCGATGGTCGGCTCGGTATCCTTCTGGCCCAGGACCTGGAAGGTAAAGGCAATCCCGCAGGAAACGATCCCCGCGTAGAGGATGGTGAACCAGGAGGCAAAGACGTTGCCCGCCGTGGGCAGGGCGAATCCCAGAGCCGGATCCACGAAGGGCATGAGGATCAGCGACACGCCGCCCGCCACGAAGAACTGGATGCAGGACAGCTTCACGCCATCCACCTTCGGGGAAAAGTGGTCGATGATCAGGATGTGCACGGCGAAGCAGATCGCGCAGACGAAAATGATGATGTCCCCCACGTTGACCTGGCCGAATCCGCTTGCGGGAATGCAGAGCAGATAGAGCCCCACAGCCGAGGCGGCTACGCAGCACCACATGACCGGGGAAACCCGCTTCCCCAAAAGGAGTCCCATCAGCGGAACGATGACCACGTAGAGGGCGGTGATGAATCCCGTGTGGGAAACGGAGGTGTAGTACAGACCGATCTGCTGCACATTGCCGGCTGCGCACAGGGCCAGCCCGCAGCAGATACCGCCGATGATCAGGGTTCTGTTGGCGGGGTCCTGCTGCTGCTGGTCCTTCTGCTGGTCCTGAGGCTGCGTCTTCGTCTTCTGCTGGTCCTTCTGCCGTTTCCTCTGCTGACTCCGGCCGGTGATCAGGATCACCGGGACCAGGGAAAGGGCTCCCACCAGAGTCCGGATCCCGTTGAAGGCGATGGGCCCGAGCAGGTCCATGCCCGCCTTCTGGGCAACGAAAGCGGTTCCCCATATCATGGCCGTCATCATCAGCAGGATATTGCCTTTCATTCTGTTCTTGTTCTTCATGGAATCCTCCTTTCGCGCAGTCGCTTTCTTCTTTGTCTCCCCGCCCCGCTCCCGCGAGGGGTTGCTCTCTTCTCTGTCTCCATCTTAATCTGTCCGGGGTGAAAAGTAAAACGGTGGTATCTTTTGTATAAACTAAAGATTTCTTATATCCTACGCTCTAACCCATGGATAAATCGCACGCAGCCAGACGCCCCAGCCGAGCCTCGCGCATTGGCTCGACCGGTCGTCAGGATGTGCACGACTTTCCCACCGGCCGGGGCCGGCTTCTGGGTTCATTATGGTCTCTGTTCGCTCGTTCTGATTCCAATATATTTCCATATTCAGTCAGATGGGAATATATGGGAGCATTTAAGTGCGGGTGGGGAAATACAGAATTGCCTTTGCCGCAGGCCGCCCAGTACAGAAAAAAAGGACTGACGCATTATTCCCATAATGCATCAGCCTCTATGGTTGTGATTGCAGCCTGAGCGGGGTTGCCTTTGCCAGCCTAATCCAGCAGGTTTTCCCCGTCGCCCATGACCATGATGTCCACGGCCGTGGCATCCTCCAGGTGGAAGACCATCATCTTGTTTCCGGTCTCGTCGTTGTAGATTTTGCGCAGGTCCGGCATCATGTCCAGCATGGCCTCCGCGTACTTCGGATCGGTTTCGAACACCGCCCTGCCCGTGTAGCGCAGCCAATGCCCGTCCGGCTTGCAGGCAGCGATCTCGACTTTGGGATTGGCCGTCATCTGCCGGTACACGTTCTTGAAGTCGCCCACGCCGAAGAGGACCTTGCCGTCCATCTCAAGGTGCGCACCCAGGGGCCGCAGCTTGGGCTGATCGCCGTCCACGGTCGCCATGAAAAATACGCCCGATTCGGTCAGGAAATCATTCAACTTGCTCATCTTGCACCTCACTTTCCTCTTCGATGACATCCACGTCATCCTTCTCGATCCTGTCCGGATCCACGTCCCGGAACAGGAAATGCAGAACCCGGTCCGCCGCGTACAGGGTCAGCCCGCAGAATGTGATGGCGGCACCGAGGACGATGGCGCCCTTGTCTTTGTTCGTCATTTTGCTCATTCCTTCACCGCTTTCATTCTTCTTTTCTTGCTTTTGGCCTTGCGGATCTTTTTGGCGACCAGCTCTCCGTTGTCGCCCTTGAAGTCCTTCCGCGTGCCTTTCAGGATGGTCACTATCGCAGGCAGGCCAACGACAAGAAATCTCCTTCTCGCCTTCCGGCGCTGTTTTCTCTCCTCTTTCGTCGCCTTCCGGCGCTGCTTTCTTTCCTCTTTTGTTTTCACGATCTCATTCTCCTTTCTCATGCCGCAGGCCCCCTTCTCCGCCCGCCGGCAGTTTTTTCAAATACTCTTTCCCGGCTCGGATTGCCTTTGCCCCTTTCAGATCGCCATGCTGGTACGCGGATACTGAATCAGGCAGTTCACACCGTGGGCTTCACAGTACTTCGCCAGCCGGAAAAACACGACCTCCGTCTTCTCGATCACATCCGGCATCTCCAGCACCGGCTCCGTCAGCGGGGCGAAGAAGTTGTCCCAGTGGACGGGGATCACCAGGGACGCCCCGGTCTTTTCCACCGTTTCCGCGAAGAACTTCTCCTCCATCTCCGCTTCCGCCTTCCCCAGGCCGGCCACGCCCAGAAACAGGACATCGGCCCGGATATCGTCCAGCTGTCCTTCGATGTAGTTGAAACTGGGCCGGATCAGAATCTTCTTTTCCCCGTGCTCCACATAGAAGTCGTAGGAACCGCCCTCCTTGTACTCCCGCAGGCCAGCCGGCTGCTTCAGGGGTTCCTCAATGGGCTCGCCCAGATCATCGTTCAGCAGCGTAGGCCTGGAATGGATGGACCGGAGGATGCGGATCCGGTATTCGCCGATGGTGTATTCGCTCCCGTCTTCAAATACCTGAACACGGTCTTCCCCGACCCCTCCTCCCAGGGCCACGTTTTTCGTCGACTGGCTGCCGTAGATCACCGCGCCGGTCTGCTGCGCGATGTAGGGGGCATCCATGACGTGATCGTGGTGGGTATGGGAGATGAACAGGGCCCGCAGCCGGTCCATCGGGTGGAGGGCCATGAGCTCATCACACAGGGCGGTATCCGTCGTCACCCTGGACCCGCAGACGTATTTGGCCAGAGAGGGCCGGGTGAAATGAGCATCGAAGAGGATCTGGTCCCTGCCGTCATCAAACAGCAGTGTGGTTGTTCCAAAGAATGTTACCTTCATCAAAAGTACCTTCCTCTCTGCGCCCCGCAGCCGCTCCTAACTGTTCGCCTCGTAATACTTCTCCAGCTGCTCCCGGCAGCCCAGGAATACGGACTTCATATTGGGATCGAACTGGGTCCCCATGCATTCGCACATGATATCGGCACTCTGCTCAAAGCTCATGGGCTCCTTGTAGACCCGCTTGCTCACCAGGGCGTCGTAGACGTCGGCGATGGCCATGATGCGCGCTTCCAGGGGGATCATGGTGCCCACCAGACCCTCCGGGTAGCCCCGGCCGTCCCACCGCTCGTGATGGTACCTGGCCACGTTGAAAGCCACCTCCACGAACCGGTCTTCCTCCACGCCCTCCAGAAGGATCTTCACCATCTCGCCGCTCTTGGGGGAGTGGGTCTTCATGATCTCGAACTCCTCGTCGGTCAGCCGTCCCGGCTTGTTCAGGATGCTGGAATCGATGGAGATCTTGCCCAGGTCATGGGTTGGCGCGGCCCGGACGATGTCCTGGGCCATCTGCTCGGTCATGGGGATCTTCCCCTGGCGGATGATCTCGTCCACGATGATATGGATGATGTCACTGGTCCGCTTGACGTGGCCGCCCGTATTGTTGTCCCGGTTTTCGATCATATCCGCCATGCCCAGGACGATCTTCCGCTGGATGTCCCGGATGCTGTTGGTCTTCTCCACCACCTCGGCATTCAGCCTCTCATTGTAGGAGGAGATGATATCGTAGGCCCGCTGCTCCTCCGTGGCGTCCCGCAGCTCCAGCAGGTACCCCTGGGTCTTGCCGCCGCTGCTGATGGAGAAGTGGGTGATCTCGCAGACGCAGGTCATGCCCCCCGTCTGGAACTTCAGGGAGCGGACGTCCCCCATCTCGAAATCGTCGATCAGCCTGCTGATCATCTGCGCCGTCTCATCGTCGGGCAGCAGCTTCTCGTTCACCCGCTGCTTTTTCAGGAAGGGCAGGAAATCGTATCCCTTCTCGTTGGTGCCCAGGAACTGTTTCCGCAGCCCGATGGCCACATACCCCCGGGCGTCGTGCTTCTTCTGATGCTCGGTGATCAGGAAGGACAGGTCGTATCCGTGGGCCCGGTCGTAACGCAGGGCGATGACCACATCGGCAATGGTATAGAGGACGGGCAGCATGGTGAACTCTGTGGCAAAGGCAATGTCAATGGCGTAGATCAGCAGACCGGCTCCCAGCGCCGACGTATAGACCAGCAGATTCTTCCGGGAGTAGGAACCCTGGCGGAGAAATCCGAGGACGAGTGCGCCGATGGCCCAGACCATGAGGCAGCCCAGATAGATGAAGTGGATGATGATGAGCGGCCCGTAGGTCGCCTCCGTCGCGTAGCCCTCTCCCGTATCGACGATCCTGAGGGATTGGTAATACAGATCGTTGTCCGCGCACAGCCAGACGACGGCCAGCTGAATGAAGGAGGCGCCGTAGGCCAGGATCTTCATCCAGGGCTGGATCCGGATGCCGATGGTGTGCAGGAGGGCGAAGATCACGGCCACGATCAGAATGGTGCTGTCCAGGTAAATGAAGCAGAACAGGAAAGACGAAGCCTCCGGCGTCGTCACCTTGGACTGCAGCCAGTAGGACAGCACGATAATAAGGATCAACACCAGGAACGTCCAGTTATAGATGTCGACGTTATCGTAGTTTTTCTGCGCCATGTAGATGAATACAAGGGCGGTGATGATCGTGCAGATGCCGTAAATGGCCGTGAACATATCGGCTCCTTTATTTCCTCTTCCTACAGCTCCATCGGTCCGATGGGCGCGGGATCCTTTATCTCCTGATCGAGTTCAAAATAGAACTCGCTGCCGTTCCCGTATTCGCTGATGATCCCCAGGCCCGAATCCATCAGGCGGAGCATCTCATGGGCTATGATCAGCCCCAGCCCCGGCTCTTCCTTCGTAAAGTTCCAGCTGTGCTCCGGCTCGGCCCAGTGGGCCGTGAGCCGCTTCAGGTCCTCCTCCCGGAAGCCGTCTCCCGTATCCTTGATGGAGATCAGCAGATGCTCCTTTCCCTCCGTCTCCTTGCCGAAAACGGAAAGGGTGATACCGCCCTCCTTCACGTGCCGGATGGATTTGCTGATCAGGAAGAGGATGATCTCCCGGATCCGGGGGGCGTCGCCGATCAGCCTGTCGGGGATCTTCGGGGAAATGTCCGCCGCAAAGGCAATCCCCTTCTCTTCCGCCTCCTCCCTGGCTTCCCCGGCCACGCCGGTGATCATCTGCCGGAAGGAATACTGCACCGGATTCAGTTTCAGGGTCCCGGCGCAGATATCCGAGGCGTCCACAAGCCGTTCGGTCAGGGTCAGCAGCGTCGATCCCGTATCCCGGATCTTATCGGCGCGGGCGAGAAGCTTCTCGTCCCCGCCTTCCCCGGAGATTTCCGTCGCCTCATCCACCATGGAGCCCACCCCGGTCTTTACCCGATCGGACATGATGTCAAAGAAGAAGCTCTTGGATTTGCTCTCGATCCCGGTCCGGAGGATCTGCTGTTCTCTCTCCTCGGTGAATTGCTTTTCCTCATCGATGTTCTGGATGGTGAAGAGGACCCGCTTCAGCGGCTGGCCGGGCTCCCGGTCCATGGCCAGGAAACGGATCATGGTCCATCCGTGGGTCTTGCTCAGGTATTCACAGGCAATGCTCTGTTTCTCCAGCCGCTCGCTCAGGGTGCGGATATCCGCGAACTCCTGCATCATCTCCACATACGGGCCGGCGGCATCCATGGCGAAAAGGTTCAGCAGCTGGTCCCGGGCTCCCATGTGCTCCGGCCGATGCTTCTCCGATTCCTCATCCGCCGTGACGGGGGTAAGCTCATCGGTTTCGATGTCGATGATGTAGATAATGTCATAGATGTCCGACATGTAGGACAGGCCGGACGTGCGGAGTTCCATCTCGTTGATCGCCCTGCGGTAGGTGGCCCTGGCCACGAGCATCATGGTCAGAAGGCCCAGCCAGATGATGGTCAGGGCGATCAGGATATAGAAGGCGAGGCCTTCGTTCATGCCCTTGTGATAGGAGTAGCTGATCTCATAGTCGGAAAGATCCACGGCATCGAGATAATAGAAAATCATGCCGATGGTCAGCTCCGAGTCGGCGGCGACGGGAACTTCGTCATCCTTTTCCGAGGGGTAGTAGACCAGGTAGTCCCCCTTCTGCAGGGGAATCAGCAGGTCGCCGTCATAGAGGTATTCCAGGTCCACATTCTCCAGCTGGTAGTTCCGCAGATCCAGTTTCTGCACGGCTTCCTTGTCCGTTCCCACGAACTGGTGGATCTCCACGACCCCGCACCAGGCGTTGTTGATGAAGCAGTCGCCTTTGATCCGCAGGGTCATCTTCCAGGTGCTGATCTCCTCCGGGGAACGGTTAAAGACCGTGCCGTCCACGGTTTTCGCCTGCAGGTCCACCGTCTTGCCCTTCAGGTCAAAGTCCCGCTTGAGCCAGCTGCTGGTGCTGTCCTGCCGGTCGGCGAAGTCCATATAGGACGCCTTGCTGTCATCCGGGCCCTTCGCCTCGTGGACCTTGCTGTTGAAGGACGTGGTCTCGACCATGTGCCCCACGAGGATGACGAGGATGATGATCGCCACGATGGCAAGGGCTTTCTTTATTCCTTCCTGACTGTATCTTCTCACTGTTGCCTCCGTCTGTTCATTACCAGAACGATAAGTGCCAGAATGGCGTCCAGGATCCCGATGCCCAGCATGACCAGAAGGCCGCTGCGCATGGTGTAGGATGCCCTGCCGGAAGATCCCTGTTCAGGTGCTTCCGGAACGTCTTCGTAGGCGGCGGGATCCAGGTCGACCTCCATGGGCTCAAGCACCCGCTTGCTGTCCAGGATCTTATGGGTCTCGGGGTCCCGGCCCATCTGCATGGAATTGCTGTTATTGCTCTGCTCGTTCATGACGTCGTTCAGCAGTTCCTTCGCGTCGGAAAAGGCTTGCTTTTGCATGGCGCTGCAGTAGTCCGTGACGTAGTCCGCCGCCGCCGCGGAATCCAGTCCGGCCGCGCTCTTCAGGACCTGGGGCATGCCCGCGAACATCCCCTGCTCCGCCTTCTTCCAGTAATCCCTGACGGGCTTTCCATAGACATCGGCGTTCTCCGGTCCGGTGCACAGGGTCGTCAGGGCCTTGAAATCATAATAGGGATAGGTTTCCGTATCGAATATTCCCGCATCTTCCTCCGGCTGATCAAGGCTGTAGGCCTTGCTGATGGAGGTCACCCCGTTGGAAACGGGAACGAAGGTCCCGTAGATGAGGGGGCCCAGGCTCACCCAGGTGACCCCGGCCGTAGAGGCGGGCTGATCCGGGTAGAGCTGCAGGACGTGGGTGCTGCAGGATGTTTCCGTTCCGATAACGCGCATGTCGATGCGGCCCGTCCTGTCCGGGTCGTATTTCGTCCCGTCGTAGCGGTTGCGCATGAGGGAAGCCACCTCCTCCATGCCCACCTTCTTATCGGCGGCGAAGCACAGGGAATAGCGTTCCTTCTCATCATAGTCCCCGCTGTAGACGGAGGGCGCCAGCAGCTGGTGGCCGATCCATGTGCGCATGTGGCTGTAGGTCGTGGTCAGCTCTTCCCCGGAATAGGTGTCGAAGAGATTCAGCTCTCCCGCTTTCTTCCCTTCTTCACCGTACACGGCGAAGCCGTTTTTTTCGGCCAGGCTCTGCAGCTCATCGGACACTATGCTCTCCTCATAGTCGGAGAGGTATTCCATGGTGAACTCGTTGCCGAAGACCGATACCCTGTCCGCCGGCAGCTTCACCGCCGCGTACTGGTGGCCGGTGTACATCTCCACGTACCAGGCTTCCTTCTGGTCCGCGATCAGGGCGATATTCGTCTCCGCCGATCCGTAGGTGTCGATCAGGGACAGGAGCACTTCCACGGCCTGCCGGGCCGTTTTACTCTGGCAGATCACCAGGTTGTTGGCGGCATCCTCAACCAGGCCGTCCTCCACCCACGGATCCGCCTTCATGGCTGCGTCGTTGGAAAAGGCGGTCACGGACATGGTCATCATGACGCCGTACTCATTGATGCAGGCGGCGGAATCCCTCTGCCCGTCCGGCAGATAACTGCTCTCCATGAAGGGTGTCTCCGTGTACCGGAAGGTGGTCTTCGGCAGCTTTGCCTGCACGCTTCCGTCCTTACTCACCGGCATGGTTCTTCCCGCCTTGTTCTCCACCCTGTCCACCACGTTCACTCTGGACGGATGGGTTCCTTGAAGATCGTTGCACCGGGCGAGGATGATCGTCCCGTCGCTGCTGGCTTCCTGCCCGACGTATACGGCAGTGCATTCCGCGCTGACCGCCTCCGCCCCCGAAATCATGGCGGCGGAGATCATCAGCAGGAGCAGAATCAGTTTTCTGGTTGCCTTTGCCATTCCCGTTCCTTTCTATTATCTCACCCGGATCCTGACTTTGACCTTCACGATCTTGGGCGCGTGGTGCTCGTCACCGGCCGCGTGGATCCTGACCGTCACCTTGTAGACGCCCTTCCGGACGCCCTTCTTGACGGTGATCCTGCCCGTGGATTTGTTCACCAGGAATTTCTTCCTGTACTTTTTCTTGTTTACTTTCACCTTCTTGAAGGTGAGCTTGCCTTTGGCGCCGGTGATGGAATAGGCCTTGGACGGCTTCACTTTCACCGACTTCTTCCGCAGTTTCTTCGCCTTCAGTTTGACCGTCTTGCCCCTGGCGACCATGGGGTTGTCCACTACCTGGGCCGGCGCGGGGATCGGCGTGGGATCCACCGAGGGTTTCTTCGTGATATTCTCCAGGGAATCCGTCCGGAAAAGGCGTCCGTCCGGCTCCACCATGGCCGAAGCGATGACATAGATCTGGTCGCCGTCCGCCGCCGCCGTCAGGTTCAGCAGGCTGTCCTCGGAGATCCTCCGGGGGCAGGAGGCAAGGCTGTTCTCTCCCGTCTTCAGCAGGAAGGTGTCCGAGCTGCCGTCCGCCGCCGCCGGACCGAGGAAGAGGACCCCGCTGGAGACCGGCACCAGCACGCCGTTTCTCTTGGATATGGTGTCATTGCTCGTCTCATCGCGGGGTGCCTGTCCCACATAGCCCGGCAGATCATAGCGCTGGCTTTGCCCGCCGGTGCCCGCCTTCAGGTCGACGGACTCCAGGCAGTACTGCTCCTTGTTGTACATGTACAGCACATCGCCGGAAACCGCCGCGGAAGGATTCTTCGGTGACCCGGAAAAATCAGCCACCTTCTCTCCGCCTCCCGATGCCGGGTCGTATGTCCTGACCGAAGCGTTGCCGCCCGTTTCCGCCGGCATGTGCCCGACGAGAAGCAGATTCTCGCCGGCGGCGACCAGGGTATCGTCCGGGGTGACGTTCTCCGCGGAGCACGCCGTCCAGCTGTCCTTCCCGGGGTCATAGGCGTATACCGCAGCCTGGGGGTTCTCCGCGCTGCTGGGCACCTCTTCCCCTCCGGCGCTGGCCACTTCCATGACGGCGCCCTTCACGATCAGTTTCCCGTCATGCACCGCGGCGGAAGGCTTCTCCAGCCATACCGGCAGTTCCTCCAGGGCTTCCCATGTCTTCTCCGCCTGGTCGTAGACCATCAGTTGCCGATGGGCCGGCTCGACCTCCACCTTCACGGTCGCCGGCAGGAAATACAGTTTTCCCTTGAGAGCCTGGAGCGGGCCGCTGGCCTCCCGGTCTCCCTCCCCATCGAAGAGGAAGGGCTTTCTCGTTCCCTTATTCAAAGGCAAGTCTTCGCTGTAGACGCAGTCGCTCCTGCTGACAAACCAGGTATAACTGTCCTGTTTGCCGTTACCTTTGGATCTGAGGCTGACCTGTCCGATACCCTGAAGCTTCTCCTTCAGCTGCAGGACGACTTTCTTATCGGACCAGGAACTGACGGAAGCGGACTGGGACTTCCCCGCTGTGCCCGGCGTCGGTCTCTTCACGGTCGCGGAACCGGCTTCGCCGCCGAAATTCCTGCCTTCCACGGTAAGGGTGAGGCCGTCCAGGGACGCGGACGTGATGTCCGGGCCCGGCTGCCGGGCGGCCGGCGTGGTCCCGTCAGGAGATGCATTCACAGCCAGATCCAGAATTCCTCCCGTCTGGGTCTTGCCGGCGAGGGCCGGCAGCTGGCGTACGCTGGAGGTCACCAGATTGGCCAGTTCGGCGCCGGTCGCTTCCGGATACCGGGAGGCCAGCACCGCCGCGCCGCCGGAAACCGCCGGCGTCGCCATGGACGTGCCGTTCATCATCCGGTAAGGAACCCGCTGGGTGCCGATGCCCACGGAATCCATATACATCGCGTCTGTGTAATCGTCGTAAGCGTCGTACTTGAAGGCTATGCGTAAATCCTTGAGATCTGCTCCCTGGGGGAGGGAGATCCAGATGTTTCCGAAGCAATCGTTCTCGCTGTAGAAATTGGTATTTTCACTGGTAAACTGGACCCACTTATGCGTGCTGTCGTCGTAATAGGAGAAGGTCCTTCCGATCACGCCGGTCCCTTCCTGCCCGAAGGCAAACCCCAGATAGTCCCCGGATCTTACGCCTTTCCCGTATACATCGCCCAGATCCATGCGGATCGTGCTGGGGTTCTTATCGGGATCCAGGTCGATCCGCAGGGCGTGTTCTCCGGCGTAGCCCAGGCCTTCTTTGCCGGTGATCGTCGGTTCTCCTACAGGCTGCATGTCATCATCCACCAGATTGATGCTGATCGACGGTTCACCGTCCTCAAATCCTTCGAACAGTTTGTTCGTCCCGGGGGTGGCGTCCGGGATGTATATGGCGGAGTCACACTCCCGGGTGGACTGGATCGTGGAAAGGATGCCGCTTCCCGGCGCGCCCAGAGTGACCAGCCTATCGCTGAAGTTGCTGTATGCCGCAAGTTCGCCTCCGGGGTCCGTGGCGGCCACGATGACCGCGTAGGGATTGTTGATCAGAAGGTCGCTGACGTTGTCCATCTCGTCAGCA
This sequence comes from Bacillota bacterium, assembly GCA_017433375.1. Lineage (GTDB taxonomy): Bacteria > Bacillota > Clostridia > Peptostreptococcales > Anaerovoracaceae > Lentihominibacter. The sequence goes on from JAFRHG010000025.1 coordinate 31,787, forward strand.
TTGGAGCTGTCGTTGCCGGCAGCAAAGACACTGATGATGCCCTGCTCTTCTCCCAGTTCCCGCACGGCGGCATCCAGGGCCCTGCTGCTCTGGTTCAGTCCCCAGGAGTTGTTGGTGATGCGGATATTCGCATGGCACTCTTCGTTGGCCCTCTTGATGAAGGCCATTCCCCGGAGAACGTTGATCAGGGATGTTTTGCCGTCGCCCAGGCAGTTCTGGACGGAGATGAGTTTCACCTTTGATCCCACGCCGCTGATGCCGTGGCCGTCCCATGCGGCGCCGATGATTCCCGCACAGTGGGTGCCGTGATCGCCTTTGGGCCAGTAGGACAGTTTCCCGTCGGTGGACTGCCATGTGGCATTGTAGCCGTGGACATCACAGCCCAGGGTCTGCTGCTCTGCATCTGTGAAGGTGTAGGCCACGGGTGCCAGGTCCGGATTGGTATAATCGACGGGTTGGTCGATAACCGCGACCACCACTTCCTCGTCCATGTTGGAGCCTTCCTCATCGAAAAAGCCCGGAACGTTGATGGACATGCCGTCGGGGTCCCCCTTGGCGTGGAGGCTGGCGCTGTCGCTGCTGCTCCACTGGAAGGGCCTCAGATCGGCGATGGAGGAGGCCTCCTGCAGGGCGACTCCGCCCGGGGTCTGGCCGGGGTCGGTGCCGGTGGTTGCGGCGCTGTCGGTGCCGGTGGTTGCGGTTCCGGTCGCGGTGTTGTCGGTGCCGCTGCCCGCGGCGCTGTCGGTGCCGCCGCCCGCGGCCTGAGCCGCGTCGTCATTCTCTTCTTCTATGATATAGTCCGGCTCCGCGAAGATGACGCTGTCGTCCTTCGCCAGCTCCTTCAGGATCTGCTCCGTCGTCATGTCATCCCGCTGGATGCAGGTAATGCTGACGCAGTCCTCCTGAGCCGCCGCGGTCTTCTTGCCGCCCTCGGCCTCAACCGTCTTGCCGCCCTCGGCCGCTGCAGCTTCCTCGCCGCCTTCCGCCACGGCCTCCGCTTCAGCGATCGCCTCAGGATCTCCCGCCGCAGCTTCCGCTGCCCGGGCATCCACGGTCATGATTTCCTCCGCGTCTTCCGACACGTCCTCTATATCCTTCACCTGCCGCAGGTCGATCCCGGCGAAGACCACGCCTTCCCGGTACTTTCCGGCCTGCAGCATCCGGGGAATTTCCTCAGACCAACTGCCCCCTTCCTCCGCGGAAGGAGTTCCCGTCGTCTGGGCGGACGCCACGCCGGTCACCGGCGGCGTCACCGTGATCACCAGCATCATCAAACAGGTGATCAGCGCCACCTGGATTCTCCATGATAATCTGACATCCTTATTCATGACTCCCGTCCTTTCCCTCCGGATCTGTACCGCTTCAGTACTGTATGAGTATACCATATTCCGGCCGCAGATGTCCCGCAAATGCGGATTTCCAACTGGAGTTGCCTTTGCATAAACGATTGCCGGGACAACATCCCGACGGAAGAGCGACAAACTATTTATCAGCCGGAAGGACTGGTGAATGACAGGGGTCTGCCGGACTCATTTTTTCACCAAAAGCCCCGAATCGGCCTCGAAAAATCCCATTAATTTCCATTTCGTGAATGAATCCGCCACGATTTGAAATCCATACACCATTTTCTTTAAAAACGGTGTATGGAATTCTTTTCGCCGCTCATTTATTCACGAGAGCCTGAAAAAGGGCCGATTTCGCTGGAAATAATTGGGAATCTGTGAATAAACGGCCCTGCACTGGAGCCGTTATACACGAGCGGCTGTTTGATGGTGCCGGCGCGGCGAAATCGGCGGCGCCACGGCGCCTTACTACTCGAATTTGATCACGCCAAAATACTCGGGGCAGTGGAAGTTGGGCGACGGCAGATCGATGGGCGCCCACGAGAGATAGTGCTTGTGCACGGTCTTGTTGCCGCACTTGTAGAAGTTGGCCGCCAGTTCCCCCTGGAACTGATAGTCCGGGTAGAAGAGCTGGAAGAATTTCAGCGGGATCTTGTAGTAAACTTCCCACCCGTCGGCGGTTCTGTCGGTATGAATGTCGAAGTACTCCTTCGCGTCGTCCCGGACGATATCGATCCGGTCCGTCTTTTCCGGGCCGAACTGGGCGCAAAGGCAACCATTGGGGTTCATCTCAAAGTTGAAGTAGTTCGGCGAATCGGGAACCTGGAAGAAGAACTCCAGGCAGCTGTCCTCATATATGGGCGAAAGGGGTTCGGTGTTCACGGCGCGGATGTCTTTCTCGGTCGCGCTGAGATGAACGAAGAGAGCCTCGTCGGAATAGCACAGCTGTCCCTGGCCGCGGATCCCGTAATCCTCCGTCCACAGGACGTCGTCGATCTTCAGGACGGGCACATCGCTCCAGTCCGGCTCGCCGTCGGTCTTGACGACGGTATAGGTCTCCTTTTCCGCCTGGGGCTGATCAGCCTCTTCCTTCTGACAGGACGTTGTCACCAGCAGCAGGGGCAGGGTGAGCAAAACAAACCATAGTCTTTTCATGACACTACTCCTCCTTATTCTGTTCCATGATGGCCGGCTCCGGTTACTGTTCCCCGCCGATGAGTTCTTCGTACAGCCGGCGGACGGTCTTTCCGGAGCGGGGGTCCACCGTGTCCGGGGCGATCTCGCAGATGGGACCCAGCACAAAGGTCCGCTGTGCGAAGTCGGCGTGGGGAATGTGCAGGTCTTCCTCATCGATGATCTCATCCCCGTAGAAGATGATGTCCAGATCGATGGTCCGGGGGCCCCAGTGGATCAGCCGCACCCGGCCCAGTTCCGCCTCGATGCCCTGCAGCACCTCCAGCAGCCGGCGGGGGCTCAGCTCCGTGTCCAGGAGCGCCGCTCCGTTGAGGAAGTTGTCCTGCTCCGTATACCCGTAGGGCTCCGTCTCGATGACTTCGGACACAGCCAGGATCCGTCCGACCCGCTCTTCCATCATCTTCAGCGCGTCCTCGATGGTCTCCTGTCTCTGTCCCATATTTGATCCAAAGGCAACGATTGCTTTCATTTCATTATCCTCCGAACTGCCGTCCAGCCAGGGTTGCTTTTTCACTCGGTGCCGATTTTTTGACCGTCCGCTTAATCAGCCGGATGAATTCATCGCCCATTTTCGCGGAGGTCTCGTACACTTCGTCATCGGTTGTCGCCGAGTCGACGATATTCGGGCAGTAGTTGGTAACACAGCTGATGCCCAGGACCTTGACACCCATGTGGCGCAGGGCGATCGTCTCGCAGACCGTGCTCATGCCCACGATATCGGCTCCCAGGGAGTGATACATTTCCGCTTCCGCCGGCGTCTCAAATGTGGGGCCGGTCACCTGCACATAGACACCGTCCTTCAGGGTGATGCCCGTTTCTTTGGCTGCCTTATGGGCAATCTTTCTCAGGGATGGATCATAGGCGTCGACCATGCCTACGAACCTTTCACCCAGGTCTTCATCGTTCTGTCCGATCAGCGGGTTCGGAACAAAGGAAGAAATGTGATCGTTTATGCACACCAGGTTACCCGGCGCAAAATCTTTGCGCATGCTGCCCGAGGCGTTTGTCAGGATGACGGTCTGCGCACCCAGCCTCGCCATGAGTCTGTCCGGCGTAACGACCTCTTCCATGGTGTATCCTTCGTAGTAGTGGATGCGGCCGTCCATGAGAATCACGGGCACGCCTTCAAGGTAGCCGAGAGTGACATACTCCCACCACTTTCGCTTCGCTTAGAAGTGGGGCTTCTCGTTTGACCAGTCTTACGATACGGCGTTGTACGTATCTGCTGTAACAGTGCGAGCTATCCCCGTGTGCCCCACGGTTCTTTGTTCACATTTGATCGTTTATGTTATGCTGTGTTTTGCGTATGCTGGTTCCG
>JAFRHG010000026.1 GCA_017433375.1 Bacillota bacterium
CCCGGGCCGCTGTCAGCCGGCCCCGATGTGACGGCAGCTGCTTCGGCAGTACCAAACGTGGGAGGCGGAAACGCCGTTTACCACGGGCCAGTCACAAGCTCCCACCTCAGGGCCTCAGCCCAGGTGGTGAGTAGTTGACTACAGCAACCCCAGCTTCTGCATCTCCGCCCGCAGTACGGCGCGGTTCTTCTCTTCCATCTCACAGAGGGGCAGGCGGAATCCGCCCACGCCCATGCCGGCCATGTTCATGGCTTCCTTGATGGGAATGGGATTGACCTCGATGAAGAAGTCGTTGATCAGGGGCACGTATTCCAGCTGGGTCGCCGTTGCCTTTGCAGTCCGTCCCTCAATGTAGTCCCAGGTCATCTCGTGAACCTTCTCGGGCATCAGGTTGGCCCATACGGAGATGGTGCCGGACCCGCCCAGGGACATGATGGGAATGGTGATGTCATCGTTGCCGCTCCAGATGTGGAACTCGTGGTCTTCCGTTGCCTTTGCCAGTTTCGCCACATAGCCCAGGTCGCCGGAGGCCTCCTTGACGCCGACGATGTTGTCCTTTTTCGCCAGCTCGGCCATGACATCGACGGGGAAGCCGATGCCCGTCCGTCCCGGGATGTTGTAGATGATCACCGGGATGTCCACGGAGTCGGCCACGTCCCAGATGTGATGGTAGAGGCCGGCCTTGTTGGCTTTATTGTAGTAGGGGGAGATGCAAAGGAGGGCATCCGCCCCGGCTTTGGTGAAGCGCTCCGCCTTCTCGAAAGAGGTGCGGGTATCGTTGGAGCCGGCGTTGACAATGAGCGGAATGCGGCCTTTGCAGACCTCTACAGACCGCTTGACGATCTCGAAATCCTCCTCCCAGGTGAACGTGGGGGATTCGCTGGTGGTGCCCAGAATCAGAATACCGTCGGTCTTGTTGGCGATGTGGAATTCGAGAAGCTCCTCCAGCTTCTCCATGTTGATGCTACCGTCCTCGTGGAAGGGGGTGATCAGGGCTACGATGGAGCCTTTCAGGTCAAATCGGTCAGACATGTAACTACCGTCCTTTCTCTGTTCGCTCCGCCCGGTCCATCGGGGGAGTGGCGGGGAATAACCGGTATCCATATTGTACCAGATTTTTGCAGAGATATCCACCCCCGAAAGAGGAGGTCGGCGTTGACAATCCAGAGTCCGTACAATATAATATTAATCTGTATCGGCGGGTGTTTCCGGCCGGTAAAATGCTGAAAAAAAGGAGTTTTTGAACATGGTTGAATCAATCAACGAAGAAATCATTCTGACTAAAGAAGGGTATGACAAAATCGTTGCCGAGCACGATGAGCTGGTATCCGTCCGGCGCGCTGAGGTAGCGGAAAGAATAAAGGAGGCCATCTCCTACGGAGACATCTCCGAGAACGCGGAATATGACGCGGCGAAGAACGAGCAGGCGGAGCTGGAGAACCGGATCCTGTACCTGGAGAACATGATGCGCAAGGCGAAGATCGTTCAGGACGAGGACGTCAAAGGCGACACCGCCGGCATCGGCCTGAAGGTCACCGTGAAGAACGTGGACACGGGCGAAAAACAGCAGTTCAGCATCGTAGGCGCGACGGAGTCGGATCCCTTCGCCGGGAAGATCACCACCGAGTCCGCCGTCGGCAAGGCCCTGATCGGACACAAGAAGGGCGACACGGTGCAGGTGGAAGTGCCTGACGGCGTCATCACCTACAAGATCGAGAAGATCGCCAAATAAAAAAGCAACGGTCGTTTAGCTAAAACAGAGAAGAAACAGTCTGGAGGAAGACAATGCATTGGTCGGATAGGATCGCGGATCGCGTAATCAGGAGAAACCCCAACAAGGAAGAGTATGTCTGCGCGGCGGGAATCAGCCCGTCGGGTTCGATTCACATCGGCAACTTCCGTGACATCGCCACGGCGCTCTTTGTGTGCCAGGCGCTGCAGCGCAAAGGCAAAAAAGCCAAGCTGCTCTTTTCCTGGGACGAATACGACCGGTTCCGCAAGGTTCCGGTAAACGTGCAGGAAGTGGATCCCGAGAACAAATTCGAGGGCTGCATCGGCCTGCCCTATAAGGATGTCCCCAACCCCTTCGACACGGAGGAGACGGACTACGCCGACTATTTCGAGAAGGAGTTCATGCGCTCCATCGACAAGTTCGGCATCACCATGGACTACCGGTATCAGGCGGACATGTACCGCAGCGGCAAATACGTGGAGCACATCCTGACGGCGCTGAGAAAGCGGGGCGAGATCTTCGACATCCTGGACAGCTTCCGGACACAGGAAGCCCAGCCGGGCGAGCGGGAAGCCTACTACCCGGTCAGCATCTTCTGCCCCCACTGCGGCAAGGACACGACGACGATCACCAGCATAAACGATGACTGTACCGTGGCGGAATTCGAGTGCGAGTGCGGCCACAGGGGGACTTTCGATTTCACCAAAGACTTCAACTGCAAGCTGGCCTGGAAGGTGGACTGGCCCATGCGCTGGATGTACGAAGATGTTGACTTCGAGCCGGGCGGAAAGGACCACGCCAGCCCGGGAGGATCCTACGAGACCAGCAAGGTGATCTGTGAGAAGATCTATGATCACGAGGCGCCGGTCTTCGTGGGCTATGAGTTCATCGGCATCAAGGGAACCACGGGTAAGATGTCCGGTTCCTCCGGCCTGAACCTGACCCCGGAAACCCTGCTGAAACTCTACGAACCGGAGATCATCATCTGGCTGTATTCCCGCTGCGAGCCCCAGAAGGCGTTCAACTTCTGCTTCGACGACGAGATCCTGCGCCAGTACTTCGAGTTCGACAAGAAATACAACCAGTATGTGGACGGCACGGCCAATGACCACGACAAGACGGTCATGGAGAACGCCCTCATGTTCGGGCCCCGGATCAAGACGGTGCCTATGTCCCTGCTGGTTCAGCTGGGCTCCATCGTGGACTTCAACATCCCCATGATCGAGACGGTCTTCGAGAAGATCAACCAGCCTTATAAATATGAAGACTTCAAGGACAGACTGGACCGGGCGAAGTTCTGGCTGGAAGAGTGCGCGCCGGAGAACGCCAACAGGCTGCGGGTGACCAGAGACTGGGAGACCTACAACAGCCTGGACGAGGACGGCAAGAAGGAGATCTCCCTGCTCTACAAATATCTGTCCGAAGAGGACTACGACATGGACGCGCTGAACGCCCAGCTCTACGCCATTCCCAAGATCGTCTACGGCGAGGACCGGGAGGATCTGAAGAAGCTGCAGGGCGCGTTCTTCAAGACCGTGTACAAGATGCTCATCGACAAGGAGCGGGGACCCAGGCTGTACCTCTTCCTCTACGCCATCGACAAGGAACGGTTCCTGCCTCTGCTGGACTTCTCCTATCCCCAGACCGAGGAGGAGAAGCAGGCGGATCTGGCGGCCCAGGCCCCGGCGGAAGAAGAGAAGAAGCCGGAGCGGGTCTACGGCGAGCCCGATGAGGTCGCGCCCATTACCCAGCCGGACATCAGCATCGATGATTTCTTCCGGATGGATCTGCGGGTGTGCAAGGTGCTGAAGTGCCAGGAGATCCGCAAGGCCAGGTCCAACTTCAAGCTGACCCTCTTCGACGGGATCCGGGAACGGGTCATCGTCTCCAGCCTGAAGGGCGAGTACGAGCCGGAGGAACTGGTCGGCAAGAAGATCATCGTGGTGGCCAACCTGGAATCCGCCCGGATGACCGGCGTCACCTCCGAGGGCATGCTGCTGGCGGGCACCAACAACGCCTGCGGCTGCAAGGTCATCTTCGTGGACGACGCGGTTCCCGAGGGGACCCGGATCTGCTGATCCGGCGCCCGGAGCTCCGTTGCCTTTGCAAAAGCAACGGAAATACAGTGAAACACAGACCGGAGACGTTTCCCCTGAAGGAGAGGCGCTCCGGTTTTTCTGTGGGCAAAATGGGGAAATAAACTGTTCACACAGAAGAATTGTCAGAAAAAATAACTTGCCTACCCAAAACATATGATTTATAGTATACTTAACAGGGATGTCTGGCCAGCGATCCGGTCAGGCGGGGAGAAGAAAACTGCCGGCATGTGGTAGAGTGTGCTTGATTGTGGGCAGTTTTTCCCCATTCCCTTGTTTTTTCTCGGCAAATATGCGAAAATGTAATGGTATGATTACTTGGAAATGGAAATGGAGAACAGTACCCATCGTACTGATCATCACCGTCATCATCCTGGCTGCCTTCATGGTCACCGCAGGATTCTTTGTGGTGAACGCCATGCAGTACGAGAAGCCGGGCCCGGTCAAGGGTGTCCGGACGACGGCTACATATGACACGGTCACCCTGACATGGAAGCCTTCGGAGAACGCCGATTCCTACATTGTATATCGTGGGGCCGGCAGGTACGGTTTCCCCGTGAAGGTCGGCACCGTGAAGGAACCCACCTTTACGGATACGGAGCTGGAGACGGGTGAGCAGTCCTATTACCGGATCTGCGCGGTCAACGGCAAGCGGCGCGGCGGGAAGACCCCGCGGGTGTTTGCCGCGCCCACTCTGGAGACGCCGGAACTGACCCGGCCGAACATGACCGGTGAGGGTATCTACCTGGCCATCAAGGATGCCGTCCCCGGCGCGTCCGGATACCAGTTCTACCGCGACGGGAAGCTTCTGGCGGACCAGAAGGATCTGGTCTATCTGGACAGCGACGTGGAGGTGGGCAAGTCCCACTGCTACCGGGCAGTCGCCTACCGCTTCGTGGAGAAGAAGGTGTCGGCATCCAAACTGTCCGTCAAGCGGTATGCCAGGAAGCCGTCGGTGGAAATCTCCCTCAGGGACAGCAACATCGGCGAACTGTCCCAGCTCTACGGCGAGGCACCCTTCCAGGTCACGGGAACGGTGAAGTCCAACACCACCATCCGCAAGGTTGAGGCGGGCGTCATCGACACCGCCAAGGACGAATGGATGGAAGGCGCCAAAGCCATCAGCAGCGATGTGAACGGGATGACCTGCGACATCGCCCCCCTCGGTGAAAAGATCCACATGGAGACCCTGCCTCTGGGTTCCTATGAATACCGCGTCGTCGCCACGCTGAAGAACGGCGAGCGGAAGACGGTTACCGCCCATCCCTTTGAGGTGATCGAGCCTCCCGGCAGCGTGAAGATCGTGGAAACGGCAACGCAGCTGGCCTGGCCGCAGGGCACTTCGAAGAAAGTATATTCCTACCCCAACGGCAATCCGACCGACGCCTTCAAGGAGGCCATCGACCGGGTATATCCGGGCCGGGGAAGCTGGGGCAAACAGACCCGCGCCGGCGCGTCCTGCGACGTGTTCGTGGGGACGGTCATCCGGGCCTCCGGATACGATCCCGATTTCCCCAGAGGACTTGACGGGGTGGTCAAGCACTGCGCATCCCATCCGGAGCTGTGGGAAGACACCGGCATCACCAGCCAGTCGGATATGCAGCCCGGCGATGTGGTTTTCCACACCTACGGGGGAGGCGGTCACATCATGATCTATCTGGGAGACAATCTCCTGGCCAACGCCCATTACGTGGGCAAGACCTTCGGCGTCGTCGAGAAGGCGTCAGGCTATGTCAAAAAACGGTCGTCAACCAAGACCTACAAGGTCTACCGGCCGGTAGAATAGAATCCAGTATAACAAGGAGGTACACGCATGAAGGACAAACTGAAACTGCTGATTGCGGTGCTGGTGATCGCGGCGATGACCATTCCGGTCGTCGGATGCAAGGCGACGGAAGAAACCTTTGCCGGCGAGATCACCGATGCGCTGCAGGACAAAATCATTGTTAAGAGTGATTCGGATATCCTGGAGTTTACCACCTCCGATTCGACCAGTTATCAGCTTGGCGACCATCAGGAACTGACTATCGGAGATACGGTCAATGTGGAGTATCACAAGGACGGCAGTGCGCTGATGGCGGACAGCGTCATTGTTGAGAATCAGGTGGAGAAGCCCCTCACCCTGGAGGGAGAGATCACCGACCTGAACGCCACCGACGTGACGGTGTCTTCCAAGAGTCTGACGGCAACCTTCACCTATGACCAGAATACGGAGATCAACGGCGACATGACGGAAGGCGATGAAGTCCTGGTCACCTATGAGGGAGATCTGAGCGAATCACCTCATGCCACGAAGATCGATATCCAGAAGGAAGAAAAGGATGAGGCCTCCTATGAAGCCCACGGCATCATCGGCGATGTTACCGATTCCTCCATCCTCCTGAGTGTGGATTCGGCGACGGCCTACCGCTTCATCCGCAACAGCGGCACCCAGATCGTATCTTCGGACAACAAGATCGAGATCGGCGACCGGGCGGAGATCACCTTTACCGGCGATGTCAACGAGAATCCGGTAGCCACCAAGGTGGTTGTCCATCACCAGGCCAAGAAGAACCAGAACGTCATCAACGGCACCATCGAGAATGCCGGGGACACGGCCTTCACCCTGAACACGGGCAAGCACAAGTACAAGATGCTGGTCAACGATAAGACGAAGTTCACCGGCAAGAAGTACAAGAACGGCGTAAAGGCAACGGTAACCTATACCGGAACCCTGAACGACAATCCGCTGGCTGTTTCCGTATACTGCTCCGGCGGCAACAAGCCGAAGCCGACGACGACCAAGCCGACGACGACGGAACCGACCACGACCACTGAGCCGACGACGGATACCACGGAACCTACCACCGAACCGCCGACTCCGCCAGAACCGGTGATCATCACCGCGGAGGGCGTGATCACGGTATGGGATACGGACAAGGGATCCTGCACCATCAAGCTGGATGATGACAGTGAGGTGACCCTGGATACTTCCGACGCGACCTGCTCGCCGGGATACTTCCCCGCAGTGGGCGACACGGTCCTCTTCACCTATGTGAAGGATACCCTGATGCTGAAGGATATCCAGCTGGAGAACCGTCCGGAGCCGGATCCGCCGGCACCGGAACCGACGACGGAGACGCCGACGACCACGGAGGAGCCGACGACGACCACGGAGGCACCGACGACCACAACGACCACTGAAGCGCCGACCACCACGGAAGCTGCTCCGGATCCGGAGCCTGAAAGCGGTGATGACGGCGGTGATGATCAGTAGAGCAAAGCAGTATTCCATGGCTGAAAAACAGCGGTGAGGGAGAGGGCGTTGCCTTCGCTTACGTCCTCGTCGCAGACAGCCATAGATGCTCATTCGCAGAGAACAGAATCCCAGGCAAACTCGCGGCTAAGCCGCTTAGACATGCCTGGGATTTTGCCGTTTCACGATAAAACACGGATTTCGGCATAAAACAGATGTGCGCGGGATGAATGAAATTGTGAGTATGCAGAGGTGCAGTGTATAGTTACAGAAAAGCACAGACATACTGAGACATTCGACTGTCTCAGTATGTCAAAAGCAACGTTTTCTATCGTTTTCTACCGATTCGGCATACTGGCAAGCTACGTCCACTATGCCGAATCGCTGTCTGATGGCCAATTCGGCAAAACTGCCTCACGTTAACCGTGGCCGGGCAGGATCGGGCGGGGAAGTGCCACCGGATAAATCGGGCGGGGAAGTGCCGACGGATAAAACCACACGGGAAAGGGCCGCGGGCAGACGAATTCAGCGCCGCTTGTCTGCGGCTTTGGCGTGTGCGATCAGTCCCTCGCCTCTGGCCATACGGCTGACCAGGGGAGCGATGGCAGCGGAAGCCTCCTGGCTCATCCGCTGATGGGTGCAGGTCTTCAGGAAAGTGCCCACCCAGACGCCGCCGGTGTAGCGGGCGGCCCGGATCGTGGGAAGGGTATGATTGGTGCCGGAGGCGTAATCGCCGAAGGCCTCGGCGGTATTGCCGCCGATGAAGAGGGAACCGTAGTTGGTCAGTTTATCGATGATCTTCTCCGGTTCTTTGATATTGATCTCCAGATGCTCCGGGGCGTAGTCGTTGCAGACGGAAACCGCTTCTTCCAGATCGTCCACGACCACCACCTCGCCGTAATCCTCCCAGGAGGGGCGGGCGACGTCGGCGGTTTCCAGGTCATCGAGCTGGGACTCCACGGCGGCGATGACGCCGCGGGCAAGGGACTCGTCCGTAGCCAGCAGGAAGGCCTTCGCGTTGGGATCGTGTTCGCACTGGGCCAGAAGATCCGCCGCCAGAACCTCCGGATCGGCGTGCTCATCGGCGATGGCCAGCACCTCGCTGGGGCCGGCAATGAAATCGATGCCCACCTGTCCGTAGCACTGGCGCTTGGCCTCCGCCACGTACTGATTGCCCGGGCCGACGATGACGTCGACCGGCGCGATCTGTTCCGTTCCGTAGGAGAAGGCGGCGATGGCCTGGGCTCCCCCCAGGGCGTAGATCTCATCGGCGCCCGCCAGATCCATGGCGGCCAGGGTCCGGGGGTGGATCTTTCCGGTTCCGTGCATGACGGGAGCCGTGGCCACGACCCGGCCGACCCCGGCGACTCTGGCCGGTGTGATCAGCATGAGGGCGGTGGAAAACAGGGGGTACCTTCCCCCGGGGACATAGCAGCAGCAGGAACTGACCGGAATGATCCGGTGGCCGAGGAAGATCCCCGGTTTCGGCTCGAAGTCGCTGATCTCCGACAGGGATCCCCGCTGGGCACGGGCAAAGGCCTCGATGTTGCCTTTGGCCTCTTTAAGGTCCGCCAGATCCGCCGGATCCATGGAGGCGTAGGCCTCTTCGATCTCCTCCCGGCTGACCCGGAAAGATTCCCGCTCAAAGCCGTCAAAGCGGCGGCTGTATTCGCGCAGGGCCTCATCTCCGTGTTCACAGACATTATCGATGATGGCGGAGACGGCGTCCCGCAGCTGCCGGCGGTCTTCCGCCGTGCGTTCTTTGGATTTCTTGATGATCTTCATATTATGTATTATCCCGGCTGGCCCGGTGCGTGTCAATGAAAAAGTGCTTGCATTGCCTTTGCAGATATGGTAGATTAATTCACGTAGCAAGTAGAAGTTATCCGCTTCTCACCTTAGGGGCTGCGGCGCCTGGGTTCATACCGGTTCCCTTTTTGCGGGAGATCAGTGGGATTGACAGCGGATACTTTGTGTCCGCTTTTGTTGTATAGGAGGTACGGAACAATCGCAAGAGAATCTTATATTAACGAAGAGATCCGCGGTCAGCAACTGCGCGTGATCGACACCGACGGAACCCAGCTGGGTATCATGAGCCGTCAGGAGGCACTGGATCTTTCCGAAGAGAAAAAACTGGATCTCGTCTGCATCGCGCCCAAGGCCGATCCTCCGGTCTGCCGGATCCTGGATTACGGCAAGTACCGGTACGACATGCAGAAACGGGAGAAGGAAGCGAAGAAAAAGCAAAAGCAGACCCAGGTCAAGGAAATCAGGCTGTCCACGTTCATCGAGGATCATGACATCATGGTCAAGGCGAAGACCGGATCCAAGTTCCTCAGGGACGGAGACAAGCTGAAGGTAAGCCTGCGGTTTCGTGGAAGAGAACGTGATTACGTTGCGAGAGGCATGGAAGTAATGGACAAGTTTGCCGAGGCCGTCGCCGATGTCGGTGAGGTCGACCGGAAACCCAAGTTCGAAGGCAGGAGCCTGACGATGACACTTTCGCCGAAAAAAGATAAATAAAACTACATAGGAGGAACATCATGGCAAAAAACAAAATGAAGTCTCACAGAGGCGCGTGCAAGCGATTCAAGGTGACCGGTTCGGGTAAAGTGAAGAGGAATAAAGCATATAAGAGTCATATCCTTACCAAGAAGAGCCAGAAGAGAAAGAGGGGCCTGAGAAAGGCAACCACACTGACAAGCGCGGATCTGAAACGAATCAAGGCTGTACTGAGCAAGTAAGGAGGGAGTATCATGGCAAGAGTAAAGAAAGGCGTAAACGCACACAAAAGACATAAGAAAGTACTGAAGATGGCAAAGGGCTTCTACGGCTCCAAGAGCACGACTTACCGTGCCGCCAAGCCCGCCACCATGAGAGCGCTCCGCTCCGCGTACGTGGGAAGAAAGAACAAGAAGAGGGATTTCCGCAAGCTGTGGATCGCCAGAATCAACGCGGCGGCCAGAATGAACGGCCTGTCCTACAGTCGGCTGATCAACGGCCTGAAGAAGTCCGACATCGACATCAACCGGAAGATGCTGTCCGAGATCGCCATCAACGATCCCGCCGGATTCAGCAAGCTTTGCGAAACCGCCAAGAGCGCCCTGTAAGCGGTTCCGACGAACGATCTGTAAAAAACAAACTGAGCCGATGCGCGATGCAAAGGCTCAGTTTTTTCGTGGTTCTGTATGGCGGGCAGGGGCCCGTTCCGTTCGGGGTTCCGTCCGGTTTTGATATTCCGCCTTCGCCCGGGGCTCGCTTTTCCGCGTCCGCCCGGGGCTCGCTATTCCGCGTCCTCCCGGGGCCAGTAGACGCAGTGGCAGGGATAGTACTCGCCCATGTAGACCCAGACGGTATCGCCCATGGGCAGCTTCTCCGACTTGTCGGCGAAATAGAGATCGGGGATGAACAGTTTCACGGTGGTGCGCTTCTTGCCTTTGAGCAGGACGCCCTCCTTCACCGGGTTGTCCCGGAACTCCTCCAGCTTCTCCCGGAAGTTCTGCACCCCGGTTTCCCGGCCGAAGTGGTCCGCAAACTCATTGATGTCGGAATACACCACATTATCTTGATTCTTGAACCATCCAAATCGCATCATCGTTCGTTCCTCCTTCCGCCGGCCTGCGCCCGCGCTGTGATCCGTTCCGCCCGGCCGGGCGGCTGTAAATGTAGGAAAGCAGATGCAGAAATGGACCCGTTGGTAAGGATCGATTCTGCATCTGCGGATGAAAAGGCAATGCCGTCCGCGTAAATAAAAAACGCACACTTCCTCTGAGTGTACGTAAACCGATGCAGCAAAACCGCTGCCCTGGACCGTCTCACCTCAGAAGACGTAATTCCGAAGAAGTGACAGGTCTACCGACTTGATCCTCATGCCTACTTGGGCGCCTTCCCAAATCTCTGATTCAGTGGCCTGTTGCCCGTTCGTTGATCTTACGGTTGCTGAGACACAGTGCCGGATTCCCACCGGCTTCCGAAGATGTCACCCTTCCCGTATTTCATTGACGCACTCATGGTATCATCTGCGCCGGCGGATGTCAAGACGCGTCGCCGTCAATTCCCGCGGTACGCGCATCCCCGCCGATCTGCCGCGGCACCCCTCTCCGGGAGACCGCTATATTGTTAAGAATTGTTAATATTTCGTTAAGTAACGGGGAAACGAGATTGGGATAGACTAACCGGTGAAATTATCTGTCATTTTGTTTTTTTGGAGAGGAGGCTGTTATGGCTGATCAACGAACGAGCGTCATGGTCGATGTCGGCGAACACGGGCTCAAAAAGCACGACATTAAAACGTCGACGGTCGTCTTCATGATCTTCTGTCTGGTCGCGGCCGGATGCTTCGGCATCGAGGAGGCGATTCCGGACTCGGGACCCGGCCTGACCATCATCATGCTCTGCATCATGCCCTTTGTCTGGGGGCTGCCCTTCGGACTGGTGGCTTCGGAACTGGGCTCCGTCCGTCCCCAGGAAGGCGGATATTACAAATGGGTGCAGGAGGCACTGGGCGAGTTCTGGGGATTCCAGGCCGGCTGGTGGAGAACGATCTCCATCTATATCGACAATGTTTCCTACGTTATCCTCGCCGGCGGCTACGCGTCGAGGTTCTGGGACTTCAACCGGCTGGAGGAATTCATCTTCAAGTTCGCGATGATCTTCATCTTCGTGTTCATCAACATCCGCGGCGTCAAGGACGTGGGTATCGTCAGCACCATTCTGGCCATCCTCGTCATGGTTGCCTTTGCCATGGTGGCCGTCTGCGGCTTCCTGAACTGGGGCGGTGACGCGGAAACCGCGTCGACCATCTCCTTCCAGCTCACGCCGGAAGCCTGTGAGGGCGCCGGGGACTGGCTGGTCTATATCGGTTCGGGAATAGCGGTCATCATGTGGATGTATTCGGGCTATGAGAGTATGTCCACCATAGCCGGGGAGATCTCCAACCCGCAGGTCATCCCCAAGGGAACGCTGATCACCATTCCGATCATCATGGCGTCCTACATCCTGCCTACCGTGGCGGGCCTGGGTTCCCTGGGACAGTGGGAAAACTGGGGGACCAACGGGGACGGCATCGGATACGGCGAGGTGCTGACCCACTTCTGGGGAATCGGGTTCGGACTGTTCTTCACCGTCATCGCGATCCTGGCCCAGTGCTCTATCTTCAACACCTACATCGCATCGGGATCCCGGGGATTCTTCTCCCTGGCGGACGATAACCTGGCGCCGCCCATCATGGTCCGGTGCGATAAGAAGTACGGCGTGCCCTATGTGGCGGTTCTGTCCATCGGCATTTTCTCGCTGCTGCTGTGCATGTTCCCCTTTGGCCTGATCATCGTACTGGATATGGCCCTTCTGACCTCGTCCTATCTGCTGGTGTTCATCTCCACCATGGTTCTGCGCAAGCGCATTCCGGAGGAGGAATACCCCTTCCGGATTCCGGGAGGCGACGGACTGATGAAGGTGATCTGCATCGTGCCCATCGCACTGGCCGTATTCGCCTTCCTGATCAACGGATCCGATTATTTCATCGGCGGCATGGTCGGCTTGCTCACGGGGCCCCTGCTCTACATCATCTGGAGAAGGAGATACGGCGGCCTGTCGAAGAAGGCGCCGGACCTGTTCCCGGTCAATCCCAGGACGGGGCTGCAGTACGGAGACACGAAGAGAATCACCTTCCTGCTTCTGCTCATGACCATTATGTGTGTCGCCATGCGCCTGTTCGCGCCCTGGTATGAGGGCTGGTTCGGCGGAGCCAACGAGTGGGATCCGGACGATTATTTCGACGGCATGTTCCCCAACGCGGACCTGACGGGTCTGCAGCACATCCTGCAGTCGGGCGTCACCATTCTGATCGCCGTCTGCGGCATCGCCTGCGTCGTTTTCTTCCTCCTGTCAAAAAAGCTGGAAGCAGAAAAGTAACAGACTGTCGACAGGATAAGGGAAGCGGAATTATGAAGGAGTGGTTAACTTTTGTTAATCACTCTTTCATATTTTTTACGGTTTCTGTTAAGAATTGCTGTTTACAATATCGCTTGCGAAAGTGGTGTTTCGCACGCATTTTTATCTAATCATCATAATCACGATTGGTAAGGAGGATTAATTATGGGTAGAAAAATACCAATGTGGCAGTGTATCGTTGCCATCCTCGGCATGGTCGTGTTCCTCTTCTGGAACGTCAAGTTCGACGAAGGCGGAGAGGCGCACGGCGGCCTGATCATGGCAGCCCTGGTCGCTGGCATCATCGGTGCGGCGAACGGCTGGAAATGGAGCTACATGGAACAGGGTATCCTGGCTGCGATCAACCGGTCCATGCAGGCCATGCTGATCCTGGCTGTAGTCGGTGCGATGATCGGCTGCTGGAAGGCAGGCGGCGTTATTCCGTCCATGATGTACTACGGCATCAAGATCATTTCACCGAAGATTTTCCTGTTCACCGCATGCATCCTGTGCTCCGTCATTTCTCTGGCGACCGGTTCTTCCTGGTCGACGGCCGGATCCATGGGTGTTGCGCTGATCGGTATCGGAACCGCGCTGGGATTCCCCTCGGCCATGACGGCCGGCGCGATCGTCTCCGGCGCCTACTTCGGCGACAAGATGTCCCCGCTGTCCGATACGACCAACCTGGCGCCGGCTATTGCGGGCACCAACCTGTTTGATCACATCAAGCACATGGTTTACACGGTAACCCCGTCCCTGATCATTGCGCTGATCGTCTATCTGATCCTGGGCTTCACCCACAAGGGAGGCGCGGCGAATGAAGAGCAGATCACCATGATCCTGGGATTCATCGCGGAGAACTTCAAGGTAGGCATCCTGTTCCTGATCCCGCCGATCTTCGTTATCGTGGCGGTCATCATCAAGATGCCGGCACTTCCCGCGCTGATCGTAGGCGCGCTGCTGGGCGTACCCTTCATGGCGGCCCAGGGCATCCGGATCATCCCGGGAGGCGGAGAACAGTCCAATGTATTCAACATCATCAACAACGGACTCGGCTCGCTGCCCAGCGGCTATGAGGCTCCGGAAGATGACCTGCTGATGACCAAGCTGGTGGCGCTGCTCACCGGCGGCGGCCTGCAGTCCATGATGTGGACGATCTCCCTGATCATGCTGGCGATGTGCTTCGGCGGCATCGTGGATTCCACCGGAATCATGGGCAACCTGGCCGGCGCGATCCTGAAGCTGGCGAGAGGAACCAGAGGCGGCCTGGTCATCGTTACCGAGCTGACCTGCGTATTCGTCAACGCCATCTGCTGCGACCAGTACCTGTCCATCATTCTGCCGGGCAGAATGTACAAGGAAGCATGGGAGGACAGAAGACTCAAGCCCCAGAACCTTTCCAGGGCGCTGGAGGATTCCGGAACGATTACGTCCAACTTCTTCCCCTGGAACACCTGCGGAGCGACGATGCGTTCCTTCCTGCAGGTCAACAGCGCCTATATCCCATTCGCTGTGCTGAACTGGGTGAACCCGCTGGTATCCATGTTCTACGGCATCACCGGCATCACAATGAAGGAGATGACCGAGGAAGAATACCAGAAGGTGCTGGAAGAAAGAGAGCTCGAGAAGAAGGCGGCTCTGGAAGCGGCGGAAGCCTGATCACATTTCAATCGCGAGCAAGGGAGAGAAAACCCTTCTCAGATACAGGAAGACATTTTCTTCCGAACCAAATATGTAGCACAAAGACCTGGCACCACCCGGGTCTTTGTGTTTTTTGGAAGGACGGGCGTTAATAATTCTTAATATTTTCATCATTTCCGCTCCACAAAGGTAGTGTAATATGATATACAGGTTAGTGTGATGGGAACCGCGGAGGGGACACGTATGGAAAAGTCGACGACTATCCTTCTTATTGAAGACGATGAAGATATCCGGGAAGGCGTCCGGATACTGCTGGACAGCGAAGGCTACAGGGTGGCGGAAGCCGCGACGGGAGCGGAAGGGCTGAGCTGCCTGAATGATCAGGTGGAGCTGATTCTTTTGGACATCATGCTGCCGGATATTTCCGGGCTGAAAGTCTGTGAGGAGATCCGGAAGACATCGGTGGTCCCCATTCTCTTTCTGACGGCCCGGGCCATGGAGTCCGACAAGCTGATCGGCCTGATGGCCGGCGGGGACGATTACCTGACCAAGCCCTTTTCCTATGCGGAGCTTCTGGGACGGGTCAAGGCGCTCCTGCGGCGCTACCGGGAATACAATGAGCACGGTGCAAAGGCAACGGAGGAGGAGAATCCCTATCTGGAACTGTCGGGTATCCGGATCCATACTTCGATCAACGAAGTGTATGTGAACGGCCGGGAGGTGTCCCTGACGGAACTGGAGTATCAGATCCTCCGCCTTCTGATGCAGCACCCGAAGAAGATCTTTTCCGCCCAGAACCTCTATGAGAGCATCTGGGATGAACCCTACTTCTATAACTGCAACGGAACGGTGGTCGTTCATATTCGGAAACTCAGGGTGAAACTGGAGACGGATCCGCGTAACCCGCAGTACATCCGTACCGTATGGGGAAAGGGGTATCGCTTTGGCACAGCGTGATCTGAAACGCAATACCATTGCCCGCCAGCATACTCTGCGGCTGCTTCTGGCGCTGGCCGCCGGGGCGCTGGTTTTTTTGCTGCTTGTCCATGCCTCCGAGTTCTGCCTGGACCAGTATCTCGACCGGTCGGGCTACTATGACACCCATGACAGGCAGTATGTACAGTCCCTGCAGGATTACGCGGACAGGGAGAAGGTCAGCGCGGAGGATGCCGATGCGCTGACGGCATGGGGAGATCAGCAGAAGAATGTTTTCTTTCAGGTCTATGCCGATGACCAGCTGGTCTTCCAGTACTACAGCCGGGACTCCCGGAGTTTCCGGGAAGCTGCGGGAATGGAGTTCCTGGAGTGGATCAAGTCCTACCCCGTGCGGTTTGCGGATGGGGAATACCAGGTCATCGTCTTCGGCGATTACTATTATCAGCCGTTCCGTTATGTCATGGTGGGAAACGTCCTGATTGCCTTTGGCGTATTTCTGCTCATCTTCCTGACGGGAATCCGGAAGCGGACCCGGTACATCCGGAAGCTGCGGGACGAGATCGAGATCCTGGGCAGCGGCGACCTGCAGTATGAGGTTACGGTCCAGGGAAATGATGAACTGACGGATCTGGCGGAGAACCTGAACCAGATGCGGCAGGCGCTGAAGCATCATATGGATGAGGAAGCCCGGCTGACGGAGGAGCGGCAGACTCTGGTGAGCCGGCTGTCCCACGATATCCGGACACCGCTTACTTCCATGAATCTTTTCGCGGATCTTATCCGGCGGGGAGATTACGCGGATGAGGCGCAGCGGGACCACTACCTTGACCGCATTCAGGAAAACACGGCCAATCTGACCAAACTGGCGGAGGAACTGTTCCAGGTGACGAGAAGCCGGACACAGGGAAGCGCCGGAGTACCGAAGGAAACCGTATATGTGGCCGCGGTTCTGGCTGACGCGGCGGAGGCCCTGCGTCTCAGCGGTTTTACCGTGGAAGAACAGTACGACGGGGCAGACGGAACGGTAACGATCCACTGTCCGTCCTTTTCCCGGGTGCTGGACAATCTCACCTCCAACATCCTTCGTTACGCGGATCCCATGCAGCCGGTCCGGATTTCCTGCGAGGTCCGGGGAGGCGAGACAGTCATTTCCCTGGCCAACGGTGTCTCCCCGTCGGAGGACGCGGAAGTCAGCGGCAGCGGAATCGGCCTGCAGAATGTCCGGTCCCTGGTTCAGCAGGCGAAGGGGACCGTCCGCATCGATCAGGATCCGGAGAACTTCCGGATCAGTCTCATTTTTCCACTCTCTTAATATTTCTTAATAATATCATTAAGGTTTTGTTTAGATTTGTAAACTACCATAATGGTGAATTTTTATGTACTCATTATTATCGGGAGGTGAACAATTATGGAAGGGAATCAACATGCTTCTCAGGATCAGGACCTGAAGCGGGGCATAGCTGAATGGCAGGTCGCCTTTATCGGGCTTGGCGGCGTCATCGGATCCTGCTACTTCCTGGGCGTGGGCTGGGACATCGAGGTTATGGGCCCCGGTGTGTTCTGGGCGTTCCTGCTCGTAGGCGTCATCGTTTTCGGACTGATGATCTCCTACGCGGAACTGCTGGTCAACCTGCCCCGTTCCGGATCATTTATCGCCTACACCAATGAATTCCTCGGGCCAACGGTCTCCACGGGATTCGGCTGGGCGTTCTGGTTCAACTGGGTATGCTATGTACCGTCCGAAGCCATCGCGGTATCGGCGGCACTGCAGGCCATTACCGGCATTACCAGCACGGTAGCCTACATCGCCTTCGCGGTAGGCACCATGATGGCGCTGACACTGATCAACTGCTTCGCGGTGGATATCTTCGCGAAGATCGAGTCGGGTCTGGCCATCACGAAAGTTATCATCATCATCGTATTTATCCTGCTGGGCCTGGGAATCTGGGTCGGCTTCTGGGGCAGCCCCACGGGCGAGCTGACGGCGTACAACATCACCGAAGGATTCAAGGGTGTTGGCGTCAACTTCAAGCCCGATGTCAGCCTGTTTGACAACTGGTTCCCACACGGCATCCTGATCATCTCGGTCATGATGGTCGTCGTACTGGTCACCATGCAGGGCACGGAGATCGTCGGTCTGGCGGCGGCGGAGTCAAAGAATCCGGAAGTCGCGGTACCGAAAGCCTGCCGGAGCGTCGTCTACCGTATCGTCGCTCTGTACCTGGCACCGATCCTTCTGGTCATCCTGGTATATCCTACGGCGCTGGCGGACGATGCCACACCGGTATTCGCGGAGGTAGCGAGAGACTATGGTCTGACGCCATTCTTCTACATCTTCTGCGCGGTGGTTATGGTCGCGGCGTTCTCCTGTGGTAACACGGGATTCTATGGAACGGTCCGTGCCATGTACGGTCTGTCCACCGAGGGCCTGGCACCCAAGTTCCTGAGCAAACTGTCCAAGAACCAGGCGCCGAGAAACGCGGTATTCTTCACTATGGCCTTCATGTGGGTCGTGCTGATCACCGGCCTCATCGCCAATGTTACCGGCGCGCTGAATGACCTGTACGGCTCCCTGCTGTCCATGTCCGGCTTCACCGGCACGCTGGCCTGGGTAGGGATCATCGCCTCCCAGAAGAGGATGCGTGTAAGACTGAAGAAAAACGGATACGATCCGGAGAAATGCCTGAAGGCACGGGTTAAGAAGGGAATCGCCTGGGTGCCCTGGTTTGCCATGATCGCCCAGATCATCTGCCTGATCCTGCTGGCCTTCTCCAATGTGGTGGAACGCTCCTACATCGCCAAGATGGAAGCCCAGGGTCTGGAATCCGATGTCGCGGTGGGTGACTGCGGCGGCGGCCCGGTCATCTTTGCCGTTGCCACATCGGCAGTCGTGATCCCGATGATCGTTTACTGGATCATGAACAAGATGGGTAAGGTCGGCCATGTTGTCACTTTGCACGGCGATGAGAAGACCTTCGAAGAGACCTTCCCGCCCATCAATAAGCAGTGACGGGCATCCGGAAGCGAAAACACCGGAAGCAGAAACACCGGAAGCAGAAAACAGAAAAAACGAAAAACACCTCCGAGGAGGTGTTTTTCGTTGTCTGAAAACATTATTCATTCAGCAATTCTCTGTGGACGAAGAGAAGCCTCAGAATAACTATTAGGATGATGAAGCCATGCACCTCATCGCAAACCAGTATGATTCCGGATTCTTAAAATCCAGGGGATAATATTATTAAAAAATCTTAATACCGGGCAAACTGAATCTTAATAAATCTTCCGGGTTGCCTTTGCACGGAGGCGGTATAATGGAATGCGATGAATAGCGAGATGTTTATTGCCCTGCCGGCGAAAAAACTGTTTGTCCAATGCGTGGTCCCCGCGGTGATTACCGCGGTATTCGGCGCGCTCTATTCCGTCATCGACGGCATCTTTGTCGGCCGGTTTCTGGGGGAAAACGCCCTCGCCGCGGTCAACCTGATCATGCCCGTCATCATGATCGTGGAAGCGATCTCCAACATGATTGCCACGGGCGCGTCCGTCAACATTTCCCTGCTCCTCGGCCGGCAGGAGAGGGAAGCGGCCTCCCGGGTGTTTTCCTTTTCCGTGAAGTTCATCCTGGTCTTTTCCTGCGTGGTCAGCGTGCTCGGGTTTTTCTTTGCCGAGCCTTTCATCCGGCTGATCGCCCCGGGCGCCAACGGGGAGGCGATCCGCCTCAGCGCGGAGTACCTGAAGGTTTTCGCCATGTTCGGCCCCCTGGTCCCGGTGTACTTCGCCATGGACAACTTCCTGCGTGTCTGCGGGAAGCCGCGGCTCAGCATGATCATCAATATTTCGACCCAGGTCATCAACGTGGGGCTGAATTTCGTGCTGATCGTGCTGCTGCACCAGGGTGTCCGGGCCGCCGCGGCGGCCAGCTGCATTTCCATCGTGCTCGGCTCGGTCGTGACCCTGCTTCTGTTCACGGGAAAGCGGATGGATGTCTTCTACGTCAGGGGCGGGGTCCCCTGGCCGCAGTTTTTCCGGATCATCGCCAACGGGTCGAGCGAGTTCTTTACCAGCATCGCCACATCGGTCATGAGCGTGATCATGAACCTCTTCCTTCTTCACTACGGCGGAACGACAGCGGTGGCAGCCTTCTCCATCGTCATGTACGTGGACAGCGTGATCGGCATGATCACCTTCGAGATCAGCGATTCCCTGCAGCCGGCCATCAGTTACTGCTACGGCGCAAAGGCAACGGAGCGGCTGAAGGAACTATTCCGGATCATCCTGACGGTTACCGCCGTCCTGTCCGCGGGAGTATTCCTGCTGATGTTTCTGGCCGGCCCGCACCTGGCCGCCCTCTTCGTCAAGCCGGGGGACACGGCATTGCTGGAGATGAGCGTGACCGCGGTGAAGATCTTTGCCTTCTCCTATCTGGTCGGATGGATCGACATGTGCGTATCCTCCCTGTTCACGGCCCTCGACCGGCCGGGCAGATCCCTTCTGGCTGCCGTCTTCGGAACCCTCGTGTTCCCGGTTGCCTTCCTCTTCATCCTTACCGCCCTCTGGGGCCTGAACGGCGTCTGGCTGATGGCCGCCGTATCCGGCGCGGCCAGCGCGGCGCTGACGCTGATTCTGGCCCGGCCGCTTCGGAAGGATCTGAATATCTGACGCGGCGTTCGGTCACCGGTCCAGATAGTCAGGGGACCGGAATCTCTCTGTTGTGGTAAAGGCAGGCAGCGGTTACAATAGGGGAGAAAGGAGGGCGCGGCAGAGGCGCAGGTCGTATCCGATGAAGCGTATCTTTATCAACGGGCATATCTTCACTTCCACTCAGGAGCAGTACGGCGCGGACGCCGGGCAAAGGCAACCCTTCGCTGATTCCATGCTGGCGGAGGACGGCGTGATCACCTGGATCGGTCGGAAAGACAGCGGGCAGATGCCTCCCGCTGAAGGCGCGGAGGTCATCGATCTGCAGGGCAGGACGGTGATCCCCGGTTTTGTCGACGCCCATATGCATCCGGTGATGATGGCGGAGTACAGCAGGCAGATCGCCTGCCTGCCGCCGGAGATCTGTTCCATCGAGGATCTGGTCGGAGCCATCGCGAGATGGGACGAGCAGACGCGGGCCGCCGCGGAGGGAAGCCGCGGATCCGGCCGCGGGGGACGGCAGGAGTCCTGGATCCGGGGCTGGGGATACGACGAAGGCAAGTTCGCCGAGAAGCGCAGCCCGAACCGGTACGATCTGGACCGGGGATGCGCCGACCGGCCGGTCTTTCTCGTGCGCAGCTGCGAGCACGTCCGCTGCGTCAACTCCAAAGCGCTGGAGATCGCCGGCATCACCCGGGATACGCCGGATCCCCCCGGCGGATCCATCGACCGGGATGAGAGGGGAGAGCCGACAGGAATCCTGCGGGAAAGCGCCCGGGACCTGATCCTTCCCCATATGCCGAAGGAGACGGAAGAGGATATGGCCGACGCCCTGGTCGAGTTGGGCCGAAAGCTTCTGGCGAAGGGCATCGTCGCCATCGGGGACATGGGCAATCTGCGCCCCGACACAAACTACGCCCTCCTTGAGCGGGCGGCGGAGAAGGGGTTCCTTCAGCGGGTGGCCATGTATGATATGTGGGATTACCTTCAGGATGATCCCGGCTACCGGATCACGCCGGAGCAGGCTGACCGCCGCGCCCGGCGCCGCATCGGTGGGATCAAGCTGATCGGCGACGGCAGCATCAGCGGCCGGACCGCCTGGCTGAGTGAGCCCTACCGGGGCAGCGAGGACTCTGGTATGCCGGTCTATTCCGATGAGAGCCTGGAGAAGGCCATCGCCTTCGCCAGAGAGAACAGATGCCAGATCGCCGTCCACGCCATGGGCGGTCGGGCCATCGACCGCATCCTGGACCGGATCGTCAGGGAGGAAGACTGGTTACCGGGGAAAACGGATAGCTTCCTCCGCCTGGAACATCTGACGGAACCGTCGGACCGCGCCATGGAGATCGCCGCGGAGAGGGGGATTGCCTTTGTAAGCCAGCCCATCTTCGCCTACTGCGAGATCGAGACCTACCTGGCCAATCTGGGGGAGGAGCGGCTGAAGGAGCTCTATCCTTACCGGACGGAGCTGGAAGCAGGCATACGCCTTGCTTTTTCATCGGACGCCCCCGCCACGTCCTGGGCGGTTCCCTACGACCCCTTCACGAACCTGAAGGCGGCGGTGACGAGACGGGCCTACGACGGGACGGACACCGGCCAAAAAGAGCGGATCGATATCCAGACGGCGGTCATGCTCTACACGAAAAACGCGGCGGAGGTCTGCGGCTTCGACGGCCTGGGCCAGCTGCGGGAAGGATGGGCGGCGGACTTCGCCGTGCTCAGCGATGACATCTTTGCTATTCCGCCGGAGGAGATCGATCGGGCTGTGGTCGAGGAGACCTGGATCGGCGGAGAGCGGGTTTACAAAACAGGAGGAGAAGTATGAAATACGATTTCACCAGCATTCTGGACCGAAGGGGAATGGACGCCATCGCGGTGGCGCCGGAGGAGGATCCCTACGGCATCGCGCCCAAGGGGAAAACAAGAGAAGGCTTCGACCTGATCCCCATGTGGGTGGCAGACATGAACTTCCCCACGGCGCCGGCGATCACCGAGGCCATCATCCGGCGGGCGGAGCATCCGGCCTTCGGCTACTTCGCGCCCAGGCAGGAGTACTACGACAGCATCATCCGCTGGCATAAGGTCCGCAACGGCGTGGAGGGCCTGGAGAAACGCCACATCGGCTACCAGAACGGGGTGCTGGGCGGCGTCCTCAGCGCCCTGGCCGTGCTCTGCAGCCCGGGAGACAACGTGCTGGTGCACGCGCCGACCTACGTGGGTTTTCTGGATGAGGTGGGGACGGTGGGCTACCACCTGATCGGCAGCGACCTGAAAAAAGACGATGAGGGAATCTGGCGGATGGACTATGAGGATATGGAAGAGAAGATCCGCCGGTACCGCATCCACACGATGATTTTCTGTTCGCCCCACAATCCCACGGGCCGGGTCTGGACCATGGAGGAACTGGAAAAGGCCTTCGAGATCTTCCGGCGCAACGATGTCTACGTGATCTCCGATGAGATCTGGTCGGACCTGACGCTGGAAGGCTACCGGCACATCCCCCTGCAGTCGGTATCCGAGGATGCCCGAAGGCGGACCGTTGCCTTTTACGCTCCGTCCAAGACCTTCAACCTGGCGGGGCTGGTGGGCAGCTACCACATCATCTACAACGACTATCTGCGGGCCCGGATCAGGCGCCAGTCTTCCCTGAGCGTGTACAACGCCATGAACGTGCTGTCCCAGCACGCGCTGATCGGCGCCTACCGGCCGGAGAGCGAAGAGTGGGTGGATGAGCTGCGGAGCGTGCTGACGAAGAACGTGACCTTCGCCTGCGATTTCATTCAGGAGCATTTCCCCGGGGTGGAGGTTTCCCGTCCCCAGGGGACCTATATGCTGCTGCTGGACTGCGGGCAGTGGCTGGCGGACCACGGAAAAACCCTGGACGAACTGCTGCTGGCCGGCGTCGAAGTCGGCATCCTGTGGCAGGACGGCCGCCAGTTCAACCGTCCGGATTCGATCCGGCTGAACCTGGCATTGCCTTTCTCCCGGGTGGAGGAAGCTTTCCGGCGGATGAAGGAGTATGTGTTCCGCGGATGAAGGGAAGTCCGCGGATGAAACCGGGGTCTGGGGTCAACAGCAAAGGAGGAAGAAAGATGGCTTTTCAGAACATTGAGGAAGTGGGCGAGCGGCATCTGCATATTATCTGGACCAGTGCCGATCCGGTGACGGCGGAGAACATGGTCATGATGTACGCGAAAAATTCTATGCTCAACGGCTGGTGGGACCGCGTCACCGTAGTGGTGTGGGGCGCGTCCCAGAAGCTGATCTTTGAGAATGAGGCGGTGCGTACGGAGATGGAATTCGCCCGGGATGCCGGGGTGGAGTTTTCCGCCTGCAGCAGCTGCGCGGTCAATCTTCAGCTGATCGAAGCCCTGGAGAAAGAGGGCGTCGAGGTGATCCGCTGGGGCGAGAAACTGTCCCGGCTCATGCAGGGCGGCAGGGCCGTACTGACATTCTGAGGGGGGTTTATGAACGCAAAGACAACGAAAGGATCTTCGACCAACGGGAAGTGGGCCGGCGTGCTGGCGGTTACCGTCACTTCCGTGTGCTACGGACTTGTGCCGGCGTTCTCTTTTCTTTCCTTCCGCATGGGCGTGGAAACGGAGACGCTGCTGTTCAACAAGTTTCTGTACGCCTCCGTCATCATCTGGGTCTTTCTGCTGGTCAGGAAGATCAATGTCCGGTTCAGCCGGCGGGCGGCGCTGGCCATGGTGGTGACCTGCTTTGGATACGTCGCCATGTCGACGACCCTGTATATTTCTTTCGACTATATCTCCGGCTCTCTGGCCACCATCGTTTCCTTCACCTTTCCGGCGATGATCGTCGCCATCGAAATGATCACCCGCAAAGAACCGGTCCGGCTGGGGAAGATCGCTGCGGTGATCCTGTCCTTTGGCGGAATGGTGCTGATCGTCTGGTCGCCGGATATCATGGGAGGCGACCTGGTCGGGATCGCCTTTGCCTTCCTGGCTGCCATCTGCTATGTGATCTACATCTTCGGCCTGGACTTCCCCAGCGTGAAAGAGCAGAACAGTTTCGCCGTGGCCGGCTACGTCATGACCTCCGCGGCGGCGGTCAATTTCGTGCGGTGCCTGCTCAGCGGCAAGCCGATGTTCGCCGTGGAACCGGCACAGATCGGGATGATGCTCCTGCTGTCCGTGGTCTGCGTGTTCCTGGCCATCGTCTGCTATGCGATCGGCGTGCGGCTCATCGGCCCGGGCAACGCGGCCCTGGTGAATACGATGGAGCCGGTGCTCGCCTGCATCTTCAGCCATTTTCTCGTGGGAGAACTGCTGACGGGACGCATGCTGATCGGCTCGGCGCTGGTCGTGCTTGCGGTGCTGATCACGAATCTGCCGGAGAAGAGCGGGCGGCCGGCGGAAGGCACCGTTGCTCGCGGCAGTTCTTGAATTCCCGGCGGTAATGCGGTAAAGTGTACGTATCACAAGAGCAGAGGAGGCGACGCATATGCGTGTGATCGGAGTCGGAGACAATGTCGTCGACAGGTACACCAATCGAAGGATCATGTTCCCCGGAGGCAATGCGGTGAACTTCGCCGTGTACGCGAAGCAGTGCGGGGCGGATTCAGCCTATCTGGGACTGATCGCGGATGAGCCGGAGGGAAGGCTAGTCCGGGATTCCCTGGAGAAGATGGGCGTTGACGTGTCCATGTCGCCTCTGCGGGAGGGCATGACCACGGAGCGGTGTGACGTGAAGCTGGAGGACGGCGACCGGGTGTTCATCGGAACGGAGTACGGCGAGGGCACATGGGAGCCGCTGCGCCTCACGGAGGAACACCTGGCATATCTGGAACAGTTCGACCTGGTCCACTGCGGCTGCTACGCGGAAATGGCGGATCAGATCCGGCGGCTGGCCGGTCTTGCCGGGGTGAAGACCTTTGACTTTTCGGAGGAGCCGGAGTACCGGACGGAGGAGTATCTGAACAAAGTGTGCCCCTATATCGATATCGCCCTGTTCTCCGGCGCGGAGACGGACGAGGAGCAGCGGCAGCAGATCCGTGAAAAGGCAACGGCTCTGGGAACGGAGTTTGTGCTGATCACCGACGGAAGCCGGGGACAGACGCTCTGGGACGGAGAGAGGATCTATCCGGGAAAGGTGAAGCGGGTCGATGCCGTGGACACCATGGGCGCCGGGGATTCGTTCTTTACGGCCTTCGTGATCGAGCTGCTGAGGCAGGGCTACCGCAGGGGCGCGAAACTGACCGCGGACCGGTACGCGGCTGCCTTTGACTACGCGGCCGGGTTCTCGGCGAAAACATGTCTGGAAGAAGGGGCTTTCGGATTCGGAACAGCTTACTGAGTCCGAACAACTTAGTGAGTTCTTACGAAAACTGCGGGGAAACTGTCCGCGGGAAAACGCCATGAAGGTACTGACGCAGGATGTGATCATAGCCAAGGAGATAGAATGCCGGATCGAGTCGGGCATCTACCCGGAAAGGAGCCGCCTCCCTTCGGAGCGGACCCTCGCCGGTGAGTTCGGCGTGCAGCGGGGCACCATGCGGCGGGCCCTCAGGATCCTCGAGGACAAGGGGGCGATCCTTTCGCGGCAGCGGTCGGGCCACTATATCGCTCCGCGCAGGATCGATTTCAATCTGGATGCCTACAACTCCCGGAAGGCCGTCATCGAGCACATGGGCAGGAGCACCTACGTCAAGCTGCTGACCTTTGACCGCATGTTCATTACGGACAAGCTTTCCCACAAGATGGGACTGCCCGGCGACACCCAGCTGTTCCGGATCATGCGCCTGCGCTACGCCGAAGGGGCGCCTCTGGCGCTGGAGCGCGCCCACATCCTCTGCGACCTCGCGCCGGACATCACGGAAGAGGACGTGCACAACCGGTCCCTGTACAGCGCCCTGAGGCAGAAGCACGGCATCCACATCGACCGGGCGGTATCCAGGGTTTCGGCAGTCCATGCCAACGGCCTGGAATCCGAACTCCTCAACCTGCCGGTATCCCGGCCCGCCATGCGTTACGAAGGGCTGGTCTATGACAGCAGGGACCGGCTGATCGAATACTTCGACGACATCATACGCATCGACAGGGTCCAGTTCATTCGAAAGGATATACTCTGATGGATCGGGATGGAAAAGACCGCGGACAGTCGGATTCCGCGATTCTCCAGGAGAAGATCATCGAGCAGATTCGGGTAGGGGATCTGCTGCCCGGGGAGAAGCTGCTCAGTGAGCGCGCCATGGCGGAGTTTTACGATGTTTCCCGGGGAGCGGTCCAGTATGCCATGAACCGCCTGGTCGAGCAGGGGTATCTGTACCGGCGGCCCGGCTCGGGGACCTTCGTCAAGGAGCGGAACAGATCCGTAATGAATCTGGAATACCAGAACGAAGTGGGGAATTCCGGCGTGACCGCGATGCTGAAGAATGCCGGCGCCAGGATGTCCAACCGGGTGCTGACCTGCGGGCGGATACAGGAACCGGCCTTTGCCCGCAAGCTTCAGATGCCCGAAGGGAAAGAAGTCTACGTCCTGCATCGGGTGAGGTTCGCCAATGACGAAGCCTTTGCTGTGGAATATTCCGCCATTCCCTTTGACCTGTTCCCGGACGCGGAGGGGGTCGACTTCAGCAAGATCTCACTATACGACTATATGGATGCCAGGAAGCACATGCCTGTGGCCTTCAATCAGCGCTTCAAGATCATCGAGGCCAGCGAGCGGGAAGGGGGGCTTCTGGGACTGCGCAGGAATGAGCCGGTGTTCCACTTCGAGTTCTCCGGTTATGACAGAGACGGACGGGCGGTGGAATACACGGAGAGCTACGTCCGCTGCGACAGGACGGAGCTCAGATTCAACACCCGGGTGAGATGACTTTTTTAAAATTGGTATAGTCGGCAGATCCACGTAAATTCAATCACAAAAGCAACTGTAGACCAGATTTTAGCATCTGGTCTATTTATTATCCATAATTGGCTTGCTGACAATTTCTCCAAAGAGTAGGAATCGCCAGAAAAAAGGGTTACCCTTTTACTGTACCATCCGTTATCGTACAGGATAAAACCATTGAGCGAAAGGAACACATCCATGCGGAATTTTGATCTGGAAGAATACAGAAAAGAATCGGAAGCGGCCTATGCCAGGCGAAAGGATATCGAGGCCATGGCGGATGCCCTGACCAAAAGGGGGTATAGCAATATCGTCGTGATCGGGATCGGCGGGACCTGGGCGGAATGGCAGCCTGTGGTCCATGTGGCGAAGCACTACACCGACGTGCCCATCTATCTGGAGAACGCGGCGGAGTTCTGCGTCAGGACCGACCGGCGCTTTCTGACGAAAGAGTCCCTGGTGGTGACCTCATCGGAGTCGGGCAACACGAAGGAAGTGGTGGAAGCCGTGCGCCAGTGCCGGGACATGGGCATTGACGTGGCGGTCCTGACCAAGAACGCGGATTCGGAGCTGGGAAAGCTGGGGACCTATGTAGTGCCCGACTGTACCGGCGACTGCGAGCACGCGTACATGATGGCCTTCATGTTCATGCTTCGGCTGCTCTATAACCGGGGCGAGTTCCCGGCATACGAACGGTTTGCCGATCAGATGGCGAACCTTCCGGACAACCTGATCCGGATCAGAGAGGAATTCGAACCGAGGGCGGCGGAGATCGCCCGCAGCTACGCGAAGGAACCCTACAATATCTTCGTCGGCTCGGGAACCCTGTGGGGAGAAACCTATCTGTTCTCCATGTGCATCCTGGAAGAGATGCAGTGGGTGAGGACGAAATCCGTCACGTCAGCGGACTTCTTCCACGGGACCCTGGAACTGGTGGAAAAGGATGTCCCCGTTTTCCTCTTCAAGGGAGAGGACGAGTACCGCGCCCTGGACGAACGGGTCGAACGCTTCTGCAGCGGACTGACCGACAAGCTGACCGTGATCGACACCCGGGACTTCCGCCTGGACGGCATCGATGACGAATTCCGGGTCATCTGTTCACCCATGATCCTGACCTCGATCGTAACCGAGCGCCTGGCTGCCCACTACGAACTCAATACGGGACACAGCCTGAAATTCCGCAGATACTATCGACAGTTCGATTACTGATAAAAGAACAGCGAGGAGAGTGCCATGACGGAACCGATCGTAAGACTGCAGAACGTAAACAAGTTCTTTGGAGACAACCACGTCATCAAGAATCTTGACCTGGATATTGAGGAGGGGGAATTCCTGACTCTCCTCGGGCCCTCCGGCTGCGGCAAAACGACGATCTTACGGATGATCGCAGGGTTTGAAGATGCCACCAGCGGAGTGATCACCGTGGAAGGGGAGCATGTGGAGGACAAGGAAGCCTTCGAGCGGGATGTCAATACGGTCTTCCAGAGCTACGCCCTCTTCCCCCATATGACCGTATACGACAACATCGCCTACGGCCTGACCGTGAAGAAGGTGCCCAAGCCGGAGATCAAGGAACGGGTCCGTGAAATGCTGGAGCTGGTCCAGCTCATGGGATTCGAGGGAAGAAGACCCGACATGATGTCCGGCGGCCAGAAGCAGCGCGTGGCCATAGCCCGGGCGCTGATCAACAATCCCAAGGTACTTCTCCTGGATGAGCCCCTCGGCGCACTGGACCTGCAGCTGAGAAAACAGATGCAGATCGAGCTGAAGCGGCTTCAGCAGAAACTGAACATAACCTTTGTCTACGTCACCCACGATCAGGAAGAAGCCATGACCATGAGCGACCGGATCGCCGTAATGAGGGGCGGCGTCATCGAACACCTGGCCACCCCCAAGGAGATCTACGGAAGACCAAAGACCAGGTTTGTCGCCGGATTCATCGGCGAGTCGAACCTGTTTTCCGGAACCGTCGCCTCCGTCGAAGGGGACAGGGCGATCGTGGATACCGATGTGGGCCGGGGAATGATGCCCGCAGAGGATTTCAAGCCGGGAGATCCGGTCCACCTGTGTGTCCGTCCCGAAGTGATGCAGTACAGCACCCAGCCGGTGGACGGGTTCACCATCAGCGGGCAGGTCAAGAATATGATCTTCGTCGGTTCCCAATACAGAACCCTGCTGGAGCAGCCGGGACATCCCGATGTCAAGATCAACCGGGTCAAAGTCGACAACAGCTACCGGGAGGGAGATGTCCTGTATCTCCACTGGGCGCTGGATGATGTGACCGGTATCAGAGCGAAGGAGGATTCCGATGGCGAATGATCAGAAATACGCACTCGCCATGAGCGGACGCAAGCCCGGCATCCGGGGAAAACTGCCTGTGCTCAGCACTACAGGCCCGATCTCCATCTGGATGATCATCTTCGTGATGCTTCCGCTGATCTACGTTCTCGTGATCAGCTTTATGACGAGAAACGTGTACGGCGGCATCGAGCCCGCCTTCACATTCGAAAACTATACCACCATGCTTCAGCCGCTGTATCTGAAGATCATCCTCAAGTCCTTCAAGCTGGCTTTCATCACGACGGTGATCTGTCTGATCGTCGGATATCCCATGGCCTACTGGATCGCCGGGAAACCGCCCAAGACGGCCGCCAAGCTGCTGATGCTGGTCATGATCCCCTACTGGACCAGTTCTCTGGTGCGGCTCTACAGCGTCAATCTGCTGGCTATGCCCAACGGATTCCTGAACACGGCGCTGATGAAGCTGGGGATCATCTCTGAACCGCTGGACATCCTGTACAGCGATACGGTAGTGCTCATCGGTCTTCTGGTAGCATGCCTGCCCTTTTCCGTACTGCCGCTTTATTCGTCTATTGAAAAGCTGGATAAGTCGCTGCTGGAGGCATCCAAGGATCTGGGCGCCGGACCGGTAACCACCTTCCGTCGCGTTACCATTCCCCAGACCAGAGGCGGCATCGTCGGCTGCATCATCCTGGTGTTCATTCCCTCTCTGGGTATGTACTACGTGACCGATGTGCTGGGCGGAGGCAAAGTCATGCTGATCGGTACGCTGATCAAAAACCAGTTCCTGGTCACCAAGAACTGGCCCTTCGGCGCGTCCATGGCGATCCTGCTGATCCTGATCACACTGGCGATCCTGCTGATCTACTCCAAGTTCGGCAAGATGGAAGATCTGGAGGTGGTCTAGATGGAAGGAACGGTGACGAAGCAGAGACTGAGCAAACGCCTGCGCCGCAAGCGCGCGGGAAGGATCGGCGGCAACGTGTTCGCCATCCTGGTGTACGCCTTCATCTATACGCCCATCGCGGTGATGATCATATTCTCCTTTAACGATCAGAACAACAACTATTACTGGAAGGGCTTCACCTGGAGATGGTATGAGAAACTGTTCACCCACTCGGATCTGATGCCCTATCTGGTGAACACGCTGATCGTTGCCTTTTTCGCCGTGCTCCTGTCCCTGGTGATCGGCGTGCTGGGCGCGGTCGGGCTGTCCCGGTTTGAATTCAAGCTGAAAAAAATGGTCAGCAACTCGCTGTACATTCCCATAGTGGTGCCGGAGGTCGTGCTGGGCATCTCCATACTGATGCTCTACGAGACGGCCCATTTCCCCTTGGGACTGCCGGCGGTCATCCTGGCCCATGTCACCTTCAGCGTGCCCTTCGTCATCATCATCATGCGGGGCAGGCTGTCGGGAATGGATATGTCGGTGGAGGAGGCATCCCAGGATCTTGGCGCGAACCGGGTGGTCACCTTTTTCAGGATCACCCTTCCCCTGCTGATCCCCGGGATCCTGTCCAGCGCGTTCATGGTGCTGACGCTGTCCATCGACGATGTCATCATCACCAATTTCGTTTCGGGACCCTATTCCACCACACTGCCGGTGAAGATCCTGTCCATGGTCAAGGTCGGGCTCAAACCCGAGGTCAATGCCCTCACCACCCTGATGGTGCTGGTGCTGGTGATCGGGATCCTGGTCAATCAGGTCGTTCAGTCCCTTCTGGCGAAGCGGGCTAAGACAAATACGAAGGTATATTTCTAGTCAATCTCGCAAAGGCAACGGTTGCCTTTGCAAAACAGGGAGGAAGAAGATGAAACACATGAAAAAATGGATCATGGCCGCGGTATGTACGGCGATGATCGCGGGAATCGGCCTGGGGCTGTCCGCATGCGGCGGTTCCGGCGGCGGAGACGAATCCGCGGGAGATGTCAACATCTACATGTGGTCGGACTATATTGCCCAGGATGTTGTCGACAAGTTCACCGAGGAGACCGGCATCAATGTCAACTTCTCCTACATGAGCACTTCAGAGGAAGCCGCAGCCAAGATAACCAGCGGAGGGGGAGACGAGTATGATCTGGTGATGCCCTGTGACGCGGATATGACGAGTCTGATCGACGGCGGATACCTGGAGGAGATCAATCTGGAGAACGTACCGAACCTGGACAATCTGGGTGACGCGTACAAGAACAGGGTCTTCGATCCGGACAACAAGTACGCCATCCCCTATCTGATGAACTACGTTTATGTCGTCTATGACAAGTCCAAGTGCCCCATTGAGATCACGAAGTACGAGGACCTGCTGGATCCTCAGCTGAAGGGACAGATCGCTTCCGTTACCGGACAGAGAAACCTGTTCCCCATCGCCCTCGTATCGCTGGGCTATGACCCCAACAGCACCGACGACAAAGAGATCGAAGAGGCATATGAGTGGCTGAAGAAGTACGTTCCCAACGTGGCCGGATTCGATTCGGACAGCGCGGAAACCATGCTGATCAACGGCGCGGCCAGTGTCGGCTTCCTGTTCGACGGACAGGCTTCCAAGGCCTTCTCCGAGATGGGCGATGAGAACCTGATGGTCGCCGACCTGAAGGATCCGATCCAGCTGGGTGTGGACGAACTGGTCATCCCCAAGGGCGCCAAGAACAAAGAGAACGCCGAGAAGTTCCTGAACTTCATTCTGGACGCGGACAACATGGCGCTGAATCTGCAGACCATGATGGAACAGGATGGTCAGGGCTATGCTTGCCCCAACGAGGCGGCGGTCGCCAAGATGCCGGAAGAGTACACCAAGTCACCGGCACTGAACATCCCCAAGCACATGAAGGAGAACTACTTCCTGCAGCTGGATGTCGGCGAGGCAGCCAAGACCTATGACAAGTACTGGACGATGCTGATGTCAGACCAGGAATAGGAGCGCGGCAGGCGAAGGCCGAAGCACGAAGGAAAACATTTCCGCGATTGCTTTTGCGGTGATACGCGGCAGGCTGAAGACGGCAGCGTCTCAGCCTGCCGTTTTTTGTTGCCGGGAAAGGACGTGACAATCTGAAATATCCCCTTGATTGCTCTTTTGCCGGGTGGGATAATAAGTATAGCCATATGCGCATTGATAAACTGACGAAGTGAGGGAAGTATTATGGAGAGCAACCCTAAGCAGAATAAGATGTATCAGGTTTCCACGCTGCAGGCCCTTGCCCTGGGATACAGCCGGGCGGTGATCACCGCGGAGGAACTCCTTCGGGAGGGGAACACCGGACTGGGAACCTTTGAAGACGTGAACGGGGAAATGATCGTCATGGACGGGCATTGCTACAGGGCGGATCAGGACGGACAGGTGACCATTGTTCCTCCGGAGACGGGCGTTCCCTTTGCCGCCGTGGCGAGGCTTTCCGGGGAGCAGGTGTTTTCCCTGGGGAGCATGCCGGATATCGAATCCATCCGGACGGAGCTGACCAGAAAGATCGAAGAGAGGTTTGGCCTGAACAGCATGCACGTCGTGCAGATCGACGGGGTGTTTGAACAGGTGGATGCCCGGTCCGAGGCGCCCTACAGGTCCCATCACATCACCCTGAAAGAGGTCCTCGGCAAGACGCAGAAGGCGTTTCTCTTTGAGAACATCCGCGGGTCCCTGGTGGGCGTATATTTCCCGGATTATATGGACGGGATCAATATGCCCGGATGGCATCTCCATTTTCTGTCCGAGGACAGATCCCAGGGCGGCCACGTTTTCGATGTCAGTATTCAGGAGGGCACGGCAAAGGTGGACAAGATCACCAGCATCGTGATCAACCTTCCCAAAGAAGCCGCCTTTGACACTTACTCTCTCAAGCAGGACCTGCAGGAGGAGATCAAGTCTGTAGAATAAGGCAGGTATTGTTTGTTATTAGTTTAGTTTGATGGCTTATTGAGAGGGGAGAAAAGCAATGAATTACAGGAAGACTAAACACTTATGGAGTCTTATGCTCATCCTTGCCATGGCTGTGGCGATGCTGATCGGCATGGCGGTGACGGTGAATGCAACGACAGGCACCCCGGTGCCTTACATGGATTGGGATGCTGAGCAGAACAAGCTGGTGGAAAAGACCGGCGACTACGCCTGCAAGGATTATACTGTGGTCACCAGTGATGTTTCAGAATGGGGCGAGACAGGCAAGGAAACCTGGTACGTCGTGAACAGTGACGTAGAGTTCGATGAAAAGAGAATCGACTTTGCTGGCAATGTTCACCTGATTCTATGTGATAACAAAACATTAACGGCCAAGAAGGGTATCTATAATGCATCCGGCGGAAGTCTTACCGTCTACGTACAGAGCACGGGCGATAAAATGGGGAAGCTGAATGCCACTGGAACTGGCGGCGGTGCGGTTGGTAGCATTTGCATCGGCAATGATTTGACGATCAACGGTGGCGCAGTGAGCGTGAACAATGGTTCCATAGCCATTAGTTCCCAGCACGATATTACGATCAACGGTGGAAAAGTGACCGCTGAAGGAAGAGAAACTGGAGACGGCGGCATCTATGCCTACAGGGCAGTGACGATCAACGGAGGAGACATTACGGCTTCGGGTAAATTTTACGGCATAAATGCCTTAAATGGTGATGTAACGATCAATGACGGCAGTGTCGATGCCAGCAGCCTTACTGACTTCGCCGCCTTTGGCGGCATCCGATCGGGAAATGGCAATGTAACGATCAACGGCGGTGAGGTCCAGGCCATAGCGAATACTGCGGGAGATGATAATAATAGCGTTGGCGTCAGTCTCGGCAACGCAGAAAAAACGGTTACCATCGGAGAAAACGTCGGGTTCTTCTTTGCCGTAGGTCCGAAAGGTGCGTTCAAAAACAGCACCATCGTGAAGAACGGCATCGCGGGAACAGGTTGGGAGAATGCGGACGGAACGGGAACTACGGCGAGCATCCCAACCAGCACAGAAGGACAGACATTGAACTATAAGAGAGTGCAGTTCCCTGCCTCCGATGACGTCCAGAGGGTTGTCGATATGATCACCGCCCTGCCTGACCCGGCCAAAGTCACGGCAAATGACGAGAAAGCGATCAGGGAAGCGCGCAAGGCCTACGACAACCTGTCTGAGCCGCAAAAACAGAACCGCAGGCTCACCCAGGCAATCAAGAATAAGCTGAGTAATTGCGAGGCCGCCCTTGCAAAAGCGGTAGATCAGCAGGCTGCCAGCAAGGTGTCCGGGCAGATCGCAGCCATTCCAGGCGATCCTTCACAGGCCACATCAGCCCAGGTTGCCACTGCGGCAGCGGCGTATAAAAAGCTGACCCCCAGCCAGAAGAAGCTGATCTCCGGTTCTGAACTCGCGAAGCTTCAGACGGCGCTCAACTATCCGGCGACAATGCTGAAGGTGAAACTGAAATCCGCAAAGGCAAAGAAGGGGAAGAAGGCCCTTGTCAAGTGGACGAAGAATCCCACAGCAAATGGCTACCAGCTCTACTACGCGGCCAAAGGTGTAAAGGCAAAGGAGGTCGATATCTACGATGCCAATACACTGAAGAAGACCGTCAAGAAGCTGAAAGCCAAAAAGAAATATACCTTCAGGATCCGTACCTTCACGAACATGGAAGACCTGGCCACACCGGGGGCATCCATCAGAGTATACGGTCAGTGGTCCAACGCCAAGAAGGTCAAGGCCAAGAAATAGTCGCAGCAGCACAGTTGCAGCAGTACAGTCAAGACACCAGAGGCCGGAGCATACGCTCCGGCCTTATTTTTTACACGACTTGACCGGCGATAAGGATCATCAAAAACATGATCGTTAAAGCAAGGTAGCTTGTGAATTTACCCTTCCTTTGATTTCGTGATTATAATAAAGGTGCAAAGAAGAGAGCAAAACAGATGCGCTGTTTGAGGAGGGAGGTCGATAATATGATGATGAAGAGAAGTGAAACAATGAAAAAAGAAGGAATGGAAAAGAAGTACAGAGACGCCATCTTCGGTCTGGCCATTGGGGACGCGCTGGGCGTGCCCTACGAGTTCAAATCACGGGGAGCATTCACGTGCGCCGGGATGACGGGATTCGGGACACATAAACAGCCGGCGGGAACCTGGTCCGATGACACGTCCATGACCATCGCTACGGCAAAGAGCCTCCGGGACAACGAGGGAGCGGTCGACATCGGGGACATCCGGCACAACTTCCAGATGTGGGTGAACGAGGAAGGGTTTAACTGCAACGGATACCTGTTCGATATCGGCAACGCGACGTCGACTGCACTGAGTACGGGACACGGCTGCAGGGACGAGAACAGCAACGGCAACGGCTCCCTGATGCGGATCCTGCCGCTGGCCTTCACCGACTGTACGGACGATGAGATCAGGGAGGTTTCCGCGATCACCCATGGACACGAAATCTCCATGGAGGCCTGTGTGATTTATGTCCACGTGGCCAGGCGCCTCCTGGACGGGGAACCGATCGGAGACATTCTTCCGACGCTGCAGTATGGAAAGCCCTTTGGCCGGCTCTGCCGGCTGGATCAGCTGACGGAGGATGAGATCCGCTCAGGCGGTTATGTGGTCGACACTCTGGAGGCCAGCCTCTGGGTCCTCGCCCACAGCCATGATTTCCGCGAGGCTGTGCTCGCCGCCGTTAATCTGGGCGGTGATACCGATACTACCGGCGCCGTCTGCGGAGGCCTGGCCGGGATTGCCTTTGGTCTGGAAAGCGACTTCGCCGGGGAGTGCATGGAGCAGCTGCGGGGGAAAGAACTGATCGAAGAGTGCCTCCCGGAGGAAAAAGATCCCCTGGTATCCTTCAGCGGGAAAAAGTGCTGCCTGTTTGCGGATGAGATCAAAAAGTGGAAGTATGCAAGCAGACTGACCCAGATCAAGGAGTATGATGAAGTCGGTGAGTCGTGGTATGCGGATCATCTTTACCACAGCCTGTGGCAGTGCTCGGAATGCGGAGCAGTCTTCCTCCTGGACGAGGTTGAGCAGACCAGTTGGAGCGGGGAGAATGACACGTTCAGAGATGATTATTATCAGGTTGAGTCGAAAGAGCACGCGGACAGGCTTGTGTCAAAATACGGCAGAATGTTCGGAGTATATGAAGGCCCCGCGCATTATGAGAAATAAGCAGCAAGGAGGAAAAATAAAATGGTTAAGAGAGATATTGAATACGCTGTGCCCGATGATCCTATTACACCAGAGCTTTTGGAGGATGGCTCCTATCTGAAAAAAGCAACGGAAATCTGCAACAGGAACTGGACACAACAGAGATGGATCGATGAAGGTTAGATGGAACGGAGAAACAAACTTCCTTGTTTTGACACACGGGAAGGTGTATGAAGTCCTTTCGATTGAGAAGGGATGGTATAGAGTAATCGATGACAGCGGCGAGGACTATCTTTACCCGCCTGATCGGTTTTTGATCGTGGAGGAGTAGAGGCTTGATTGGAGATCATGTAGTTGTTATGTAGAATGAAGAGCCTCCGGGCTCTTTTTTCGTTGGAGGAAACAGTGGCATTCACATTTATGCCCGCGATTTTGCCCGCGCTTACAGGTAAAATGAGGTGGAATGAGGAATTTTCATGGCTGGTTTTTAGTAATGAAAAACCCCTGTAATCGTTGAAATTACAAGGGTTTTCAAATGGTGGAGCATAGGGGGATCGAACACTCAAATTGAGTTTCATCGATTTCAAAAACGCGCATTTTTCAACGGTTACAGCATTTGAAAGTCCTGTGTCAAAGCAAAAAGTGTTACCAGTGTTACCTGCTGGGCACTATTTCAGAAAACCCAGTCCTGATTATTCGGACTGGGTTTTTGTAAGCAAAAACTAAAGAGGGCACGTACCTGGTACCACTACTTGAAGATTGCATAGAAGACAAAACACTTTTCATAACTTGAAAGCATTTTTACTCAACCCCGTATGATTATTATCATAGGGGAGAAATCATATAGGAGTGACTCTACCTTTATGGGTACACTTCATTTCGTCTGTAAAGTAAACAGGACGGCTTTTGCCATCCTGCCTGCTTTACGGTGCAGCGGAGTGGCATCGAACTCAATCGGCTGTCTTGAAACGTCGAAATTACAAGGAAGGCTGGTACTCCGTTCCCAAAAGAATTCAATAGTATTCAAAACTCGTTATAATACGTCAATCAACATCATTCTGCAGAATACACCTATAGCATTTTTGTGTTTTGTTCGTCACTTATATTTCTTCCTTTAAAGGTAATTAATGGCATGAGTTAAACATATTCAATTATTTTGAACATGTTTAACTCAGTTTCCAGTTTTATGTCTTCTCTAACTTATTACCTTGTCATATTCATTAACTATCGATTTAGATCAGATATCATCCCCCAATTAGCTCTATGTATAATAACTACTCTTCTATTTCGACAATCTTGATTGCTGATTCAACAAGAATATTAATCAATTCATTACGTGAACGATTTGTTTCCGCTGAAAGACTATCTAATTTATCGACAAGATCTGCTCTCATTCTCACGGATACTATTTTGTAACCATCATCACCTTTCTTTGTCGCTTTTTTAGTTATCGCAATCTTCTGTTCCATGGTATTCCCCTCGAAATTGTATATTTACTTATGGATATTTTAGGTTGCCAAAAGTGTTTTTTATATACTATAATTATGTAGTGTAATAATAACTATTAATTTATAGTGGTACGTGATGAGAGGTGATATTAATTATGAAAACATGTCCTGCTTGTGGTACTAAAACCGAAAGTAAGTTTTGCCCAGAGTGTGGAACTGATTTGTCTTTGGTGCAAGATGTAAAAGTATGTCCAAAATGCGGAACTGAATCAACAACAAAGTTCTGTCCGGAATGTGGAACTGATTTGTCAAATAATACGTCAGCCTTTGAACCAGTCAAAATAACACAAAACACTGAAGAGTCTCTATCAGAACAATTTACCGAAGAACCTGTCGTAACTCCTGAAGTCATTCAACCAGATGAAGTTCAAGTAAATGAAACAAATCGCGGAATTCCAGTTGGTGCTGTTGCTTCGCAGATGATAAAAACTAAAAAGTCAAAGAAAAAGCTCTTTATAATTATTGGAGCGGTTGTGTTATTGTTACTTATTATCGGAATCGGTATGGGCGGCGAAGATGAAGAAACAGCTTCCACAACCGAAGACAC
Organism: Bacillota bacterium; assembly: GCA_017433375.1. Classification (GTDB taxonomy): domain Bacteria; phylum Bacillota; class Clostridia; order Peptostreptococcales; family Anaerovoracaceae; genus Lentihominibacter. The sequence goes on from JAFRHG010000026.1 coordinate 38,497, forward strand.
GGAAGCATATACTGAGGCGGAAGAAGAAACTACTGAGGCAACTACTGAAGCGACTACTGAACCAACAACAACGGCACCTGTTGCCCAATTTACAAAAGAAGAAGACTATGAAAGTATCTCTTACGATAATCTTGCTCGTAATCCGGATGACTATACAGGGAAAATGGTCAAGGGATCCGGTAATGTGCTTCAAGTGATGGACGGAGAGAATGAAGTTGATTTAAGAATAGGCACCTCTAGTGACGGATATGACGATGTTGTGCTCGCATATTATGATCCTAACATCGTTGATTCCAGAATACTTGAGGACGATCAAGTAACATATTATGGCCAGTCCCTAGGGTTATATACATATGAATCAACTATGGGCGGGGATATAACAGTTCCATTAATCGAGATTCATAAAATCACTAGAGATTAGTTTTCTGTTAACAAGTCTTCCCAAAGTAAGAACTATAATAGAATTCTAATGAATTACAATTCGGTTCTTGGCCCAATTGATCCGCAAGTCATGAATAAAGAGGGCCGTTTCGTTCCGGCATTAGGTTATCTTGGCAAGATAAAACCACTCATAGAGAAAGCGGAAAATGACACGATATCTGAAGCGGAATTTGCTATTCTTACCAGTTTTGATTTGGCAGAATTGAGTCTTTATGAACAAGCTGTAGAATTAACAACTGATTTGTTAGAAAAATGGCTTGCAGAGTATAAGTTTAAGGATTGGGGAGGACATTCTGATGAAGAAAAGAAAACACGTGCAAATGAAATAGCGAGAGAGTTGGCAAATTATGAAAGATGGAAATCTCATGGTAGACCGTTGAGTATTGATGTGCTTCGAAGCCTACGGTTGAAGATAGATGATTTTGAAGAGATTAATAATTTGAATGTCCTTATTCCTGAGTTTCATGCAGTTTGCGAAGATTTTATGGAACTGGCTGGTATAGAAGCATTTATTTTTTCAAGGAGTGATTTATTATGAGTGATAGGCTTGTAGAACGGATTCAATCGCAGAAAAAAAACACCAGACATGCAGATAACAAGTTTGCTCAAAAGAAATATGTACCAATTGAACGAGGTTTTAATGGACATAGTATAAGCGATAAAACGCCACGCACTTATGGAGAATTAGAAAAGAGGTTTTCAATTGGACATATATATAGATGAGATACAAACAGAGACAATAATAATTCTCGCAGAAAAAAACATATCATCATTATGTAAGAGCATTTTAAAGTGTGTGCAAACTTTTAGCTAATACGAAATGAAACCCAGTTATCAATAAATAATGAGACTGGGTTTTGCTTTCGGTGAGATTCTTTTTATCTATTCGGATTTCCATTCCGCCCGGTTTTTGGTGCTAACAGGCCGTATAACATTCCTGGCCATGGATCCTCCAGCAAGCTCTTCTATGGCCTTAATATCCTCTTCTGTGCTATCGTGTAATCCAGGATCCACCCGTTCTCATCACAGGCCGTTTCGACTGCATAGGCAAACACCTCCTTGTGTTCTCCTTTGTGGAACCACCCGCTTTCCGGGTCTGTTGTGCTCTGTTTCTTCTCTTTCATGGCAGCTTCTTCAAGAGGTGTGGATCCGCTGCCGCCGGAGTTCATGTCATCGTCATCGCGGTCAACATCATCCTTGTCTTTCAGCGGTTTCTTTCCATGTGCTGCTCTGTCAGCGTCGATTTCTTCTCGGAGTTTTTCATCATAGAATCGCGCTTCCTTCTTTGCCACGAGGATCTTCTTGGCTTTCTTCCTGTTTGCGGCCGCTTTCACATGTGTAGCATCTACGAACATAGTATCGGTGTTCACCAGATCGTTTTTCATACATTGAAGGAGAATCTGCTGGAAGATCTGTTCAAACAGATCCGTCCCTTCAAAACGCCTCTTGTAATTCTTCCCAAATGTACTGAAGTGGGGTACCTTGTCATAGAAATCCAGCCCCAGAAACCATCTGTATGCCACGTTGACCTCGATCTCTCTGATCGTCTGTCTCATGCTTTTTATGCCGAACATATACTGGATGATCGGGATCTTGATGAGGGTCACGGGATCGATGCTTGGCCTTCCCGTTTCCGTCGAATACTTTTCTTCAACGAGATCGTAGATGAAGTCGAAGTCGACTGCTGCGTCGATCTTCCTCAGCAGATGATCTTCCGGAACGAGTTGTTCCAGCGAGACAATCTGCATCTGTGGTTCCTTTCTTCCGTTCTTTGAGATCATTGAAAACCGCCTTTCTTTTACATTCATATTTTACCATTTATTGGGTTTAAAGACTTCGTTTTCAATGATGTTTTAAATTTTGTGCAATAGAAAAGGTCCGATTTCTCGTTTTGAAATCGGACCTTTGTCTACAGTCTGAACGACGGGTGTCACCCGTCGTTTTCGTCCTGGTGGAGCGTAGGGGAATCGCGGCGCGAAATCAGTCGGTCTGCTTTACTAGAAAGACCACAAATCACTAAGCTCTGTTAAACTTTTCTTTCCCTTGTTTGCAGCGCGGGCACTTCCAGTCGTCTGGCAGGTCCTCAAACGCAACGCCATCATGTTCCGCCGGGTCATATACATAGCTGCATATGGAGCAGACATATTTTCCGGTTCCTTCGCTTTTAGAGAAATCGACTTCTGCAAAAACTGTCGGAACAGGATTATCCAGATCCATAACGCGCTTTGCTTCCAGATTTTCATACCCTTGCGGTGTATGCGTGCCGCAGTAAACAGTCGGATGATTCCGGATAAATTCACGAACTCTGTCCTGTGTTTCGCGGGCCGCGCCCAGATCGTCAAAGACCACAGAGAGCTTATCCTCATAAAGCGCCTCATCCACATAAGTGATATCGCCATGGAGCATGTAAAACAGGCCATCATTCTCCACGATGATGATGCTGTTGCCATTCGTATGGCCTTTGGCCTTGATGAGATAGATTCCATCCTGGATCTTCTGGCTCTCAGGGAAATTGTAATATGCGCCGTCTGTGAACTCTACCGGAGCGAGGTTCGGTATGCCCTGCAGTTCATCAGCGGACATTTCATCAGCATTGACATATATTTTCGCATTTGGGAATGATTTTAATTCGCCGGAGTGATCGGCATGCTTATGGGTCAGTAGAATCTTCGTCACTTGCTCAGGCTTATATCCCAGACCGGCAAAAGCTTCCATATAGCTGCAAGTCTCTTCACCGACAAAGCCAGGGCTGTTTTCATCAGGCACCTCGACCGGCATCCCGGCAGGAAACCCGGTATCAACAAGAATCACCTCATCTCCTGTATCAATCAGATAATTCTGCAACGTGCCGCGATAACGCACATTCTTGTCAAACTTCTCCATTTCTTCTTCTCCGCCAAAGGCGAACGGCTGTGTGTAAAATCCATTCTCTCTGAATTTGACTGCTTTGATTTCCATAGTTCGTCTCCTTATTTGCTTATGTGTGTGTTTCCATTCGAATCAGCGCCTTGTCCAGAAGCTGTTTCAGCTGTAATAGTTCCTCCTCCGGCAGATCAATACATCCTCGCATCGATTCCGGCACATCAGCCGCTTTGTCCTTGAGTTTCTCCCCCTTTTCCGTCAAAGATAGAAACAGCTTCCGCTCATTGCCGGCCGGGCGGACGCGGCTTACCAGTCCCTGCTTTTCCAGCCGTTTTAAAAGCGGTGCGAGCGTGCCGGAATCAAGATGTACGATTTTACCCAGCTCTCCCTCTGTCATTCCGCCGTGCTCCCAGAAAACCATCATCACGACATACTGCGTATATGTGAGTCCCAGTTCCTCAAGCGGCTTTCGATATTGTCTTACAACTTCCTTTGCGCAGGCGTAGAGGGGAAAACAGAGCTGATTATCCAGCCGGATGCAATCATATTTTGTTGTTTTCTTCTCACTCGTCATGATATGAATTTCTCCGCGAAAACCGCTGCGTCCTTTAGCTGCGCCTCATTGGGCTTGCTTTTGACATAGAATGTTTCCGATTCAACCGGAATACCTTTTTCCGCAAGACCTTTTTTTATCAGATCAAGGGAATGCTTCGAGATCCACGATGTGGAGAAAACGACCGCTTTCTTCACTTTATCTTTGTCGAGTGTTTCCAGATAATCCTTTAAGTGGCTGTCAAGCCCGTAGGCGTACAATGCTCCGCCGATAAACAGCACATCCACCGGCTCTGTGATGGCTGCATTTGCCTGATCCACCGAAACAGCGGAAACGTCCGCTGCTTTCGCGATTGCTTCGGCAACGGCCCTGGTGTTTCCGGAGCGGGAATAATATCTTACTGCAATGTTCATAAATCACTTTCTCCTTCCATATGCAGACAGACCGTCTCAATACTTTAAGACGGCCTGAGCATAATTATAATTTCTCTCCTTATTCACCGAGCATCTCGATCATGTAGTTTTCCATACCGATCTGCTCGATCAGGCACAGGTGACCCTTGACCCAGTTGAAATGATCCTGTTCGTCAATAATGAACTCTTCGATCATGTGCCTGGTGACATAGTCATCGTCAAACATAGCAAGTGCCTGGCTCATCATCGGAAGCGCTTCGGCCGCATCCTTGCAGTCATATTCGAGCATTTCCTTGATATCGGTAATAACAGGATACTCTTCGATCACAACTGCAGGTGTTTCTCCAAGCTCGATCAGACGGGCGTTGACCTTCTTGGCCTCTTCCCATTCCTCATCGGACTCCGCCATGATCTTGTCCGCCAGCTTGTTCAGTCCGCGAGCCTTCAAAAGCTGCGCATGAATGGAATGCTGCTGAGAATTACCGAACCAACCTTTTGCCAATGCCTGCAGGAATTCAATTTTTGTCATTTTTCTATCCTCCGTATATTTCTTTTTATCGTGCGCTATATTATTGTGCGCAATCAGTTTATGTCTTTATTTTACGCATAAAAAAAGACAGTGCAATTCACAAAGTCCGCACCGTCTCTCATAATGAGAGATTCCATGCAAATTCTCTCATTATCGTTCCAGATATTCAAGCAGCGGCTGCGGCACTGAATTCTCATACACTTCCGCGATTTCCTCCGGCGCCGCATCATATTTGCCCAGAATCCATTCACAACTCAAGTTTACAGTCCCAAGACAATAGATGCGGATATACAGATCTGTTCTGTCGTCCAGTTCTTTGATGTCATTGGTCTTCAATATGTGTTTTCGCAGCGCTTTGTAATTAACGTCTGTCATGTACCGGATAAATGCATCATGACCACTGGTATGCAAAAGCAGGTTCGACAAATACTCTTTCTCTTTCATGAATAGCCTTGCACCATCCAGCAAGGTCTCTTTCCATGTGTACTCTTCTCCTCCAACCTGATCCATGATGGCTGACACAGCTTCTGAATAGGCCCATGCGATCAGATCATATTTGTCCCGAAACTGCCTGTAAAAAGTCGCCGGTGAATAGCCGCAGTTTTCCACGATATCCTTTGTGGTAATCTTATCTATTTCTTTTGTCTTTGACAGCTCATAAAACGATTCTGCCAGGATCTCTTTGGATGTCTTCCTTTTCATGATTTGCACGCGCCTCCTATCGACAGTCCCATTATATCATTAGATAAGAAAAAGAGAAGCGTTCTCACGCTTCCCAAAGGGTTGGTGGAGCATAGGGGGATCGAACCCCTGACCTCGTGATTGCGAACCACGCGCTCTCCCAGCTGAGCTAATGCCCCAGGTCACCGCTGCTTCCCGCAGTCAGCCCTTGCATTATACACCAATGAGCGGAGAAATCAAGCGGTTTTTGGGTTTTTCCCAAGAGTGATCAGTAGATAATGACCATGGTGCCTTTTTTACAGTTGGCATAGATCCAGCCGGCGTTGGTGACGCCGTTGCGGATGCATCCGTGGGAGGCCAGCCGGCCCAGGTGGGACTTCATGTTCCCGGAGACGCCGTGGAGGGCGTTCCAGCCGGAGAAGCAGTTCCAGAAACGGATGCCGTGCCGGGTGGGCACTTTCTTCTGGATGACCTTATGTCCCGTGGGTGAGGGCGTTGACGCCATGCCCATGGAGACATCCCAGTTCTTGACGGTGCTCCAGACACCGTTCTTCTTCTCGAAGACATAAAGCCGCTGGGTATAGGAACTGACCCAGATCAGATACTTCTTGTCGGTGTTGATTTTCTTCTGGCGGACGTATTCGTTGATGAAGAAGGCCGCCTCTTTCTTGGAGTAGTTGCTTTTCCGGTTGTAGTCGGCGTTCTGGTTGCTGACGGAGATCCGGGAAACCGCGTGGCGCTTGCCTTTGTAATTGAAGATGTAATAGCCGCCGCCATAGGCATCGGCTCCGATACGGGTGCCTTTTTTGACGGTGACGTCATCGTATTTCTTCGTCTTCTTGAAGGTCACGAAGATGCGCATCTTGCTGACCGCGCTCTCCCGGATCTTCGCCGGGGCGGACTGGATCAGCTTGCCGCCTTCGTTCCTGGCCGCGATGATGCGGTAGGCAAAGTTCGTGTAGATGCCGGGAACGGGGGAGACGAGGTAGCGCTCCTTGGTGGTGGCGATCTGGGCGAACTTCATCTTGCCGGCGACGCTGCGCTGGATGATGTAGTACTGGGCGTTGGGCACCGGGTCCCAGGTCAGCTTCACACAGCCGAATCCGGACAGGGCGTGGACATTTTTCGGTACGGCGAGGGAGGTGATGGCCTTGGGCGCGGCCGGGGTTGCCGCCTTGGTTGTCGCCTTAGTTGTGGTAGGCGCTGCAAAGGCAACGGCCTGGCTCATGGTCGTCAGCATCAGTATAGTAATCAGTATGCAGATAATTCGTTTCACGTTTCTCGCCCCGCTTCTTTAGAATGACACCCCGTCAGGGGATATAGTGCGCAAAAGTTCACCGTAACTATACCACTTTTTACCAAAGTAGTCAACGGTTGGTTATACTGACAATTCTTGAGGAGAATGGAAATAAAAACAAAGGGACCGCCGCAGGCATGAAAGGCACTGCGTCGGCCCCAGAATGATCGATGAACCGCCGGGGATCAGAACCCCAGGGCGTCGTCCACCAGAATCACGTGGATCCTGCCGGGGTGCTTGGAGTATCTGGTGATGAGGAACTGGCAGCAGATGGTGTCCGGCGTTTTGCAGTCCATGCAGGCGCCGGTCCTGGTGCAGGGCGTATCGATGGGGAAGCGCTGGGCGTTGATGGGTGCGGCCACGTTCCGGGCGCGCTTCATCGCCCCGTCCAGATCATCGCAGACCTTGTTCATGCCGGCGATGAAGACCACCTTCTTCGGCCCCTGGGCAATGGCGGATACCCGGTTGGCATTGCCGTCGATGTTGACCAGCTGACCGTCCCCGGTCATGGCGTTGGGCGAGGCCAGGAACACATCCGCGTCGTAGGCGGCCAGCATGGCGGCCCGCTTGTCCTCCATGGCGTCCCGGTCGATGAAATGATAATCCCCTTCATTCAGCGCCTTGATCAGGCCGATCTGATGGGCGCTCATGCAGCCGCCCATGGTCACCGTGCTTCCCCGGGGAATCAGTTCCAGGGCCTTCTCAAGGGCTTCCTGCCGGTTCGCGGCGTAATAGCCGCCCATGTTCCGGCTCTCCAGCCCCTTGATCACTTTCTGGGCGAGCATCTCGTTCCGTTTGGTTTCAAAAGATCTGATCGTATCGTTTTCCATAATGCGTTTCCTCCTGTCTGAAAAAAAGGCCGCTGACCCGGCACGATGTTGTGCCTGCTCCAGTAGCCTCTTGATGTTATGGCGCGCCCGATAGGACTTGAACCTACGACCTTCACATTCGGAGTGTGCTACTCTATCCGGCTGAGCTACGGGCGCTCGTCAACGGAAATTATTGTACCACAGAATCCGGGCGGGGGACAATCTTTTTTTCCGCGTGCCCGATCCCGGCTCAACCCCGGGCTGCGGGCCGGGGCCTACTTGATCTCGTGGATCCAGCCTTCCGGACCCTCGATGGTGCCCATCTGGATTCCGGTCAGGGTGTCGTAGAGCTTCTTGATGGTGGGGCCCATCTCCTCCATGCCGCTGGGGAAGGCGATCTCCGTGCCGTGGTCGTAGATCTTGCCCACGGGGGAGATGACCGCAGCCGTTCCGCACAGACCGCACTCGACGAACTCTTCCACTTCGTAGAAGGGAACCTCTCGATGCTCGGTTTCCATGCCCAGGATCTCCTCGGCGACGACCATCAGGCTCCGCCGGGTGACCGAGGGAAGGATGGAATCGGACTTGGATTTGGGCGTGACCACCTTGCCGTCCTTCGTGATGAAGATGAAGTTGGCGCCGCCGGTCTCCTCCACATAGGTTCGGGTCCGGGCATCCAGATACATATTCTCGGCAAAGCCCTCCTCGTGGGCGACTTCGCCGGCGTAAAGGCTCATGGCGTAGTTCAGGCCGGCCTTGATGTTGCCGGTGCCGTTGGGTGCCGCCCGGTCGTAGTCGGAAACCTTGATCACGATGGGCTTGATGCCGTCCTTAAAGTAGGGACCGACGGGCATGCACATCATGCGGAAATCGTATTCCGGGGCCGGGGCCACACCGATGATGGGGCCGCTGCCGTAGATAAAGGGCCGCACATAGAGAGTGGCGCCGCTGCCGTAAGGGGGAATCCACTCTTCGTTGGCTTTGACCAGCATGTCCAGGGCTTCCATGAACATCTCCTCCGGCACGGCGGGAATGGCCAGCCGGTTGGCGGAGTCGATGAGCCGCTGGGCATTGAGGTCCGGACGGAAGGTGAAGATCTTCCCGTCCTCGGTCCGATAGGCCTTCAGCCCCTCGAACACGGTCTGGGCGTACTGCAGCACGCCGGCGCACTCCGAAAGGTGAACCGTGGGATCCGTGATCAGCTCCAGCTTGCTCCATTTGCCGTCCCTCCATTTGGCGGTGACCCGGTAGTCGGTCGGCTGATATACGAAGGCAAGATCTGCCCAGTTAATGTTTTTTACCATTGTGCGATGACCTCCTTTTTCGATAAATGCATTATTATTCTACCATATACAGAGAATATGCGGTCAGAAAAAATCAACAATCCGCCAAAAACTCTCCGGGCTTGATAAAGGGCGGCGGAATGGGTATAGTAGGGTAAAGGAAGAAACCGCGTCCCCCCGAGGGAGAAAGGCAATCCCGACGTCAACTACTCACCACCTGGGCTGAGGCCCTGAGGTGGGAGCTTGTGACTGGCCCGTGGTAAACGGCGTCTCCGCCTCCCACGTTTGGTACTGCCGAAGCAGCTGCCGTCACATCGGGGCCGGCTGACAGCGGCCCGGGCG
>JAFRHG010000027.1 GCA_017433375.1 Bacillota bacterium
ACCAGCGGAGACTGGGAGTGCTCACTCCTATGGAAAAGCACACCGAGTATCTGCTGGCCGCATAAAAACTCCAGCCCCAAATGGAGCTGGAGAGAAAATATTTCTTTTTTTCAACTGTCTACTTGACGAGTAGCAGTTCAACGGCCCGGGGTTTTTAGTGTTCAGTGGCTTATACCAGCTCCAGGAACACCATCTCCGCATTGTCTCCCTGACGGGGGCCAAGCTTCAGGATCCTGGTGTATCCGCCCTGCCGGTCGGCGTACGCCGGTCCGATCTCGTCAAACAGTTTGGTGACGACGGACTCGTCGTAGATGTATGCCAGCGCCTGTCTTCTCGCGTGAAGATCTCCGCGCTTCGCCAGCGTGATCATTTTTTCTGCCTGTCTTCTGGCTTCCTTCGCTCTCGTGTCGGTGGTGGTGATCCTGCCCTCTCTCAGCAGATCGGTGACAAGATTTCTCAGCATCGCCTTGCGGTGAGCGGATTTTCTGCCTAACTTTCTATAACCTGGCATTTCTGCTTCCTCCTTAATTGATTATTCGTCGCCCTGCTTCAGGGACAGTCCCAGCTCTTCCAGCTTCTTCTTGACTTCATCAAGAGACTTTTTGCCGAGGTTTCTGACCTTCATCATATCCTCTTCGCTCTTGTGGGTCAGCTCTTCCACGGTGTTGATCGCCGCCCTCTTCAGGCAGTTGAAGGATCTGACGGAAAGCTCCAGCTCCTCGATGGTCATCTCCAGAGCCTTCTCCTTCTGGTTCTCTTCCTTCTCGACCATGATCTCCATTCCCTCTGCGGAATCGTTCAGTTCCACAAACAGGTTCAGATGCTCCTGCATGATCTTGGCGCCGATGGAAACGCCTTCGCTGGGAGTGACGGAACCGTCTGTCCAGATCTCCAGGATCAGCTTGTCGTAGTCCGTTACCTGGCCGACACGGGTGTTCTCCACGGTGAAGTTGCACTTTCTGACCGGAGTGTAGATGGAATCCGTCGGGATCACGGAGATCGGCGTATTCTCATCCTTGTTCATCTCGGCCGGAACGTAGCCTCTTCCCCTGGCCATGTTGATCTCCATGACCAGCGTGGCGCCTTCGTCCAGCGTGGCAATGTGCAGATCGGGGTTGAAGATCTCGATGTCGGAATCCACCTGGATGTCCGCCGCCGTCACTTCCTTGGGACCGATCTCGCTGATGATCACACGCTTCTCGTTCTCACCGTTCAGGCGGATCGCCAGCTTCTTCAGGTTCAGGATGATCTCGGTGACATCTTCCTTGATGCCCGGGATCGTCGAAAACTCGTGCAGGATACCGTCGATCTTGACCGAGGTAACCGCAACACCCGGAAGGGAGCTGAGAAGGATCCTTCTCAGGCTGTTTCCAAGCGTCGTACCGTACCCTCTTTCCAGAGGCTCAACGACAAATTTACCGTAATTGGGATCATCTCCCGTATAGATACATTCGATTGTCGGTTTTTCGATTTCAATCATCAAAAATCCTCCTTCTTTTCGATTATAACGGGTGTATGCTTGCTTACACCCGTTTCAAGGTTCTGTCAACGGGTTTAAGGGTGGAGATTCGCGCAGCGAATACTACCCGGCCCTTGACAGGTTCTTACTTCGAGTACAGTTCGACGATCAGGTGCTCCTCAATGGGGGTGTCGATCTGATCTCTGGTGGGCTCGGAAAGAACCGTGCCTTCCAGCTTCTCTCTGTCTACGGACAGCCATCCGGGATAGCCGACTTCCATTTCCTTGATCTCCTTGAACTTGGGAGAACTCTGGCTCTTTTCCTTGACCTTGATGACGTCGCCGGGCTTGACCAGGTAGGAAGGAATGTTGACCTTCTTGCCGTTCACGGTGTAATGGCCGTGGGTAACCAGCTGTCTGGCTTCTCTTCTGGTGGTGCAAAGGCCCATCCGGTAGACCACGTTGTCCAGTCTCTCTTCCAGCATGATCAGCAGGTTTTCACCGGTGATGCCGCTCTTTCTGGAAGCCTTCTCAAAGGTGTTTCTGAACTGCTTTTCCAGAACTCCGTAGATGAACTTCGCTCTCTGCTTCTCTCTCAGCTGCAGGGCGTAGTCGCTCATCTTCCGGCGGCCGTTGCCGTGAGGCGCCCTTCTGGACTCCTTAAAGATGCCCATGTGGCTCGGGTCAATCTGCAGCGCTCTGCATTTCTTCAAAATAGGATCTCTGTTTACTGCCATATCAATCTCCTCCCATCAGACTCTTCTACGCTTCGGCGGCCGGCATCCATTGTGCGGGATCGGGGTGATGTCCTTGATCATGGTGATTTCCAGTCCCGCGGTCTGGAGCGCTCTGATCGCGGCTTCTCTGCCGGATCCGGGGCCCTTCACGTAAACTTCAACGGTCTTCAGTCCATGCTCCATGGCAGCCTTGGCAGCCTCTTCCGCCGCAGACTGGGCAGCGAAGGGAGTGGACTTACGGGAACCTCTGAATCCCAGAGATCCGGCGCTGGACCAGGACAGGGCGTTGCCCGCCATGTCGGTCAGCGTGACAAGTGTATTGTTAAAGGTAGCCTGGATGTGGGCCTGGCCTTTTTCAACGTTCTTGCGTTCTTTTCTCTTTTTTCTGACAGCCTTTTTTACTGCTTTAGCCATTCTCGCCTACCTCCTTTACTCACCTTTCTTCTTTCTGCCAACGGTTTTCTTCGGTCCCTTGCGGGTCCGGGCATTCGTCTTGGTGTTCTGTCCTCTGACGGGCAGACCCTTACGGTGACGAATCCCGCGGTAACATCCGATCTCCATGAGACGCTTGATGTTCAGGCTGACGTCTCTTCTCAGGTCACCTTCGACCATGTAGTCCGCTTCGATGACCTTACGGATCTTACCGGCTTCTTCTTCGGTCAGATCCTTGACTCTCGTCGAGGGATCGATCCCGGTCTTTTCCAGGATCTCTCTTGAAGTTGACCAACCAATGCCATAGATGTAGGTCAGTCCGGCTTCAATTCTTTTTTCATTTGGTAAGTCTACACCGGCTATTCGAGCCATATTTTCCTCCTGTTCCCATCTTCCGTCACGTGTCTTGCCTTACCATAGCAAGCCGTAATATAAACGGGATGTTCGTAATAAAGAATAACTATACAGAACACGAAGTGTGTTTGCAAAGGCAACCTCCGCAGCGGCGCAGCCGCGAGGACCAGTTGCCGGAGCAAATACATTTTGTGTTCATGATTGACTGTTTAATTAGCCTTGCTTTTGCTTGTGCTTCGGATTCTCGCAGATCACCATGACCTTGCCTTTTCTCTTGATGACCTTGCACTTCTCGCACATCGGCTTTACAGAAGCCCTGACTTTCATTTTGCGCTCCTTTCTGTAACGTCTGCAGTAAGTTAAGCACGACCGCGCCACGTAATGCGCCCACGGGTCAGATCGTAAGGGGAAAGCTCCACCTTGACCCGATCTCCCGGGATGATCCGGATGTAGTTGGTCCGGATCTTTCCGGAAACATGAGCGAGGACTCTGTGCCCGGTCTCCAGCTCCACGATGAACATCGCGTTGGGCTGCGCTTCGATGACTTTGCCTTCAGCTTCGATTACGTCTTTCTTTGCCATAACTCATACCTCTCATTCACCCAGGGTGAGCAGCTCCGGCTCCCCGTCCGTAATGACCACTGTATTCTCATAATGCGCGGACAGTTTGCCGTCCAGTGTGACGACCGTCCAGTCGTTTTCCAGCGTCCGGACGTTGTACGTGCCCTCGCAAATCATGGGTTCTATCGCAAAGACCATTCCCTTCGCCAGCCGGGGGCCGCGCCCCGCCTTGCCGAAATTGGGGATCTGCGGATCCTCATGCATCTGGTGGCCCACACCGTGGCCTACGAAGTCGCGGATCACCGAGAAGCCGTCCCCCTCGGCGCTGACCTGTATGGCATGAGAGATGTCCGACAGCCGGTGGCCGACCTTGCAGAACTCCAGTCCCGCAAAGAAGCTGTCCCGGGTGGCCTTCATGAGTTTTTCGGCCGCCTCGCTGACCTGCCCCACCGGATATGTCCTTGCTGCGTCGCTGACGTAACCTTTGTACGTTGACCCTACGTCCACGCTGACGATGTCGCCCTCCCGGAGAATTCTCTTCTTGTCCGGAATGCCGTGGACCACCTCGTCGTTGATGGATACGCAGGCGCTGGCCGGGAAACCCCCGTAGCCGAGGAATGTCGGCGTCATGCCGCTGCCGCGTATGGTCTTTTCCACAAAGGCATCGATGTCTGCTGTGGAGATCCCGGGCCTGACGAGGTTCTCCAGTTCCTTCAGGATGTACCCCGTCACCTTGCCCGATTCCCGCATCAGATCGATTTCCTGATCCGATTTGATGATGATCATGCTTATTCTCCCAGGATCTTCACGATGGTGGCGAAGACGTTGTCCAGCCCCGTCGTTCCGTCGATATGGGAGATGTTGCCCGCCTTCTCGTAGTAGTCGATCAGCGGCTTGGTTTCCTTGTTGTAAACCTCGATCCGGTTGGCTGCGGTTTCCTCGTTGTCATCCGGTCTCTGGACCAGCTCCGCGCCGCAGACATCGCAGATGCCCTCTTTCTTCGGCGGGATATTGACCACGTGGAAGGATGCTCCGCAGGTCTTGCAGACCCTGCGGCCGGTCAGGCGGACCATCAGTTCCTCACGATTGACATCGATGTCCAGAACGTGATCGATCTTCTTGCCCTGTGCCGCCAGGAACTCGTCCAGCTTCTCCGCCTGGAACACGGTTCTCGGGAAACCGTCCAGAAGGAAGCCGTCCTTGCAGTCATCCGCATTCAGTCTGTCCGTGGCGATCTCCACGACCAGCTCGTCGGGGACCAGCTGTCCCTTATTCATGTACTCCTGCGCCTTTTTGCCCAGTTCCGTACCGTTCTTGATGTTCTCTCTGAAAATATCGCCGGTTGAGATATGAGGAATGTTGTACTTCTCAATAATCTTCGCCGCCTGGGTGCCTTTGCCCGCTCCCGGAGGGCCTAACAGAATCAGATTCATCACTTGCCTCCTCGTTGATTACTTCAGGAATCCTGAATAGTTTCTCATTACCATTTGATTTTCAAGCTGTTTCATCGTATCCAACGCTACACCTACGGCAATCAGCAGGCTCGTTCCGCCGAAGTGGAAGTTCAGTCCGCCCAGCTGGCTGACGATGGTCGGCAGGATCGCGACGGCCGCCAGGAAGATGGCGCCGACGAAGGTGATTCTGGTCATTACCCTGTTCAGGTATTCCACAGTGGCCTTGCCTGGACGGATGCCGGGGATGAACCCGCCGTTGGCTTTCATGTTCTGCGCTACTTCCACCGGGTTGAAGGTGACCGATGTATAGAAGTAGGTGAAGAAGATGATGAGCACGCCGTTGAAGGCCGCGTATACCCACACGCCGGGGCTTCCCGTCGGCGACAGCCATTTCTCGATCCACTGTGCCGCGTCGCCCTGGGCGTTCATGAAGTAGGTAATCGTCAGCGGGAACTGCAGGAACGCCATGGCGAAGATGACCGGGATAACGCCAGCCTGGTTGACTTTGAGAGGAATATGTGTGGCCTGTCCGCCGTACATTTTCCGTCCCACAACACGCTTGGCGTACTGTACCGGGATTCTTCTCTGTCCCTGCTGAACCATGATGATACCGACGATGACGACCACGCAGAAGAGTGCGAAGACGATCAGCGTAACGATGCTCATCGTTCCGTCCTGCAGCTTTCCCCAGATCTCCTGACACGCGGACGGGAGTCTGGCGATGATGCCGGCGAAGATGATCAGGGAGATGCCGTTGCCGATGCCTCTCTCGTTGATCATTTCACCCAGCCACATCAGGAATGCTGTTCCTGCGGTCAGTACCATGACGATGACGATGATGGAGAACACATCCGTCTCGATCAGCGCCTGCCGGAACAGGCCGATGGTCACGCCGATGGCCTGCACAACGGCCAGGCCAACCGTCAGGTATCTCGTATATGCAGCGATTTTCTTTCTGCCCTCCGTGCCTTCCCGGGCCAGTCTCTCCAGAGACGGAACCGCGATGGTCAGGAGCTGCAGGATGATGGATGCTGTGATGTATGGAGTAATTGAAAGCGCAAAGATCGTGAAATTACTGAATGCACCACCGGAGAACAGATTGAACAGAGCGAACAATCCGGTTTCACTGTCGAAGGTCTGTGCCAGCACTTCCCTGTCCATACCCGGTACAGGGATCTGGGCGCCGACCCGGAAAATCAGCAGCATGCAGAGCGTGAAGATGATTTTCTTTCGCAGATCCGGTATGTTCCATGCTTTTGCAACTGTTCTGAGCATTTCCATCAGATCACCTCAGCCTTTCCGCCGGCAGCTTCGATCTTTTCCGCAGCGGTCTTGGTGAACTTGTGGGCCTTAACGGTCAGGCTCTTTTCCAGTTCGCCGCCTCCAAGGATCTTGATGCCGTCTTTTACCTGCTTGGCCATGCCCATCTCCTTCAGGAGCTCGGGCGTAACCTCGGTGCCGGCCTCAAACCGGTTCAGGTCGCTGACGTTCAGTGTAGTGTATTCGGTTCCCCAGATGTTGGTGAATCCGCGCTTGGGGATCCGTCTGTACAGAGGCATCTGACCGCCTTCAAATCCGGGTCTGACGCCGCCGCCGCTTCTGGATTTCTGGCCGTTCATTCCGCGTCCGGCAGTCTTGCCCTGACCGGTCGCTGTGCCGCGGCCTTTTCTCTTCGGAGCCTTAGTCGCTCCGTCTACTGCTTTTAACTCATGCAGTTTCATGACTTCTCGCACCTCCGATCCTTAAATTTCTTCCACGGTCAAAAGATGCGATACCTTGCTGACCGCTCCTCTCGTTACGGGAGAGTCAACCAGTTCAACCGACTGGTGCATCTTCTTCAGTCCTAACGCTTCGACTACTTTTCTCTGTTTCGGGGAAGCGCCAATAACGCTTTTCGTCAGTGTGACTTTGATTTTTCCTGCCATTACTGCTTCCTCCTTATCCTAAGATCTCTTCCTTGGTCTTGCCCCTCTTCCTGGCGACTTCTTCTACAGTCATGAGGCTCTTCAGACCTTCCATCGTCGCATAGGCCATGTTTCCGGTGTTGTTGGATCCGATGGACTTCGCCCGGATATCCTTGACGCCCGCAGCTTCCAGAACCGTACGGACGGAGGAACCTGCGATAACGCCGGTACCGGGGGCAGCCGGCATCAGGAGAACTCTTCCTGCGCCGAAGATGCCCAGCTGGCGGTGGGGAATAGTCGTTCCCACGGTGGGAACCAGAATTACATTTTTCTTCGCGTCTTCTGTCGCTTTGCGGACAGCTTCCGGAATCTCCTGCGCCTTGCCCAGGCCTACGCCCACGTGGCCTTCGCCGTCACCGACAACAACCGTGACGGAGAAGCGCATGTTTCTGCCGCCCTTGACGGTCTTCGCGACACGTCTGATGTTGACGATCGTTTCGGTCAATTCCAGTTTTGATACATCTATCCTGTTCTGCATTGATTACCTCCCTAGAATTTCAGCCCGGCTTCACGTGCTCCGTCGGCCAGTTCCTTGACTCTACCGTGATACAGGAAGCCTCCTCTGTCGAAGCAGACCTCTTCGATCCCCTTCTCCAGCGCTCTCTTGGCGATGGCTTCGCCGACCGCCTTAGCCGCTTCCTTGTTGCCGCCGTAGCTGATCTCTTCCTTCAGCGCCTTGTCGATGGATGATGCGGATACCAGCGTTACGCCGTTAACATCATCGATGATCTGCGCCGCGATGTTCTTGTTGGATCTGAACACGCAAAGGCGAGGCTTCTCAGGAGTTCCGCTGATGTACTTTCTGATTCTCTGATGTCTCTGAAGACGTCTGTCGTTTCTGCTTTCTTTAGCCACTTCGCTTCACTCCTTTCCTTACGCTCCGGCAGCACCGGTCTTGCCTTCTTTTCTGCGGACGTGCTCATCCTCGTACCGGATACCCTTGCCCTTGTAGGGTTCAGGCTTTCTCCAGGCACGGATGTTAGCCGCATAGTTGCCGACCAGCGCCTTGTTGATTCCTTTGACGATAACGGTATTGGCGTCGGGAGTCTCCGTGGTGATGCCTTCCGGATCTTCCAGTTCGACCGGGTGAGAGTAGCCCAGATTCATGACCAGCTTCTTACCCTTCTTCTCCGCCTTGTATCCGACGCCGACCAGGACCAGCTTCTTCTCGAAGCCCTGGGTCACGCCGACCACCATGTTGTTGATCAGCGTTCTGGCCAGGCCGTGCTGCGATCTCTTTTCCGCTTCATCACCGTCTCTGGATACGGTGACGGTGTTGTCTTTGATCTCCACGCTCAGCAGCGGGCTGATCGCCTCACTGAGTTCGCCCTTCGGTCCCTTGACCGAAACTGTGTTTCCATCGACCTTTACCTCTACGCCGGCAGGAAGATCGATCGGTTTGATACCTATTCTTGACATGTTCTTTTCCTCCTACCATACATAACAGATAACTTCGCCGCCGATGCCCAGCTTGCGGGCTTCCTTATCGCTGATCACGCCCCGTGATGTGGAGATGATCGCGATACCCAGTCCGCCCAGGACTCTCGGGATCTCATGAGCCTTCGCATAGGACTTGAGACCCGGCTTGGAAATCTTCTTGATGCCGCTGATAACTCTTTCTTTTTCGGGGCCGTACTTCATCGTCACTTTGATGATGCCCTGCTTGTTGTCTTCGATGACCTCGAAATCTTCGATGTAACCCTCTTCCTTCAGGATCCCCGCGATGGACTTCTTCATCTTGGAAGCCGGGATCTCAACGGTGGGGTGACCTGCGGTGTTCGCATTTCTGATTCTTGTCAACATATCCGCGATTGGATCTGTCATTGCCATTGTTCTATACTCCTTCCTCCGCCAGTATTGGCTGGACTTGTCCCGACGATTGACGAGCGAAGCGCTGTCAGAGTCGAGGAATGTTCGCCGTCATATGTCGCAGCGCTTCAGCGCGTGTCGACCAACGACGCTGGACATGCCCGCCAACTTAACGGAAAGCAGTTATAACTTACCAGGATGCTTTCTTGACACCCGGGATCTCGCCTTTGTAGGCCAGCTCTCTGAAGCAGATTCTGCAGATTCCATACTTCTTCAGAACCGAATGCGGACGTCCGCAGATCCGGCATCTGGTGTAAGCACGGGTCGAATACTTCGGCTTTCTCTGCTGCTTCACTTTCAAGGATGTTTTCGCCATTGTTTTCCCTCCTCAATTACTTCTCAAAAGGCATGCCGAGGCCTTCCAGCAGAGCTGCCGCTTCCTCGTCCGTCTTCGCCGTGGTGGTAAATACGATGTTCATACCCTTGATGGTCTCTACCTTGTCGTAGTTGATCTCCGGGAAGATCAGCTGTTCCTTGACGCCCATGGAATAGTTTCCTCTGCCGTCGAAGGAGTTTCTGCTGACGCCCTTGAAGTCTCTGACTCTGGGAAGAGCGATGTTGAAAAGCTTGTCCAGGAACACGTACATGTTGTCTCCGCGCAGGGTTACCTTAGCCCCTACCGGCATGCCGGCTCTGACCTTGAAGTTCGCGATGGACTTCCTGGCCTTGGTCACGATCGGTCTCTGGCCGGTGATCAGGCTGATCTCCTCCACAGCGCTCTCCATGACCTTCGCGTTTTCCTTCGCTTCGCCAAGACCCATGTTCACGGTGATCTTCTCCAGCTTGGGAACTTCCATTACGTTGCTGTAATTGAACTTTTCCTTCAGTGCCGGGAAGACTTCATTCTTATAGGTTTCTCTCATTCTGGCTGCCAAAATCGTCTCCTCCTTTCTTTAGTCTATGACATTTCCGGTCGCTTTCGCGTATCTGACCTTCTTGCCGTTTTCTACTTTGTAACCGATCCTGCTGGGCTTCTTCGCCTTGCCGTCATAGTACATGACGTTGGATACGTCCACAGGACCTTCCTGATGCTTGATTTCCGCCGGGGCCTTCTGGGTCTGCTTCTGGTGCTTGGTCTGAACGTTCACACCTTCCACGATGACTCTGCCCTCTTTCGGCATCGCTTTGATGACTTTGCCGGTCTTGCCTTTGTCCTTGCCGGTAAGTACGATCACGGTATCATCTTTTTTGATTTTCATTTGATCCCTCCTATAATACTTCCGGTGCAAGCGAGACGATCTTCATGAACCCCTTATCTCTCAGTTCCCTGGCGACGGGTCCGAAGATACGGGTTCCGACCGGCTGCATGTCGTCCTTGATGATAACTGCTGCGTTCTGGTCAAACTTCACATAGCTGCCATCTGCTCTTCTGGCACCATGCTTCGTTCTGACGACAACGGCTCTGACTACGTCGCTCTTTTTCACGACGCCGCCCGGAGTAGCATCCTTAACCGCGCAGACGATCACGTCGCCGATGTTCGCGTACTGACGGCTGGTTCCGCCGAGAATACGGATGCAGAGAAGTTCCTTCGCTCCGGAGTTGTCAGCCACCTTTAATCTTGTTTCTGTCTGAATCATTGTCAGGTGCCTCCTTTACTTCACTTTCTCTACGATGTTGACCAGTCTCCATCTCTTGTCCTTGGACAGGGGTCTGGTCTCCATGATACGGACTTTATCGCCGATCTGGCATTCGTTGTTTTCATCGTGAGCCTTGAGCTTCTTGGTTCTCTTGACGGCCTTACCGTAAAGGGAATGTCTGACGAAGTCTTCTACGGTTACCACGATGGTCTTGTCCATCTTGTCGCTGGTGACAATACCGACGATGGTCTTTCTTCTGTTTCTATCAACTGCCATAGTACATCCTCCTTTCCGTTAGCCTTCAGCTCTGGCGAGCTCTTTTTCTCTGATGATTGTCTTGACTCTTGCGATATCCCTTCTGGTCTCCCTCAGCAGGACCGGGTTCTCCAGCTGACCGGTCACATGCTGGAAGCGGAGATTGAAGAGGTCTTTTTTCATTTTGGTCAGTTCAGCGTTCAGTTCCGCTTCTGACATTTCTCTGATCTTGTTCAGTTCCATTACGCTTCACCACCCTTTGCTTCCTGTTCATCCTTGATGGCAAATCTGCACTTCACCGGCAGCTTGTGGGCGGCCAGTCTCATCGCTTCCCTGGCCTGCTCTTCGGTGACGCCCTCGATCTCGAACATCACGCGGCCCGGCTTGACGACTGCTACCCAGTATTCCGGAGCGCCCTTACCGGATCCCATACGGACTTCCGCAGGCTTCTTCGTTACCGACTTGTGAGGGAAGATCTTGATGTAGACCTTGCCGCCTCTCTTGACCGATCTGGTCATGGCGATACGGGCTGCTTCGATCTGATTCGAGGTGATCCATCCGCATTCCGTTGCCTGAAGTCCATATTCTCCATATGTGACGGCGTTGCCTTTGGTGGCTTTGCCCTTCATTCTGCCTCTGTGGACTCTTCTGTGTTTAACGCGCTTGGGCATTAACATGGTTCGTGTCCTCCTTTCACCTTTGTCTATTCTTCTGCAGGTGCTGCTTCTGCTGCAGCCTCAACCTGCGGTTCCTCTGCCTGAGCGGGCTCCTCTACCTTGGGAGCTCTCCGGATTCTCTGGTTGACAGCCTTGGGGATCTCCTGACGCTCGCCTCTGCGGTCGTCTCTTCTGCCCCGTCTGTCGTCCCTTCTTCTCCGCTCGCCGTCTCTTCTGCCGCGGCGGTCGCCTCTTCTTCCTTCCTTCTTTTCTTCAGGAACGGAGGACTTCAGACCCTTGTCCAGGATCTCGCCGTGGTTGACCCAGACCTTGATGCCGATCTTGCCGTAGGTGGTGTCCGCCTCGGCGAAACCGTAATCGATGTCCGCTCTCAGAGTGTGAAGGGGAACATTTCCTTCGCTGTACTTCTCGGATCTGGCGATTTCCGCACCGCCCAGTCTTCCGGAAGCCAGGACCTTGATGCCCTTCGCGCCGGCCTTCATGGTTCTGCCCATGGCCTGCTTCATCGCTCTTCTGAAGGAGACTCTTCTCTCCAGCGCCTGTGCGATGCTCTCTGCCGTCAGCTGCGCATCCAGTTCCGCTCTTCTGACCTCTCTGATGTCGATGACCACGGTCTTGCCGGTCATCTTCTCCAGATCCTTCTTCAGATCGTCGATACCCGTTCCGGATCTGCCGATGACCATGCCCGGCTTGGCGGTCATGACCGTTACCTTCAGTCTGCTCTCCGCAGCACGCTCGATAACGACCTTGGATACGCCGGCAGCGTATAACTTTTTCTTAACGTGTTCTCTTACCTTATTGTCTTCGACCAGGAAGTCCGCAAACTTCGCCTTGTCAGCATACCATTTCGCATCCCAGTCCTTGATCACACCAACTCTTAATCCGTGTGGACTTACTTTCTGACCCATTCGCTTGACCTCCTATCCTAATTCTTTTCCTTCAGAGTAACGCCTACGTGGCTGCTTCTCTTCAGAATTATCGATGCTCTGCCCTGTGCTCCGGCTTTCCATCTCTTCATGGTCGGTCCCTTATGGGCGTAAATCTCGGACACGTAGAGATTGTCAGCGTTCATTTCCTTAACATCCGCATTGGCAGCGGCGGACTTGACGACCTTTTCTACGATCTCCGCTCCCTTGCCGGGAGTAAACTTCAGAATGTTCAATGCCTCGTTCAGATCTTTGCCTCTGACCAGGTCGGTGACCGGCTTCAGCTTGGAAGGAGACATTCTGACATACTTTGCAATTGCTTTTGCTTCCATTGTTATGTTCTCCTCTCCTTATTTCGATTTCTTGTCTGCCGCGTGGCCTCTGTAGGTTCTGGTCGGAGCAAATTCTCCCAATCTGTGGCCGACCATGTCTTCCGTGATGTATACCGGCACGTGCTTTCTTCCGTCGTGGACGGCGATCGTATGGCCGACCATCTGCGGGAAAATCGTGGACGGTCTTGACCAGGTCTTGATGACTTTCTTCTCGTTCGCCGCGTTCATCTCATCGATGGCTTTGAGCAGCTTCGGATCGACGAAAGGACCTTTTTTCAGTGATCTACCCATTATTGTTGCTCCTCCCTCTTACTTCTCGTTTCTTCTCTTCACGATATATTTATTGGATGGGTTCTTCTTCTTTCTGGTCTTGTAACCCAGTGCAGGCTTGCCCCAGGGAGTGACCGGGCTGACCCGTCCGATTCCGGCTTTGCCTTCGCCGCCGCCGTGGGGGTGGTCATTGGGGTTCATGACGGAGCCTCTGACCGTGGGCCGGATGCCCATGTGGCGTTTTCTGCCGGCCTTACCGATCTGGATGTTCTGGTGATCCAGGTTGCCGACCTCGCCGATGGTCGCTCTGCATTCCAGCCGGACCTTCCGTACTTCGCCGGAGGGCAGTCTCACCTGAGCGAAGTCGCCTTCCTTAGCCATCAGCTGGGCGCCGTTTCCGGCGGAACGGACCATCTGTCCGCCCTTGCCCGGCTTCAGCTCGATGTTGTGAATGATCGTACCGACGGGGATGTTGGCTACGGGGAGCGCGTTGCCGACCTTGATGTCCGCTTCCGCTCCGGATTCGATCACCGCGCCGACCTCCAGCGTGTTGGGAGCGAGGATGTATCTCTTCTCTCCGTCCGCGTAGTGGATCAGGGCGATGTTCGCACTTCTGTTGGGATCGTATTCGATCGTGGCGACCGTACCCGGGATTCCGTCCTTATCTCTCTTGAAGTCGATGATCCTGTACTTCGGTCTGTATCCGCCGCCTCTGTGTCTGACGGTGATCTTGCCTCTGGAGTTTCTTCCGGAGTGCTTCTTGAGCGTGACCGTCAGTGATTTTTCCGGTGTGGTGCTCGTGATCTCCTCAAAGGTGGAAACCGTCATTCCTCTCAGACCAGGAGTTGTCGGATTATATTTCTTAATTCCCATGTCTTACTACCTCCTGTTTACAGACTCTGGAAGAATTCGATTTCCTTGCTTCCCGGAGTCAGTGTGACGATCGCCTTTCTGGAGGCGGAAGTCATTCCTTCGAATCTTCCCATTCTCTTCTTCTTGCCTTTAACGTTCATGATGTTGACCTTGGCGACCTCAACATCGAAGATTTCCTCAACGGCCTTCTTGACTTCCGTCTTGTTGGCATCGGGGGCAACCTTGAATGTGTATTTCTTCTGCGCCGCCTGGTCCATGCTGTTTTCGGAAATGACCGGTTTGATGATTACGTCGTAAGGAGTTCTCATTATGCATACACCTCCTCAATCTTTTCGACGGCATCCTTGGTTACGATGAAGCTGGTGTGGTTGATGATGTCGTACACGTTCATCGTTCCCACCAGGGCCGTTCTGATTCCCTGAATGTTGGCTGCGGACTTGACGATGTTCTCATCCTTGTCCGCGGTGACGATCAAGGCCTTCTTGGCTGCCTTGACGTTCTCGAGCATCTTGACCATTTCCTTGGTCTTCGGCTCGTCGAAGCTGATGCTGTCGATCACAATGATCTCCTTGTCCTGCACCTTCGAGGAAAGGGCTGACAGCATGGCCAGTCTTCTCAGCTTCTTAGGCACCGTATATCTGTAGCTTCTCGGCTTCGGTGCGAACACGACGCCGCCGCCTACCTGCGACGGATCCGTGGAGCTTCCCTGTCTGTGGCGGCCTGTTCCCTTCTGTCTGAACGGCTTGCGGCCTCCTCCTCTGACTTCAGCTCTGGTCTTTGCGGACTGTGTGCCCTGTCTTCTGTTGGCCAGTATATTCTTCACTACTGCATGTACTGCATTCTGGTTAGGCTCGATGCCGAAGACCGCGTCGTTCAGTTCGATGGTCCCGGCTTCCTGGCCAGCCATGTTTAACATTGTCACTGTTGACATCTTACTTCCTCCTTTCTGAAGTCAAAGTCTATTCCTGTCCCTTAACTGCGTACTGGATGCGAACGATTCCGCCCTTGTTGCCCGGAATGGCACCCTTGATCATCATCAGATTTCTGTCGGCGATCACCTTGACCAGTCTGACGTTCTGGACGGTGACCGTCTCTCTGCCCATTCTTCCCGGAGCGGCGTTGCCTTTGAATACTCTGGAAGGATAGGTTCCCGCGGCCAGCGCGCCGGCCAGTCTCTTGTGCTTGGAACCGTGGGTCATGGGGCCTCTGTGGTGTCCGTGTCTCTTGATGTTGCCCTGTGTGCCCTTACCCTTGGAGGTTCCGGTGACGTCCAGCTTGACGCCTTCTTCGAAATCCGCCACGGTGATCTGCTGTCCGACCTCAAAGGTTTCTCCCTCTTCCGGCTTGAACTCGGCCAGATGCTTCTTCGGGGCGATGTCGTTCTTCGCAAAATGTCCGGCCATGGGCTTGTTCACCCGCTGAGGCTTCTTGTCCTCAAATCCGAACTGCACCGCGTCGTATCCGTCGGTCTCGACGGTCTTGATCTGCGTCACGGTCATGGGGCCCGCTTCGACGACGGTGACGGGGATTACCGTTCCCTTCTCGTCGAAGATCTGGGTCATTCCCAGTTTCTTACCTAAGATTGTCTTCATATTATTTCTTCCTCCTATGTTCTTACAGCGGGGCGCATGGCCGGCTGTCCGCCTGCCCTCCGGAGTCTCTCACGAGCAACCCTCTCCGGCCGGCCGGCTTCCCTCCTCCTGCGTCCATACTAAGGGGAGTGCCCTTCGCCTAACGTTTACTAAAGTTTGATCTCGATGTCGACGCCCGCCGGCAGGTCCAGCTTGGTCAGCGCGTCGGTGGTTCTCGCCGTGGCGCTGGTGATGTCGATCAGTCTCTTGTGGGTTCTCTGCTCAAACTGTTCCCGGGAATCCTTGTACTTATGTACAGCCCTCAGGATGGTGACCACTTCCTTCTCCGTGGGAAGGGGGATCGGGCCGGAAACTTCGGCGCCGGACTTCCTGGCGGTCTCCACGATCTTCGCTGCGGAGCTGTCCAGAAGCGCGTGATCATAAGCTTTCAGTTTGATTCTGATTTTCTGCAGTTCGCTCATTTCTTCCTCCTTAACTTCTTTTGTACGGTTTTCGCTATGCTTGTACAAGGGATTCTGATGCTTGAAATTCCAACATGTACATCGATTATGCCTGTGCGTACACGCCGTTGTGTGTTTCTATTATTTCGCTCACAACAAAAGTCAAGCGAATCCCCTCGCCCCCGATCTATGTGGGGACAATTCTCGGTGGAAACTCTCCTATAGCAAGGTAACTTCCCACTTCTCCGCCTTACACAAGCTTTTACATTATACCCATCAACCCGCGGAAAAGCAACACTTTTTTCAAACTTTTTTCAGGTTGTTTTCTTTACCTGAATGCAGTGATTGCAACGCCTCCACGCCCCTATATCGTACACTTCGTCCGGTGTACCTATTTTGCCGGCGACTCCCGGGGCAGCGGTCCTTGTGGTTTTTTTCCGGTAAAAAGGCAATCCTCCCCTAGATGTTGTTATTTTCTTTCGTCGCCTTGGTTTTAGTTCGTTTTCCCTTCCTGGCCGGCGCCCCCGACCGCTGAAACTCAACTGCTTTCCCTCGTTACATTAAAATTAACAACACTTTTGACCAAAAGTGTTGTTAATCGACTCTTGTTTCTAAATGACAGTTGCATTCACACGCTTCAGAGACCTGTCTCCGCCTGATTTGTTGTTAATCTTCCTGTGCCTGATTGCGTTTAACAACATGATCCGCCAGCTGACGTTCCTGCGGCCAAACGAAAACAGGAGGTCCGTGGCCTGCGGCCTGGACCTCCTGTCGTCTGTCAATCCGTCAAACTGTCAAGCTGTTATTCTACTGGTCTGTCAGTCTGATTTGTCAGTCTGTCTGATCTATACCCGTCTGATGCCGATTATTCCTTCTGCGTTCTTCTTCTGTAGAGAACGATTCCGGCCAGTGCCGCGGAGAGAAGGAACAGGATCATCAGTTCGAGATGGACCATGTCTCCCGTTTCGATGGTTTCTTCTTCGTCTTTATCTTTCTTGTCCTTATCGTCTGGATCGTCAGGATCGTCGTTCTTCTCCCACATGGCGACGAAGACATGGTCTTCGGTTACCGTATACGATTCGCCGGGCTGATATTCGGATCCCTTCCAGTAGAGGAAGGTGTAGCCCTTCCGGGTGGGAGCTTCAGCGATGGTAATCGTATCACCGTCAAGGTAGTCGATCGTAGTTCCCACGGTGGATCCTCTGAATACGCCTCCGTTGGGCACGTAGGTGACCTTGCGGTGGATCCGCTGCCAGACGGCAAAGAGTACCGTGCCATGGGCAAATTCAGCTTCCGTACCGGGCTGATAGGACTCACCGCTTCCGTCCGCCTTGGTGTTCCACTCGATGAACTGATAGTGATCCCTGGTTGCCGCTTCCGCAAGCTTGACACCGGTATGGGCGCCGTAATCTACCTTCGTCGGATCCGTGGATCCCCGGAACACACCTCCGTTGGGGTCGTAGGTGATCGAGATGGCCTCAGCCCACAGGGCCGTAAAGACTTCATCTCCCTTCACTTCATAATCGTCACCCGGCTGATATACCTTGCCGCTGGGAGCCGTTGTTGCCTGCCATCCGAGGAAAATGAATCCGTCTCTGGTCGCTCCCTTCGGGATCTTGATGGTTTTATCGTAGGGTTCTTCCACATCCGTCGGATCGGTCGTTCCATCAAATGTCCCGCCGGCCGGATCGAAGGTGATGGTCTGCTTGTCGGCTTCCCACTGGGCCGTAAACGAGACTTTTTTCGTCACGGTGTAATCATCGCCCGCCTGATAGACCGTGCCTGCAGCGTCGTCCGCTTTCCAGCCCTTGAACTGATAGTGCTCCCGGGTCGCTGCCGTGAAGGTGAACTGATCGCCGTAGTTATGCGTTTCTACCGTTGGATCGGTCGTTCCTGCATACTCACCCTTGTTGGGATCGAAGGTGACCTGGAATTTGTCGATCTCCCACTGCGCCGTGAACGTAACCGCTCCCGTCACGGTGTATTGTGAGCCCGGCTGATATACCGTGCCCGCGGCGTCGTTCGCCTTCCAGCCCTTAAACTGATAGTGCTCCCGGGTCGCCGCCTCGAAGGTGATCGTATCGCCGTAGTCGTGGTTTTCTACCGTCCGGCTGGTCGTCCCTTTGTATTCACCGCCGTTGGGATTGTAGGTGACCTTGAAATTGTCGATCTCCCACTGGGCCGTGAACGTAACGTCTCCCGTCACCTTGTACTGGGTCCCGGCAGGATATACCGTGCCCGCGGTATCGTTCGCCTTCCAGCCCTTGAACTGGTAGTGTTCTCTGGTCGCCGCCACCAGGGTGAAGATCTCGCCATAGTCGTGCTTTTCCACCGTTGGGATCACAACCCCTGCGTAGGTGCCGCCATTGGGATTGAAGATGATGTCATGCTCGTCTACGGTCCACTGCGCGTAGAATGTCACCTCGTCGGTGCCGGTCGAGAAGGTGTAATTCGAACCCGGGGCGTAATGAGCGCTGGTGCCTTCAGCGTCGATGGTCCAGTAGTCGAACTCATAGTGATCCCTTTGCGGCGTCTTTCCGGAAAGCTTGTATGTCATTTCGGTAACTTCTTCATTATCAGGCATGTCAGTCACCGTGTCGACGGTATTCTTATCGTATTTCACCTGGTTTGCCGTGACGGTCAGGGTCCCGAGGGTGCCGGTCTGGATGATGTAATTGTGCTTCTTCGCGGTAGATGTCGGGAATGTACTTCCCCACTGTTCGGTCGGGTTGCCCCATGCCACCTCATAATTATTCGTGCTCGAGCCCTTCGTCGTCTGTGAGCCGGTCGTCCTGATGTTCAGGGTATCCCCTTCCAGGAGCTCGATGGTGGAGCCGTCGTGGGTGAACGTCCGGGTGACCGTCGAGTCGCCGATCTTGAGGGAAGCGGTGCCGCCTGCGGTCAGAGGCAGACCGTCGTATGCCTTCTCGGCGGGGCCCGTCGAAACCGTGACCTCGATGGGCGTGATGGTGAGCTTGGTGTTGGTTACCGGGATATACCAGCCCAGCGAATCCCATCCGCCGGTTTCCGAGTTATGGGTGAAGAGCTCGGCGTCGACCGGCGCCACGTATGTCCCCGCGTCGGTCCCGCTGACGGTGATGTTGTCGACATAGGCGTAGATATGATGGTGGCCCGTGCCGACAGTATAATCTCCCACCCGGACATAACCCGCATATTTGCAGGGACCATGTCCGGTATCAGGGTTATCTATCTCTTCGACCGGGCAGTTCCATGTGCCGCCGCCGTCGACCGCTCTGGACTTGGTCGGCAGGGAATGCTCCTGCCCGTCGTAGGGAACCGTTTCCCCGTAGGCCGTCAGGCTTGTAGTATCCAGATAGGAGTCATCAAACTCACCCCATATGGCATAGAGGATGATATCCGACTCTTCCGTCATGATCGCCTGCTCCGGGAAGTATGCCGGTGTTCCTCCCCTTGACGTTGCCCAGCCCAGGAACAAATACTGGGAGCGGGTCGGTTTCGTGCTGATCAAATTGTGAGAATCGTATTCGGGGACGGTCTCCGTATCAACGATTTCCGTATCGGTGCTGTCATAGTTTCTGTAGTAGATGATGTTTATTTCTGGCTCGGACCACTGGGCGTAAAGATTCAGGCCCTCTGCCGGAAGCAGAACTCTGTCGCCCGGCTCATACATGGTTCCGGCGCCGTCCGCTCTCGTATTCCAGCCCGCCAGAGCATGCCCCTCGCGGAAAGCCGTATCCAGGGTGACTTCCGTGCCCGCGCCGGCGATGACCGGATTCGGATCCGGAAGAGTCACCGCATCCGTTGTGTTGTCATGGTATGTCAGGCTGGCCTGGGGAACGTACATCCCGTACACCGTCATGTTTCTCTGGATATTCGTCAGATCAGCCTTGGTCTGGCACCCACTGGTCGTGCACCAATCCGTGAATTTGTAGACGACTCCCTCTTCTGTCTTGTCCGCGTGCTGCGGCGGATCCGTGATATCGTCACCGTATTCCACCGTCTTCTCGGTTTCCTGGGTGAATCCGCTTGCGCCCACATCCTTGAACATGAATTTGACCGTCAGCTTCTTTATCTCGTATTTGCCGTACACCTGCGTATCCGCCGTGATCTTCGTCAGGTCTGCCGCCGTCTCACAGGTGTCATCGGTGCACCATCCGGAGAACGCGTAAAGGATGTTATCGACCATCTTCTCCGCCGGCTCCACCGGGGCGTCCGTCACAGGTTCCCCGGAGGGCACGATGCTTGTATGGATTGCGGCAAAGTCGCTTGCCTTTGCATCTTTGAGGTTGAAGACCACCGAATGGTTCATCGGCGTGTATTTGCCGTACACCTGCGTGTCCGCCGTGATGTTCGTCAGCGTGGCAGGCGTCTCGCAGGCCTGGTCGGAGCACCATCCGGAGAAGGCATACCACCGGTCCTCGCTGTCCTGCTTTGTTGCCGGCTCATCAGGCGCCGTCGCGGTGCCCCCCGCCTTGACCTGCACAGTGTCCTCCACGACAAAGCTGGATTCTCCGGCGTCCATCAGGTTGAAGGTCACCGTAGGCTCGACGTTGTATTTGCCGTACACCTGCGTATCCGCCGTGATGTTGGTCAGATCGGCGGCCGTGGTGCAGGCCTCGTCGGAGCACCAGCCGGAGAACTCATACTTCTTGTTGTCGATCGTCTTTTCCGCCGGCTCATCGGGCGCCGTCGCGCTTCCGCCGGTCTTGACCTGCTCCGTCTTGGCGACGACGAAGCTGCTCTGCCCGGCGTCCATGAAGTTGAAGGTCACCGTAGGCTCCAGGGTGTACTTGCCGTAGAATTCCGTATCGGATGTGATGTTCGTGAAGGCGCCAGCCGAGACCGGCGTGGTGCAGGCCTCATCGGAGCACCAGCCGGAGAACTCGTACTTCTGGTGGTCATAGGTTTTCTCCTCCGGTTCATTCGGTGCCGTCACGCTGCCGCCGGCGTCGATCACGTCGGTCTGAACGACGGAGGAAGCGGATGCCCCCGCATCCGTCAGATTGAAGTGTACCGTCACTTCTTCAGCTACATACTTTCCGTAGACCTGCGTATCCGCCGTGATGTTCGTCAGCGAGGCAGGCTGTGTACAGGCCTGGTCAGTGCACCATCCGGTGAAGTCATAGACTTTCGTGCCCACCGTCTTCTGCGCCTGCTTCGACGGAGCGTCCGTCACATTGCCTCCGGAAGCGACCCAGCTGTCCTGAATATTGGTAAAGTCGGATTCACCTGCATCCATAAAGTTGAAGGATACCTTTAAGCCCGACTCCGCGGTGACATAGAAGTTATCGCGACCGGTACTGGTCCACTGATGATGGAATATATGGATGGTAACCTTTCCACCTGACTGGTTTTTATTTTTGACAACAAGAGAGGTACGATTCTGGTTCACATTTTCCAGGTACGTGTCATCCCATGCACCATCATTATTTCCTTCAATATTACTCCATCTGCTCGCCTCGCCGGTCGAGGTAAGGCTAAGGGTTGCTCCATACGCCAGTACATAGGCTTCATCGGCGCTTTCATGAGTTTCATGGGGATTCGTTCCCGTTACATAAATCGTGAAGTGATCGGCGCTGAATGTCTGGGTATTGGCACTTCCGCTGCCGCCTACGTTGGTAACGCTGGATGCGTTATCAGATACGCGATAAGCGACGATCGAGTCGCCAGCTTCCATGTCAAAACCAGTGCCGGAGAAAGTGACACTTACACTCTTCTTTGGCTGGACCTCCTTACCGTCCTTATTGACAGGCGTCACGTCGATAGCTACCGCATCTCTCAGTTCGCCTACCTGTGCTTCCACCGCATCAATGTAACGCTGGCCCACCTGATGGGCTTTGAGATCGGAGTCCTTGGGCAGTGCGCCCTTGGGTGCTTTCAGGGTAACCTTAACTCCCCCTGCGTTTGCCGTCAGGGTCTGGGCAGGATACTCTTCCTCTTCCTCTTCTTCCAATACCTCTGTTGCTTCTGTAGTCTCTTCAGGAGCGGTGGTCTCTTCCTGGGTGCTGTCCGTGCCTGAGGTTTCCGATTTGTTGTCTTTGCTGGAATCCTCATCTGCATCGGAGTCACCGCCGGACTGCGTGCTTTCACTGCTGCCGGAATCTCCCGATGAGTCGTTGTCGTTGCCTTTGTCCTTGCTGTCCGAACTGCTGCCCGAATCGGATCCTCCGTCATTGTCGGAGTTGCTCTTTTCCGGCTCACTCTTCTTTTCTGACTGCTGAGTCGTTTCCTCCTGGGGTGTCACGGTGTTTTCCGAAAAGGCCACTGTCGGTGTCATGGTGAATAACAGCGCAATGGATAACGAGAAAACACATAGCGTCTTCAGGAATCTGTGCATGGGCTTTTCCTCCATCCTAATAATAATCGGTTAACGACATGAACTGTAACAGTTCCACGTCAAAATTGCTGCGCCCCTTCACGTGAAAACAGTTGCTGCGTAGTTTCCTTCCTCTCATTCCCCTGCCGGGGATAACGTATATATTTCAATTACATCGTGTGCAGAACAATTACCGGGTCATCGGTTAAAGAAGATGCTTAGCTATCGACTGTAACGCTTTCCTATACGATGTGGTTTTCAGATTTGCCCATACTAAATATAGCGTGCTGTTATTCTTTTGTCAAGGAATAACCATCCTGAGCCCGGGTTCAGCATACCGTCAGATCCGGGGTTGCGTTCTCCATTTGCAGTCATTATCCATTAATGATCTGCTCACATCAAGGGGATGCTTCAGTATGTCACAGGAAAAAAATGGAATTCCGTTGCCTTTGCACGGCCACAGGCGAAAGGACGAAAAAAGAGCTGCCCCACCGATCACCTGGTGCAGCAGCCCTTTTTATTCTGGCGCGCCATGAGGGACTCGAACCCCCAACCTTCGCATTCGTAGTGCGCGACTCTATCCAATTGAGCTAATGGCGCCCGCCGCGGCCTCTGCCGCAACATAGCGTATTATACATGATGGTGCCGCCCGGTGTCAAAGAGATTTTTCCAAAAGACCGGCGGGTCTTGCGCATAGTGCATTTTTTTCGTATAATTGTTCCAGTATATTTCTATTTCCGGCCGGGTGTTCACCCGCCGGACAGCAAGCATCACAGTTCATAGATAAGGAAGGTGAACACGAATGATCGATAAAATCTTGACACCGGACGAGGCGGTTGCAGGCGTGGAAGACGGCATGACCATCATGGTCGGCGGATTCCTGGGCACCGGTTCCCCCGAGATCCTCATGGACGCTCTCGTTCGCAAAGGCGTAAAGCATCTGACGGTCATCGGCAACGACGGCGGACTGGCGGAAGGCCAGCCGGCGGACGAATTTGCCGGCAAGGCCCCGAGAGGCATCGGCAAGCTCCTGGAGCACCACATGGTGGATCACGTCATCATGTCCCACGTGGGCGTCAACCCGAGACTGAATGAGCAGTTTGCGGACGGCACCCTGAAATACACCCTGGTTCCCCAGGGCACTCTGGCGGAGAAGATCAGAGCGGCAGCCTACGGCCTGGGCGGTGTCCTGACACCGGTCGGCCTGGGAACTCCCATGGAGACTGAGCTGGACGAGCTGGGCCGCGAAAAGCAGGTCATGACCATCGACGGCAAGAAGTGGCTCTTCGAGCGGCCGCTGTATGCGGACTACTCCTTTATCCGTCCTTCACTGGCGGATAAGTTCGGAAACTATATGTGCAAAAAGGCAACCAGAAACTTCAACATCGTGATGGCGGGCGCGTCCAAGCACACCATCATCGCACCGGAGAAGCTGGTGGAGATCGGCGAGGTCGATCCCGACATCTGGCAGGTTGCCGGCGTACTGGTTGAAACGATCGTGGAAGGAGAGAAGAGATGGCAGATTTAAAAGCAAGAATCGCGAAGAGATGCGCGAAGGAATTTGTAGACGGTGACTTCATCAATCTGGGCATCGGTATGCCGACTATGGTTGCGGATTACCTTCCCGAAGACGTGATCGTCACCTGTCACTCCGAGAACGGATTTGCGGGCATCGATGTCCTGGCTGACAAGGATACCCTGGATGTGGACATCATCAATTCCGGCGGACAGTATGTCACGGCCCTTCCGAGAGCCAAGTTCTTCGACACGGCTGAGTCCTTCGGCCTGGTCAGAGGCGGACATGTAAAGGCAACTGTCCTGGGTGCTATGGAAGTCGCCGAGAACGGCGACCTGGCCAACTGGATCGTGCCGGGCAAGAAGGTTGCCGGCATGGGCGGCGCCATGGACCTGTGCGTAGGATGCCCCCAGGTGATCATCACCATGCTTCACACCCAGAAGGGCAACCACAAGATCAAGAAGCGCTGCAGCCTCCCGCTGACCGCGGAGAAGTGCGTCACTAAGATCATCACCGAGATGGCGGTCA
This sequence comes from Bacillota bacterium, assembly GCA_017433375.1. GTDB lineage: Bacteria > Bacillota > Clostridia > Peptostreptococcales > Anaerovoracaceae > Lentihominibacter. The sequence goes on from JAFRHG010000027.1 coordinate 24,114, forward strand.
TGGTCGTCACTCCCAACGGCATCATGGTCTCCGAGCTTCATCCCGATTACACGAAGGAAGAAGTTCAGGAAGCCACCGGCGTGGATCTGATCTGGGCAGACGATCTGAAGCCCTACGATGAGACCTGATCGGGAGATGCATGAAAGACATATATAATGGAAAAGACCGGCTCGCCCGAGCCGGTCTTTTTTTCTGTTCCGCTTCGATCGTCGGCCGCCGGGGCCCTTTCCCCCGGGAAGCCTCTTCTAGATCGCGTCCACGATGAGGTCGCCGCACCTCTTCGTTCCGATGATGTCCTCGCCCTCTTTGGCGATGTCCGCCGTCCGGTATCCCGCGGACAGGACGCTGCCCACCGCGGCTTCCACGGCATCCGCCTCCTCCAGAAGGCCGAAGGTATAGCGGAGCATCATGGCCGCCGACAGGATGGTAGCCATGGGATTGGCCAGATCTTTGCCGGCGATGTCCGGCGCCGAACCGTGGACCGGTTCGTACATGCCGAAGTTGCCCGTAGCCAGGCTGGCCGAAGGCAGCATGCCGATGGATCCGGTCACCTGGCTGGCCTCATCGGAAAGGATATCGCCGAAGATGTTGCTGGTGACGATGACGTCGAACTGCTTCGGTTCCCGCACCAGCTGCATGGCCGCGTTGTCCACGTAGAAGTGGTTCAGCTCCACCTCCGGATAATCCGCCGCCACTTCCGTGACCACCCTCCGCCAGAGGCGGGAGCTTTCCAGCACGTTGGCCTTGTCCACGCTGGTGACCCGGCGGTTTCTCTTCATGGCCATGTCAAAGGCCACCTTGGCGATGCGGCGCACCTCCATCTCCGAGTACCGCTCCACATCGTAGGCTTCCATGCCGTCCGCCGTCTGGACCGTATCCTTTTCCCCGAAGTAGATCCCCCCGGTGAGTTCCCGGACCACGACGATGTCCAGCCCGCCGGATACCAGCTCCGGCTTCAGGGGACAGGCGTCCGCCAGCTGTTCAAAGAGGATGGCCGGCCGCAGGTTGGCGAAAAGGCCCAGGGCGCCGCGCAGTCCCAGGAGGGCCATTTCCGGCCGCTCTTTTCCCGGCAGGTGATCCCACTTCGGTCCGCCCACCGCTCCCAGGAGAACGGCGTCGCTTTCCCGGCAGACTTCGATTGTCTTTGCGGGGAGGCACTCCCCCGTCCCGTCGATGGCGCAGCCCCCCGCCGGCACTCCCGTGAAGAGGAACCGGTGTCCGTATTTGTTCCCTATCTTATCCAGCACCCGGACGGTCTGTTCGATGACCTCCGGTCCGATCCCGTCCCCCGGGATCAGGGCGATTCGGTAATCCATTTTTTTCTCCTCCCCTTCTTCTACTTTTTCAGGCTGTTGATCAGGCCGCCCGCCGCCATGATCTCCTGGATGAACTCCGGGAAAGGCTGGGCCTGGAAACTCTGTCCCGTTGTCTCGTTGATGATGACTCCCGTGTCAAAGTCCACGGTCACCTTATCCCCCTCGCCGATTCCCTCGCTGGCCTCGGGGCACTCCAGAATGGGCAGCCCGATGTTGATGGCGTTGCGGTAAAAGATCCGCGCAAAGGTTTTGGCGATGACGCAGTCGATGCCGCTCTCCTTGATCGTTATGGGGGCGTGCT
>JAFRHG010000028.1 GCA_017433375.1 Bacillota bacterium
ATTGAGGATGAACAGTACCGACTTCTGCTTGTCAATCAGCTTGACTATTGTAATGATAATCGAGAAACCATATTGAACAGGGCTAAATCGACATATAACAAAGCAACAGGTGGCAACAATCCGTTTTATACCAGAATATGCTGTGACTTCAAAAAGTTAGAACGAATGTGCCGGAGTTATAATCCAAAGTATAAGCCGAAGAAGAGACATGAAAAATGAGATGGCCTCCAATAGTGACCGGCATGGAATAACGGATTCGCATATTCAGCGAGTCCGTTTTTTATTGGGAGAAAACATGGCAACGAAAAAGAACACAAACATAAACGGTAACGAGTACTTCAGAATACGCCGCACGATCGACGGAAGGATCAAGAACTTCTACGGATCATCCAAAGGCGATGCAGAGAGGAAGTACAAAGAATATCTGGAAGAACTGGCGGAGAGGAAGTATCAGATAGAGGTTGAAGAATCTACAGCCACCTTCGGGGATCGCGCTAAAGAATACATAGAGAATTTCCTGAAGGTCTCCCAAAAGTATGCCAAAGGAACGATCCAAAGGTACATTGGAGAGTATGAGCGGCACATCAAAGGAACAGATCTTGACGGTACGCCCCTCAAAGATATCCGGGCGACCACGATACAGCAGTTCTATAACAGCCTCGATATCTCACAGCACAGCATGAAAGAACTGAATAAATTCATGTCTAACTTCTGCAAGTGGATCCAGCTCAACGGATATTCAGACAACTTCTTGACTGCCGTGGAATTGCCAAAGAAGAAAGATAATTCCCGGCACGATGACATCGTTATCTGGGAAGACAAGGAAATCCGGGAGATACTGCGCTCTATGAATTGCGTTCCTGAACCCTCAGCGCGTCATAGACAGTTTTTTCTTGTCCATGTGTTACTTTATACAGGAATGAGGATTTCCGAAGCTCTGGGGCTCAAATATACGGATATTCGCGATGGAGTGATCCATATTGACCGGCAATGGTATTTGAGCGAGTTAAAGCCTCCAAAGTGGGGAAGCACCAGAACGGTTCCATTGCATCACAGATTGAGCCAGGCATTAAAGGCACATGAAGAATGGCATCGCAAAGAAATGAAAAAGAACGGTTACAATACCGAATTCGTTTTTACAACGTCTACCGGTCGGCTCTACCACCAGGCATCCGTAAGAAAGGCGCTTGAAAGATTCTACGCGGACCGCGGCATCCCGTACAAGCATATGCACGCATACCGGGCCACATTCTGCACGCAGATGTGCCGCTGCGGTGTTCCTCTGGAAGTCACGTCGAAACTCATGGGCCACAAGTCTCTCGAAGTCACTGCTGCGCACTATGCACTTATCCGTCAGGATACCCAGCAGGAGGCTATCGAAAGGCTAATCTATAGATGCTAACAAAAATTAGCCACTTTTTAGCCACTTTTGCACAGTATTAGCCAGTATAACGCAATATAGTGCAGTACCGTGCAATAGAACAGACAAACGAAAAGAGCCTTGAAATTTCAATGTTTTCAAGGCTCTAATCGTTGAAATTGGTTGCGGGGAGAGGACTTGCGCGTATCGCTATGCGATCCGCCGGTCTACGCCTCCCCATTCGGTCGGCTTGACCACGCGGCTACTCGAACGTCCACCGGACGTTCTCCGATTCCATGGTTGCGGGGAGAGGACTTGAACCTCCGACCTCCGGGTTATGAGCCCGACGAGCTACCAACTGCTCCACCCCGCGACGTTATTCTATTGTGATTCCGGCTCAGCAGACGTACCTTCGATGGTGCCGGAGACCGGGATCGAACCGGTACGCTCGGTAAGGAGCGCGGGATTTTAAGTCCCGTGCGTCTGCCAGTTCCGCCACTCCGGCGAAGTCGAAACCCCAAACCGGAGCTCCGGATAAAAAATGGCTCCGAGGGTGGGGCTCGAACCCACAGCCTACCGGTTAACAGCCGGTTGCTCCACCATTGAGCTACCTCGGATCGTCTATGTTGTCCCGTCGCGACAAGAAGTATTATAGCCTATCTCAAGGCCGCGTGTCAACCAGTTTTCGGGATTTTCAGCTTTTGTCCCCGACCAGAATCATCAGGGCAATGACGGTGATGACCAGACCGGCGAAACCGGCCGCCGAAGGCACCTCGCCGAAGAGGATGATCCCGGCAACGAGGGCGGCGGAAGGCTCGGCTCCTGACTGGAGAATTGCCGTCTTTCCCGCCTCGATATACCGCATGGCCACGATCTGCACGATCCCCGGAAGAAGGGATGTGACGATGGACTGGACGAGCAGATAGGTCATCGAACCCGCTGGATCCGACACCACATATCCGGTGAGCGCACTCCAATCCGTGAAGGGAATCAGGATGATCGAGGCGAACAGCGCCATGTAAAAGGTCACGGTGAATGGACTGTATCCTTTGCCCGCCAGCACCTTGGACATGAGAATGTAAATCGCGTTGCACAGCGCCGAAGCCAGTCCCATGAGAAGGCCCAGCGCCGTCCACTGCAGCGCGCTCTGCCCCTCGAACACGCCGCTGAGCAGGGCGCATCCCCCAAAGGCAAGCACCATACAGATAACCTTTTTCCCCGTGATCCGCTCGTGAAACAGGAGGGCGCTGATCAGCAGGACGAAGACGGGGGCCAGGTTGAGCAGCAGCGCCGCCAGGGACAGGGACAGCTCCAGCGCCGCCACGTTGTACGCCACCATCAGCAGGATGGACCCGAAGAAGCCCATTGCCAGAACGAAAGGCATATCTCCCCATTTCATCCGCAGCTTGCCCCGGTCAGTCAGCAGGATGTAGATAAAGGTCAGCATCGCACACATGGCCGTCCGGGTCATCACGATGGTGGGATTGTCCAGGCCGGCGGCCGCTAGTCCGCGCACGAAAATGCCGGCAATGCCCCAACAGGCGCCGGCAATGATCGGCAGCAGGATCGCTGCTCTCGGTTTTCCCCTTGTTTCTCCTGTCATGATTGCTGTTCCCGGGCGAGGACCCTCTTCATGGCGAAGGACACGGCTTCTTTCAGCTGTCCCGCTCCCATGTATCGGTGGTCAGCACCCCGCACCGTGTGCAGTTCCCACCCGTTTCTCTGTGCAAAGGCAACGGAATGGACATGTGGAACCAGCTCGTCCGCGCTCCCGTGGATAATGATTGCCTTTGCATCCCCGGGTTCAGCCGTTATGGGGAAGGGATCGGCCAGGTGAATCCGCTCCGTCTCCTCCACGAACGCCTTCGTCACGCGGATCTTCCGGTCAAAGCCGGTGAGGAACCAGCCCTGCTTCTCCAGATCTTTGCAGGCATCGTCGTCCAGGATCCCTTCCCGGAGCACCTCGCCGAAGCGCAGGGCCGGGCTGCGCAGAATGATCTGGTCAAAAGCCTCCGGATGATCGGCGGCATAGAGCATAGCTATGTAACCGCCAAAACTGGTGGCAAAGGCGGTCAGAGAGGCCATCGGCCAGGTGCCGCGAATCTTGTCGATCACCGTCTCCAGATCCTGCAGGCAGTTGGCCACCGTCAGATCCTCATCCTCCGCGTTGCTCTCTCCGTGGGCCGGCCAGTCGAACTTTACCAGACCCATATCGGCAGCCAGAGCACGCTTCTGCAGCATGGTGATGCAGCGGCTGGCTTTGCTTCCGCAAAAGCCGTGCATGGCGATGATGATCCGATCCGCCCCCTCCGGGATGAGTGCCTCCAGATCGATGTCGTATGTGCCGGCGGCGCTGGGGATCATGCCGGATCTCCCTTCTCTGCCCCGGCGCTTTTATCGTCCGCCACGGCAGCTTCATCGTCTGCCCCGGCAGCTTCACCGTCCGCCCCGGCGGGCTGCTCCTCGATCAGCACCAGGCCGCCCCGCTCCAGCTCGCTGGTCCCCCAGAAGTCGCGGAAAGGCAGCCAGTGCGCCTTGCTGTAGGTCGCCACCTTGATCTGAAACTCGCCGTTCTCCCCTTCCTCATCGTAACCGATAATGGGGAACCAGTGCCATTCGAAGAAATCAAACCGCTTGTCCCCGTGCTTCAGCATAAGCATGGGCACGGGCAGGCTGGCATCGATCCGGTCCCGGACGGCAGCCTCTGCCTCCTCATAGGGCTTATGCCCGTCCAGCGTGGTAAAGGTGAACCCCTCGATTTCACTGTCCTCCAGGTAGACGCGGGCGCCGTCCACAAAGGTCTTCAGGTCCTTGATGCCCGATTCCCTGGGCCGCAGATAGGGCTTGACCATCATGCCGAACTTCTTGTAATCCCTTCGGGTCAGCCGGTTGATGTCGTAGGGATAGCACTCCGGCCTGCCCCGGTTTTTCGCCAGGTAGATCAGCACGTCGCACATGGTCAGGGCGCCGCATCCGCCGATGTGCATCCAGGGATCCAAAAACCAGCTCTGGCTCCCGCCGTAGCTTTCGCCTATGGTAAAATATGGCAGTTCTCGTTTCATCTTTTCCTCCTGCGGCGCCTTCGCGCCGGTTACTGTTGTTGTCCCCTCTCCCCGGTCACACCTTCGCCGGGTCAAGGCAGACCTCTACGGGCCTGTGCAAAACCAACTCGTCAGGCCTGACTAGACAATCCACGGCCAGCACCTCTACGCCGGCGGCCTTCGCCTGGCGCAGGGCGTCGCCGAATTGGGGATGAGTCGCATCATTGGGCTCAAACCGCTTCATGCCCTCCATCTGAATCACAAACAAAATATACGCCCGGTGTCCGGCTGCCACCGCCTTTTCCAGCTCCTCCAGATGCTTCACCCCGCGCAGGGTAGGCGCGTCGGGGAAGCGGACGATCCCGTCCTCCTCCAGGGTCACCCCCTTCACCTCCAGATAGGCGGTCGCTTCGGGGACACATTCTGTAGCGGTTGCTCCGGGCACGTATTCTAGAGCGGCTGTACCAGGCATGTATTCCAAATAGAAATCGAACCGGGAATCCCCGAAGGTGCTTTCCGGGCGGACGATCAATTCGGCTGCTTCTCCGTCTTGGGACCCGAAGCCCGGCAGCCGCAGCTTCCCTGATTCCAGCGCCTCCTGCACCACCTTGTTGGGTGCCTGGGAATCCATGTTGATCAGGAGAATGCCCGGGGTTGCCTTTTTCCCTGCAGCCGGTATTGCCTTTTCCGCCGCAGCCGGAATTGCCTTTTCCACGGCGATCAGGGAATACCGGTACTTCCGGTTTCCCATGCGGGATCCGTGATCCTCCAGGTAGACCGTCGCCCCCGGCACCAGCAGTTCCCGGCACCGGCCGGTATTCTTCACGTGCACGCCCACAGCTGCGCCGGACCCTGGCAGGCTCACCCTGGCCACAAACCGATTCTCCCTCTCGATGAACCGGGCCGCTGTGATATTCTCATACTTCATGGCTTCGATTATACCACAAGCCATTCCCTTTCATGCATGTCCCTTTGAATTCTGTTTCGCTCATTCCCGTCTCGTGTAAAATGGTTCCCTCATGAGTCGTTTCATTCACGAATTTCCATTTATATCCAGTAGATTCCGGGTTATTTCCAGCTCTCGTGAATAAATCTGACCTGAATTCTATTTCATACACCGATTTTCCCGTTTTCGGTGTATGAAATCGATTTTGAGGAGAAAACATTCACGAAATGGAAATATGTGGCAATATTTGGGCCGAAATCCAGGGATCTGGTGAATGAATGAGCGGTTTGTGGTCAACTATTCACGAGATGGGAATATATGGAAGCTTCAAGAGGATCAAAAGCTGAGCGGGCCGTGCAAAGGCAACCCCGCCCTGGAACCCCAAATAAAATGGCCTCCGCCGGATGGTCCATCCCAGCGGAGGCCGATTGGTTGTGGTTTCGGAACTACTTCTTCAGGTAGTTGTCGATGCTGGTGGCGGCGGTTTTGCCGGCGCCCATGGCCAGGATGACCGTGGCCGCTCCGGTGACCGCGTCGCCGCCCGCGTAAACGCCTTTGCGGTTGGTGGCTGCGCCTTCATCGGTGCCGATGCCGCCGCGGCTGTTGGCTTCCAGGTTCTCGGTGGTGTCGAGGATCAGGGTGTTCAGGCGGGTGCCGATGGACATGATGACCTCATCCACATCGAGGATGTAGTTGGAACCTTCGATTTCCACGGGACGTCTTCTGCCGGAGGCGTCGGGCTCGCCCAGTTCCATCTTGACGATTTCGATGCCGGTGACGTGGCCGTCCTTGTCGCCCAGGATCTGGACCGGGTTGCGCAGGAGCTGGAAGTCCACGCCTTCTTCGATGGCATGGTGGATCTCCTCGCGTCTGGCGGGGATCTCCTCCATGGACCGGCGGTAGACGATGTAGACCTTCTCCGCGCCCATTCTCATGGCACAGCGGGCCGCGTCCATGGCCACGTTGCCGCCGCCTACAACGGCGATGCGCTTGCCCTGGGGAACCGGGGTGTCGTAATCATCCAGATAACCCTTCATCAGGTTGATTCTGGTCAGGTACTCGTTGGCGGAACATACGCCCAGCAGGTTCTCGCCGGGGATGTTCATGAAGGAAGGAAGTCCCGCGCCCGTTCCGACGAAGACGGCGTCGAAGCCTTCCTCGTCCAGGAGTTCATCCACGGTTTCCGCCCTGCCGATGATGGCGTTGCTGATGAATTCCACGCCCCGGTCCTCGAGTTTTTTGACCTCGGCCGCAACGATGTCCTTGGGGAGCCGGAACTCGGGAATGCCGTAGGCCAGCACGCCGCCGGGCTTGTGCAGGGACTCGAATACGGTGACCGCGTATCCCTTGGCGGACAGGTCTCCCGCGCAGGTCAGGCCTGCCGGGCCGGCACCGACAACGGCGACTCTTCTGCCGTTGCTGGGTGCGACCTTCGCCGCCGCGTCATATCCGTAGATCGCTTTCAGTTCTTCCTCGTGCTCCGCGTGCCAGTCGGAGACGAACCGTTCCAGACGGCCGATGGAAACCGGCTCGCCCTGGACGCCTCTGACGCAGACGCCTTCACACTGGTTTTCCTGGGGGCAGACTCTGCCGCAGATCCGCGGGAGGGCGCTGTCCTCGGAAATGATCTGGTAGGCAGCCTCGAAATCACCCTCGGCAACCTTGGCCACGAATTCCGGGATCTTGATCATGACCGGGCAGCCTTTGGTGCAGGGCTTGGTTCTGCACTTCAGGCAGCGCATGGCTTCGTTGATGGCCATCTGGGGGGTGTATCCCTCGGCGACTTCCTTGAAGTTTCTTGCCCGGACCTTGGGGTCCTGTTCGGGCATCGGGTTCTTGACGTCTTTGAGATTAATCATGATAACGTACACCTCCTGTCAGACGGCAGACATGAGCTCTGTCTTCAGCTTCCTGCTCCGAATAATACGCGCTTCTCTTGATCAGCTCATCCCAGTCGACCAGGGAACCGTCGAATTCCGGCCCGTCGACGCAGACGAACTTGTTCTCTCCGCCGACGATGCAGCGGCATCCGCCGCACATGCCCGTTCCGTCGATCATGTAGGCGGTCAGGGAGGCGATGGAATGAATGCCGTATTCCTCGGCGATCTTGCAGGTGAACTTCATCATCATCGGCGGACCGACGGCGACGACTTCATCATACTCGTTGCCTTCCTCGATCAGCGCCTTCAGTTTATCCGTGGTGAAGCCCTTCTCTCCGTAGGAACCGTCGTCCGTAGTGATGAATACCCGGTCGACGCCTTCCTTGAGTTCCTCCTCCAGGATGACTTCTTTCTTGCTCTTGAATCCGGCGATCATATCCACGTGGATGCCGTGGTCATGCATGCCGCAGGCCAGAGGATAGGCCAGGGCGTTGCCCGTGCCGCCGCCGACGACGCAGACCTTCTTCAGGCCTTCCATCTCCGTCGGCTTGCCCAGGGGACCGACCACATCCAGCAGGTAATCCCCTTCTTCCAGCTGATCCATCAGCATGGTGGTTCTGCCCACCGCCGCGTAGATCAGATCGATGGTTCCTTTTTTGGAATCGTGTCCGGCCATGGTCAGCGGGATCCGCTCTCCGTGCTCATCGGTACGAAGGATGATGAACTGACCGGGCTTGGCTTTTCTCGCTACCAAAGGAGCGTCAATGACCAGCCATGTCATGGTATCGTTCAGTTTTCTCTTGCTTACGATTTTATACATTGCTCTCACTCCTTTCCTCAGCTGTTTTCAAATTCTTTTTTCTGATGAATCAGCTTGGAGTATCTGGCCGCGGCAGCTTCCTCCGCTCTCTCGAAGAGCTCCGCCGCGCGCTCCGGCGCCTTCATCTGCAGCGAGTTGTAACGGACCTCACCCATCAGGAAGTCTTTGTACTTCTCCGTCGGCGGCGCGCTGTCGATGGACAGCGGATTCTTCTTCTCCAGAACCGCCTGCGGGTTATATCTCATCAGGTTCCAGTAACCGGCTCTGACCGCCCGCTTCATCTCCAGCATGGCCTTGTTCATACCGGCCTTGACGCCGTGGTTGATGCAGGGCGCGTAGGCGATGATCAGGGACGGGCCGTCGTAGGCTTCCGCCTCACGGATGGCCTTCAGGGTCTGGGCCGGGTTGGCGCCCATGGCCACCTGGGCCACGTAGACGTAGCCGTAAGCCATGGCGATCTGGGCCAGGTTCTTCTTGGTGACCGCCTTGCCGGACGCAGCGAACTGGGCCACCGCGCCGATGGGGGTTGCCTTTGAAGACTGACCGCCGGTGTTGGAATAGACCTCGGTATCGAAGACCAGGACGTTGACATTCTCACCGGAAGCCAGGACGTGGTCCAGACCGCCGTAGCCGATGTCGTAGGCCCAGCCGTCACCGCCGAACATCCAGATGGAAGGCTTGGGCAGCATGTCGGCGTTCTCCACCACATACTTAGCGTCCTTCTTGCCGGACTTCTCGCAGATCTCCTCCAGCTCCTTGCCGTACTTGTCGGCCAGGGCCGCGTCTTCCATATTATCCAGCCAGTTGTTCGCCGCCTTGGCGAAGACCGGATCCTTGGCCAGATGCTCGACGTGGTGCTTCATCTCCAGCCTTCTCGTCTTCATGGCGACGGCCATGCCGTAGCCGTATTCGGCGTTGTCCTCAAACAGGGAGTTGGACCATGCCGGGCCCCTTCCCTCTTCGTTGACCGTGTAGGGAGAGGACGGTGCGGACAGTCCCCAGATGGAGGAGCATCCCGTGGCGTTGGCGATGAACATCCGGTCGCCGAAGAGCTGGGTGACTAGCTTGGCGTAAGGCGTCTCGCCGCATCCCGGGCAGGCGCCCGAGAACTCGAGGAGCGGCCGGATGAACTGTGATCCGGTGACCGTCTGGTCGCTCTCCAGCTCCGCCTTTCTGGATACGCCGTTAAACAGCTTGTCGAAGTTGTCCTGGGCGTCGTGCTCCGTCGCCGCAGCGCCGACCATTTCCAGCGCCTTCTGGCGGGACGGGCAGACCTCTGCGCAGGAGCCGCAGCCCGTGCAGTCCAGAGCGGACACGCCGATGGCGAAGAACTTCTCCGGGTCCGCCTTAAAGGGAGCCTTCAGTCCGTCGAAGGCCTCCGCCTCTTCCGCGTCCATCACGAAGGGACGGATGACCGCGTGGGGGCAGACGTAGGAGCACCAGTTGCACTGCATGCACTTGTTGGGATCCCACTGGGGGATATCCAGGGCGATGCCTCTCTTTTCGAAGGCCGCCGTTCCCGAGGGAACCATGCCGTTGGCCGTATCCACGAAGACGGATACGGGAACATCGTCGCCGTACATGCCGTTGGTCGGCTTCAGGATCTTGTTGATGTAATCGGTATGGAGCTTATCCCGTCCCTGGGCGACGGTTCTGGTGATGTCTCCCTTGGCGTTGGCCCAGGATGCGGGGACCTTGACTTCGTGAACGTTGTCGATACCCGCGTCGACCGCCGCGCAGTTCATGTCGACCACGTTCTGGCCCTTGGCCCCGTAGGTCTTGCGGATCGCGTCCTTCATGAACAGTCTGGCGGATTCGATGGGCAGGATGTTGGCCAGTTTGAAGAAGGCCGCCTGCAGCACCGTATTCATTCTCTTGCCCAGTCCCAGCTCTCTGGCGATGTCCTCCGCGTCGCAGACGTAGAGGTGAATGTTGTTCTGGGCGATGTATCTCTTGACGTTGCCCGGAAGGTGGTCTTCCAGTTCCTCATCGGTCCAGGAGCAGTTCAGCAGGAAGGAGCCGCCGGGTTTGACGTCTTCCACGATGTAGTACTTACCGATATAGGGCGCCTTGTGGCAGGCCACGAAGTCCGCCTGCTTGACGTAGTAGGTGGAGCGGATGGGCTCGTCACCGAAGCGCAGGTGGGAAATGGTCACGCCGCCGGACTTCTTGGAGTCGTACTGGAAGTAGGCCTGTACGTATTTCTCCGTGTTGTCGCCGATGATCTTGACGCTGTTCTTGTTGGCGCCGACGGTTCCGTCGGAGCCCAGTCCCCAGAACTTGCAGGCCACGGTGCTCTTGGGCGCCACGTCCGGGTTCTCGCTTCCCTTCAGGGAAAGGTTGGTCACGTCATCGGTGATGGACAGGGTGAACTCCTTCTTCGGGTTTCTCTTTCTCAGGTTCTCATAGACCGCCAGCACGTCGCCCGGCTGGACATCCTTGGAACCCAGTCCGTATCTGCCGCCGGCCACGAACACGTTCTCAAAGGCCGTCCCCTTCAGGGCCGCCAGCACATCCAGGTACAGGGGCTCACCCAGGGATCCGGGCTCCTTGGTCCGGTCGAGGACCGCGATCTTGCGGACGGTCTTGGGGATCTCCGCCACGAAGTGCTTCGCGGAGAAGGGCCGGTACAGCCGGACGCTGATGAGGCCGACCTTCTTGCCCTTTTCATTATTCAGGTAATCCACAACTTCCTCTGCGCAGTCGCAGACGGAACCCATGGCGATGATGATCTCCTTCGCGTCGGGGGCGCCGTAGTACTCGTAGGGCTTGTAGGGCTTCTCCCGCTCTACCCGCTCGTTGACCTTGTCCATGCAGCGGATGATGACGTCCACCTGCTCCTCGTAGTTCTTGTTGCAGGCTTCCCTGTGCTGGAAGAAGGTCTCCGGCTGCTCCGCCGAGCCGGTGGCGTGGGGATGGTTGGGGTTCAGGGCGTTGGCCTTGAATCTCTTGATGGCATCCCAGTCGGCCATTTCCGCCAGGTCGCTGTAGTCCCAGGTGTAGATCTTCTGCTGCTCATGGCTGGTCCGGAACCCGTCGAAGAAGTGGAGCATGGGAACCTTGCCTTCGATGGCCGACAGATGGGCCACCGCCGCCAGGTCCATGACCTCCTGGGGGTTACGGGAGCAGAGCATGGCGAAGCCGGTCTGCCGGCAGGCCATGACGTCGGAGTGGTCGCCGAAGATGTTCAGGGCGTGGGTGGAGATGGTTCTCGCGGACACGTGCAGGACCGTAGGGGATTCCTCCGCCGCGATCTTGTACATATTGGGGATCATCAGCAGCAGGCCCTGGGACGCCGTGAAGGTCGTCGTCAGCGCGCCTGCGGAAGTGGAACCGTGCACAGCGCCGGCAGCGCCGCCTTCGGATTCCATCTCGACTACCTTGACTTCTTCGCCGAAAATATTCTTACGGTTCACGCTCGCCCAGTCATCCACGTTCTCGGCCATGACCGATGATGGCGTGATGGGATAGATCGCCGCAACTTCGGAATAAGCGTAGGCAACGTGCGCAGCGGCTGTGTTGCCGTCCATTGTCTTTCTGATTCTCATCGTTACCACTTCCTTTCTTCCTGATCGTCGATCTTGATCGCATCCATCTGGAGGTAATTGTATTCGGGCACGACGCGCTCAGCGATCAGCTTTCTGGAGCAGACGTAAGTGCAGACTCCGCAGTTGACGCACTTCTCATGGTCGATGAAGGGGTTGCCGTCGATCATGGTGATGGCGCCGGAAGGACAGTTGTCCGCGCAGTCGCCGCAGCCGATGCAGCCGACGCCGCAGACCTCAAGGCGTCTCTCGGGATCCGCCTTGGATGTACAGGCCGTCTGCTTGACGCCCTTGTAGGGAACCATGATGATCTTGTCTCTCGGGCAGGCCCGCATGCAGTCGCCGCAGCCCACGCACTTGTCCGGATCCACCTGTGCCACACCCATCTCGTTGGTGATGGCATCGTAGCGGCAGACCTTGACGCAGTCGCCCAGGCCGGCGCAGCTGTATTCGCAGATGTCGTTGCCGTCCAGATCCACGGTGGCAACGTCCGCGCAGGTCTCCAGACCCATCTTCTTCAGCTTGCGGCTGCCCAGGGCACCGCCCACGCAGCGGACCAGCGCGACCTCTTCCTTGGCCTGGGTCAGGTCATGAAGGGTGTCCACGATGATCTTCTTTCTGCACTTCACTGTGCAGGTGACGCAGCCTTCGCAGATGCTGTAATCGATCTTGGCGTACCGGCCGGCCACATTGTTGCCCATAACCATCTCAATGGCATCCTTGGGGCAGGACATGGCGCAGTCGCCGCAGCCGATGCAGCCGTAGCCGCAGGTGGCCAGGGTCTCCTTCTCATCGGACTTGGATGAGCAGGGAATGAAGTTGGTCGCCTCTCTGGGGATCATCTCGATGATGCTCTGGACGCATCCGCTCAGGCAGGCCTCGCAGCCGGAGCACTTTTCCCGGTCGATGAGGAGCCGGCCGTTTTCCAGCTTCATGGCGTCAAACTTGCACCGTTCGATACAGGTGCCGACGCCCAGGCATCCGTACTTGCATTCTCCCTCCTGCACGCCGGCCTTCTTGGCCTCGTCGCAGCTCTTGCAGACGACAAAGCGCTCCGGGGCAGCCGCCGTTCCGGCACACCGCACAAAGGCAACCTTATCCTCTACTTCCACAGGCTCAACGCCCATGATCTCGGCGATCGCCGCGACGGCGCCGCTGTCGCAGGCCGGACAAAGGGCAACTGACCCGCCCTCGGCGATGGCTATCGCACAGGCCTGACAGGACGGATGACCGCATCCTCCGAATCCGCCGCAATCGACGCCCGGCAGCAGTGCCAGGATCTGCTTTGCTGATTCATTCATTTTCGTCATACTTTTACCTCCATTGGCAACAACGTATTGTAGATACTAGTAAAGTATTTTGTATACACAACAATTATATTGTAACACCATCACCTTTTGCGTCAACCGTTTTCCCGGGAATTTCTTGTTCTTTTTTCCGTCCAAGTTAGTCGCTTCTAACCTGTATTTTTCAACAGTTTCAGGGTGTGCAAAGGCAACGCCCCTCCCCCCCCCTTTAGCGCGACTGGAGAAGGTCCTCTTCGATGAGACGGTCGACCATGTTCTTTCCGCCCATGAGCCAGAGCAGGTCGTCCTTTCGCAGAACGGTTTCGATATCCGGATTGATGATGGGAAGATCGCCCCGCTCGATGCCGATGATGGTCGCCTTGAACCTGGGCCGGATCCCCGAGTTCTTGATGGATTTGCGGACGAAGTCCATGGAACCTTCCACCTTAAGGGGAAGGCAGGACAGCTGGTCGGCTTCGGGGACGTGATAGAAGCTCTGCCCGTAGATGTATTCCTTGAGCCGGACGTCCCGGCGGTCCGTGTACTCGATGCACTGGTCCTCTTCCAGGAGCATGGTGCAGGCATCGATCTCATCCTGGGTCCCCATCATATGAAGCAGGTCCCCGGCCAGAACTCTCTCGTCCTTGGTGGGCATGTTGATCACCCTCCCCTCCCGGATGATCCGGATGATGGTCACCCGGAAGGACGGGTTGTCGGCGAAGTCGAAGATGGTGTCCCGCTCATCGGTGTCGGTCACCCTGAATTCCGCCACGATCAGGGACTCGTTGAGCCAGTGGGCCTGCCCCTTCAGTCCCCTCTCCTTCTTCTGCCTGGCCAGGGTCTTTTCGGAGAAGTTGGCGATGAAGCGCATCTCCATGTCGATGGTGACGCCCGTGATCCATTCAGAGCGGATGATCAGCACGATGGGGATGGCCGCGATGAGCACCAGCAGGGGGAAGGGAATGCGGAACACCTGCCGCAGCACCAGGGCGATGAAACAGGCGGCGATGAGCACCCTCACCGCCTTCAGGGTGATCAGTGGCAGATGGTTGGCCCGGTGCTTCGTCCAGAGTTTGACGTAGAGGCCGCTGTCCACACCGTGCATGAAGTTGATGAAGGGAACCATTACCAGAATCATGATCCCCGCTGTGATTGCCTTTGCCCCAAGGGGCGAGGAAACATAGTTATCCACGAAATCGCCCAGGTACTCCTTGCCCATGTAGTAGATGACGAACATGAACAGGGAACAGACCAAAGTCCGCACGGCCACCTTCCGGGTGAAGGCATACCAGTCCTCATCCCGGGAATACCTGCTCTGGTCCGGAGATGTGTTCCGCTTCAGGAAGGCCTGCAGCCGCCTGGGCAGATGCTTCTCCCAGAAGGCCGCCTCCCGGGGAGCAGTCCGGATGAACAGAGGCGTGAGGAAGGCGGTGATCACCGACACGCAGACGATGATGGGATACAGAAAGTCGCTGATGACGCCCAGGCTCATGCCCAGGGTCGCCACGATAAAGGAAAACTCACCGATCTGTACCATGGCGGAGCCGCCCTGAACGGCGGTGCGCAGGGGCTGTCCCGAAAGGAGCATGCCCAGGGTGGCGAAGGCCTTCTGCCCGGCGATGGTCACAAGGGTCAGGATCAGGATCGGGACGATGTATTTCCCCAGCAGTTCCGGTTGGATCATCATACCCACGGATACGAAAAAGATGGCGCCGAAGAGGTCCCGGATGGGCTTCACCAGCCCTTCGATCCGCTCGCCCCGCACGGTGCCGGCCAAAATCGAGCCGGCTACGAAGGCGCCCAGGGCCGAGGAAAAGCCGATGGCGTTGGCGATGACCACCATGAGGAAGCAGATGCCCAGGGCCAGCACCACCAGCAGCTCATCGGTGAGCAGGTTGGCCACCCGTTTCAGAACCGAAGGGATGATGTAGATGCCCAGCAGGAGCCAGATGGCCAGATACACCAGCAGCATGGCCAGCTGCCCGGCCAGATCCGTCCCCGTAACGTCCCTGCTGACGGACAGGGTGGACAGGATGACGAGCATGAAGATGCCGGCGATGTCCTCGATGACCAGGGCACCCAGCACCATCTGGGCGAAGTCCTTCTCCTTCATGTGGTATTCTTCGAAGGCCTTCAGGATGATCATGGTGGAGGACATGGACAGCATGCCGCCCAGGAAGATGCAGTCCATCTTCTCCCACCCCATCAGGTGGCCGACGCCCGTGCCGATAAACAGCATGGCCGTCATGACGGTGATGGCGATGGTGAAGGCGCTGCCGCCCACGGTGGCGATCTTGAGGAAGCTGA
This sequence comes from Bacillota bacterium, assembly GCA_017433375.1. Lineage (GTDB taxonomy): Bacteria > Bacillota > Clostridia > Peptostreptococcales > Anaerovoracaceae > Lentihominibacter. Next base: position 15,186 of record JAFRHG010000028.1, read on the forward strand.
ACTCCAGGCCCAGGCCGAACATGAGAAAGATGATGCCGATATCCGCCCAGACGCCGATATCGCCGCTTTCGACCACGGTTGGAATATAATGGAAATTCGGGCTGATCAAAAACCCCGCGACGATATATCCCAGAACCACCGGCTGCTTCAGCCTCCGGAAGATCAGGGTCACGATGCCGGCAACGATGAGGATCAGGGCAAGGTCGGCAACCAGGCTGTCGAGATGCATCGGAATATCCTTTCTGTGGGGTCAGACGGGCTTTTGTTCATTATAGCACAGTTTCTCCGCCAGTGCATGGATATCCCGGCCGAATGCTCCCTCCAGAAGGATCTCCGCCGATATGGTCTGCCGCTCCGCCAGCCGGATGTCCGGCCGGTCCGCTTCTTCCTCTCCCCGGGCGGCCGAAATCTCCTCCTCGCCCGGGGGCCTGCCGTTGCCCACCTTCAGCATCGGGGCGGTCCCCTCCACCCCCAGCTCGCCGGCAAGCCAGGCCCGGTACCGGGCCTCCCTGTCCGGCTGAAGGCGCCGCTGCACCAGGCAGATCCGGTCCGCCGCCCGCAGCACAGCCAGAGCGGCCTCCGTGCAGGAGGGGCCCACATCCACCAGGATGGTGTCGAATCGGCCCGAGGCGCCGAGGGCCCGCAGGACCCGGTCCATTTCCCCCGCGGCCAGGCCGGCCAGGGGATTTCTTCCCGCCGAGGGAGCCAGCGCCTCCAGGCCGTAGCCGTCCCGGATCAGAAACCGCTCCGGGGAAGGGGCAATGCCGGGCGCTCTTCCCTCTGACCTGCTCCCCACCGGCCCGCTCCTCTCCGGCATGCTCCCCACCGGCTCGCTCCTCTCCGGCATGCTCCCCTCCGGTCCGCTGCCCAGGAGCCGGTACAGGTATTCCTCCACGCCGGCCACGCCCCGGGGCCTGGCCATGTATTCCGTGGTCGCCTCCACCGGATCCAGAGTCACGGCCAGCACCCGCCGGCCGAAAAACCGGGTCATCTCCTGCCCCGCCGCCAGGGTGAGGGTGGTGCAGCCCGCTCCTCCCTGCCAGGAAGCAAAGGCGATCACATCGGCGCTTCCCGTTCCCCCGGCAGGCCGCTGCCCCGTCAGCTCTTCGTGGATGGCCTGAAGCCGGGCCGCCAGCACGCTGACCGTGCTGTATTTGCCCAGGCGAAACCGGAGTTCTCCCTCTCGGGGAGTCTCTCCCTCCTCCTTCTCCGTCAGCCAGATCAGGTTGCCCCCGTAGAAGTCTTCGATCTCGCCGCCGTCCCATAGGATGAGGTCAATGGTCTCCCGGTAATCCCATCCCTTCTCCTTCCACATCTCCAGGAAGGCGTCCCGGCTGTGGATCGTGGGCAGGAATCCCCGGCTCACCACCTGCAGCGAGCGGGAAAGAGCCTCCGCGTAATGATAATCGTCTGTGACTATGGCCAGTGAAATGGTATTCATGATCGACCTCCCGGCTGGACAAATTTTACAATAATTTCCAGTTATTGTCAACCATAATTTCCATTAAATACCATTATCTTTTTCCCGACGAGTTTGCTATAATACACTCGTTATGATTGAAACCACTGCCGGAAAACTGATCCTGACCTTCCTGCTTTCCATGGTTCCCGTATTCGAACTTCGGGGAGCGTTGCCTTTTGGCGTGGGCCTGGGCCTGGACCCCTGGGTCGCCCTGGTGGTGTCCATCCTCGGCAATATGGTGCCCGTGCCCTTCATCATTCTCTTCATCCGCCGGATCCTGGAGTGGATGAAGCGGTTTGAAAAGTTCCGCCGCATCGCCGAGAAGCTGGAAGAAAAGGCAAAAAAACACGAGGACAAAATCGAAAAATACGAAGCCCTCGGTTTATTCTTTCTGGTGGCGATCCCCCTGCCCGGCACCGGCGCGTGGACAGGATCCCTGGTCGCCGCTATCTTTGACCTGCGGATGAAGACCGCCGTTCCCGTGATCTTCGCCGGCGTCGTCACAGCCGGCATCGTTGTCTTTTTAATCACTTACGGCGTCGTCGCCATCGTCTGATTTCCCGGCTTTTCTTGCCGGAAGCCCTCTGATCGACAGCCAGTAGGCGCATCCCACGAAAATACCGCCTCCCACGATGTTGCCCAGGGTAACGGGCAGCAGATTTTTGATGAGGAAATTGCCGAAGGTCAGTCCGCTGGCGTCTCCCCCGGCCATCTGCACGTAAGTATCGTTAGCCGCGGCCATCAGGCCCGCCGGAATGAAGTACATATTGGCTACGCTGTGCTCGAATCCGGAAATGATGAACAGCCCGATGCAGAACCAGACCGCCATCATCTTGCCCATGGCCACCTGGGCGCCCGTCGCCATCCAGATGGCCAGGCAGACCATCCAGTTGCAGAGAATGCCCAGAACGAAGGCCTTGCCGAAACCCAGGCTGCACTTGGATATGGCCGTCTTCACCACCACGGCGCCCAGCATGCTGCCGCCGCTGTCCCACAGTCCCGTGCAGCTGATGAGCAGCACCATCAGGATGGAACCGGCGAAATTGCCCACGTAGACGATGGCCCAGTTCCGCAGCATGGCTGCCGCGGAGAATTTCCTGTCCATCAATCCGGTAAACATAAGACAATTTCCGGTAAACAGCTCTGCCCCGCAGAGAACGACCATCATCAGGCCCACCGGGAAGACCGCGCCGGCCACGACCTTGCCGATTCCAAAGGTTGCCGGGTCGCTGACCAGGCCGAAGGAGGCCATCTGTGAGGCCTGGGCGCCAAAGGCAATATATGCCCCGGCCAAAATGCCCAGCAGAAACAGCTTCCATACCGGTGCCGCCGCCTTGAAGACGCCGGAATCGGATACCTTTTCCAGAATATCGTTGGTGGTCAGTGCCTGCATATCGTGTTCTCCTCTCAGGTGTATCTTTCTATCAGTATTTGCGGAAGATCAGGGTGGAATTCTGCCCGCCGAAGCCGAAGGCGTTGGACATGGCCGTCTCCACCTCCTGCCCGCTCCGGGTTTCCGTGATAAAGTCCAGTTCCGCCACCGGATCCTCCAGATTCAGCGTCGGCGGCAGGGTCCCCGTCTCCATGGCCAGAATGCAGGCGATGGCTTCGGTGATGCCTCCCGCCCCCATCATGTGGCCCGTGGCCGCCTTGGTGGAACCGACCGCCGGATGATGGGACCCGAAGACCGCTTCCACAGCCGCTGCCTCCGCCCCGTCGCTTTTCAGGGCTCCCGTTCCGTGGGCATTGATGTAGCCGATCTCCTCCGGCCCGCATCCCGCCCTGTTCATGGCGCTGGCCATGCAGGCCGCCGCCTGCTCTCCCCCGTCCGCCGGACGGGTGACGTGGTAGGCGTCGTTATTGTTGGCCCAGCCGGCCAGTTCCGCGTAGATCCGGGCTTTCCTTGCCTTTGCGTGGGACTCGGTCTCCAGGATCACCGCCCCGCCTCCTTCTCCCATGACGAAGCCCTTCGCGTCCCGGTCGAAGGGACGGCAGGCCCGCCGTGGGCAGTCGTTTTCCCGGGAAAGGGCCCGGGCATTGGCCAGGGAATAGATGACCAGAGGACAGAGTGTGCTGTCCGCGCCCACCGCCAGGACCGCGTCCGCCTCTCCCGCCCGAAGGAGCATGGCGCCCTGGGCGATGGCGTCGCTTCCCGACGCGCAGGCGGTGGAAATGGTGTAGCTGGGGCCGGTGATGCCGTAGGCGATGGCGATCTGGGCCGCCGCGATGTTGCCCAGGATCCGGGGAACGAACCGTGGACCCACGTTCTTATGGACGGCATTGGTGAGGATCTCCTGGGTCGAAGCGATGGTGTCGATGCCGGACATGGCCGTACCCATGACGATGCCTGTCCGGTCTCCCTCCGCCGGAAGCGTTCCGCCCAGAGCCTCCTTAGCCGCCGCGAAAGCGTACTGGGTGAAGGCGTCGGTCTCGTGGATCAGTTTGCCCGGCAGGTAGTCCTCCGGCCGAAAACCGCGGACTTCCCCCGCGATGCGGACCGCCAGGTCCTCCGTATCCATGCGGCTGATCCGGTCGATGCCGCAGCATCCGCCGGTCAGTCCCTTCCAGTATTCTTCCACGCCGATTCCCACGGGGGTCACTGCCCCCATGCCGGTAATGACGATTCGCTCTCTCTTCTCTCCGTTACTCATAGTGATATTATGACAAAACCGGCCGTTGAAATCAATGCTTTCCCACAGGAATCATTTTCGCCCGCCCTGTTTACATTTCCCTCCCCATGGGGTATTATAATAGCAAAAACGGATTAATCATCGGGAGTTGACCATGCATCTGAATCAGATCAACAGTTTTCTGGCTATCAGCAAAACCCTGAACTTCACCAGCGCCGCCCGGCAGCTGGGCATTCCCCAATCGACCATAAGCCGCCAGATCAACGATCTGGAGGGCCAGCTGGGCGTGCGGCTGTTTTACCGCACCCGGCGGGACGTCCGGCTCACCGACGAGGGACGGGCCTTCCTGCCCTACGCCCGGGAAATGGCCGAGGCGGCTGCCAGCGGAACCCGGGCCGTTCGCCAGCTTCATGACGGGCTGACCGGCCGGCTGTCCATCGCCGCGGCTCCCGCTGCCGAGGGTTTTCTGGCCGAATGCCTTCAGGACTTCCACCGGGAGTATCCCGATGTGATCATCGATCTGACCCGCCTCTCCGGCGGTGATATGCTCATGGATGACGTGGACTCTCCCCATGATTTCGTCTTCCTGTACCGGGATATGCTGTCGGACAGCGACGAATACGAGTATCTGCCCACCCACAGCGAGCCCATCGGCCTGGCCATGAGCCGCTCCCTGGCGGACAGTCTTCCGGGCGGCCGTCCGGCAGGCAAAGGCAATCCCGCCAAAGATCCATCCGTCCTGGCGGATGCCCTGCCTTCCCTGCCCTTCGTGCTCCTGTCGGAAGAGGCTGATCCGATCCTTTACATGCAGGCCATGAACTACTGCCGTACCCACCGCTTCACGCCCCACGTGATCAACACCTTCCCGGAGGCATCTTCGGTGCTGCTGGCCCTTCGCTCGGGCATCGGGGTTTCCCTCCTGCCCGCCGCCCAGGCTGCCGGATGCGCCGACGAGGATATTCTGTTCTTTCCCCTTGAGGATGAAAGCTACGCCATTCCCTGCATCGCCGCCTGGAAGAGTTCCCTGCTCAACCCGGCCGCGTCCCTGTTCCTGGAGATCATGAAAAAAAGAACCGCCCACTGATTATTCATCCGTCCGGCGGTCCTCTTCTATAGTATCCCTTTTGTCTTTTCGCGCAATCATCCGCGCAGGTCAGTCCATGTCGCTGACCAGTTCCTTCAGCTGTTCAAAAATGTCCGGATGGCTCCGCTTGACGCTGGTGGGTTTGTAATCCTCCCGCGTCGTGGTGTAGTGGACGGTCTCCGCCTCGTGGCAAAGCTCGCCTGTGGTCTCATTGTACACCTTGTAGCTGAAATGCATGCGCAGCCCGGTAAACCGGGTCAGGGCCATGTCCACCCGGAAGGTGTCGCCGAAACGGAGAAAGCTGATGAAGGTTGCCTTTGATTCCGTAAAGGGAACGATAATTCCCCGGCGCTCGATTTCCGGATAGGGGATCAGGTTCTCCTCCATCCATGCCATACGGGCCTCCTCCAGGATCCGCAGGTAGTTGGAATGGTGGATGACGCCCATCCGATCCGTTTCATAGTAATTGACGTCTCTTCTGTAACTCCACATCACGATATCCATCCTTTTCCTGAAATTACATTATTTTACTTTCTCTTCAGTTCCCCTGCTTCCAGATCCTTCTCCGCCATCTGCTTCAGCACGTAGTGCTGCTTCTTGCCGGTAGCGGTCATGGGCAGTTTGTCCACCATCTTATACCAGCGGGGCCGCTTGTAGGCGGAGAGCATGGGCGTCTCCAGGCAGAAGTCGAAGACATCCTTTATGGTGAGGGTGTCGTCCGCCGGCACGATGTAAGCTGCGATGGCCTGTCCCCTCGCCTTGTCGGGAACCGCCGTCACCATGCAGTCGGCGACCCGGTCGAATTCGTTGATCGCTTCCTCCACCTGGGTCGGGTAGATGTTTTCTCCGGCGCTGATGATCATGTCGTCCTTCCGTCCGTTGATGGTCACATACAGATTCTCATCCCAGAAGCCCAGGTCATTGGTGTACATCCATCCCTTGTAGAATTTCGCCTCCTGCTCCTCCGGATTCTTGTAGTAGCTGTAAGCGGTCTTGCCGGGGCAGTAGAGGATGACTTCACCGACGGTCTCGTTGTCCATGGGGACCAGATCATCGGGCTCGGCTTTGCGGTCTTCGTAGATCTTCACCACCCGCACCTCGTCATCGGTGCAGCTGCCGCCGACGGCCCCGGCATACTCCGGCAGGTCGTAGGGCCGCAGGAATGAATTCCAGAAGGTCTCCGTCGTGCCGTATCCGTTGAAGATGTTCGGGGTCAGCACTTCCAGGAAGCGCTCGCAGGCTGCCTTCTCCAGGGGCGCGCCCATGGTGACCAGTCCCCGCAGGGTAGAAATGTCCGCCGGATTCTTTTCCTGGGTTCTGGCCAGCATCTCCAGAGATGACGGAGATCCGGTCAGGAAGGTGATCTTATATTTTTCCACATAGTTCAGCGTCACCCGGGGGGAGAATGCTCTGAGCAGGATCAGGCAGGCACCCACATAGAAGGTGGGGCATGTTCCGCCGGAGTGGCTTCCTCCACGGTGGAACAGAGGCGTCATGTTCATGCAGACGTCCTTGCAGTTCATCGGATAGTGCATGATGGCATCGTGGGCGGACAGCACCTCGTTGATGTCGTTCAGGGGAACATTCTTCGGCAGGGCCGAGGTTCCGCTGGTACACATCCGGACCACCTCGTCATAGATGTGGTGGGGGAAGTCCATGGCCGGAGCGTCCTTGCTGTGATGCTCCACATAGTCGCGGTACTGGATGTGGCCAACAGGCGCCTTCTCATTATCCAGATTGTCCGCCATGATGAGGCGCAGGGGCTTAAAGGAGGACAGCTTCGCCGCCTCATCCACCATATCCTTCATCTCCGCACAGTAGATCACGACCTTCGGTTCGTTGTGCTCGATCAGCCGGGCCACCTCACCCGGGGACAGCTTGTAGTTGGCCAGATTCACAATGGCGCCCACCTTTCTGGGGGCGATATAGGTAAAGCAGAATTCCGGGCAGTTGTTCAGAATGGACATGACCACGTCATTCTTGCCCACGCCGTCTTCCTTGAAGGCGTTGGCCAGCATGTTGACTTCCTCATCCAGCTCCTTATAGGTCCAGGTCTTCTCTATGGCGGGGTCGATCAGCGCCGGCCGGTTGCCGTAACGGCGTACATTACGAAGAAAACCGTTGAGCCAGGTATACTCATGCTCAAAGGTTTCCACAAACATTCTGTCATCATAGGTTCTTTCCATCGATAACTCTCCTTTTCTTTTCTTTTCTTTTTTTCACACGAAAACAGCCCTCGGACCGTTTCTGTTCATTAATCCGATATCTGTATTATACGATAGCATTTTTTGATTGTCAACACCCCTGTACCGGCGACCGGCCGCATCACTGCAGACTTCAAAAAAATGTAAAATGATTGCGCTTTAGTGCGACAGCGTGTATAATAGACATGCCGCTCTACCCTTCGACAGGCAGCCCCGGCATCATCGGATGCCGGAGAGCGCCGGACATCTGTACGCGGCGGAAAAGAGGTTGGGTTATGCTGAAAGATAAAAAGAAACAACGGAAGCCCCTTCCCTGGAGCCGGAACGCCAAATCCGGGAACACCAAATCCGACAATACGGCGGAGGTGCCCCAGCTTTCCTACTCCGTAGGCGCGAAGATCCTGGCGGAGCGGAACGCTATTCCCGCTGAGGCCTACCGGATGCACGACGTGAAGCGCGGGCTGCGCAACAATAACGGCACCGGCGTCATCGTCGGGCTGACCCACATCGGTGAGGTCTGCGGATACAATCTCGATCAGCAGGGGAACAAGATCCCCATGGAAGGAAAGCTCTACTACCGGGGCTACGACATCGAGGACCTGGTGAACAGCTGCCTGGAGGAAAACCGGTTCGGGTTCGAGGAGATCTCCTATCTGCTGATCATGGGTGAACTGCCCAGCAAAAAAGAACTGGACGCCTTCTGCCGGATCCTGGGGGACTACCGGGAGCTTCCCACGGGGTTTGCCCGGGACATGATCCTGACGGCGCCGTCAAAGAACATCATGAACAAGCTGGCCCGGAGCGTCCTGGCCCTCTACAGTTTTGACGACAATCCTGATGATATCTCCGTGGACAATGTGCTCCGCCAGTCCTTCCAGCTGATGGGCAATTTCCCGGCGATCATTTCCTACGCCTATCAGGCCAAGAGCTCCTTCTTCGACAGGATGAGCCTGCACCTGCATTCGCCCATTCCCGAGTTGTCTACCTCGGAGAACATCCTGCGGATGCTGCGGCCCATGGGCGAGTACACCGAACTGGAGGCCAAGCTGCTGGACATCAGTATGATGCTCCACGCCGAACACGGCGGCGGCAACAATTCCTCCTTCACCACCCATCTGGTCACTTCAGCCGGCACGGACACCTACTCCGCCATCGCGGCGGCCGTGGGATCCCTCAAGGGGCCCAAGCACGGCGGCGCCAACATTGCGGTCATCAACATGATGAACAACATCAAGGAGAACGTGCCCAACCTGAACGACCGGGGCAAGCTGGACGACTATCTGGTGAAGATCATGAAAAAAGAAGCCCACGACCGGACCGGTCTGATCTATGGCATGGGCCATGCGATCTATACCCTGTCCGATCCACGGGCTAAGATTCTGAAATCCATGGCCAAAAAACTGGCCGAAAGCAAAGGACTGATCGACGACTTCCTTCTCTGCGACTACATCGAGCGCCACGTGCCCAGGCTTTATGCCGAAGTGCACAAGAAGGAAGTGCTCATGCCGGCCAACGTGGATCTGTATTCCGGCTTCGTCTACGACGCGCTGAACATCCCCATCGACGTGGCCACCCCCCTCTGTGCCACCGCGCGGCTGTCGGGCTGGTGCGCCCACCGGATCGAGGAGCTGGTCGCCGGCGGCAAGCTGATGCGTCCCGCCTACAACTCCGTGCAGAAGCATCTGGACTACACGCCCATTGCCGAGCGGAAGAGTCTCTTCTTCTAGACTCCGCCGCAGCGAAAGAATGGAATCAAAACCGGAGCGGTTATCCGTACAGCTCCGGTTTTCTGTGTTTAAGCAAAGGCAACTGTTCCCGAATCTCATCCACCCGGTCGAAGTCGATGTCCGCGGCGACGATCTGGGCCTTCTCGTCCCCGTGGGCGATAAAGTCGCCCCAGGGGCTGGCGATGCAGGAGTTGCCGTAGGCCACGTAGACGCCCTGCTCATCTCTGGCCGGCGCGTTGGCCGCGAAATAGACCTGGTTGTCCAGGGCTCTGGCCCGCATGGTCAGATCCCAGTGGGCCGGTCCCGTGGTCATGTTGAAGGCCGCCGGCAGGACGATCAGTTTCGCCCCGGCCAGGGCCATCTTCCGGTGCCATTCGGGGAAGCGGACGTCGTAGCAGATGGCCACGCCGATCTTTCCGAATTCCGTATCCAGCAGGGTCATGTCTTTTCCCGCTGTCAGGGTGTCCGATTCCATGAACCGGATACCGCCCTTCACATCGATGTCGAAGAGGTGCACTTTCCGGTGCCGGCCGATCACCTGTCCCTTGGGATCAAAGCAGAAGGATGTATTGTAGACCTTATCTCCGTCCAGCTCCGAAATGGATCCGCCGATGAGCCAGATGCCCAGCTCATCCGCCAGGCGGGACATGAATTCCACCGTCGGCCCGTCCGCCGGCTCCGCGTACTCCCGGAAATAATCGTTGGAATAGGGGCAGTCCCACATCTCCGGCAGGGAGATGACCTGTCCCCCCTCTTCCGCCGCCTTGCGGATGAATGTTTCCGCGATCTTTCTGCTCTCCTCTTTGTCCATGGATCCTGCCATCTGGCAGAGCGCCAATCTGAAACTCATTTTTTCCTCTCTTCCTGCGCCGGGGTATTCCCCTCAGGAGCCTCCCCTTTCAGCGCTTCCATCAATACCTTCGTTACTCTGCCCGTCAGACCCCAGACAGCCCAGCCGTCCACATCGTAGACGGGGACCGGCGAGTTGAACCGGGCCCAGGGATAGGAACCTGCTCCTGTCACCCGGTCATAGGGGAAATCCTCCGGCCCCTCCTGAATGTTCTCCGTCCAGTACAGCTCCGGCTCCGCCGCCAGCAGATCCTCCAGGGAAAGGGTGAACACCCGGTCCACCTCCGCCCGGCTGATATCCAGCCGCTCTTCCGCTCCTTCCCGGACGAATCCGGGATAGCAGTGCATGGCGAAACGGCCGACGCCGTAGATCGTGGTCAGCTCATCCAGAAGCTCGATGTCCTCCGCCGGGATCCCGATTTCCTCTTCCGTCTCCCGCAGGGCACAATCGGCCCAGCTCTCCCCTTCTTCCACCATGCCGCCGGGAAAGCATATCTCTCCCGGCTGGCGGTCCAGGTCGCTGGCCCGCACTTCGTAGAGCACCCGCAGCCCCTCCGGAGTCCTCAGCAGAGGGATCAGCACGGCATAATGCCGGAAATTGTTTTCCGTCACCGGGGAGACAGCATGCAGCCTTTCCCGGACCAGACCCTCGTCCATCAATTCTTCGTTGTATATTTCGTCACATGTTTCCTTCATGTAGTCTTTCTCCGTTCTTCCTGCACTTTCTTCTGATAGCCCGCCCTCTTCTGCCACATAATGTTCAGCAGGGACGCGGTCAGGATCAGGGCGATGCCCAGTATCGTATTCCACAGGATGGTCTCCTTCAGCACGATCCTGGCCAGCACGGGAGCGATGGCCGGTTTCAGGAAAAAGGCGAAGGAACCCGTCGCCGCGTCGGACAGTTCAATGGCCTTGAAGTAACAGTAGTATCCCACGCCGGTCACCAGGATGCCCACATAGAGCACGATAGGCAGGTGCTCGGCCACCCCGGCCACCACCGGCTTGCCGAGGATCAGAATGATCACCAGCAGGATCAGGGATCCGATGAGAAAACTGAAGCTGGTCTGGGCGATGAGTCCCATCCGCTCGGCGCAGACCTTGCCGGCCACGGTGTAAGCGCCGAAGAAAAAGGCCGACAGCAGCATGAGTCCCATGCCGTAGAGGGTGTTCCCCGCCTGGATGTCCCAGGGCCGCAGCATGAACACCACGCCGGTCAGCGCGATGGCCAGCACCACCAGTTTCTCCCGGTCCAGTTTTTCCGCCGTAAAGATGTGGGCGAAGACCATGGTGAAAAAGGGGCTGGTGCAGATCAGGACGGCCACGGTGGACGCGTTGGCGGCCATGATGGACAGCTGGAACAGCACCATGCTGATGGGTATCCCCAGAGTCCCCACGCCGGCCAGATCCAGCAGATCCCGGGGGCTCAGCCGGTATTGCCTTTGCCTAAGCTCCCGCAGAGCGAAAGGCAGAAGCACCAGCCCGCCGATGGCAAACCGAAGGAAGGTCAGCTGGAATTCATCGAACTCCCCTCCCCCGATCTTGCAGGACACTTCCATGGACCCGAAGAGGAAGGCCGTTATCAACACATATCCGTATACTTTTTTCATTCCCCGGACCTGACGCGCTCTTTCCTTTCCGTCGTAAAAAACAGAGGCGGTGTCATCCACCGCCCCGCAGTATCATTCTCGCTTCTCTCTAGTTCAGGATCTCGCAGCCCTCGAAGTTGACGCCGATCATCTCTTCCTTCTCCGCGCTGACGCTGACGATGAAGTCGATCTCATAGATCTGGGAGATGACCTTCAGCCGCTCGATGAATTCGGGCAGATCTCCCATGCTCACATCCGCGTGCTTCAGGATGCTGTCGATGAAGATCATTTCGATGTCGTGATCGGAGCTGATGATTCCGTAGATGAATCCGATGTATTCGTCGATGTTGGTGATGTTCTCAAAATCCTCCATGCAGATGACCCTGATACGATAGTTCAGTTCGTACATGAGCCGATGATTTTTGTTGATGAACACGATGCTTCCCGCTGCGGTCTCCACGCTCTCGTTGGCGATCTGCAGCATTTTGTTTGTCTTGCCGCTTCCCTTGTGTCCAATGAGTAACTTCACCATAGTCTTATCCTCCCCGTTCGGTGCCGCCGTCTGATTTGAGATTATTATACATTATCTGTTCTGCACGGGCAACCGGAAATCTGCTCTGCCGAGGAAGGAAATCTCTCTCCTACCTTCTCCGCCGCAGCTGTCCGCAGGCCCCGTCGATGGAACTGCCCAGCCGTCGCCGCACCGTGGCCGGGACGCCTGCCGACTCCAGCATGTCCGCGAACTCCTGGGCCCGGACCCGGCTGCTTCCGCGTTTTCCAATTTCTTCCACTTCGTTGAGGGGGATCAGATTGACGTGGCAGAGCATGCCCCGCAGGATCCGGGTCAGGTCCTCCGCATCCCGGTCCCCATCGTTTTCCCCGGCGATCAGGGCGTATTCAAAGGTGATCCGCCGCCGGGTCTTCTCCGTGTACTCCCGGGCCGCCTCCAGCAGGTCCTCCAGGGGATATTTTCTGTCCACGGGCATGATCTTCCGCCGGTCCTCATCCTTCGTTCTGTGCAGGGAGATGGCCAGGTTGACCTGGGGGAAGTCTTTTCCAAAGGCAACGATGCCCGGAATGATTCCGCTGGTGGACACGGTCATGGCCCGCCAGCCCATGTTCCGTCCCTGGGGATCGTGAAGGAGGTTCAGGAAACGGCTGACCTGTTCGTAGTTGTCAAAGGGCTCTCCCATGCCCATGATCACGATGTGGCTGATCCTCTCCCCCGCCTCACGCTCGGCAGCGAAAAGCTGGCCCAGCATTTCCCCGGCGCTCAGGTTCCGAACGAATCCGTCCAGGGCGGAGGCGCAGAAAGTACAGCCCATCCGGCAGCCGACCTGGGAGGACACGCAGAGGGAATTGCCGTAGCGGTAGGCCATGAACACGCCTTCCACCCGCTCCCCGTCGGCCAGCTCAAAGAGGAACTTCCGGGTACCGTCCGTTGGATCCTCCTGCCGGCGGATCACCCGGGCCGGCGTGATGTCGGCTTCCTCCTTCAGTTTCTCCCGGAAGGCGGCGGGCAGATCCGTCATCTCGTCGAAGCTTCCCGCACCCCGGTGAATCCACTGAAATAACTGTTTGCCGCGGTAGGGCTTCTCGCCCAGTGCCGCGGCAAACGCTTTCATTTCATCCAGATTGAAGTCCAGCAGATTCTGCTTCATGGGAATTGCTTTTCCTTCTTATACTCTCTCCACGTCCAGTCCGGTCCTGTGCCCGTTGAGCTTGACCTCGGGCAGGCCTTCCTTCGGCTCGATGGCCACCGCCAGGGTCTCCTGCATGATGTAGTCCCGGTGATCCCCGATGGCCGCCGAAACCTCGTCGTCGGCGCAGACGTAGATGTTGATGTTGTCCATCATCTCGTAGTCCTTCTGCTTACGCATCTGCTGGACCTTTGAGATAAGTTCTCTGGCCAGACCCTCCGAAGCCAGCTCCGGTGTGATCTGCGTATCCAGAATGGTAAATACGTTGTTCTCCATGGCGACGGCGAAACCCTCCCGGGCGGTGATGCGCACGTCCACCATATCCTTCGTGATCTCCACCGGCTCGCCGTTCAGTTCCAGGGTGATGCTGCCGTCCCTTTCCAGGGCGGCTACGGTCTGCGCCGGGTCCGCCTGGGCCAGTGCGCCGCCGAAAGCCTTGATGTTCTTGCCCAGGGCCGGGCCGGCCACCTTGAAGTTGGGCTTCAGGGAGTACTCCATGTACTCCTCCAGATCCCTGGCGAAGACCACTTCTTTGATGTTGAGTTCTTCCTTGATCAGGGGCGTCAGGTCGCTGATGACCTCCTCGTAGCGGCCATCCACCAGGACCTCCTGCAGAGGCTGGCGCACCTTGATCTTCTCCTGCTCCCGGGTGCCCCGTCCCAGGGCGACCAGGGTCCGAACCAGATCCATCCTCTCTTCCACGTGATCGTCGATCAGTTCCCCGCGGCATTCCGGGAAGAAGGCCAGGTGCACGGATTCCTCTCCGGTCAGATTCACGTACATCTCGTCGGACAGGAAGGGCGCGAAGGGCGCGATCATCCGGGCCACGCCCGCCAGGATCTCATAGGTGGTGGCGTAGACCGCCTTCTTGTCGTCGGTCAGTTCCTCGCCCCAGAACCGGCGTCTCGCCCTCCGGATATACCAGTTGGACAGGTCCTCATTGACGAAGTCCTGAATGAGGTGGGTCGACTTCATGTGGTCGTAGCTGTCCATGGAGGCGGTCACGTTTCTGATCAGGCGGTTGTATTTGGACAGGATCCAGCGATCCAGTTCCGGTCTCTTCTCATAGGGGATATCCAGGCTCTCCGCATCCAGCTCGTCCTGGTTGCAGTACAGCACGAAGAAGTTGTAGACGTTCTTCAGGGTGCCGAAGAACTTGCCGGCCACCTCCTTCAGGCCGTCCTCGTCGAAACGGGTGGGCGACCATGCCGGGGAGGTGTGCAGCAGATACCACCGGGTGGCGTCCGCGCCGTACCTGTCCAGCATATCGAAGGGATCCACCGTGTTGCCCACGTGCTTGGACATCTTCTTGCCGTCCTTGTCCAGGATCAGGTCGTTGACCAGAACGTTCTTGTAGGGGGATTTGCCCTTGATGAACGTGGAGATGGCCATCAGGGAATAGAACCATCCCCTGGTCTGGTCGATGCCCTCGCAGATGAAGTCCGCCGGGAAGAGTTCCTCATCGAACTTCTCGCTGTTCTCGAACGGGTAGTGCCACTGGGCAAAGGGCATGGCGCCGGAGTCGAACCAGCAGTCCATGACCTCGGGGATCCGGTGCATGGGCTTGCCGCAGACCGGACAGGTCAGGGTCACATCGTCCACGTAGGGACGGTGCAGTTCGATGGTTTCGTCGATATCTTCATTGGCCTTTTCCGCCAGCTCCGCCCGGCTGCCGACACACTCCAGGTGACCGCATTCGCAGCGCCAGATGGGGATCGGCGTTCCCCAGTAGCGGTTCCGGGAAATGGCCCAGTCCTTGACCTCTTCCAGCCAGTTGCCGAAGCGCTTTTCCCCGACGAAATCCGGATACCAGTTGACGCTGTTGTTGTTCTCCACCAGCTGATCCTTCAGCTTGCTCATGGCGATGTACCAGCTGGGCTTGGCATAGTAGACCAGGGGCGTTCCGCAGCGCCAGCAGTGGGGATAGTTGTGCTCCATCTTTTCCCGGGACAGGATCTTGTCTTCGGAGGCCAGCCATTTGATGATCTCCACATCCAGGCCGTCATCCATGACGAAGCGTCCCTTCCAGGGCGTCGCCGTATAGCAGCCCTTCTCATCCACCGGCTGGAGAACCGGCAGATCGTACTTTCTTCCGCACTGGTAGTCGTCCTCACCGAAGGCCGGCGCCGTATGGACGATGCCCGTGCCATCCTCGATGGAGACGTAATCCATGCAGGTGACGAAAAATCCCTTGCGGTCGACTTCGCAGAAAGGCATCAGCTGTTCGTATTCCACATACTCCAGGTCCTTGCCCTTCAGCTCTTCCAGCACCTCATAGGTGCCTTCACCCAGGGTGCGGTCGGCCAGGTTCTTCGCCACGTAGAACACGTTGCCCGCCTCATCGCCTTCCGTCATCTTCACCTTGACGTAGTCGATGTCCGGCCCTACAGTCAGGGACACGTTGGACGCCAGGGTCCAGGGCGTGGTGGTCCAGGCCAGGAAGTACTCGTCGGCGTCTTTTCTCTTGAACTTGGCCGTGATGGTATTGACTTTGACATCCTTGTAGCCCTGGGCGACCTCATGGGACGCCAGTCCCGTCTCGCACCGGGGGCAGTAGGGCAGGATCTTGTATCCTTCGTAGATCAGGCCGGCCTTGAAGAACTCCTTGATGATCCACCAGCCCGTCTCGATATAGTCGTTGTTCAGGGTGATGTAGGGATCGTCCATATCGCACATATAGCCCATGCGGCTGGACATCTTCTCCCACAGTTCCTTGTAGGTGAATACGGAGTCCCTGCACTTCTCGTTGAAAGCGGCGATGCCGTAATCCTCGATCTGCTGTTTTCCGTCGATGCCGAGCTGTTTCTCCACCTCGATCTCCACCGGGAGTCCGTGGGTGTCCCAGCCCGCTTTCCGGTTGACCTTGAAGCCTTTCATGGTCTTGTAACGGTTGACGGAATCCTTCAGGGTCCTGGCCATAACGTGATGAATGCCGGGCTTGCCGTTGGCCGTCGGCGGGCCCTCGTAAAAGACGAAGGACGGGCAGTCCTGCCGTGTGCTCACGCACTTGCCGAGAAGATTCTTCTCTTCCCACTGCTCCGCCTGCTGCGTCTGGAGTTCAGCAATTGGTTTGTCCGATAGATTCTTGATCATTTCTGTTCCCTCGTTTCGACTGCACTTAACTTGAACATTCTATAATGCCGTGACGGGAAAGTCAAGGCAGCCCGGCCGCCTGCAGCGCCGGGAAACGGATCCGGAAGGTGCTGCCCTCGCCCACGGCGCTGTCCAGTTCCATCCGGGCCCCGTGAAGCTCCGCGATGGCGCGGACGATGAAGAGGCCGTAGCCGCTTCCTCCCTTCGGCGTCGTCGTCGGATTGGCCTGATAGAGCCATTCAAAAATTCTCTCCCGGTCCTCCGGCGCCACTCCGATGCCGTCATCGGAAACCGAGAGAACAGCTTCTCCGCTCTCCTCGGCTACGCTTACCCGGATGACGCCGTCCTCCACGCCGTACTTGTAGGCGTTGACGATCAGGTTCTCCAGAAGGACCCGCAGCAGGGACGCATTGCCCCTGATCCGGACATCCTCTTCCGTTTCGGCCTGAAGGCGGATATTCTTCTCCCTCACCGCGTGGAACTCCCTGCAGGTATCGGTCACCACCCGGCTGAGGTTCACTTCCTCCATTTCATAGACCTCCGCCAGGTTCTCCAGACGGATAAACTGAAGCAGGCTGTCCAGCCCCTTGTTGACCCGGCGGCCCTGCTTCTGGATGATTTCGAAAGCCTCCCGGGCTTCCTCCGGGGGATCTTCCTCCAGAGCCAGCTCGCTCTGGGCCAGGATTACCGTGATAGGCGTGCGGAGTTCATGGGACACGAGAGAAGTGAACTGCTTCCCGCTCCGATAGGAACCTTCCAGCCTCTCCAGCATGCCGTTGATGGCCTGAACGAGGCTGCGGATCTCATTGTCTCCCGTATCGATGCTGACCCGCCGGCTCAGGTCGGTTTCCCGGCTGATATGGCCCACTTCCTCTGCAATGTCCTCTACCGGGGAAAGCAGCCGGCGGGCAATACGGAACACGGCGAGGGAAGCGAGCAGGACCAGCACCGGCAGGAACAGATAAAGCAGCCGGTAAACGCGCAGGAAGAGCTCCCGGTCGTATTCCCGGTCGATCACGCCACGAATCCATACTTCCCCCTGCCCATCGATCTTCACCGCCCGGTCCAGAAGGTAATAATGCTTCTTCCCTGCCTGAACCGTCCGCAGCTTTCCATCCTGGAAGTCCGGCGTTCCGCCGCTCACTGAAGGCATCTTTTGCCCGAAGAGCATCTGCCCCTGGGCGTCATACAGGCCGCAGTCCACACCGTTGAACTGATCTAAAAATCCCGTTTTCACCACCAGCGTACCGCTGCCCCAGGGAATCACCGAAGCATGGGGGTCGATCCTCGACGGGTTCTCCGTGTAACGGACCTGTCCCCCGTTCTCCGTAACAACTTCCTTCAGGTCGGTGCGTGCCCCGTCACGGGCCACCGTTTCGCCCACGGAAAAAAGCAATGCCACGGTTATGCCGATGACCAGGGCCAGGACCAGCGCGAACCACAGGGTTATTTTCGTCCGGATTTTCGCGTTTCTCATAGGCTCTGCCGACTCAGTCGTCCTCCCGCAGCACGTAGCCTCTTCCCCATACGGTATGGATCAGCTTTTTCTCTTCACCTTCATCGATCTTCCTGCGCAGATAACGGATGTACACGTCCACCACGTTGGTTCCCCCCTCGTAGTCGTAGTTCCAGACGTGGTTTTCGATCTGATCCCTGGTCAGCACCACGCCCTTGTTAAGCATCATATACTGCAGCAGGGCATATTCCCGCGTTGACAGATCGATGTTCCTCTCCCCCCGGTTCACTCGCTGGGAGGCGGTATCCAGTTTCAGATCCCCCACTTCAAGGACATTTGACTCGGTCTGCCAGGTCTTGCGCATCAGCACCCGCAGACGGGCCATCAGTTCCTTGAAGGAAAAGGGCTTGATAATGTAGTCCGCCGCCCCGGCGTCCAGTCCTCTGACCCGGTCCTCCACCGAGTCCCGTGCTGTCAGGGAGATCACCGGCGTTGGGATGTCCCTTTTCCGGATCTCCTCCAGCACGGCCAGTCCGCTCATGCCCGGCATCATGATGTCGAGGATCGCGGCGTCGTAATGTCCGGATGCCAGGTATTCCACGGCGTCCCGCCCGTCGATACAGGCGTCCACGCTGTAACCCTCCCGGGTCAGTTTCTTTTGCATCAGTTCATTCAGATCCTGTTCATCCTCAGCGATCAGTATCCGCATGGCCGACTCCCTTCTCCCCTTCGTTTTTTCTCCAACTTTTTTCGTCCGTTCTAATCTCAGTTTAATGTTTACCGCCTATACTTCCAACTGTCAATAGCAATCGACAGTTGACGTATCCCCTTCACGTCA
This sequence comes from Bacillota bacterium, assembly GCA_017433375.1. Lineage (GTDB taxonomy): Bacteria > Bacillota > Clostridia > Peptostreptococcales > Anaerovoracaceae > Lentihominibacter. Next base: position 33,815 of record JAFRHG010000028.1, read on the forward strand.
CTGACGATAAAGGAAACCCTGGGAGTTCGCTCCCGGGGTATTTCATATTCCGATGACGTCGTCCATGGTATATACGCCGGCTCCGTCTCCGCCGGCCATCTTCTCACCCATATACAGAACGGCATCGCAGGCGCCCAGGGCGTAGCAGCGCCAGTCGTAGGCCTCGTGGGCGATCTCCATCTTCTCCCCCATGCACCCGAAGATGACCCGGTGCTCGCTGGGGGTGTTTCCTGCCCGGACAGAATGGCAGGGAATGTCGGCCAGGTCCTTGTCCGGTGCCTTCTCCGCCATCTCCTCCGCCAGCTCGATGGCCGTGCCGCTGGGGGCATCCAGCTTGGTCTCGCTGTGCATTTCGATCACTTCGATCTTGCATTTATCGCCCAGCTTCTCCGCCGCGACACCCAGGATCTTCCGCATGACGTTGACCACATAGGAAGTGTTGGCCGCCTTCATGACCGGGATCTTCTCTCCGGCGGCGAGGATCTTCGCCGTCTGTTCCCCGGAGAACCCGGTGGTGCCCACGATCAGCCCCTTGCCGTGGGCCAGGCAGGCCTCCAGGATCCTCATGCTCAGTTCCACCCGGGAAAAGTCCACCACTATGTCGCAGCCTTCGATGACCTCTTCGATATCACCGCTGACGGGAACGCCGATCTCCCGCCCCAGGCCGCAGACCAGACCGGCGTCCCGGCCGATATAGTCCCTTCCCGGCGCGCCTACGCAGCCCGTCACCTGGATCCTGGGATTTTTCGCAGCCTCCTGCAGAATCAGACTGTCCATCGCCCCCCGGGGAGCCGTCACTACGATCTTTACCACTTCAGTTCACCTGTTCCTCTCCCAGGGCCGTGCGGAAAAACAATTCCATTTCCTGCAGCACTGCCCTGTCACTCTTCGGGGAGCCGACCGTCAGCCGGATATACGGATCCCCTCCGCCGTAAAACTTTATCTTCTCGCCGTAGAATGCCGCCAGCCTGGGGATGACCCCGTCGGCAAACCGGGTGGTCTCCCACAGCTTCAACACAAGCCGGTATCCGTTCTGGGTGATCTCCCGCACGCCCAGCTGCCCGGCCATGGACCGGATCCGGGAAATGCGGATCAGGCTCATGGTGTCCCGGGGGATGTCACCGAAGCGGTCCACCAGCTCGTCGATCACATCGGAGGCGTCCTCCGCCGTCCGGATCATGGCGATCTTTTTGTACATCTGCAGCCGGAGGATCTCGTCTTCGATGTAATACCGGGGAATGAGTGCCGGCACGGGAACGCTGAAGACCGTCTCCTCCGCCTGGGGCATGAGGGTATCGCCCGAGAGCCGGGCCACCGCCTCCTCCAGGAGCTTGCAGTAGAGTTCATAGCCCACGTTCAGCATGTGGCCGGACTGCTCGGTGCCCAGAAGATTCCCGGCGCCCCGCAGTTCCAGATCCTTCATGGCGATGCGGAAGCCTGAGCCGAACTCGGTGAACTCTCGGATGGCGCGCAGCCGCTTCTCGGCGACCTCCGACAGGCTTTTGTCCCTCCGGTACATCAGGTAGGCGTAGGCCAGCCGCCCCGAACGGCCGACCCTTCCCCGCAGCTGATACAGCTGGGCCAGGCCGAACCGGTCGGCATCCAGGATGATCATGGTGTTCACGTTGGGGATGTCCATGCCGGATTCGACGATGGTGGTGGACACGAGGACGTCAAAGGCGCCCTCGGCAAAGTCCATGATCACATCCTCCAGTTCCTGCTCCTTCATCTTTCCGTGGCCGATGCCCACCGATGCCTCGGGGACCAGCCGGCTGATGTCGCTGGCCGCCCGGGAAATGGAATCCACCCGGTTGTAGAGGACGTAGACCTGCCCTCCCCTGGCCAGTTCCTTCTCGATGGCTTCCCGGATGACGAAGTCGTCCTGTTCCATGACGTAGGTCTGCACCGGCTGCCGGTCCTCCGGCGGCTCCTCGATGGTGCTCATATCCCGGATACCCGACAGGGACATGTGCAGGGTCCGGGGAATGGGCGTCGCCGACAGGGTCAGTACGTCCACGTTTTCCTTCAGCTGTTTGATCTTCTCCTTGTGGCGGACGCCGAAGCGCTGCTCCTCATCCACCACCAGCAGGCCCAGGTCCCGGAAGGAAACGTCGGAGGAAAGCAGCCGGTGGGTGCCGATCACCAGGTCGATCTTTCCCTCCGCCAGGTTCTTCACGATCTCCTTCTGCTGGGCGGCCGTGCGGAAACGGGACAGCATCTCCACCCGGAAGGGGAACTTCTCGAACCGGTCCTTCAGGGTGTAGTAGTGCTGGTTGGCCAGCAGTGTGGTGGGCACCAGGACCGCCGCCTGCTTTCCCTCGCAGACGCACTTGAAGAGGGCCCGGGCCGCCACTTCCGTCTTGCCGTATCCCACGTCGCCGCAGAGCAGCCGGTCCATGGGGATATCCCGCTCCATGTCCCGCTTGATCTCCTCGGAGCACTTCAGCTGATCCTCGGTTTCCGTGTAGGGGAATCCCTCTTCGAACTCCCTCTGCCAGATGGTATCCTCCTGGAAGGCATGCCCCCTCCTCTGCATCCGCGCCGCCGAGACCCGGAGCAGATCCTGGGCCATATCCTCCACGGCGGCCTGGGCGCGGGCACGGGTCTTCTTCCACTCGCCCCCGGTCAGCTTGTTCAGCCGGGGCGTGCTGCCCCCTCCGCCGATGTATTTCTGCAGGATCCCCAGCTGATCTACGGGGATGTACAGCATATCCGATCCGGCATATTTCACCTTCAGGTAATCCTGCTTGACCCCCAGCACGACCATCTGCTCCACACCGACGAACTTCCCGATGCCGTGGCTTTCGTGGACCACGTAGTCGCCGGTCTGCACGTCGGCAAAGCTTTTGATCCGCTCTCCCGCCGTCTTGCTTCGCCTGGGCCGCCTGGTCCTGCGGCTTCCGCCGAAGACGTCGCCCTCCCAGATCCAGCAGCGTTTCTCGTCGGGAAACTCCATGCCGGCGGTCAGGGTTCCCGTCACAAGCCGAATGCTTCCGGGTGCCGGCATCATGCCGCCCTTCCCGTCGGGGACCTTCCGCCTGTGAAGGCCTTCATGGTCCAGGTATTCCTGCATATTCTGCAGCCGCTCCTGGGTGCTGCAGACGATGGTCACGGCAAATCCCCTGGCCAGATAACCGTCCAGGTCCGCCTTCAGCGTGTCCAGCCGGCCGTTGTAAGCCGGCATCTGCCGGCAGTTCACCTGCCGCAGTTCCGACAGGAAGGGCGCGTTGCGGATGGTGCTCACAAAGGGCGTGAAGATGTATCCCTGCTTGTCATAGAGCCGGAAATAGTCCGGGCTGCCGGATACGGCGGCGAAGTCCTCGCCGATGCCCCGGCCCTCGGAAAGGATCGTCTCCACATCCTCCGCCAGTTCTTTTTCCGCCGCTTCCAGGGTCTCCAGGATCCTGCCCGGATCGTCGATCATGATCAGGGGATCCTGCAGATAGTCCCAGAGGTATTCCGTCTCCTCGTAGAAATATCCCGGGAAGTTCTCCAGATACTGGAGGTTGATTCCCTGGTCCAGGTACTCCAGAAGCTGATCCCTCCGGCGGGCCAGCTGATATGTCTGCTCCGTACGGATGGAGGATGCGCTGATGGCCTGTCCGCTCCCGCCTTCCTTCTTTGCCTTTTCCGCCGCCGCTTTCTCCAGCTTCCGGATCCGGCGGTCATAGGCCCTGCGGATCTTATTGCCTGCCCTGGCGAAACCTTCCTCCTCGCGCAGGAGCAGGCGGCAGGCGAAGACCTCCGCCCGGTCGATGGCGTCGATGGACCGCTGGGTCTGGGGATCAAAGGTCCGGATGGAATCCACTTCCGTATCGAAGAGCTCGATCCGGACCGGGTATTCGCTGTCCGCAGGGAACACGTCGATGATCCCGCCCCGGATGGTGAACTCGCCCCGGCTCTCGATCACGCTGACCCTCTCGTACCCCAGGCGGGACAGCTGCTCCGGAAGGCGCCCCGTATCCACGTCCTGTCCACAGGCAAAGGTCAGGGTATTCTCCCTGAAGATCTCCGCCGGGGGAAGCTTGCGGATGGCGCTGCGGACGGGGGCGATGATCACGCAGTCCTGCCCGCTGAGCCCCGCCTTGAGGACTTTCATCCTCTCCAGCACTTCTTCGCTGCTCCGCGCTTCAAAGGCAACCCTTACATCCTCTTCCTCCGGCATGACAAAGATGGGGGTTTCCCCATGAAAAAAAGCAAGGTCAGTTGCCAGCCGTCTCGCTCTGATGACCGTCGGTACCACGATCAGGCTCTGACCTTGTCCTTTGCTGATGATATCCGCTGCCAGAGCGGCGACTCTTCCCTCGGACGCCCCGGCGATGTTGACCATGCCCTTATTCTTCACGACCGCCCTCTTCCTCCTGCGCCGGCTTGCGGTTGTAGCGGTTCATGGCGATGTCGATGCCGAAGCGGACGATGGCTTCCGCCGCCTCCGCCGCGGTCTTCGCCGCCTCCATGAGGCGGTCCTCATCCTCGCTGCCGATCCGGTTCAGAACAAAATCCTTCCAGTCTTCCGGACGGCTTTTGCCGATGCCGACCCGGATCCGGGGAAAGCCCTCACTGCCCACGTGGAGGATGACCGACTTCATACCGTTGTGGGTGCCGGCCCCGCCCTTTTTCCGGATGCGGATGGCCCCCGCCGGCAGGTCCATATCATCGCAGATAACGATCAGGTTTTCCGGCGGCAGCTGATAGTAGCGCAGGATCTCTCCCAGGGCCTGCCCGCTGTCGTTCATGTAGGTCTGCGGTTTCACCAGCATGACCCTCTCCCCGCCGATCTTTCCGTCGCCGATCAGCGCGTGATGCTTCTGCCGGCTGACCGGGATCCTCTCCCTGTCGGCAAGGACATCCAGGGCGAGAAAGCCCATATTATGCCTTGTCTTCTCGTATTGCTTTCCCGGGTTTCCCAACCCGGCGATAACGAACATTCCTCTCTATTCCTCCGGCTTAGTCAAAGAGCTTGCTGATGGACCCGTTGGTGTGGATCCGGTTGATCGCCTCGGCGAAAAGGGGACCCACGGAAAGGACCTTCATCATGGGCAGGCGCTTATCCTCGGGAATGGGCATGGTGTTCAGCAGCACCAGCTCCTCGATGGCCGACTGGTCCAGCCGCTCGATGGCCGGGCCGGAGAGCACCGCGTGGGTCGCGCAGGCCCGCACGCTGGACGCGCCCAGATCCTTCAGGGCGTTGGCCGCGTTGGTGATGGTTCCGGCGGTGTCGATCATGTCGTCCACCAGGATGCAGTCCTTGCCTTCGATGTCGCCGATGATGTTCATGATCTCACTCTTGTTGGGCTCCGGCCGCCGCTTGTCCACGATAGCGATGGGACAGCCAAGAGGCTCCGCCATGTTTCTGGCCCGGGGCACGCTGCCGTGGTCCGGGGAAACAACTACCAGGTTGTCCGTCGGCTCCTTACTGAAGTAACGGATAAGCAGAGGCATTCCCACCAGGTGATCCACGGGAATGGTGAAGTAACCCTGGATCTGCGCCGCATGGAGGTCCATGGTCACCACACGGTCCGCGCCGGCCGCCACCAGCATATCCGCCACCAGCTTCGCCGTGATCGGGTCTCTGGCCTTTGCCTTTCTGTCCTGTCTGGCATAGCCGTAATAGGGCATGACCGCGCTGATCCGTCCGGCGGATGCCCGCTTCATGGCATCGATCATGATCAGCAGCTCCATGAGGTTGTCGTTGACCGGATCACAGGTGGACTGGATGATGAAGCAGTCGCAGCCCCGGACGGTCTCGCCCAGGCTGACCGAGATCTCGCCGTCGCTGAACTTGGACACCTTCGCTTCTCCCAGAGGCTTTCCGATGATGGAAGAAATCTCATCTGCCAGCTCAGGGTGAGAATTTGCCGTAAAGATCTTGTAGTTTGTGAACACACCGTTTTTCATTGGTCTCTCCTTCTCATTTTTTCTTCTTCAGAATGCCTCGTTTTTCCACCCAGTCACGAAGGGTTCTGCCCCGGGAACGGGCCACATAGAGGGCGCCGTCCGGTACATCTTCGGTAATGGTACTTCCAGCCGCCACATAGGCCTTCTCGCCGATGTGCACGGGGGAAATCAGATTGGAATTGCAGCCGATGAACGCGCCGTCGTCGACGACGGACCGGTATTTGCTGGTGCCGTCGTAATTGACGAAGACCACGCCGCAGCCCAGATTGACATCCTGACCCACATCGGAATCTCCGATATAGGTCAGATGGGAGGCCTTGCTTCCGTCTCCCAGGGCCGAATTCTTGACCTCGACGAAATCACCGACCTTGCAGCCGTCGCCGATGGTGCTGTTGGGCCGCAGATAGGCGAAGGGCCCGACGGTGGTATCGCTGCCCACCCGGCTCTGCAGGATGACCGAACTCTGGACCTGCGTGCCGTCTCCGATCACCGAATCCACGATGCGGGTGTTCTGCCCGATGACGCAGTCCTCCCCGATGACCACATCGCCCTCCAGGACGACGCAGGGATAGATGACCGTTCCCCTGCCGATCTTCACGCTTTCATCGATGTATGCCGCCTTCAGATCGATGAACACCACGCCCTCCTCCATGAGGGAGATGTTCCGCTTGATCCGTTTTTTCTCCAGAGCCTCGTACTCTTTCAGCTTCATCTCGTCTTTTCTCCTCTCTGGGACTTCCGGTCCATCTCCAGGATCATCTCACCGACGCGGTAAATGTCCCCCGCGCCCATGGTCAGCACCAGGTCGCCCTCCTCGGCATTGTCGTAGACGAAGTGGGCGATGTCCTCGAAATTCTTGAAGTAGTATACCTCCGCCTCCGGATCATGCTCCCGGATCCGGTTCATCAGGGTCTTGGAGCTGATCTTGTAGATGTTTTTCTCCCGGGCGGCGTAGATTTCCGCCAGCACTACCTTGTCCGCGGCGGTAAAGGCTTCGGAGAACTCCTCCAGGAGCGCCAGTGTCCGGGTATAGGTATGGGGCTGAAACAGGCACCACAGGTCGTTGTGCTTCATGTTCTTCACAGCCGCCAGTGTCGCTTTGATCTCCGTGGGATGATGGGCGTAGTCGTCGATGACGCGGATATTGTCCGTCGTCCGGCCCAGGACGTCGAAACGGCGGTGAATGCCCTTATAGGAATGAAGGGTGCTGACGATGCCGTCCATATCGATGCCCATGAGATGGCAGCAGGCAAAGGCCGCCAGGGCGTTCAGAATGTTATGCTCACCGGGAACCGACAGTTCAATGCGGCAGAGTGTTTCTCCGCCGTGATTGACGTCAAAGCCCGGCATGCCTTCGTTGTCAAAGGAAATGTTGGACGCGTAGTAGTCGCTGCCCGTGCTCAGGCCGAAGGTCACCGCGTTGGGCAGACCCTCGATGACGCTGCGGACAAAGGGATTGGCGTCGTAGGCGATCACCGTCCCGCTTTCAGGGACCAGATGGGCGAACTGGTTGAAGGAGCGGGCGATGTGCTCCACATCCTTGAAGTAGTCCAGGTGATCGGAGTCGATGTTCAGGATGATTTCGATGTTGGGCTTCAGTTCCAGGAAGCTGTCCCGGTACTCGCAGGCCTCCGTGACGAAATAGTCCTTCTTTCCCACATAGAAGTTGCCGCCGATCTCGTCCAGGTTGCCTCCCACAGAGATCGTGGGTTCCTTCCCGGCTTCCTTCAGGATGAGGGAAATCATCGCGGTGGTCGTCGTCTTCCCGTGGGTGCCGGAGATGGCGATGCTCCGGTCGTATTCGTCCATCAGCGCGCCCAGGGCCTGTGCCCGGGTCACGGTGGGGATCCCCAGTTCCCTGGCCCTGGCCAGTTCCGGATTGTCGTCCCCAACCGCCACGGTATAGACAACAAGATCGGCGCCCTCCACGTTCTTTGCCCGGTGTCCCAGGTAAACCTTCGCTCCGTCGCCGATCAGCTTCTCCGTAATGTCGCTTTCCCGCATATCGGAACCGCTTACTTCATATCCTCTGGACAGCAGTATTTCCGCGATTCCCGACAGCCCGATTCCTCCGATTCCAATGCAGTGAATTCTTCTGTATTCGCTTAAATTGATCATCAATCAGTCTCCGATTCCATAGAATGAAATCATTATACCACATATCCCGGGTGCGGGGAAAAGTAAGAAGAGATTTTATTTTTCGACTTGTCTGAATTTGTCCCGTAGTGTATAATCAATGCATAATTATCTAACCGGCATGAAAGGCGGTACCGCGTATGAACATCACAGATGTCAGAATTCGCAAGGTAAACGATGAAGGGAAGATGAAAGCGATCGTATCCATCACCTTCGACGACGAGTTCGTTGTCCACGATATCAAGATTATCGAGGGACAGAACGGTCCGTTCATCGCTATGCCGAGCAGGAAGATGAGCGAGGGAGACTTCCGGGATATCGCTCATCCGCTGGTTTCCGAAACCAGAAACAAAATCCGGGATGCCATTTTAGAAGAGTACGAGAGAGTGTTGGCACAGAAAGCGGCGGAGGCTGAGGAAGTCCAGGCTGAACCGCCGGCGGATGATCTCTAATTGGTGAATCGAAGAAAGAGCAGTCATGGATATAGCTGCTCTTTTTTATCGTCTGATTAACATTTCCGGGCCGCCGCCGGCTCACTGCCAGCGTTCCGTCGTGCCTCCCCAGTAGTATAATCCTGTACTGGGATCCGTATACTCATTCACCCGGTTTACATAGGAATCCATGGCCGCTTCTTCAAAGGCAAGCCCATCCAGGGTCTGTCCCAGGAAGTCACGGATGAACCACCGGGTCAGTGGCGGATTCAGGATCAGCAGAGGACCGATGACATAGGTGGCCAGGAAATTGTTGATCCGGATTCCCTCCCCCTTGGCGTACCGGTTGAGTCCGGGGCCCCGGGCCGCACGGAACAGGGCCAGATGATCCAGTCCCTGGTCCCCTTCATCGGAAAACATGTGGCCGAACTGGCTCTTAAAGCCCACGACGGTGATGGGCTCAGACCCGCCGGCGTCTCCCTCCGTCGAAGTCCCGGCCTCCGCCGGGAACTCGCCCACGAAAAGGCTGTTGAACCGGTTGACGGAGGAGCGCCGCGCCACACCGGGGAATACCCCCAGACCGCGGAGAACCTCTTCCCCGTCCTCTTCGATCCGTTCACCGAACAGTTCCATGGCGTTGCCGGTGATCAGGAACCGCTGCCCCTTCTCGATGCTCTTCAGGATATCTCCCCGGTAGAACATCAGCTGCTCCAGTGCCAGCCGCTGTCCCTCCTCCGTGGTGGTTCCCATGTACACCAGATCGATGCCCCCGTCCAGGAACCGGGGCTTCTGCTGCAGATTCGTCTCCACCACCTCCGCCTCCGGAAGGCAGAGCTTCAGGTACCGGATATTGGCCAGATCTCCGTAGAGGTTGCAGATTTCCGGGAAAAGCACTTCGATTCTCATTTCTTCCCGCTCCTTTCCCTGATCCGCTCACGGATCTTCTCCGTCACCTCGTCGGCCAGATCGATGGAGTCCGTCCCGTAGAGCACGTATATGGTCTCCCCTTCATAAAATCGAAGGGCCGAAGGCGCGTCGATCTCATCGCCCACGAAGGAGATCCGGTCGTCATCCACACCGGCGAACTTCAGCCGGAGGTAATAGTCTCTGGCCCGGGGCCCGGTCACCACGATATTGCGGATATTGTCCCGGTTCAGGAACTCGAAATCACAGTCGTAGAGCCAGCAGACGTTCTCCGACCAGACGGCGGCGTCGCTCAGGTTGTTCATCATCAGGATCAGTTCCTTCTCTCCCGGCTGGCCGGACACGTAGTCGAAGGCCCGGGATGATCCCAGGGCGTTCCGGTCCTTGGACATCTGCCGGATGATCCGGAATCCGTCCAGTTCCTCCACGCCGTAGCGGCTGCCCACGATTTCCGTCTGCTCCAGCAGCTCCTCGATGCGGTCCGGGCCGTAGCCCAGTTCCCCGAGAAAGGCAACCACGGCCACCACGTTATAGATATTGAATACGCTGTCGTTGAGGAGGCGGAAAACCTTCGTCCATTTTTCCGTCTTCACGGAGATGGTCATGTTCTCCAGATCCGCGTCCATGGCCAGGTAATCGCACTTGGGGGACTGGAATCCGCACTCGGGGCAGAAGGCCCGGCCGATGTGATGGTACCGCCTGCTGGTGTACTCCAGAATGCTGTGGCACCGGGGGCAGATCTGCAGGTCGTTGACCAGATTGATGCACTCCTTCACATCCCCTTCCAGGGATTCGATGCCGAAGTAGGCCCGGGGATTGTTCGGGGCCACGCTGCTGGCGATCAGATCGTCGCCGTTTAAGATCAGCAGGGTCTTGGGATCCATGGCCCTGGTCAGCACACGGGAGATGTACTCCGGGTGGCCGTTGCGCATGATGGAATCCCGGGTCAGGTTATTGATCAGCAGGATATCCGGCGCCATCATGGGGAACACCACGCGGGAAGAGCGCTCATCGATCTCCAGGACAGCCACTTCGGAACGGAACTTTCCGCCCGGGGTCATATCACGAATAAAGGCCGTGCACAGCCCGGTGATGGTGTTGGACCCCTGGTTGTTTTCCAGGACCCTTTTGCCGTCCGCCCGCAGCATACTGATCAGCAGATTGACGACCGTGGTCTTGCCGTTGGTCCCCGTCACGCCCAGGACCTTTCCCGGCCCTCCCGCGCGGCGCAGAAAATCCGGACAGATCTTCAGCACGATTCTGCCCGGGAAATTGGTTCCCCTGTGGCCGGTGACCTTCAGCGCGATCACCGAAAGCTTGGCGCACCACAGAGCCAGATAAAACCTGACGGATCTCATCAAGTCTCCTCCTATTTGTACTTGAATTCCGGAATGATCTTTTCGATGGTAGGCATGATCCCGATGCCTCCCGGGGTCTGTCCCGGAAGCTGCCAGAAGTCATGGGCGCAGTAGTTGTTGCCCTCGATGATCGCCGGCCCCGTGGGCGTAACGGCGATATCCCAGCCCACATAGCGCATCTGGGGGATCACCAGGGCGGCATCCTCCGCCATCTTCAGCACCTCCCGCCAGTAGGGCAGCACCATCCCGATCAGCGGCGTATGGCTGTAGGGATGCTCCGTATACTGGATGTCCGCCGTCGTATCGCCGGAATGGGCCGGGAACATGAATTCCCCGGTCTCCAGATCGATGGGGCCGTGGAGCCCGTAGTTGTCCACTACCCGGCCGTTGATGCCCATCTTGAACACGGCGTAGATGGCGTGGGGAACACCTTGGGCGTCGATCAGGGTGATCACCCGGAAACAGTTGGTGGAGAAGGGATAAATGGCCGCGATGTCCGGATGGTTCTCCACCACATCCTCGATGGTGGCGAAGCCCTTCTCTTTGATGTAGTCACAGAAAGCTTCCGCGTCGGCGAAGTCCTTCTTCTCCAGTTTTTCGCAGCCGATGCCGCAGGACAGATCCTTCATCTTGGCGAAGATCTTCTCCCTGCTGTTGAAAAAGTTTACCACGTCCTCATGGCTGGCCGTCTCCAGGTCCAGGCATTCCCGGCCGATAAAGTCCTTGAATTTTTCGTTGAATTCGTTTTTGTTGTCGAAGTAGTGGGAATAACTGTGGTCGTTCATGAACATGATGAACTTCTTGCTGCGGAACCGGGTCATATAGGTGTCCCTCTGCTCGTGGGTCAGGTCCCACCATTCGAAGATCACGTAATCGTTGTACCCTGCCTGGTACCGCTTCATGCACCGCAGGATATCGAAAAAACAGAAGGCCTTGCTTTTGCCCGAACGCTCAGCGGCCGTGTTCACCACCTTGAAAAACTTTCCCAGGCTGGCCTGCCGGAATACTCTCAGATAATATTGAAAGGGGGTATTCTCCATTTTATTCCTTTCCTGCCAATTAATTACAGTTCCTTCTTCAGGGTCAGGATGTTCTTTCCGTCCTGGTATTCGTAATGCACGTCATCCATGGTCTGTTTGACCATGAAGATGCCCAGGCCGCCGATCTCCCTTTCCTCCGCAGACAGGGTGACGTCCGGATCCGCCTTTGCTACCGGATCGTAGGGCACGCCCTGATCGATGAAGGTGATGACCACCGCCACCGGGTCCTCCTGGACTTCCACCCGGACCGTGGCGTTGCCTTTGTCCGGTCCATAGGCGTAATTGGCGATGTTGATGAAGATCTCCTCCACCGCCACCGCAATCTGCATTTCCGCCTTCATGGGACAGTTGATCTGCTGCAGATGCTCTTCCACGAAGGCCATTACCTTGGGAAGGTTGTCCCTGGTCGCCTCCAGTTCGATTTCAGAGCCATCCTTTTCATCGTCATCGTTTTCAGCGTCCAGGTTGACGGTGAAGACGAGGCTGTCCTCGGTTTCCAGCAGGCCGAGCAGCTCCTTCGTCCACATCTCGATCTCCGCCTTCTTGTCTGGATCATCCATGCCGCCCCGACGGATGGACCGGCGGATCATCCGGGCATAGCCGATGACCCTGGCTTTGTTCTCCACCTGGGTGATCGTCGCCTCGTCGCCGGTGTTCAGGTAGGCCTCCAGCGACCGGTGCCAGAACTCGGCAGCGACCTTATAGTCGAAGCCCATGAACCGGGTCACCCTGTCATGATCGAATTCACCGAAGCCGATAAAGGCGTTGTACATGGATGCCAGCTCGAAGACGGGATGGCCCACCGCCAGGGTGTCCATGTCGATCAGCAGCACCTCATCGCCGGTCAGCTGGATGTTCTTGGTGTGGTAATCCCCGTGGAGCATATGCTGGTCTTCAGGGATATCCCGAATCAGTTTCTCCAGTTTTTCCGCTGCCTCGGCGGGGAGATAATCCTTCAGATACTGTGCCCAGCCGATGGCCGTTTCCCGCATATCCGGCAGGTCCCCTCTGCGCACCTCCGTGCGGTGGATCTTCTTCAGCAGGTCCACATACTCTTTCACACACCAGTCCATCTTCTCCGGCTGCTCCTCGAGGATCAGGGAGAACGACCGGGCGTCCAGCAGCTCGAATACGGAACCGTAACTGTCGCCCACGCGGACCACATCGTAGGAAATAGCCGTGGGAATGCCCAGCACCAGGGCCAGACGGGCCACTTCCCGCTCATGCTGGATCTCATCCAGAGCTTCCGCGTTGTTGTACACCTTGACCACGTTATCGCCGTCGATCCGGTAGATGGTTCCGTTGGCGCCCTGGCCGATCACTTCACATCCTTCAATGGAAATAACCCGGTAGGCCCTCTCTACCGTCATCATCTGAGTGAAACCGGTCATGTCCAGGATTTCGTACACTTCGGTTCCGGCGTTGATGATGCGCATCCCGCTATGGCTTTTCCGCATCCGGAGCAGAACCCGCAGTCCGGCACTGGAAATATATTCCAAATCCTCAGCGTCGATCACCAGATCGCTGCCGTCGTGCTCCGCCAGAAAGGCCTGAATCGCCGCCTCAGCCTGAGGCGCGTTTCCGGAATCAATGCGTCCGGAAAGAGCAATGACAGGACTGCCGTCCCGTATTGTGCCTGTCACTTCCTTCATTTTGGTCCTCCTCCTCAGTTTCGCGCCTCATCAGACAATGGTCAGAATGTCCGTGAATCCGGTCACCTCGAAAATCTCCATGATAGGCTCACCCACTCCAGTGATGGTCATGGTTCCCTGTTTGTTCATGGTCTTCTGCGCCGAGAGAAGAACACGCAGTCCGGCACTGGAAATATATTCCAGATCCGAGAAGTCCATGGTCAATTCCTCGACTCCGTCGATGGATTCCTTCAGACAGGCATCCAGTTCCGGAGCCGTCGTCGTGTCCAGACGACCGGAAACCAGCAGTTCAAGCTTTTTTTCCTCACTCTTTTTTTCGATGTTCATACTGTAATCTCCTTTTCCTTAGTTTATGCTGATCACCGATTTATTCGGTGTCATCATCCTTGAATTCTTCCATGACATCCCTGACCCTGTCCAGGGAATCCAGGAACGCCTCCGCGCACAGCGGATCAAAGTGGCTGCCCGCATCCTCCCGGATGATGGATACCGCCTTGTCAAAGGGCATGGCATCCTTGTACACCCGCTTGGACGTCAGGGCGTCGAAGACATCGGCCACCGCCATGATCCGGGCGGACAACGGGATATCCTCTCCGGAAAGGCCCTCGGGATAGCCCCTGCCGTTCCACTTCTCGTGGTGGTAGTCCGCCAGATTGATGGCCTCTTCCAGGTAACTCTCTCCCTGGACCTTTTGGGCCGCCTTTTCCAGGATCTTTCCGCCTTCCACCGTATGGGTCTTCATAATCTCGAATTCCTCGTCGGTCAGTTTCCCCGGCTTGTTGAGGATGACGTCGGAAATGTTGATCTTCCCCAGATCGTGGAGGGGAGCGGACTGTTCCACGTTGCTGATGTACTGATCCGTTAACTGATCTGTATAATATCCCTTTTCACGCAGCTTGTCCATAATAATCCGGGCATAGGCCGCCGTTCTCTGGATATGGTGCCCCGTATCGGAGTCCCGTCCTTCGACGATATCCGCCATGACCATGACCAGCCCGTGCTCCATCTGGGCGATGGTGTCCGCCTGCCGCTGGATGCTCTTCAGGTAGTCGATGGAATCCGTTCCCATCTTGCAGACCGCGGAATACAGGTCCTCCACCTCGTCTCCCGTATTGATCTTCAGATCCCGTACGCGGGCCATGTTGTTGTCGATCTCCTCCTCGTTGGTGTCGCTGAAGGCGAAATCGCTGACCCGGGACGTTATACTGAGGATCGGGTAGATGATGTGGTATCGGGAAATATGCTGCCCGATGGCGCAGATCAGCAGGAAGAATCCCAGGAAGATAAGTACCTCCCGAAGGATGAACTTCTGCTCATAATCCCGCAGATGATCCATGGAAATATCCGCCGCCGCGTAGCATACGCACTTGCCCGTCTTATCGTACACCGGCTGGTATGCGGACAGCAGCCAACCGTAGGTATCGTCGGTCTCTATGGGTTCGATCGGCCTTCCGGCGAGAAGATCGGGAATATCATCCTTGAACCCTTCATCAAAGGGAACCACCGCGCCGGGCGACTCCCCGACCAGTTCCTTCGTATCCAGGTCGAAGACCACATGGCAGCCGTCCTCCCGGATCTGATAGACGTAGACATACTGCAGCTTGGGAATCCGGTCCCGGATCTGGGTCAGGCGGGCCTTGGTTTCCTTGTACCCGGGCACATCCTCCCCCTCTTCGATGTACCGGTCCACCATTTCCGGGTCGATGGCGTCGGCGGCCAGTCCGGCCGCGCCCATAACGGTGTCCTTGCTCTCCTCCTGGGAGTAGTTGGAGAACACGGCCGAACTCACCCAGGTCATGGCCAGGGCGATGGATACGGACGTGATGATGAGGATCAGCGCCAGCTTCGTTCCCACGGGGATGCCGGCAAGATCCCTGCTCTTCTTCCGCTTCAGTTCCTCCCGGGGGACGGGCGTCTGCCGCCATCCGTGGAACCACATGACCCGCTTGTATCTTTCCGGGATCAGGTGGAGGAACAACAGGACAACGAGGACGGTGATGGTCTTGTCCACAAGGTCCACCGCCCAGTTCACCAGAATGTGGGCGACAAAGGGGGAAGCGCCGAAGGCCTGGGCGCACCAGGCTCTGGCATTCACCGAGAAGGCGTCACTGGGCATCCCGTACAGTTCAAAGGTGATCAGGGATCCAAACACGCCGCCGATGACCGACAGGATGAGGATCAGGGAGACCACCCGAAGGGGCTTCCTTTTGCTGTTCGCGGAGCGGCGGGAAATCAGGTAGGCCGCCGCCACGGCGATCATAATATTCAGCACCGAATAGAAGATATTTTCGTCATTGATGAAGGTGCCTAAGGCGCTGGAAATGAACGCGGTGAGTATGCCGGGGACGATGCCGCTGAGGGCGGCGACCGTCACCGTGCCGATGGTATCCAGATAGATGGGCAGCTCGAAATGGGTCTGCACCAGCGTCCCCAGCAGGTTCAGAATGATGCCGCCGATCACCAGCATCAGCATCATACCCAGCCTCCGGGTGGACCGTTGCCTTTTTTTCTTCAGCGTCTTATCCATCGTTGTCCTCCACCCACCGGCAGAATTCCCCGAAGGGAAGCGGCCGGGAATAATGGTATCCCTGGAATGTCTGTATCGGATACTGCCGCAGGATCTGTGTCATGTTCTCCGTTTCCACGCCCTCGGCGCACACATCGGTGTGATAGATGGCGGCCACGGAGGCGAAATAGCCAATGAGTTCCCGCTCTTTTTCATCCTCCTCGATGTCCATCACAAAGGAACGGTCGATCTTTATGGTGTCCAGAGGCAGATCCCTGATCAGGCTGGCCGAGGAGAACCCGGTGCCGAAGTCATCCAGCGCGATGCGCACGCCCCTGGCCCGAAGCTGGTACAGGACATCCTTCAGGTCCTCCGGATCCAGCAGCCGGCAGCGTTCGGTAATCTCCAGGCAGAGATTATCCGGCGGGAAATCCTGTTCCTTCAGGATGTCCGCCACCGTGTCCACGAACCCGGGCTTTTCCAGCTGGGTGTAGGACAGGTTCACGTGAACGATGAAATCCGGATGGGTCTCCATCACCTTCTTCGCGTCCGAAAGGGCCGTGCGCAGGATCCACTGCCCCAGTTCGGGGAACAGGGAATCCCGCTCCAGCACGGGAATGAACTCGTCCGGCGGGACCATGCCGTACTCCTCGTTTTCCCAGCGAAGCAGGGCCTCCGCGCCGATCATCCTGCCGCTTTCGGCATTTACCACAGGCTGATAGAATACGCTGAATCCCTGGAACTGCTGAGTGATGGAAGCACGGATCGCCTGGATCTTCACGATCCAGTGCTGGTTTTCGGTATTGATGTAGTCCCGGAAGACCACCAGATCTCCCTGCCTGCGGTTCTTGGATTCCCCATAGGAATAGTTGAGGCAGGAGTAGACCGTCCGGTCGTCAATGTCAAAATTTTCCACACGGACCATGCCCGCGTTGAGTTCGAGAATGATATATTTGTCATCCAGAGTAAAGCCGTCCCGGAACCGGGCCCGCAGAAGATCGTACTTCTTCTGGATCTCCTCTTCGCTTCCCGTCGGACCGACCACGGCAAACCGGGGACCGTCCAGCCGGTAGACCTTGCCGGATCCCGCGATGTTTTCCAGCAGAAACCTTCCCACGGTCTGCAGCAGCCGGTTGCCGAACTGGTATCCATAAACATCGTTGAGCTCGGAAAACCGGGAAATGCCCACCATGGTGATGGACTGCCGGACATGCCTCCTGATCTCCGCGCGCAGGTCCTCGAAGAACCCGTACTGGTTCCGCAGTCCCGTCACTTCATCGATCTGTCCCTGAATGCCGTGATTGCGAATGGAACCCACGAAGTAATCGGGGTTGCCTTCCCTGTCCTGAAGCACGACGCCCCGGCAGGTGCAGACCACATACTTGCCCTCGGCGTTCATCGCCCGGTACTGCATGTCGTGATCCCTGCTGCCTCCGAAGAATATCCCGTCCATGCCCCTGTGGAAGGCCGGCCGGTCTTCCGGATGGATCCGCTGCTCCCAGAGATAGCCGGCGTCATACATGTACTCCGAAGGCATATTGAAAGTTCCCACCGCGGTTCTCGACCAGCGGGAATAATCGTATTTCATATCGCACAGGAAAACGTACGTCCCCTCCGCCACTACGGCGAAGGCGGCAAACATTTCATCCAGCAGCCGCCGGCGCTCCAGGGGGATGATTTCCGAATCCCCTTCCTTTGCCTCGATCTCATCGGCCCGTATCCTCTTCAGGGTCAGTTTGTCCTCATCCATCAGATTCCCGGCCGCTTCCAGCACCTCATCGACGCTCCGGTGCTTTGCCGGATCATAGGCCTCCATGCCGACGGCGAGAACAGGTCCATCCTGCTTTGCCAGGTGATCCAGTGCCTGCTGGCGGAGCCGCAAAAGCAATCCTTCCCGATTCCCATAGTCGTCTTTCATCAGCGCGACGGCGAATTCATCCCCGCCGACGCGGAATACCGGACTGTGGGCGAACACCTTGCAGAGCATCCGGCACGCCCGGAAAATATAGTCATCCCCGGTCTCCTCACCCATTGTTTCGTTGACCGTCTTCATGTCATTCAGGTTGCAGAGCACCCACGCAAACTCCTGCTCCAACCCGTCAGGGTCGAGCATATGCTGGAGTTTCTCCTTGAACCTGAGGAAAGCCTCTCTGTTTTTGACGCCGGTCAGGTCGTCCCGCCATTTCGCTTCATTGGCGGTCATGGGAAACGCGCTGCTGCTCTTCACTGTTCTGCACCTTTTTCTGCCGCCCCGTCAGGATTGCCTTTGTCCCTCCGGCGGCGCCAAAATATACCCGACTATATCATACCATATTATTGAAAAAACGAGTAGTCTCTTCTCCCTTCCGGCGAGACTAATTCTTCGTAATGTATTCTTCGTAATTTATTATTGTTTATTTTTTATTCTTTCTTTATATTTGGTGTTCACATTTCCCTCCGTCGGTGTTATGATGATTGCCGTGTGTGTTAACTGTCACATAAATTTCGTAAGTGAGGAGGAGAAAAGCTAGAAATGGTTAACAAATTCAAGAAAAAAGAGAAGAAGCAGAGATCGTTCCTCTCTTCCTTCTCGATCTGCTTTCTTGTCGTCATTCTCGCGGCGATCCTGACGTGGATCATTCCGGCCGGCAGCTATGAAAAGCTGGAATACGACGCCGGAAACGATGTCTTCATCGTCAGTTCCGCGGACTACGACGAGGAGGCCGGCACCGGCGAGCAGACGGAGTATCCGGCCACCCAGGAGACCCTGGATGAGTTCGGCATCACCGCCAGTCTGGACAGCTTCAAGGCCGGCAACATCACCAAACCGATGTCCATTCCGGGCACCTACCAGAAGGTAGAGGCCCACCATCAGGGACTGGCCGAGTTCCTGGCCTCCCCGGTACAGGGTACCGCGGACGGATTTGACATCATCTTCTTTATTTTCATGCTCGGCGGCACCATCGGCGTCATCAACTACGTCGGGGCGTTCACCGCGGGCATCGGTGCCCTGGCGAAAGCCTGCAAGGGACGGGAACAGATCATCCTGATCGTCGTCACCCTGCTCATCGCCTTCATGGGCACCATCGAGGGCTTCTGCGAGGAGACCATCGCCCTCTACCCGGTCCTTGTGCCGGTGTTCATGGCGGCCGGCTATGACGCCATCACCGCCGTCGGTGCGATCTACATGGGCTCCACTATCGGCTGCATGTTCTCCACGATCAACCCCTTCTCCGTCGGTATCGCGTCCTATGCGGCGGGCACCACGATGAACGCGGGTCTGGGATTCCGTGCGGTCGGCCTGGTCATCGGCTCAGCCATCACCGTGCTGTACCTGATGAGATACGCCAACAAGATCAAGAAGAATCCGGAGCTCTCCCTGGTCGCGGACCAGAGGGAACTGGTCGAGAAGAAGTTCGCTACCGTCGATCTGTCCAACATTCCGGAGTTCACCACCCGCAAGAAGGTCTGCCTGGCCATCTTCATCATCACCTTCGGCGTGATGATCTGGGGAATCATGGTTCCCGGCTGGTGGTTTGAAGAGCTGTCCGAGCTGTTCATCGTCTCCGGCGTCGTCATCGGCATCGTCGGCGGCATCGGTGAAAAGGCTCTGGTTCGGGAATTCGTCAACGGCGCGGCCGACCTGGTCGGCGTGGCCCTGATCCTGGGCGTGGCCCGTGCGGTCACCATCCTGCTGGACAACGGCAACATCTCCGGCACCATTCTGCAGGTGCTGTCCAGTGCGGTATCCAGCCTGCCCCCGGCCGTATTCCTGATTCTGCTGATGCTGGTCTACGTCATCCTGGGATTCTTCATCAATTCGTCCTCCGGCCTGGCGGTCCTGTCCATTCCGATCATGGCCCCGCTGGCGGACGTCGTCGGCATTCCGAGGGAACTGATCGTTTCCGCCTACGTCTATGGACTGGGCATCATCACCTTCGTCACCCCGACGGGCATCATCATGCCGTCCCTGGAGGTCGTGGAGACCACCTACGACAGATGGCTGAAACTGGCTCTGCCGCTGGTCGGCATCCTGACCGTATTCGGCGCCATCATGCTGGTCGTGGAACTGGCATTCTGCTAAACCGAAACCGATTCGAACAAAAGGCCATGCCCCGCATGGCCTTTTGTAACCATTGAGGAGGAATGAAATGAACGTATTAAAGGGATTGCAGCCGGAAGGGATCTTCGGATTCTTTGAAGATATCTGCGGGATTCCCCACGGCTCCGGCAACACGACCCAGCTGAGCAACTGGTTGGTCAGCTTCGCGAAGGAGCGCGGCCTGGAGGTCATCCAGGACGATCTGGAAAACGTGATCATCATCAAGGAAGCCTCCCCCGGCTATGAGAATGCCGCCCCGGTCATCCTGCAGGGCCACATGGACATGGTCTGCAACCAGACGGATGACTGCACCAAGGATATGGCCAAAGAGGGCCTGGACCTGGTGGTGGACGGGGACACGATCTACGCCGAGGGAACGACCCTGGGCGGAGATGACGGGATCGCCGTTGCCTTTATGCTGGCCATTCTCGATGACGATTCCCTGCAGCACCCCCGGGTGGAAGCGGTGTTCACCACCGATGAGGAAACCGGTCTCTACGGCGCCGAGGGCATCGATGTCTCCCCCTTGAAGGGCAGACGCTTCATCAATCTGGACTCCGAGGATGAGGGCATCCTGACCGTGGGCTGCGCCGGCGGCGTGGAAGCCATCGCCGACCTTCCCGTCACCCGGGAAGCCTTCAGCGGCCAGGCCTTCGAGATCCGGCTCTCCGGTTTTCTCGGCGGCCATTCCGGCACGGATATCATCAAGGGACAGGAGAACGCCCTGAAATCCCTGGGCCGCCTTCTCTTCGAACTGCAGGAAGGCGCGGACGCCCGCATCGTCACCATGGAGGGCGGCGTGGCGGACAACGTCATCCCCGTCAGTTCCCGGGCGGTCATCGTCTCCCCCCGGGGCGACGAGGTGCGGTCCCTGTGCGAAAAGTACCGGGCCGTGTTCGCTCATGAATACAAAGCCGACCCCGACTTCCGCATGGACCTTGAGGAAACGGAGACGGATCTGCTTCCCCTGGATGAAGCTTCCGGAAAGCGGGCGGTGGCCTACCTCATCGGCACGCCCAACGGCATCGAAAAGATGACCTTCGGCATCGAGGGCCTGCCCCAGACGTCCCTGAGCATGGGCGTTCTCCGTTCGAATGGCGAACCCATGAAGGACGAAACTCTGGAATACACCTTCTGCATCCGCAGCGCTGTGGATTCGGAGTGCGAGATGCTGGCCCGCCGGCTGGAGTGCATGACCGCCGTTATGGGCGGAACCATGCGCCGGGAAGGCCCCTACCCCGGATGGGAATACGCGGCGGTCTCCCCTCTGCGGGATCTGATCTGCCAGACATACAAGGACCAGACGGGAAAGGATATGGTCATCGAGGCCATCCACGCCGGACTGGAGTGCGGGTACTTTGCCGGCAAGATCCCCGGCCTGGACTGCGTCTCCATCGGCCCCGACGTCCAGGACGTGCACACGCCCAATGAATATGTATCCATCAGCTCCGTGAAGCGGACCTGGGACCTGGTCAGGGAAGTGCTGGCGAGGATGAAGCAGTAGCGCTGATCGTAACGCTGATCAGGCTGTCCCTGCTGGGAGTTTTCCCAGCAGGGTTTTTATGTAGTCGTAGAAATGACCGATGGATTCGATGCGGACCCGTTCCCGGGGCGAGTGGAAGTACTGGCAGTCCGGTCCGATGGAGATGATGTCCATGCCCGGCCGCTTTTCCGCGAAGAAGCCGCATTCCAGTCCGGCGTGCAGGGCCAGCTGCTTCATTTCCCCGCCGAACATCTCCCGGAAGGTCTCCACCGCCAGGGAACGCAGGGGCGAATCCGCAGTGAATTCCCAGGGGACGTATCCGTTGAAACAGGCGACTTCCGCCCCCATGAGATCCGCCAGTTCTTCGATGGTCCGGACGATGTCCGCCACGGTGCTCTGGTAGGCGCCCCGCACCTCGGAGACCAGCTTCAGGATATCTCCCTCGGTAGAAATGATGCCGATGTTGTCCGAGCTTTCCACCTGCCCTTCCAGGCTGCCGTTCATGGCCACGATGCCGTTGGGATACAGGCGGACGGACCGGGCGATGCGCCGGAAGGATTCTTCCGTCAGCGGCGGGATTGCCTTTGCCGGTTCCACGGTGATGTCAAGATCCGGCGCCGCGCTGCCGTATTCCTTTCGCAGCACCGCCTTCATACGGTCCGCGGTTTCCGCCAGGGCTTCCCGGTCCGCAGCCAGCACCAGGGCCTCCGCTTCCCGGGGGATGGCCAGCCGGTTGGTGCCGCCGGTGATGGACGTCGTGCGGATTCCCGGTTCTTCCAGAAGGCGCAAAAGCAACGAAATGGCGTTACCCCGCCCCCGGTGGATGTCCTCCCCGGAATGGCCGCCCTTCAGGCCGCTCAACCGGAGGCAGAAGGCTTCGTACCCTTCCGGTACCTCATTCTCCCGATTCAGGGGCATGGTGAATTCCACACCCGTTCCTCCGCAGCTGCCCACGATGATTTCCCTCTCATCGGCGTGATCCAGATTGATCAGACGTTCAGCGCGGCAGGCGCTGATATCGACCTGCTCCGCCCCGGCGAAGGTGGTCTCCTCCTGGACGGTCAGCACCACCTCCAGTGGTGGATGTCGGAGGGACTCATCCTCCAGCACGGCCAGAGCCGCCGCGACGCCGATGCCGTTGTCCGCGCCCAGGGTCGTTCCGGTGGCGGATACCAGCCAGCCCTCCTCTTCCTTCATTTCGATGGGATCCTTCGAGAAATCGTGATCGCTGTTCCGGTCCTTCTCACAGACCATGTCCAGGTGGGCCTGCAGCATCACGGGGGACCGGTCTTCGGCGCCCGGGGACGCGGGCTTTTTGATGATCAGGTTTCCCAGACCGTCCTGGCTTGCCTCCAGTCCGCGTTTTACCGCCCAGTCTCTGATCCAGTCGCTGACCGCCGCCTCATTTCCTGATTCCCGGGGGATGCGGTTGATCTGCGCAAAGAGGCGGATCACCTCATGATTCATTGTCGTCGTCTTTTCCATGTTTCTGCCTTCCCTCCCGCGGCAGGCGGAACTGCCGCCAAGTTAATGATGTCCCCTGCATTATACTACAGGGCCGGGGGGATTGTAAGCCGGAGGCCGGTTTGTGTTGCAACCGCGGGCCATCGTAGTACAATGGATGCAGGTAATGCAGCGGCAAAAGGGACGTTCATGAACAGCGAAACCTCACTTAACGCAAAAACCATTACGGTCATCATCATCCTATCCTCTTTTTCCTCGGCTTTTCTGGGGAGCGCGATGAACATCGTCATCCCTTCCCTGAGCGCGGATCTGTCCATCAGCGCCGGCCGGGTGGGCTGGGTGATCACCGTGTATTCCCTGACGACCTGCGGGCTTTCGGTGCCCTTCGGCAAACTGGCCGACGCCACGGGAAAGAACCGGATCTTTCTCCTTGGCGTGGGCATCCTGACCCTGTCCTGCTTTGCTACAGGCTGGGTCCGCTCCTTCGCCCTGCTCATCGTCCTGCGGATACTGCAGGGCGTGGGCGCGTCCATGATCTTCGCCACCAACACCGCCATCATCGTCGCCTGCCATCCGCCTCAGCAGCGGGGCAAAGCCATCGGCCACATGCTCTCCGGCACCTATGTGGGCCTGGCCTCCGGGCCGGTGCTCGCCGGGGTCCTGAACCAGTGGTTCGGCTGGCACAGCGTCTTCTTCGCGACGGCGGCCGTCGGGGCGGCGGCGCTGATTCCCGCCTGCCGGTATCTGCCCGTGAAGGAAAGGCAACCCCTGCCCGGCCAGAGCCCCGGACAGCCGGGACCCTCAGCGGGCAAACAGCCGGACATCGCCGGCAACCTTCTGTTCATCGCCATGATCACCTGCGGCATGTACGGCTTCGCCAGCATCGGCCGGGGATGGTGGCCCTTCGCCCTCATCGCCGCAGGCATCCTGCTGGGTTTCTTCTTCGTGCGCCGGGAACTGGCGGCGGATGACCCGGTCATCGATGTGCGGATCTTCCGCAGCACGCCGGCCTACACCCTGTCCAACCTGGCCGCCCTGTTCAATTACTGCGCCATCTTCAGCATCCAGTATTTCATGTCCCTCTATCTGCAGGTGGATAAGGGCTATTCCTCCCAGACGGCTGGCCTGATCCTGATCTGCCTGCCGGTGGTTATGGCCTCCCTGACCTCCCGGGCAGGCGCCCTCTCCGACCGGATCGCCCCCTATAAGCTGGCGACCGCCGGAATGGTGGTCTGCGGATGCACCATGATCGTCTTTTCCATGGTACAAAAAGAAACGCCGGTGTGGGCCATCGTCTGCACGCTGCTGATCGCCGGCCTCGGCGTCTCGCTCTTTTCTTCTCCCAATATGAACGCGATCATGTCCTGCGTGGGCCGGGAACACTACGGTGTCGCCAGCTCCATCCTCGCCACCATGCGGACCCTGGGACAGACCAGCGGCATCGCCATCACCACCATCGTCATCAGCGCCCGGCTGGGTGACGCCACCCTGGCCGAAGCGCCGCTGGCGGACTTCGAAGGGGCCATGCGGACCTGCTTTCTGATCTCCGCGGTCATCTGCTTCTGCGGCGCCGTCATGTCCCTGAAGCGCAAGGATACCTGAGCCCGCGCCGGGCGGCCGCGCCCTCTGAAGACGGATTCTTCAGCCTTCCGCCTTCCGTCTTCAGCCTTCCGTCCCCAGAAGACCGATCTCCGCCGCGTAGGGACGCATTCCTTCAATGCAGATCTCCGCCACTTCCCGCACTTCCATACCCAAGCGGTCGCATCCGTCCTGGATCAGCTCCCGGTCGCATTTGGCAGCGAAGCGCTTGTCTTTGTACTTCTTCATCAGGCTCTTGACGGTCAGATCCTGGATGCCGTGGGGCCGCATGCGGGCGCAGGCCTGGATGATGCCCGTCAGCTCATCGACGGTGTACAGGGATTTCTCCATGTTAGTCAGAGGCTCCACATCGTTGATGAGGCCGTAACCGTGGGAAAGGATCGCCCGGACCTCCTCCGGCTCCAGCCCCGCTTCAAGAAGCGGCTCCTCCGTATGCAGCAGGTGCTCCTCCGGATACTGCTCGTAGTCGTAATCGTGGAGATAGCCGATGGCCATCCAGTGGTCCTTATCCTCTCCGAAGTGCTCCGCCATGGCCCCCATGGATGCCATGACGTTCATGGCGTGGATGCGCAGGTGCTCTTCCTGCACCGCCGCATCGTTCAGTTCCTTTGCCCTTTCCAGTGTGATCATTGTCCCGTCCTCCTTTTCATTTCCGTATCTTCAGGCTCTTCAGGTATGCCTTCTGTTCTTCTGTGATCCTCCTGCTCTCCACCGCCTTCTGAATGGCCTTGTTGTGGGTCCAGACATCCAGCCTGCCTTCCTCGATGCAGGGCAGCACCGTCTCGTACTGCTTGGCCAGGGCCGTGGCGAAATACCAGGCGATCATCATGTTGATGTAGTACTCCTCCGACCTGACGGCGGCGACCATGTCCGGGTACTCCCGCCTGAAGTCCTCATCGAGGAAGTGCTGCATCAGCATGCCGATGGCGAATCGCACCGTATAGACCTCATCCGATCCGATCCACTCCCGGATGCAGGAAAGCAGACGCTCCCGGTTTCGCCGAAAGACCTTCGGGGAAAGCTGGTCGCAGGTGGCCCAGTTGTCGATATAGGGCAGGAAGCGCTGCACCTCCCCCAGACACCGGTCCACATCCTTCATCTCGGAGAGCAGGAAAGCGTGAAGCTGGTTCTCGTCGAAATACCGATGGGGAAGTTCGCCCAGAAAGGCATCCGCCCCGCCCTCCTTCATCAGTTCTTTGGCGTAACCGCGCAGGGCCGGCGTACGGGTGCCAATGACCCGGTCCGGGTCCACGGTGGGAATCAGCTTGAGCTGAAATTCCCGGTAACTCTCATCCTGCATCTGAAACAGTCTCTCCCGGATCTCCTCTGCTGCCATGTTCTTTCCTTCCCCTGCTGCCATCATCTATCCTTCCGTTCTTCTGCCCAGGCAGGCGGCCGCGCCGGCCTGCGGATACATCTTATCACAGGTTCCCCGCCGTGACACGGCAAATCGCAGAATTGACTCCCCGGGCGTCTTGAACCCGGCTCCCCTTTTGAGTATAATATGAAGCAGAAAGACAAGGAGGAACGAACATGGAAAATACCCGCCGACTAGTGACAAGAAGTGATTTTGACGGCCTGGCCTGCGCGATGATGCTGAAGGAGCTGGACATGATCGATGAGATCAAATTCGTCCATCCCAAGGACGTGCAGGACGGAAAGATCGAGCTGTCCAAGAACGATATTACGACAAACTTGCCCTATGACCCCCGCGTCGGTCTTGCCTTTGACCACCACGAATCCGAGGTCGACCGGCTGAAGGCGGTGGAGACAGGCGGCAAACTGATCATCGATGAGAACGCGAAGAGCGCCGCCCGCGTGGTCTACGATTACTTCGGCGGCAAGGACAAGTTCCCCCACATTTCCGAGGACCTGATGACGGCTGTGGACAAGGGAGACAGCGCGGATTTCACCATCGATGAGATCCTTCACCCGGAGGGCTGGGTGCTGCTCCACTACCTCATGGATGCCCGTACGGGACTTGGCCGGTTCCACGATTTCCGGATCTCCAACTATGGTCTGATGATGGAACTGATCGATTACTGCCTGGAGCACGATATCGATGAGATCCTGGAGCTGCCCGACGTCCGGGAGCGTGTGGACCTGTACTTTGAGCAGTCGGAGCTGTTCAAGGATCAGCTGCTGCGCCTGGCGAAGGTCTACGACAAAGTCGTCGTCCTGGATCTGCGTAATGAAGAGACCATCTACGCGGGTAACCGGTTCATGATCTACGCCCTCTACCCGGAGACGGAGATCTCCATCCACGTGGCCTGGGGATTCCGCAAGCAGAACACGGCGGTCATGATCGGCAAGTCCATCGTCAACAAGGCGTCGAACGCGGACATCGGCGAGCTCTGCCTGAAGTACGGCGGAGGCGGGCACCGGAACGCGGGCACCTGCCAGCTGGACAACGACACCGTCGACAAGCAGCTTCCCGATATCATCCGGGCACTGAACGAGGCCTAGGCAGCGGTTACCTTACCTTCCCACTCTGCTTGTTCTCGTACATGATCCGGTCCGCGCGGGTCGCCGTATCCATGACGGAACGATCCGTCCGGGGATCGTAGACGGCGATGCCCTGGGCGAAATAGAACGGTATCAAACTATGCCGGGTTCGCTGCTTTTCCTCAGCCTGCCCGGTCTTTTTTCGGGCCTTTTTTCAGGAACTCCCTCAGCCGCATGATGGGCACCGGGCGCGAATACCGGTATCCCTGCAGATAGGAGGCGGACATCTCCTGGCAGCGCTCCACGTCCACATCGTTTTCCACGCCCTCGTACAGGACGGAGTAATCCATCTCCCGGAACATGTGGGCCAGGTTCTCCACGATCTTCTCGGAGCGCTCGTCGCTCCCCGCAGCAATGACCATGGACCGGTCGAACTTGATGATGTCAAAGGGCAGTCCCATGATCCGTTCCATGTTGGAGTAGCCCGTGCCAAAGTCATCCAGGTAGAACCGAATCCCCTTCCGGCGCAGCTCCTCGATCTTTTCCTTCATGATCATGAAGTCCGCCTCGCTGCGGGACTCCGTCATCTCGATGGCGATCTGCTCGCCGGTAAGGCCGTTGCTTTCGATGATCCGGTCGATATCGTTACAGAAGTCTTCATCCTTGATCTCCAGCACAGACACGTTCACGCTGATTCGATCGATCTGGAAGCCCTCCTCCGTCAGGCGCCGGATCTCCTGACAGGTCTTATGGAGGATGATCTCCGTCAGCACATGGATGTATCCATACTGTTCCGCCAGAGGAATGAACTGATCCGGGTACACGATCCCCGTCTTATCCAGCTTCAGGCGCATGAGCGCCTCCGCCGTGTCGAACTGACCGGTCTGAAGGTTCATGACCGGCTGGCAGAAGGCCAGGACCCGCGGGTCCTCCAGATCCCTCTTGCTGTGGATATCCGCCAGTGCCTGGAGAATGTACTCGTTCCTATTGAACCGGGCCACGTCCTCCTCCCGTATCCGATGCACCGTGTTGTCCGGCAGGCTGCGGTGGATGCTCTGGATGAAGCTGACGTATTCGTTCCTCCGGCTGATCTCCTCGATGGATTCGCCGATGACGATCTTATAGGGAAGATTGAACTTCTGATGCTCCTCCTGGAAGGCTTCCAGGATCCTCCTGATCCGCTTCTCATAGTCCGGATTGCGGCGCTTGGGGACGAGCATGATCACCTGGCCGTTGCTGATCTGGAAGAGAACACAGCTGCGGAAAAACCGCCCGGAAAACTGCCGGACCGACGCCCGGATCTCCTCGGGGAGTTCCTTCCCTTCCCCGTCGAATTCCGGAAGGTACATACTCAGGAAGATGAATTCCTCTTTCCGGGCGTAGAACGTCCTGACCATGTCCTCCATGGACCGGACATCCACCGTGCCCAGGGTCACATTGTAGGGATTGGAGTGCATGATGTACAGCATGGCGATCACCGGCAGCACGAAGGTCATGGTGGTCAGGGAAGAATGGCCCAGGATCATCTGGATGACCCGGATCAGAATGGCGACGCCTATGGCGCCGTAGAAGCCGTACATGACCCGCCGGTACAGAAGGCCACGCACATGATACAGCAGCCCCAGCAGGAAAATGATGTACAGAGCGTAACCGATCAGGAAGATGCTCTCGCTGTAGATCACCGCACCGTCTTCCGCGGTGCGGACGCCGGCACCGGTGACCGTCCGGACAATATCGGCAGTCACGATGGCCGCAAACAGCAGAACGGATGCGATGGCCACGACCCGCGCCTGCCTGTGCTCCATGTTGGACGCCTCGGTGATATAGAGGCCGAACAGGAAGAACACGTTAAAGATCATAGCATGGTACAGAACATGCAGCACGTATATTGCCGTGTAGAATTCGGGATTCCTCTGCACCAGCAGGTGATGGAAGACCATGCTGACCACAGCGGCACAGACCAGAAGGGCAATAATGTTCAGGAAAATATACAGGGTGCGCGTACGGCTGACGTAAGACGTCATCAAAAGGACAACCACAACGGAACAGATGGCTATCACCGACACGTCGCCTGCAATGGAATAACTATCGATACTGTTCGCTGAGAAATGTTCCATTCGTTTCATTCCCCCTCACAAGTACTCAGATACTTGAGAAGAATAGTACAATAGCATTATAACAAAAAACAGCGCCCGCGGTACAGGATAATTTTTCCACTCTGGCGCCGTTTTCCCTTGCTGTTTTTCTCTCCCCTTCTTCTCCGTCACCCGGGGATAGGCCCAGCAGATCGGCCGCGTATAGGGCGGCCCTGAATCCGATGGCTAGTCCTCCGCAGGAGTGTCCATGAAACACCACGCATTTATTCCACAGCTGTTCATGGTCCATCTCATCACCGCCTTTGGGGAGGATGGGCCCGCAGCTGCTCCACCGTCTCCAGCAGAAGCTTGGCGCCGCGGATCAGATCCTCTTCTTTCGTATCTTCCTGGGGCACGTGGCTTCTTCCGTCGATGCTGGGCACGAAGATCATCCCCGTGGGGACGCCTGCCTCCGCCAGCATACAGGCATCGTGCACCGCGCCGCTGTCCATGACGCGGTACGGGATGCCGGCCCTCTCCGCCGTCTGCCGGATCACCTCGCCTATTCCCTCGTCCAAAGGCAACGGTTCTGAGGAGGAGTGATCCCGGATCTGACAGGAGATTCCCCGGTCCATGGCGATCTGCCGGAAGCCGTGGGCGATCCGCTCGGTGTATCCGTCGATCTTTCCCTTATCCCTGTTCCTGACCTCCATGGTGAAGCGGACGGTCTCCGGAATTACGTTGGAGCAGTTGGGCAGGGCCTCGATCTTGCCGATGGTCACCACCGTCCGTTTCTCCGGATCGGCGGCGACGGTCGCCTCCGCGGCCAGAATGCACTCCGCCGCTGCCGTCATCGCGTCAAACCGCTCATCCATAGGCGTTGCGCCGGCATGGTTTCCCACACCGGTCAGGGTCACCTCAAGGACGCGCATGCCGAAGATGGCATCCACGATGCCGATGGGGATCCCCGCCCGGTCGAGCACCGGACCCTGCTCGATATGCAATTCCAGCATGGCGGCAGCCTGGGAAAGATCCCAGGGAACGGGATCGAGGAACTGATGATCCGTCCCTCCTTCTGTTCCCAGTCCGGCCCTCTCCAGGTACTTTCTCATGGCCGACCCGTGATCGTCGGTCAGCCTGTCCAGATCCTCCTCGCCGTATTTCCCCGTGAGGAACTTGCTCCCCGTCATGGTGGAGCCGAAATTGGAGCCCTCCTCTTCGGCGAAGATCACCATGTCCACGTTCAGCAGACCGTCATCTCCCCCTGCCGTCTCATTCCCGTCCCGGGCGGCCAGCGTCTCCAGCACCTCCAGGGCGCTGCAGACGCCGTAGATCCCGTCCAGCCATCCGCCGTTCCTCACCGTATCGATGTGGGACCCGCAGAGGATGACCGGCCGGCCGGGGCGGTTGGAGGGAAGCCCGATCCGGAGATTTCCCACCCGGTCGGCCCTCACCGTACAGCCCATCTCCCGGGCGCGGTCGACGAGGAACTGCCTTGCCTTTGCATCCTGTTCCCCGTAGGAAAAACGGGTCACGCCGGCCCCCGGCGTGTCCGTAAGTTTCCGCAGCCGGACGAGATTCGATATCAATCGTTTCCCATCAATGATCACGTCCGTTTCCTCCCTGTTTGTTACCACTGGTACGCCGCGCCGAAGGGTTTGCCCGGAACGAACCGTCCCTGGCCCTTCCCGCCGATGTATCTGCCGTCCCGGACGATCTTCTGCCCGCGCAGGAACACCGTTTCCGGACGTCCCTTCTGGGGGAAGCCCTCAAAGGGTGAGTAGTCCACGCCTTCCAGGTTGGTCTCATAGGAGATCACCCCTTCATAATCCGGGTCGAAGATGACCACATCTCCGTCGAATCCCGGGGCCAGCTGGCCTTTCTTCTCCAGGCCGTTGACCTTTGCCGGCATGGTCGCGTACAGGTCCACCAGGCGGCTGGGGCTGATCTTCCCTTCGCATACGCCGTAGGTCCAGAGGATGTTCAGCCGGTTCTGCAGGCTCGGCGCCCCGTTGGGGATATCGGCGAAGGATTTTCCCTCTCCGAAGCCCATGTGCTTCTGCTCCGCGTAATCGAAGCCGCAGTGGTCGGAACTGACGGCGTTCAGCCATTTGCGGTCTACCGCTTCCCAAAGGGCCGCTCTGTGCTCCTCCGTGCGGAGGGCCGGGGAACAGACGTATTTGGCTCCTTCAAAGTCCGGTCTGGCCAGATCCGATTCATCCAGCACCAGATAGTGGGCGCAGGTTTCGCCGAAGACCTTCTGCCCGCGCTGATAGGCGGCCTTGACCTCCTCCAGGGCCTCCCTGCAGGTGACGTGCACCACATAGAGGGGCGCATCGGCAAGCTCCGCCAGATAAATGGCCCGCCTGGTCGCCTCCGCCTCCACAACGGGGGGACGGCTGACCGCGTGATAGTACGGGCCGGTTTTTCCTTCGGCGATGAGCTGCTTTGTCAGCACGTCGATCATGTCCGCGTTCTCCGCGTGGACCATCACCGTGACACCGGCCTCCTTCCCTTTCTGCAGGGCCTTGAGGATGGCATCGTCATCGGCATGGAAAAACTGCCCTTTGTAGGCCATGAACAGCTTCATGGTGGGATAGCCGGCCTCCGCCAGCCTGGGGATCTCTTCGATTACCTCCTCCCGGGGATCGGTCATTACGCTGTGGAAGGCG
Organism: Bacillota bacterium; assembly: GCA_017433375.1. Classification (GTDB taxonomy): domain Bacteria; phylum Bacillota; class Clostridia; order Peptostreptococcales; family Anaerovoracaceae; genus Lentihominibacter. The sequence goes on from JAFRHG010000028.1 coordinate 65,579, forward strand.
TAGTCCACCATGGCGATGCCCTCGGCGTCGGTCTTCCGGTAATCGTCGATGGTCTCCACCAGTCCCCTGTCCTTTTCCTGATTGACGAATTCGATCAGCGTGGTCGTTCCGCCCACCGCCGCGGCGTTGGAGGTTTCAAAGCCCCGGGTCTTGCTGCCCTTGTAGGTGAACGAGAAATGAACGTGCTGGTCGACGCCTCCCGGCAGGACGTATTTCCCCGCCGCGTCGATGACCTCGTCCGCGTTGACGGCAAGATTCTCGCCAATAGCTTTGATGCTTTCGCCTTCCATGTAGAGATCCGCTTTCCGCTCTCCCTCCGCGGTGACGACAATTCCGTTTTTGATCAGTGTTGACATAATTCTCCTCCTGTACTCCTGCAGCTGTTCTGCGGCCTGCAGGCGGTGCCGCCTTACTGTATGGTGATTTCCTCTCCCGGCTCCAGAATCATTTTGTTCGGCGCGGCGAACTGCTCCGCCCGCTCCCTGTCAAAGTGATCCGGATCATCCGCCGGGACGATGTGATAGGGGATGTTGTGCTTCGCCTGCACCGTCTCCGCGCACTTCGCCGCTTCCTCGAGGTCCATGTTGTAAACGCCGTCGCAGCAGAAGAGAGCGTAATCGATGTGCTTATCCGCCAGCTCCGCCATCTGGTCCGTGGTCGACGTATCGCCGCTCACGTAGACGCTCCTGCCGTTGCTGAAGGTCAGGATATACCCTACGCACTCATCGATGCTGTGGTTTGGATTGTTCCCCGCCTGGGTCGCCTCCACGGTGACATAGCCCAGGTCAAAGCTGCCGTCGGCCAGGGCCTCCTTCCAGGTGATCACCCGGCAGTCCCCGCTGCGGTCTTTGATCAGGTCCTGGGCCGTATGGTCATCGTGGCCGTGGGTCTCCAGGATCAGGTCCGCCGGCAGATCGTAGCCGTCCCCCGCGAAGGGATCGATATAGATCACCTTGCCCTCGCCGGTGACGATGCGCAGGCTGGCATGGCCCATGTAGAGCAGCGTCGGATCCGCCGCCTCCGTGTTCTCCGCGTTCGTCGCTTCCGTCTGCACGCTGGCGGTTTCCTCTGCGGCATCCTGTCCGGACTCGTCCCCGCCGCCTCCGCAGCCGGCCAGGAGGAATCCCATGGCCAGGATGCAGGCTCCCGCGGCGATCAGATACCTGATTGTTCGTCGTGACATGGCGTCCACCTTTCCTTCCCGAGGTATTGCTTACACCTCATATCTGCGCAGGTCGATTCCCTGCCTCTGGGCCATCTCGATCAGTTCCTCCGGCGTGGCGTTCTCCACATCCACGGATTCCGCCAGCGCTCCTCCGAAGTCACAGACGAAAAACGCCCCGTAACAGTTGTTCAGCATATCCTCCCGCAGTTTGTCGATATCGATTACCATGATTCTCCCTCCTCCGGTATATCTGCCGGCATGTCTTCCGGCACGTTTTCCGCCGCGTCTGCCAGCACACCTTCCAGTTTCCGGGCAAACTCCCCGTGACCCGCCGGGGAAAAGTGCACCCCGTCATAGGTCATCTCAATATCCCATTCTCCCGCGTCCGCGAACCGGCAGCCCAGTCTGTCCGCCAGCTCCCGGTACAGTTCGCCCAGCTTCTCCGACTCTTTTATCAGCCCTTCGCTCTGCACCCATTCTCCGGTCTTCGGGCGGGGCGGGGCAATAAGCAGGATTGCCTTTGCATGCTCCCCGACGGCCTCCAGGAAAGCCTCCATCCGCCGGCCGGTCTCCTCCGCGCCGCGGCCCTCCAGCAGGTCGTTGGTGCCGAGCATCACAATGACCAGATCCGAATCGTTTTCCCTGATCAGATCCGTGTACGGGGCCGCCTCCCGGGGCACCGCCATGCCGTTGAGCCCGCAGTTCAGCACGTCCCGACCGCCCAGCCGGCCCGTCCACCGCACATCCTCCGGATACCTGGATCCGATGTAGGACCGGGGATCATGGCCGTAGGTATTAGATGCTCCGATACATAGTATCCTCATCGAAAGATCACTTCCAGACGAAGCCCTTGCGCAGGCCCTTCGTCTTGTAATCGATGGTTCCCTTCCACTCGAGATCCGGATACTCCCCGTTGGTCACGATCCGGATGCCGTCCACCTCGATCACCTCGTCGGTATCCCTCTCCGCGTCAGGGAAGATGGATATGGCAATGCTGCAGCAGCCGCTGCGGCTCACGCTGAACCGAAGGTCCTTCCCTTCCTCGGCGCATTTCCTCGCCTCTTCCTTCGCCGCGTCCGTCAGTGTGATATCAAATCTGGCCATGGCATTCCTCCTGCCACCGGTGTCTCACCGATGGACCTTTTCCCACTTCAGTGCGCTCTCGTCGTAAGGCTCCTTCTCCTCCGCCGGAATCCCCAGAGCCAGGATGCCGACAGTCCGGAAGGGTTCCTTCACCCCCATGATCCGGCGGACGTTTTCCTCCGCGTCTCCCCCGCTCTCATCCTTTCTCATGCGCATCTGCACCCAGCAGCTGCCGATACCCAGGGAAGACGCCATCAGATCCATATAGGCCAGCGCGATGGAGCTGTCCTCGATCCACGCGTCCGACAGTTCGCTGTCTGCAAAGACAACGATCGCTGTGCTGCAGCCGGCAATCAGAGCCGATCCGTGCCGCTTGGCCGCCGACAGTTTCTCCAGGGTACCCTTATCCTGCACCACATAGTACTCCCAGGGCCGCTTCCCCCTGCTGGTCGGCGCCAGAAGGCCCGCCTGCAGGATCCTGTTCAGCTTCTCCTCGGGAATGGCTTCCTCCGCGTATTTCCTTATGCTGCGTCTGTGTCGCATGATTTCCATCAGTTCCATGGCTGTTCGTCCTTTCCGGTTACCCGGCTTCGCGCGCCGGACCCCTGTCAAGGACAGTATAACACATGGACTGTGGCGGGTAGAATATGATTTCACAGGAAGGGGCTCTCATGGGGCAGCGGGCGGGCCCGGCTCCCGACGGCGATCGTCCTCTGATTCTGTATTATTCTCCCACTGCTCCAAAAGTGACGTAATTCCCGCGGGCAGAACCAGCAGACACCCCCTGATCCGACTCAAAATCTGTAATTCCTGATGTGATTCGGATTTCTGCAGACTGAATTGTCTTTTACTCTGTAGAATCTTAATATAAAGGCAATTCTCGCAGAAAAAGCCCCTTCGAGCGAGTTTGATCGTCTCAAATTCTATGATTAGAACTCCCATTTATTTCCATTTTACTGAATATGGCAATATTTGGTTGCTGGGCGCGAGGATGGGTCGTTCACAATGTGTCCGAGATCGATGACAGCCGGTGGGGCAGCGGGCCGGGCCGCATTCAGAACGGACCCATCAGATAACAAAAGGGACTGCCGTATTGACGCGGCAATCCCTCGTTCTTCTGTATCCTGCCGGGGCGGAACTTCCCTGCCGGGCCATCCTGCCGCGGCCTCCCTACCGGGAGTCCACGCCGTACTTTTCTTTGAACTGGGCCTTGTCCTCGTACATGGCCGCGTCGGCGCGCCTGAATACGAGTTCCGCCGTATTGTCGTCCGAGGCGTATTCCGCCAGACCCACGGCGGCGGAGTATCTGAGCCAGGGGGATTCCTCGGTCTGCTCATAGGCCTGGATGAACTGCTCCTTCAGCTGATCGACGATCTCCCGGCGATGCTCATAATCCGTTCCCTGGAGGAGGGCGACGAACTCGTCACCGCCGATCCGGTATACGGGAGAATGCTTGAATGCCTCGCAGACCATATGGCAGCAGCCCTTGAGGTACTGGTCGCCCGCCCTGTGTCCATGCTCGTCATTGATGTTCTTCAGGTTGTTCAGATCGACCATGGCGATGGCGAACTCCACCTCTTCCGAGCCTTCCAGCTTCTGGTTTATCTCGTTCATTTTCTTGGTGTAGGCCGCCTTGTTTCCTACCCCGGTGAGGGAATCCGTATAGGACTCGATGCTGAGCTGGTCGATCCGTTCGTCCTTGTCCTTCAGATCGCTTTCCGCTTTCTCCTTGTCCTTCTCCAGAGCGAGCATATCCCTCAGGTAATCGATGATGTTGATCTGCATGCTCCGGATGCCCTGATATATCTCACCGATCTCATCCTTGCTTCGGATATCGATGTCGATGACGCCGGATTCCTCATAGCTGAGGGTTTCGGAAGGCTTGAACTTCTTCATTTCCCTGGTCATGCTGTTCAGCGGATTGACAACGACCCTGTTGATGAACAGCACGGCTGCGATAAGCACCAGGCAGGTCAGGGCCAGGGCGCCGACGATGAGGAAGATCATCAGTTTCTTCCGTTCCGCCATCACGTCATCCATCCCCACGTCGCAGCCTACGATGCAAATGCACTCCCCGTCGGAGTCATAGACCGGCTTGAAGTCGGAACAGAGCCAGCCCCAGTCGCCGTTCGAGATGGTAGGCTCCGGCAGATTGGCGATATCCATGCCCAGCAGTTCAGCTTCCCGCTCCTCATAGTATCCGGTTTCGTAGATCGGATTCTCCTTGTCATCGACCAGATACATATCGTGATCCGCGTTCTTGTCCCCGTGGGCGATGATGTACAGGTACTTGATGCCCTCCATGTTCTCCAGATAGTTGGTGATCATATCCCGGGTCTCACTGTATTTCTCCCACAGGCCCTTTTCCTTCAGGTAATCCTCGATCAGGGCTTCGTTGGCTTCCTTCTCGGCCTTCTCGCGCAGGGCCTGGAATTCATCTGTTCTGGCGACATCGCGAAGCTCCCTCAGGAAATCACCGTCGACCATGGTCGCGAAATTGCGGGCGTTGTCCGCCGTGTTCTGCTTATAGTACCGGTCGATCTGATTCGCCTCGGCGTTAAAGGCAATGGCAGACGTGCCGAATGCCACGGCGAGGACCGTGATGATGACGAAGATGTACATCTTCATCCTGATGGAAGATCGTTTCCTTGTTTTCTCCATGTCATACACCTCAATACGCATTATTTCGCCAGCAGCCTGCCCAGCAGCCGCATCAGCTGGTCGATATCCACGGGTTTGGACATATGGGCGTCCATGCCGGCCTCAAGGCAGGACTTCACGTCCTCCTCGAAGGCGTTTGCCGTCAGGGCGATGATGGGGATTGCCTTTGCATCCTCCCTGTCCAGTTCACGAATCTTTCGGGTTGCCGTCAGGCCGTCCATGACCGGCATCCGCATATCCATCAGCACGGCGCCGAAATGCCCCTCTTCGCTGCGGTCAAACATCTCCACGGCAAGCTGGCCGTTCTCCGCCCATTCGGAGGTGATGTCCTCCATCTCCGCATGCTGTGCCAGAGTTCCTCCAGCTCATCGGACGTGTTGATCCCCAGCGATTCGAAGATAAAGGGGGCGTCCTCCGGCTGTTCCACCTTGTCCCGGGCCGTATACTCCCGGGCCGCTCCGGCCATCACCGTCAGGTGGGATATGATATGCTTCCGCAGCAGCTGGGAAGACAGGAAGGCGAGGAGCAACACCAGAATCACGGCCACCGGCAGAAGGATCTTCAGGAACCGGAAGATCCGGCCGAGAAAATCGTTCAGGTCCAGATCCATGACCGCGTAGCCGATCTGCTTTCCCTTCGCGTCAACCATGGACGCGAAATCCGTACCGACCCAGCCGTACTCTTCTTCATGAGTAATGTGAAGGCGCCACGAGGATTTCTCGATGCCCTTTATTCTGCTGAGGTCCGCCCTGACCCATTGTCCGGGCAGGAAGGCCCACTCTTCCTCATCGCCGTCCACCACGTAGACGATGGCACTCTGGTCGGGTTCGGTGAACATGTAGGACACGTTCTTCTGCTCGGTCCCCTCCCGGCATTTCACCAGGATATCCCTGGCCTTGAAGAAGTCCTCATCCACCAGGGGAACGCACGCCTCCATGAAGGCTTCCGATTGGGGATCGCGGCGGACATCCTCCGGCATACTCCCGTAGACCTTCTTCGTCTCACGGAAGATCCTCTCCACATAGGACTGGTCCTCCAGAAGAAGGGTGTAGTCGATCAGATGCCGGGATTCGTCCTTGTAGCTGCGCAGGGAGGAATAGCCGTAAAGGGCCAGCCCGATGGCGCTGCCCAGAAGAATCAGTATCAGTGAACCCGTCAGGATCACCCGGAAGGTCTTTGTTTTCAGCGATATCCTTTTGTCCGTCCGGCTATGCATCGTATGGATCCTTCCCCTCCATCTCCGGGTCAATATCCTTTTCCTTCATCTCGTATTCCGTATCGAGATCGATGAGATGCTCCATGATTTCCGCGAACCGGGGATCAAACTGGGTTCCCGCCCCGCCTGCGATCTCATCGCGCACTTTCTCCTGGGTGAAGGGCTCACGGTAACTCCGCTTGGACGTCATGGCATCGTAGGCGTCGGCAACGGAGATGATCCTGGCGATCTCAGGGATCTCCTCCCCCTTCAGCCGGTCCGGGTATCCCCCGCCATCGTAGCGTTCGTGGTGATGCCTCGCGCCGATGATGAGATCCGGGTACTCATTGACGCTCTCCAGGATTTGGGCGCCCAGCACGGGATGCTGTTTGATGGCATCGTATTCCTCTTCAGTAAGCCTTCCCTTCTTGTTGATGATGTCCTCGGCGATGCCGATCTTTCCCACATCATGAAGGAGGGCGATCTGGTATATTTCCTCGCACTCGGCCGGGCTCTTTCCATAATACTCCGCGATCTTCTTCGAGTACTCGGCGACCCTGATGGAATGGCCCCGGGTGTACTCATCCATGGCATCGATTGCGTTTGCGAGAACGGTCGCCGTCTGCTCAAACAGCTGCTTGAGGTTCTTCTCCTCTTCATCCTTCCGGTAAAGGGTGACGCCGAACATGATCAGGGTGTAGACGATGCCGCCGACGATGAACAGCCCGGCGATGGAATCGAAATAGTTCTGCCCCCTGGTGTACTCCGTCACCAGCTCCGGATACTCATATCCGAGGATCCAGCACAGGGCGAGCATGATCCCGTTGATGATGAGCATAACCACCCGCATCCGCCCTTCCAGGATGAGGCCGATATATATCGTTCCGAGAAGCAGCCACAGGGGCGCGCCGCCCTGGGCGCCACCGTTGGTAAAGAACATGATGGGCAGGAAAAAGACCACTACTACGACGGAAAGAACGACCTTCGCCTGGGCGATCCGGTTTCTCCTGAATACGTAATAGATATAGGCGGAAAAGGCAACCGCGCCGATGAATGTAGATACCGTTGCGGACAGGGGCTCACGCATGACCATGCCCAGGGGCACAGCAGCAAAAAGAGCGACCAAAATCAGGCACGAATACAACACAAAAGATCTGTCACTCAGACTGACCGTTGAATCGAAAAAGTATTCTTTTATCCCTCTATGATTCGCTTTCAAACCGATCACCTCTCCATGGGCCATGGATCGTTTACATTACCGCAGGTGATATTTCAGTCTCTCGTCACGGCACCCATACTCTTCAGTTGCATCTTGCGCACGTACATCAGATCGTCGGCACGCTTGAATACCTCGTGAAAGGACTCGTCCCGGTCGCGGTCGAACTCCGCCTGGCCCAGTGAAGCAACCACTTTGCCATTGGCCAGATTGTGTTCGATCTGTACATTGATGTCGCGCAGGATGTCGTTTCGCGCCTCATAGTCACGGCCCTGCAGAAGCACGACGAACTCGTCGCCGCCGATCCGGAAGCCCGGGCTGTGCTTGTAGTACTCGCAGAGCAGCATGCAGGCGGAGCGGATATACTCGTCCCCGGCCTTGTGGCCAAGGGTGTCGTTGATCTTCTTGAGTCCGTTCACATCGCATACGACGACACCGAAATCCTCCGCCTCGCCGCCTGTTTGTGACTCCTCCATTTGTCCTGCTCCTATGCTTAACCTATACATGGTATTGTACCACTTTCGCACCGCCTCCGTCCACTTTATCCAAAAGAGTGATCGTGTCAACTTAGGTTGGGAAATTGGCACAGACCTTTTTGATCATAGGTTCCTGAATCCTCGGATGTTTGACACCTGAAAACGCTCAAAGCCAGTTCAGTACCGATCATCTGGTCGAAAAAGGCAAACAGCTTTCCTTCAACATCGGCTATCTGTTTCTTCAGCGAATCTACTGCCGACTTTTGAGCAGTCAAAGGCACTGATGGAGCAGCCGGCGTTCGATCTGCATCAGATCTACCGTGCCCTTTCTGTGCTTTCCGATCATTCGGATATAATCCAGGCGGAACTGTACAAGCGATCGAAAAAGGTCATCAAACGCAGCACAGGCGTCCTGTTCTATGACTGCACCAACTACTTCTTCGAATTGGAACAGGAGTCGGGTCTGAAACAGTATGGGCCAAGCAAAGAGCACCGGTCCAACCCGATCGTCCAGATGGGGTTGTTCATGGACAAGTCCGGAATCCCTCTTGCGTTCTGCATCAATCCGGGCAACCAGAATGAGCAGTCTTCCCTGAAGCCTCTGGAACTGCAGATCATGCGGGACTTTGAGTTATCTAAATTTGTCGTATGTACCGATGCCGGGCTTTCATCGGATGCGAACCGGCGGTTCAACAACTTCGGCGAACGCAGTTTCATCACAACACAGTCCATTAAGAAACTCAAAAAAGAGTTGAAGGAGTGGTGCCTCGATCCGACGGGATGGGAGCTGGAAGGATCACGAAAGAAACATGACATCTCGAAATTGGAGGACACACCGGAAAACCGAAATAGAATCTTCTACAAACAGAGACTCATCGAAGGATATGACGAGGAACGGGATATCGCTTTTGATCAGACTCTCATCGTCACCTACTCTCTGAAATACGGGATCTATCAGCGGACGATACGCGAACGCCAGATCGAGCGGGCGTTGAAGTATCTCAAAACACCCGGGGCGGCAGACAAGCGGTCGCAGACAGACGCGAAACGTTTCATCAAAAGAACCGCCGTCACAGATGATGGTGAGATCGCGGAGAAGGCCGCTTACGAACTTGACACGGAAGCCATCGCAGAAGAGGCCAAGTACGATGGGTTCTATGCGGTATGCACGAACCTCGACGATGACCCGGCGGACATTGCCAGGATCAATCACGATCGATGGGAAATCGAGGAGTCATTCAGAATCATGAAATCCGAGTTTGAAGCAAGACCGGTCTATCTTCAGAGGGACGATCGGATCAGAGCTCATTTCCTCACCTGCTTCATCTCCCTGATGATCTATCGGATCCTGGAAAGGCAGCTGGGCGAAAAGTACACCTGTGAGGAGATCGTCTCCACCCTGCGGAGCATGGACATGAGACAGTTGGAGGACCATGGTTTCATTCCGAACTACAAGCGGACCGATCTGACCGATGCCCTGCATGAAAACGCCGGCTTTCGGACGGACTACGAACTAACAACTCCCAAATCCATGGCCGGGATCATTCGCAGATCTAAAGGACTGTAGTCAGGAAAGCATTTACGCATTTCACGAAAAAATCGAAAAAGTCGCAACCCCAACAATTGCAACAGGTTGCGACTTTATTTCACTTTTTCGCTGTCAAAGACGGGATTGAACTGTGCATACTACCGGTGACATAATACCACTTTTTAGCAGAAAATGCAACTTTTATCTATCTTTTTCATCGGTTTTCAGCCCGCCCCGCTTTTGACGATCAGTCATCGCCCATGAGGAACCGCTTGTTGATCCTGCCGGCATTCTCCGCGCCTGTCGGTTCCGGCATGGCAGCCAGTTTCTCATCCACTTCCGCAAAAAGATCGGGGATGCTGACCCCTGCGGGATCCTCCGCGGCAACAAGGACCGACGCGAAGGCATTGAAACTGTTCAGCATCTTCTGTACCGTTTCCTGTCTGTAGAGATTGCTCTGGTAGATCATCACCAGCGTGAATCCCGCTGTCTTGTCCAGGACCACTCCGCACAGATGGTTGGGGGAGAACAGCGTCTCGCTGTACTCCACGGGAAGCTCTTTCATCCCGATCTTCCTGAATGAACCGGCGCTCCCCATGATGCGTTCCGTTTCATAGAACAGGGAATGCACTTCCCGCAGCCTTCCGGGAACCAGCAGGTCGCTCCAGTTATGGTTCCCCCGCTGCACGTTGCCGATGGACTGGGCCCGGATATCGTCATAGTGTTCCGCCAGGTTCCTGCAGACGCCCAGCTTCGCCCCGAGGGGCAGCATCATATACAGGCCGCCGATGGCTTCGTTGCTGGCCTGATCGGTTCTGTTGTGGAAGGCGTAGGCCATCAGGACATCTTTTCGTCCGGTGCACCGGGCGAGGGCCAGCAGCATGCAGATATTGAAGAGCTGGTTTCTGGTCACTCCCGTATTCTTCTCGAAGGCGGCCACTTCCTCCTGCGTCACGTCGGCGGGAAGGGCGCATGTGCCGGTCCCCTTTTCCTCCAGCTCGTAATCGTGCGCCAGTTCGTAGGCCCAGTCGGTATTCCCGTAGCGTTCCATGACGTACTGCTCATCTTTTTCGAAGCCGTCCGCTTCCCCGCTTTCTTCCCACCTCTGGATCGTCGTGTAATAGGTGTCCAAAGGCAGGGGTTTGCCTTCGTAGGCATCGGCGATGCGCCGGTACAGGATGCTCTTCGCCATGCCGTCGGTGGCTATGTGATGCCGGTTGATGAAAAGATATCCGCAGCTCTCCGTCTCGAACATCCTGAACTGATACAGGTGGGTGTTGATGATATCCGTATGGGTCCCCAATCCCTTTCGGATCTCCTCGAACTCCTCGTCGGTCACGTGCTCGATCTCCACCACCGGGCACTTCTCCGGCACGTAGCGCTGCCTCAGTTCACAGTCATCGTCGAAATAGATCATGGTGGAACAGATCGGCGCGTTCCGGATCACCTCGTTGACGGCATCTGTCAGCCGCTGTATGTTCCCCTTATCCTCGATGCGGAAAAGGGTCTGGAGGTTCCAGGTGGAATACTTCGGCTTGAACAGGGAGCTGTCCAGCATGTACACCTGGGTCGGCGTCAGACGGTGGGGGACCTTCCTGGCTTCCATCTCGTACTCTTCCGGACTCATCATGGAAGCGGCCGTGATCCTCTTGGTGTATATGGCCGCGATCCGTTCCGATGTGATTCCCGTATAGATATCGGTGGAACTCAGCTGCTCCCAGTCCAGATAAACGAGCAGTTCCATGGCGGACAGGGAGTCTCCTCCCAGTTCGAAGAAGTCATCCCTGACGCCGACCCGCTCGATGTGCAGGACCTCTTCGATGCCTTTGCAGATCTTGGCCTCCAGGTCATTCCTCGGCGCCACGTATTCCGCCCGGTAGCTTGAGGTGTCGGGCTTGGGGAGCACCTTCTTGTTGATCTTGCCCGTGGGAAGCAGGGGGACCTCATCCAGTTTCACGTAGTAGGTCGGGACCATGTAGTAGGGAAGCACGGCGCCGAACTTTTCCTTCACTTCGACGACGTCGAACTCCAGATCATCGGTGTAGTAAAGGCAAAGGAAGGCCTTGTCCTGATCCACGAAGCCCTTGGCCACGCACCAGTCGATCCCCAGGATCTCCTTGGCGTGCCGCTCGATCTCCGCCGGCTCCACCCGGTTGCCGTTGATCTTGATCATGTCGTTGATCCTGCCGGCAATAGCGTAGTTTCCATCCTCCAGCTTTCTTCCCAGGTCTCCCGTATGGAAGAGCCCTCCCCGGAGGGCTTCCTCCGTCGCCTCGGGCAGGTTGTTGTATTTTCTGAAATAGGGATTCTCGAAGCAGATCTCGCCTACTTCTCCGTCCCCGACCTCCTTGCCCTCCTCGTCCAGAAGCCGGATCCGGATCTCCTCGAAATTGGGCACGCCGATGGGGATATGCTCCCCTTTCTCTTCGATCCTGTACTGGGCCACGACGAAGGCCGACTCGCTCATGGTGTAGTTGTTGATCAGGTCGGCGCTCTTAAGGGAGATCCCGTTGGGGGGTTCGCTTCCCGTAATGACCCGCTTCAGGTAAGGGCCGAAATCGTCTCCGGCGGCCCGGATGACCGACGGGGCCATATGGGCATCCGTGATCTTATGGGCCAGATAGTACTGTTTCAGTTTCCTCGGGTTCTTGATGGTCTCCGTGGGTATGATGAAGATCCTCATCCCGGTGTAGATGCCGTGAACGATGAACTTCAGCGCCGCCACGAAGTTGAGGGGCGGGATTAGCCCGAAGCGGCAGCCGCCGGCATTCCAGGCGTCCACATAGGGTTTGATGGCCGTGAGCTGGATCATTTTCAGTTTCCCGTACTCGTGGACCACGCCCTTGGGATTTCCGGTGCTGCCCGAAGTGTATACGGCGAAGCAGGCGTCGTGGGGATCGGTTGGCTCATACCCGGCCAGGGGCTCCTGCTCCATGGCCTTCGCCCAGGTGTCGAGGTCGATCCTGGCCCTGCATTCGCAGTCCCGGTAAATGTAGTCGATCCGCTCGTCCGCATAGTGGCTGTCCACTACGGTGAACGCCGCTCCGGCTTTGAGGACGCCAAGGATGGCCGAGACCACCTGGACGCATCTGGGCATGCAGATCATGACGAAGTCCTCTTTGCCGATGCCCTTGCCTTTCAGGTACGCATAGACCCTCGAGGCCTCATCGTCCACTTCCGATCTTCTGCGGCCGTTGGTCGCGACTCCGTCGTAGGTGAACTTCCATTCCGGCATCTCTTTCACGTGCCTGTTCCATTCATCGAGGATGTACGGGAAACGGTTGACTTTATCCAGATCCATGGTTTCTCCCTTCTATTGCTTTTGCTCTTCCTGCCTGAAGCTGATGATCAGGTTGTTCAGTTTCAGCGTGTTGAGATATCTGACGTCGTCGGCGAGCCCGTAGATCATTCTGATCCCGTAGTGGCTCTCCTTCTCCTCCGGGGTGATGCTTTCCACGTAGGCGACGGGATCGAAATTCCTGCAGTCGTCCCTGAACCGGAGGATCCAGCGCTCTCCGTCCTTCTTCAGCTTGACATCCACATGGTGGGACCTGCCGTCATCGAATCCGTGGCGGATGATATTGCCCGCCATTTCCTCCACGGCCAGGGCCGCGTAGATGCTGATCCTGTCCGACGCCCCCTTCTCCTTCATGTACAGGCGCGTCTTCTCCGAAGCCTGGACGGCATCCTCCATGGAGGCGACCTTCATCTCCAGGGGTCCGATCTCATCGTCATACTCTTCCGGTATCATCATGACCCGCTCGATGAGGCCGCGGCCCTTAGCCCGCCTGTTCTTCACCAGGGCGATCGTCCCAAAGATGATCAGCGACACCAGTTCTCCCAGAGGGAGGGATATCCATACGCCGATGATCCCCACGGTCTTTCCCAGTGCAAAGGCAATCAGTGCCGTGGCTACGAGGCCGTTGACTATGGCATAGGGTATGGTGATGGGCATCTTCATTGCCTGGTAATATGACCGCAGACAGAAATTGATGGAGTAGAGGATCGTAATGAACACTGCGATCTTAAGACCGAGTTCGGCATCGGGAAGCAGTGACTTGTCCTTGAGGAACAGAGAAACGACACCTCCCGAAAAGATTATGAAAACGATGATGCATATCGCATTGAAAATGACCGAGTATACTACCGACAGCTTGATCAGCGTGATGAGATCCTGTTTGTCCTTCTCCGCGGCGAAGATCCCGGTGAGGACAGATACTGCCGCCGCCATCCCGGATCCTATGGCCATGGCCATGTTCATGGCCGAGGAAATGGCAGCATAGACGGCGACCATATGCATCCCCGCGATAGCCAGGATCAGGATGTTCAGCACCATGGTCAGGATATTCCTGCAGCCCATGGACACCGCGTTAGGCGCACCGTAGACCGCCATTTCCCGGATCATGGACGCGTCCAGCCTCTCCGGTCCGATGGACAGCATGCTGCTCTTCGACTGGATGGTCGCCAGGATCAGAACGAGGGCTACGTAGAAACTGATGGTGGTAGCCAGCGCCATCCCGAACATTCCCCCGTGCACCAGGAGAACGTTGACAAAATCCAGGAGGATATTGACCCCGGACAGCGTCACGATAGACGCGATCAGGAAGGGGCGCTTGCCGATGATCTGAAGCACGGGCATAGCGAGGACGACCAGGAATATGGGCGGGATACCGATGGCGTATGCCCTCATGTATTCCACGGCCATTCCGTGGACCTCGCCTTCCGCCTTCAGGGCTGTGGCGATGGGATTCGCCAGCAGGATGATCCCCGCTGCGATTGCGGTGGAAACGATGAGGATCGTCCAGAAGCAGACCCTGAACGCCCTCTTCATCTCATCCATCTCCCCCTTGCCCAGTTTGGACGAGAGCAGCGTGGATGTCCCCACCGACATGGCCGAGGCAATGGCGGTGATCACCGTCAAAAAGGGTGTGGCAAGACCGTATGCCGCCAGCGCACTGGTGCCGAGGAAACTTCCCGTGACGATGCCGTCGATGATGTTTCCGATGATCGTTGTCACATAGGTGATCAGCTGTACGGAAAAGAATGTGAGGAATATCTTTCTGATCATGCTTCTACTTGGTCCAAGATGTCTTTTATTGAAACTGCCGCAGGATCCTCGATACTGGTCAGCACCTTCATGAAGCCGTCAAAAGTCCTGCCGAATTTCGCGATGGTTTCCGGTTCATAAAGATGATTCTGATAGACGAATACGACGGTGAATCCTTCCTCTGTATCCAGCACCATCCCCATGATATTTCCGGGGAACAGCTGAGGTTCGGAGGAGTAGATCTCATCCTTCTCCATGCCGATCTCCTCAAACATCTTCTCGCTGCTCATGATCTCGCTGGTCTCATAGGTGATGGACGAACTCGCATAGATCCGGTCCGGTATGACGATCTCGTACCACCGGTAATTGCAGTGCTGTATGTTTCCTGTGGACTGGGCCCTGACATCGTTGACCAGCTCCGTCAGATTCCGGTAATGGCCAAGCCTGAGGCCCAGCGGGAACGCTTTATAGATTCCGCCCACCGCTTCGTTGCTGATCGGGTCTGTTCTGTTGTGATAGGAATAGGTCATCAGCACATCCATGTTGCCGGTGCTTTTAGCCAGGCTCAGCAGCAGCACGATATTGAACGCCTGATTTCTCGTCAGTCCGCTGTGCGCCTCGAATTCCTTCATTTCCTCCTGGGTCACGCTGATCGGATAAGGATAGAATTCATTTGATTTTTCCTTCAGATTGCGATCGTGGGCGATGTCGTATGCCCAGTCGATCCCGCCGTAACGATCCTCATAATACTTGCGTCCCGCCTCCGTGTACTCTTCCGTCAGAGACGCCTCCCATCTCGCCAGATAGGAATAATAGGTGTCGAGAGGCAGGGGCCTGCCCTCATACGCATCGACAATGCGCCGGTAGAACAGGGTCTTCGACATGCCGTCGGTACCTACATGATGCCGGTTGATCATCACATATCCGCCCTTTTCGGTCTCGAACAGCCGGAAGGTATACAGATTGCTGTTGATCACATCCGTATGCACCACCAGACCCTTTTTGATCTCCTCAAACTCAGCCTCCGTGACATGCTCGATCTCGACCACGGGACAGGTATCCGGCTCATAGCGCTGCCGGATCTGGCTCTCATCATCAAAGTACATTACCGTGGAGCAGATCGGGGTATTCCTGATCACCTCATTCAGGGCATCCCTCACCTTTGCCACATTGTCCCTGTCCTTTATCCTGTACAGCTCGAACATGTTCAGGGTATTCTTCTTCGGTCCGAACAGGGTGATGTCAAGCATGTATATCTGGATCTCGGTCAGATCGTGAGGATGCTTCCGTGCCTCCATCTCGTATTCCTCCGGCGACATGATGGAAAACGCGCTGATGCGCTTCATGTACAGGGCGACGATCCTCTCGACGGTTATGCCGGCGTATATGTCGTTGGAACTCATCTGATCCCAATCCAGATAGACGAGCAGCTCCATGGCCGACAGAGAGTCTCCGCCCAGCTCGAAGAAGTCGTCCCTGATGCCCACATTCTGCACATTCAGCACCTTTTCGAACCCCTCGCAGAGCTTCTTCTCCAGTTCGTTTCTGGGCGCCACATATTCGACCCGGTAATTTCCGGTGTCGGGTTTCGGCAGCGCCTTTTTGTCGATCTTGCCGTTGGGGAGCATGGGAACATCGTCCAGCCTGATGAAATAGGTCGGAACCATATAGTAGGGAAGCACGGCGCCGAACTTTTCCTTCGCTTCGATAACGTCGAATTCGATATCATCAGTGTAGTAAAGGCAAAGGAAGGCCTTGTCCTGGTCCACGAAGCCCTTGGCCACGCACCAGTCGATCCCCAGGATATCCTTGGCGTGCCGCTCGATCTCCGCCGGCTCCACCCGGTTGCCGTTGATCTTGATCATATCGTTGATCCTGCCGGTCAGGACGTAATTTCCGTCCTCCCGCTTTCTGCCCAGGTCTCCCGAATGGAAGATCCCTCCCCGGAGGGCTTCCTCCGTCGCCTCGGGCAGGTTGAAGTATCCTCTGAAATAGGGGTTCTCAAAGCAGATCTCTCCCTCTTCTCCGTCCGGGACATCGTTGCCTTCCTCGTCGAGAAGATGGATCTCGATCCCCTCGTAGTTCGGCATGCCGATAGGGATGTGTTCACCCGCCTCTTCGATCTTGTACTGGGCAACGACGAAGGCCGACTCGGTCATGGTGTAGTTGTTGATCAGATCGGCGCTTTCAAAAGCAATGCCGTTGGGGGGGTCACTTCCCGTGATGACCCGCTTCAGGTCGGGCCCGAAATCATCTCCGGCAGCCCGGATGACCGACGGCGCCATATGGGAATCCCCGATCTGGTGATCCCGGTAGTACTGTTTCAGTTTCTTCGGGTTCTTGATGACATCCGTCGGAACGATGAATATCCTCATTCCGGTGTATATACTGTTGATGATGAACTTGATCGCTGCCACGAAGTTGAGGGGCGGGATCAGCCCGAAACGGCATCCGCCGGCATTCCACGCGTCCACATAGGGTTTGATGGATGTGAGCTGGATCAGCTTCAGCTTCCCGTACTCATGGACCACGCCCTTGGGATTTCCCGTGCTGCCCGAAGTGTATACGGCGAAGCAGGCATCGTGGGGATCGGTGGGCTCGTACCCTTCCAGGGGCTCCTCATCCATAGCCTCACTCCAGGTCTCACGATCGATCCTGAACTTGCATCCGCAGTCCTGGTATATGTAGTCGATCCGTTCGTCCGCATAGTGGCTGTCCACGATGGTGAATGCCGCCCCAGCCTTCAGAACGCCCAACATGGCCGAGACTACCTGAACGCATCTGGGCAGACAGATCATGACGAAGTCCTCTTTGCCGATGCCTTTGGCTTTCAGATGGGCATAAATTCTGGAGGCTTCATCGTCCACTTCCGATCTCCTGCGTCCGCGGATCGCGACCGCATCGTAGACGAACTTCCATTCCGGCATCTCTTTTACGTGCCTGTCCCATTCATCGAGGATGTACGGGAAACTGTTTACTCTGTCCAGATCCATTATTCTCCCTTTCTGCAATTGCGGTTATCATGGTAATGCGAAATAGCCAAATCCATTATACTAGATTGTCGGTACGATGACTACAACAAGCACGCCGGAAACACAATGCGGCGTTAAGTGTCACATCTGTCTCCGGCGAACTGTCTTCCCGTCATTGGTTTATGGGGATTTTAACACAGTAAAACGTAAAAATCAAGTGAAGTGGTAGTAAAAAGAGCGGGCCCCGCCGATTTCGAGATTCGTCAACGTATGTCTTTCTCCATGACCACATCCGTTTCCGCAAAGGCGATCCTGGCGTATGCCTTCCTGCCCATTTGGGACGCGTGCAGTACTAGCTTCGTGATCCCCCTGTCCTTTGCCTCCTGCTCCAGTTTTTCTATGAGCCGTGGCGATGATCCCGCCCTGTTCATCCTCGGCCACCCACTCGATGAGTTCACCGGCCCCCATCTTCTCTTCGAAATAGTCTGTGAGTTCCCTGTCCATATCCGTGTCCGGACTCTGCCCCTCATCCTGGAGCTGGATCTTGCGGATCCTTGCCAGCTCCGGAATATCAGCCATGGTTGCTTTTCTGTACCTGATCATGTGTATAACCTCCGGCAACGCTCCTCTGGTCGTCTGCAGTTATTATACCATGGTTTCAGGTATCCTTATTCGTCTTTGTCCTCGTCTTCATCCGTGCCGGAAGCACTAATGTTGAAGCTCTGGGAGTATTTGTAGTATCTCACCGTGATGCTGTTGCCTTTTTCATCCTCTCCCGAATAGTAGTCATCATCGTCGAAGTCTGATTTGGAGAAGCCTGCCTCCTTTACCTCATTGACATAGCTTTCGAAATCCTCCTGGCTCACTCCGTATACATCCACATCGAATGAATTGATGTTGTCGTAGGATTGGGAGGTGAACACCTTCCCGTCCGGCCTGGGCACGATGCCGGCCACACTGGCCTCGGGCCATTTGTTGAGGTCCACCGTCTCCGTATCTATCTTCCACTTTGCGTCGGGTATGTCGTAATAGGCGAGATACAGTTTGTCGCCCCTGATGACGCCGATGGAAAGTTCCTCCGGTTCCATCAGCCCGAACTGATTCTCGTCGGGGACATCGTACCAGGTGTAGTCACCGATGCCGATGGCCAGTGCCACATTGGATGCTGTTTCACCGGGAGCAATGTATACTTTGCTGTCGCCCCGAAGCATCACGTCTGCCGTTGTCTGTCCGTCTCTGACATAATCTTCGTGCTCTTTCAGGAAACCATCGAATGTGGAAAGCTGTTCCTCGGTCACATCATCTCTGGGCCCATACTGGATCTGCACGCCGAGCAGATCGTATTTGGAATTGTTCGTCAGGGTCAGCGCGTAGCAGTCGTAACCGTCGATCTTGGCTTCGTCAACCTCCCAGTCGAAATCCTCGATATTGAGATCGCTCGCCTTCAGCCCGGTCAGGCTGCCTCCCGTGCCGCCTTCCGATTCTCCTCCAGACCCGCCGGATCCGCCGCATGCCGCGAATACGAGTATCATGCCCATGCACAGCAGCATTATGATTATCTTCTTCATGTCGTTCACCTCCGTTCACTCCTACTGTACATTTCGTCGTAACGACGAAGTCAATACCCGAAATGGAACCCTTCCCATGAAAAAAAGGAGCATCTCATCAGATTCTGTTCTGATGCGACACTCCCTGGTGGTCCGGCCTGAAGGGTCATTCGTTCTGATGACGGGAGCGATACAGTTCCCTGACGAACAGCCCGTGATGGTTGCAGTAATAGTAGATCGCCCTTGTACCCCGGATCTTGCATCGCGCTTCCCCGTTCCCTTCCGGATAGAGTTTCCGGATGTCGTATCCGTCATTCTGGACGGCGGCGATGAATGAAATGTGGTGATTCCTGCTCATTTCATGGGGAACGGTAAGGTAATACTCGTCTTCAACCCGCTCTATGCTGAGGGGATGATCATCGTCCGGTTCCTCGGCGGCCAAAGGCGGCAGGATGATGCCGCAGCAGCTGACTACCGCTTCACCGGTACTCTGGATCACGTTCCCGCAGACTGGGCAGACGTACAGCTTCATGCGGAGCATATTCGCCGTCCTGTTCCTGTTGACCACATCCGAGCCGGAAAACAGTTCCATCACCGAAACCTGCAGGGCTTCCGCAATGGGTTCGATCAGCGTGATGTCCGGATACCCGCGGCCGGTCTCCCATTTGGAAACGGCCTTATCGCTCACCCCTACTGCGGCGGCCAGCTGATGCTGTGTCATGTGTTTTTCTTCGCGCAGTCTTTTGATCATTGCGCCGGTAATATACTGATCCATGTTCGTTTCCTCCTTCCGGTTCTACGATAGCCCCGGAACCGGAAGAACACAACCTACGCATCGTAGGGTCCGGACGGTGAAGCACCGGTACCGATCATTCCAATTCGATCTCCGGTGATGAGGCGTCAGCAAGATGCCTGGTAACCGTACCGCCAAGCTCGCTCCTGATCATCGCCGCGAGCTCCTCCAGCGCCGCGTCCATGTTCGCCGCGCTCTCCGTGTTGTGGGCCTCGATGATCATGAAGGCGTTCACCGTGTCTTCCGTCAGCATCGTCCGCTCTGCTTCCCGCCAGTTCCAGCAGCGGCACACCGCGCCATAGTCATCCCTGTAGATGACCTCTCCCGCTGCCGGCGGTTCGCTTTTGCCTTCGCTTCCGTAGGTCACGAAATCCTCTCCGCCTTCCGCGATGGTCAGCCGCATATCCCCTTCGAATTTGTCGATATCCTCGCCGCCGATGGGGACCCCGTACTTCAGCGAGATCCCGTTGTAGATGTCCACCAGCGGTATGATCGTTCCGATCTGGTTGCCTCTGGCCACCCGCTTCAGAAGAGCTTCAATAGAGCAGCGCGCGCCCTTCTTGGTTTTGAATTTGTAGAAGGCGTCCCTCCAGCCGCGTATGACCGGGTTCGCGGTGAACTCCGGATTCTCCGTGTACTGCCGGGAGGCTTCTTCGCACTCCCGCAGCCATGAGGCGTACCGGTTCTCCTCTTTCACGTGATTATCGATGCCCAGGCACACCAGCACGCCGATCTGTGCCTCGGGAAACAGTTCCAGAAAGTCCTCTTTCAGAATAAATTTTTTCATCATCTTTTTCCTTTCTTTGTATTTTCAGTGCATCCCGTGTCTATTATACCGGCGGCATCCCCACCAGTCCATGGCGGGTTTTAGAAATACTCCGAATTACACTCTACAGTGACACTCTCGTTCCGGCGTTATCCAGATCCTTCATCTTCTCCTTGACAAAGGCAACGATCTCCTCCGGGTCATACTCGATACCCATTCCGTCGAAGTGGGCCTTCATGCTGGAGATGTAGATCGCCGTCTTCTCTTCCGTTGTGCCGACCATCAGCTGCGGGATCGCGGACACATGCGCAAATGCTTTTTCCAGTTCTTTCTTCGTCATTTCAGGTTCCTCCTTTGTTGATTTGATCCTGTTGGATTTGTGGTTGATTCATCTTTCAATTACGATTATACTGACGGTGAACCATTTGAAAAGCGCATGATATTAATGATACTCATTACAGATTGTAATGGAAAGGCAGCGGAACCGCGATGAACAATTCACAGATCAGATACGAGATATTCCTGAAGGTCGCCGAACTGGGCAACATCACCATGGCAGCGGAATCCCTCTCCTACACCCAGTCCGGCGTCAGCCATGCCATCGCCGCTATGGAGCGGGAAGCCGGCTGCACCCTGTTCCACCGAAGCAAGTTCGGTGTGACCCTGACGGAACAGGGAAAACAGCTTGTCCCGCTGGTGCAGGAACTGATCAACAGGCAGCACGCCCTTGATCAGGCAATGGACGCCCTCTCCAACCGGGTTGCCGGAACCCTGCGTGTCGGCAGTTTCACGTCCTTCACCGCCGTCTGGATGCCGAAGCTGATCCGGGACTTCACGGCGCAGTTTCCGGAGGTGAACATCGAACTGACCAACGGAACTTACCGGGATATCGAGGATCGGATCCAGGAGGGCCGGCTGGACTGCGGCTTCCTGTCCGCCATCGAGAACGATCCTCTGGATTTCACACCGCTCTTTGAAGACCCGATGCTGGTCATAGCCGCAACTGATCATCCCCTGGCAAAAGAGGCCGCGTTGCCTTTGAAGGTACTGAAAAAATTCCCGCTCATCTCCCAGTTCCAGGGGTCCGATCACGATGTGCAGCAGATCTTCAAAAAAGCAAAGATCCATCCGCAGACGAAGTATATCCTTGATGATGATATCTCCGTCATGGGGATGGTATCTCAGGGAGAAGGCATCGCGCTGATGCCGGAGCTGATGCTGCGCACGGCGTCCTTTGAGCTTTCCGCCGTCCCTCTCGACCCTCCCCAGACCCGTACGATCGGTCTGGCCGCGCTTCCGGTCAGGGAGACGACTTTGCTCGTCCGGACATTTACCGCCTTCTGCAAAAGCTATCCTTTTCCTTCAACCTTGCTGTGATCAGCGGACTTTGATGGTGAATATGATCAGTATTATGGCAAACGACGCATTGTATCAGTGCGTCGTTTGTTCGTGTCTATCGTATGCAGGAATATCGTTCTTTAGCAGTGGGCATCTGCGTTTCCAGCTAGTTATCAATGGGTGATACGTGGATCGTGCCGCCGTTTCCATTATTCTTTATGATTTTAATCTTATAGCCGTTTGAATAGATCGTATCATTCGAATCAAAATCAACTGTACCGTTGGACGAAACCAGGCCGGCGTCCTTCAAACCGTTCAGAATGGCTGCCCCGTTCGCATTGCCTTTGTCTACGTTCACGCTTACCGCACCGTCCGGACTGACTGTTACCGTCACCTGCGTGTTATTGCTTGCTCCGCTGATCAGATCAACAACTTTTTTTCCGATGGTCTGCGCTGTCGAACTGTTTGACTGGCTTTCGCCGCCGGAGCCGTCTCCTCCGCCGGATCCCGCGGAAAAGTGTAGCATACTGTTTTCATTTATCATAGAACAGCAAAGAAAACCCCTGCATCTTCAGGCAGCGGGATGAATTTGCCCGGCATGAAAAAAAACATAAGAAAAACAACCGACGGCGGGAAAGTGTGGTAGAATGAGTCTGGGGTAAAGAACACACGTTCTTTGATTAGGGATATGACAAACCGCGCTTACGAATTCCGGATCTATCCGAACCGCGAACAGCGCCAGCTGATCGCCAGGACCTTCGGATGCGTCCGCCTCGTCTACAACCACTACCTGGACAAGAAGAAACAGCTCTGGCAGGAC
>JAFRHG010000029.1 GCA_017433375.1 Bacillota bacterium
CTGCACATTCAGAAAAATATGCGGTGACTATAGCGGGGAGGTCACACCTGTTCCCATACCGAACACAGAAGTTAAGCTCCTTTGCGCTGATGATACTTGGTGGGAGACCGCCTGGGAAAGCAGGACGTTGCCGCTTATTTTGGTCCTATGGTCAAGCGGTTAAGACACCGCCCTTTCACGGCGGTAACCCGGGTTCGATTCCCGGTAGGATCACCATCGGGGGATCGCAGAGATGCGATCCCTTTTTCACACCAACCGCTCGCGAAGCTCGCGGGGTTACATGCGCCTACGACAAAGTGCCACGGAGCATAGCTCCTGCACTTTTAGCAGGGCACGTACCAACCGCTCGCGAAGCTCGCGGGGTTACATGCGCCCGTGGTGGAACTGGCAGACACGCTGGATTTAGGTTCCAGTGCGAAAGCATGCAGGTTCAAGTCCTGTCGGGCGCACCATCGGAAAACCGGAGGGCGGAAGGGGGAACGATCCCCTTTCCGCCCGCGCTTTTATCACCCCGCGCAGATATCGCATATACGCCCGCGCATATATAAAGGAGAAAAAACATGAGAGCAGTAGTGCAGAAGGTGAGCAGAAGCAGCGTGACCGTGGACGGCCAGGTCAGGGGCAGCATCGGCAAGGGCCTGATGGTGCTCATCGGCGTGGAAGAGGGCGACACGGAGAAGGATGCCGCATACATTGCGGAGAAAGTGGTGAATCTGCGGATCTTCGAGGACGAGGAGGATAAACTCAACCTCTCCGTGGAGGACGTAGGCGGGGAAATCCTTGCAGTTTCCCAGTTTACCCTGCTTGCGGATGCCCGGAAAGAGCGGCGTCCCAGCTTTATCCGGGCTGCCCGGCCGGAGGAGGCAAACGCGCTTTACGAGAAAACCGTGGAGATGATGCGAAATAAGGGCCTCTATGTTGGGGAAGGAGTGTTCCAGACCCACATGATGGTGGATATTTGCAACGATGGGCCGGTTACGATCCTTCTGGATAGCCGAAAAATCCTATAAATTCCAATATTTTCAATGAAAAAAATTACCATTCCTACCGAAAAGTGTTACAATTTAGTCCCGGGTCTCCGGGACTTGTATATTGGGTTTATTGGAAGGAATGGAATATGAAAAGAGTACTCATTGCAATGATCGCGGTGGCGATGATCCTTGCTTCGGGCTCATCTGTTTTTGCGGCCGGAGGATCGAAGACCTCGATCAAGGGTGTACAGAAAAAGTACAGCAAGACCTATACGAAAACACTGAAGGATTCCATTAAAGTTACGCCGGCATACGGCCGGAAAGTAACCCTGAGTGTCTACAATCCCTATCAGAAGCGGTGGGAAGTCAAGGCGACCTACCGGACCCCCAACAAGAAAACAGGACGGCTGACCGTCACCTATCCTGCCGTGTGGAAGGCCTACGGCAGCGCGACCTGGCGGATCACTGCGCCGGCCGCCACGGTGAAGGCGAACGGAACGACGAAGAGCCTGAAGGCTGCCAGTGTCAACGTATCCATCAAGGATAAGCTGACCAAGGGAAAGGCAACCGTGGTTATGGATGCCAAATCGGGCCAGTGCGTCTATGCGGATAACGCCATCGCCAAGCGGAAGATCGCGTCCATGACCAAGATGATGACCATGATCCTTCTGGCGGAGCACAAGGGTTTGAACGACCAGGTCACCATCAACCATGAGGCGACCCAGGCCAGAAAGATGAGCGGCGGCATGGGACTGAAGCAAGGCGATGTGGTCACCGTCAAAGACCTGATGTACTGCGCCATGCTCCCCTCGGCCAACGATGCCGCGGCTGCTTCAGCGGTCGCCGTCAGCGGAAGCCAGGGGAAATTCAAAAACCTGATGCGCAGCAAGGCCGTTGCCATCGGCGCCGTGGACAGCACCTACAAGTATGCATTCGGCGACTGGTACGGCAACGCTCTGTCCACCGCCTTTGACCAGGCGCTGATCGGCAGGGAGTTCATGACCAACCCGAGGACCGAGTATCTGCGTCAGGTGGCAAGAACCAAGAATTACAGCTTTACCACAAAGAAAAAGAAGATCAAATATAACGTGACCTACAGCTATGCCGGAAATCTGATCCTGGGGCAGCTGGGTTCCGTCGGCATCAAAACGGGATACAACCCGCCGGCCGGACGCTGCTTCACCAACGCGTGGTACTACAAGGGGAGGCTGTATATTTCCGTTATCATGGGAGAACCCTCGGCGAACCAGCTTTGGAAGGACGTGAAGAAGCTGACGAAGGTGTCCAACTATCTGGTGGATACCAACGCGGGTAAGATCGTAGTAAAGCAGGTGCCAGCAAAATGAACACCAGTAAGATGAGAAAAACAGCTCTGGCGATGATCCTGTCGGCGGCCCTCGCAGTGACGGCCATCCCCGGCGGGGTTGCCTTTGCGGAGCCGACGGACACGGCAGCCGCCCCGGAGCAGAATCAGGACGCGCAGTATTCCGGTGAAGAGGCTCAGGGTGTGCAGGTGCAGGATGTGGAGACCAGCAGTCAGACGTCGACCACGACCACCACGAAGCCTACCACAAAGCCAACGACGACGAAGTATCAGCCTCCGGTCAACCGGCTGGTGATTTCCGGACTGGATCTCACCTTCAAGAATCAGGTGAACCGGATGAACTGGCTTCCCGACACGGCCATTCCCGGCTCCTTCAAGCTGAAGGCGAAGAAAAGGAGCATCAAGCTGACCTGGAAACGGCCGGCCAATGTGGGGGCCATTGACGGGTATATCGTTCTGCGCAAGAAGGGGCTCACCACCCGGTACAAGGAGATCAAGCGCCTGAAGAAGAGCGCGACCTCCTATGTGGATAAGAAAGCGGCAAAGAAGAACACCAGATATACCTACACCATCATCCCTTACAAAAAGGGCAAGGTGATCCGTGTCAGCAAGAACGCGGCGCCCTGGGCCAGCGGCGTAACGACCAGAAGCAAGAAAAAGAACGCCTACAACGTGACGGTCACCAACCGCAAGCAGCTGTCGGGCCTGTATAAGGGATCAAGGCTGGGTATCGCGGTGAAGTTCCCGAAGAAGACCTACAACCCCTGGCTGCGGTACAGCTCGTCCAATCCGAACGTGGCGACGGTGGATGCCGGCGGCGCGGTGACGGCGAAGAATACGGGAACGGCGACGATATGGGTGAGGACCGCGCCGGGCAACGTGGTCAGCGTGAGCGTGCGCGTCATTCAGGGCGGCACCGCCACCCAGATGCTGACCGTTATGCGCAGCTGGGTCGGTTACAGCGAGGCCAACAAGAAGCATCGTGAGATCATCGATATCTACAACTCCTACCTGCCCCATCCGAGAAACTACAAGATGAGATACTCGGATGCCTGGTGCGACGCCTGCATTTCCGCGGCGGCCCTGAAGTCGGGCAACGCGGCGGCGGTAGGGCTGGAGTGCGGCGTGCCGAGCCACGTATCCATCTTCAAGAAGAAGGGGATCTGGATCGAGGACGGAACCATCACGCCGAAGCCGGGAGACATCATTGTCTTTGCCTGGAGCAAGTCAAGGCAGCCCAACAACAATTCCGCTTCCCACATCGGTATTGTGGACTCGGTGTCCAACGGGAAGATCACTACTATTGAAGGCAACTACCGGGACAGCGTCGGAAAGCGGACGATCTCGGTGGGCTGGGGATACATCCGCGGATATGCCCGGCCGCATTATACCAAGTAGGAAGGCGCACCCTTAACACCCGCCGCGGGCGGGAAGGCGTCTGCTGCCGCGGCTGACAACATGCTGTTTGATACCGTACGACAAACCATAGAACGACACGACCTGCTTCACCGCGGGGACCACATCGTTCTGGGACTCTCGGGAGGACCGGATTCGGTGTGCCTGTTCCACGTTCTGCAGCGGCTGGCCGGCCGGATGGAACTTAGGATCTATCCGGTGCACGTCAACCACCGGCTGAGGCCGGAAGACGCGGAACGGGACCAGGCCTATGCGGAGAAGATCGCCGCGGAAGCGGGCTGGCCCTGTCGTTCTTTTGTTGTGGACTGCCCCCGGATGGCGGAGGAGCTGGGGATGACCAGCGAGGAGGCGGGCCGGAAGGCGCGCTACGATGCCTTCGTCCAGGTGGCGGAAGAGCTGCGGGACGGAGCAGGGGACGGCTCCCCGGATTGCCCCGGAGCAGGGGACGGCCGGGTGGTCATCGCCGTTGCCCAGAACGCCAACGACCAGGCGGAAACCATCCTTCACCGGATCCTTCGGGGCACGGGAACGGACGGATTGGCCGGCATCGCCTATCAGCGATACGAACGGGGGACCCCGGTGATCCGCCCCCTTCTGGATGTACCCCGCAAAGAGATCGAGGAATACTGCCGGGAGCAGAATCTGCATCCCGTCACGGACCATACCAATGAACAGCCCATCTATACCCGCAACCGGATCCGTCTGGAGATCCTGCCCCAACTGGAAACCGTCAACGGCGGGATCGTGGAGAGCCTGAACCGCCTGGGTCGCATCGCGGCGGCGGACAAGGCCTTTCTCTGGGAAGAGGCGGATCGCCGCTTCGCCGGGTTGCTTTTGCCCGGGGAGGAAGGGGAGATCGCCCTTGACCGGGAGGCCCTGGCACAGCAGCCTGACGCCATGCGCCACCGGATCATCCTGCGGGCCTTTCAGCAGATCGGCCTGGCCAGCGACATCACCGAGGAACGGCTCCGCGCCGCCGATGAGATCATCGGGAAAAAGCAGGCGCCCAAGACCGTGGAATTTCCCGCGGGCTACCGCCTGACCGTCGCCCAGGGAAAGGTAATATTCATCAAACCAACACAAAAAACACCTCCCACTGCGTTGAAATAACTGGGTCGGCGTGGTAGAATGTGTGTGCATTTTTGTTGATGCGCACAAAAAGCGGAGGAAAAGAGATTGAACAGAAAACGCAGAAGTTTAACCATATGGATCGTTCTGGTCGGCCTGATCGTCGGATTCCTGTGGTTTTTTAATCTGGACACACAGCCGGAGATCAAGGAAGTCAAGGAATCCACCATGATCGGCTATCTGAAATCCGGCGAGGTGGAGACCCTCGTGGTGGAGGAAACCAAACTGACCGCCGATCTGAACGACGGTACCAAGGTCTACGCCTACGTCAGCAGCCTGGTGGATCTGGACTACATCTATGACCAGTACGTCATGCCCCAGGTCAACGAGGGGAAGCTGAAACTGAAGAGTCCGGCCCCCAAGAAGGAATCCATCTGGATAAGCCTTTTGCCCACCCTGATCATGGTGGGTCTGATGGTGTTCCTCTTCTGGTTCATCATGCAGCAAAGCAGCGGCGGGGGCAAGGCCATGTCCTTCGGCAAGAGCCGGGCGAAACTCCAGAAGGGGGATCAGAAGCAGATCACCTTCAAGGATGTCGCCGGGCTGAAGGAAGAGAAGCAGGAACTCCAGGAAATCGTTGATTTTCTGCGCCATCCGGCCCGGTATAACAGCCTGGGCGCCCGGATCCCCAAGGGGATCCTGCTGGTCGGCCCTCCGGGAACCGGTAAGACGTATATTTCAAAGGCAACGGCTGGCGAAGCCGGCGTGCCTTTCTTTACCATCAGCGGATCGGACTTCGTGGAGATGTTCGTCGGTGTCGGCGCGTCCAGAGTCCGGGATATGTTTGATCAGGCGAAAAAGAACGCGCCCTGTATCGTCTTCATCTACGAGATCGACGCCGTCTGCCGGACGAGAGGCGCGGGCCTCGGCGGCGGCCATGACGAGCGGGAGCAGACCCTGAACCAGCTGCTGGTGGAGATGGACGGATTCGCGGAGAACTCCGGCATCATCATTCTGGCGGCCACCAACCGGCCCGACGTTCTGGACCCCGCCCTGCTGCGGCCGGGACGTTTCGACCGGCAGATCGTCATCGGCATTCCGGATATCATCGGAAGGGAAGAGATCTTCCAGGTGCACTCCCGGAACAAGCCGCTGGATGAGAGCGTCGACCTGAAGGTGCTGGCCAGACGGACACCGGGATTCACCCCGGCGGACATTGAGAACATGCTCAACGAAGCGGCCCTTCTGGCGGCCAGAAGAAACGGCATCAAGATCCGGATGGACGAGATCGAGGAGGCCATCACCAAGGTGATCGCCGGTCCCGAGAAGAGGAGCCGGGTCATCAATGAAGAAGAACGCAGGCTGACCGCTTATCATGAGGCGGGTCATGCGGTGGTTGCCCACTGCCTGCCCAAGACCGACCCGGTGCATCAGGTCACCATTATCCCCAGAGGTATGGCCGGCGGTTTCACCATGATCCTGCCGGAAGAGGACAAGAGCTACGGGACGAAGGAAGTCATGCGGGAGCAGATCATACATCTTCTGGGCGGCCGCGTGGCCGAGCAGTTGACTTTGGACGATATCAGTACGGGCGCCAGCAACGACATCCAGAGGGCGACGGATATCGCCAAGGAAATGGTCACCAAGTACGGCTTCAGCGAAAAGCTGGGACCGGTCAACTACAGCTCCTCCGACGAGGTCTTCCTGGGCAAGGATTTCTCCACCCGGAAGAACTACTCCGAGGAGACCGCTTCGGAGATCGACGAAGAGGTCAAGGCCATCATCGAAGAGGCCTACGACGCGGCGACGAAGATCCTGCAGGAGCACATGGAGCAGCTGCAGAACGTGGCCCAGGGCCTGCTGGCTGTGGAAACTCTGGACGCGGAGCAGTTCCGGCAGCTGTTTGACGGCGAGAAGACGCCGGAGCAGCTGGGCGAGGACCTGAAGAACAAGATGGAGCAGCGGGAGGTCATGAATCAGGAAGAGTCCCGTCAGGCCAACGCCCGCCGGAAGGCGGAAGCGGCCCAGGCCAAGGCCAGGGCGGAGGAAGCCGAGCGGCAGAAGCTGGCCGACCTGGAGGAGACCATCCGCAGGCAGGGAAAGAACGCCCGGTTCAAGCCGAAGGTCATGACCTATGACGATATGACGAAAAAGGCAAGGCCGGTGGTGCGGGATAAGAACGCGACCCCCGACGGTGAGGAGCCGGCGGAGTGGGATGACGATGCACCTGATCGCACCGAGGTCATTCCCGACGCGCAGATCGAGGAGATCCCCGAGGCGCAGATCGAGGAAACCGAGCCGGATCCGGCGGATGAAGAGGAGACGGATCAGAAGTGAAAGTAACGGTAGAGGACTGCCTGCAGCTGGACGCCTTCCAGAAAGCGAAGGTTCTGGCGGGAGAGGAGTTCCTGAGCAATGAAGTCCGGACCATTTCCGTAATGGACGCGGAGACGGAGAAGGAAGTGAAGGACCAGGCGGATGATCCGACCAGGATCCTTCTGACCAGCTTCGCGGGAAACCGGGGAAACACGGAGAACCAGTGCGCCCTGATCCGCGCGGCAGGTGAAGCGGGCTGCGCCGCTTTGGTCATCTGCTCCAGAGAGCGGAGGACGAAGCAGGCGACGGACCATCTCGCCCAGGCGGCGGAGGCGGCGAAGCTGCCCCTCATCGAGCTGCCCGGACAGACCGGCTATGACGCGGCCATCACTGCCGTCATGGACCGGGTGCTTTACGGTGACAATTTCCGCAACAGCCTGATCAGCAACACGATCTTTCATCTGCTGAATTTCGACAAGCACAGCAACTTTCAGTCCGCGGTCAGGGAAGCGGCTATCAACAATGACTTTCAGCTGATCCTGCTCAGCGAGGATTTCAATCCGGTGCTGACCATCGAGACACGCCATCAGGCGACCATCCAGGACGCCATCCGCCTGGGCAGGGAACACGACGTGGAAGGTGACTCCCGCGTCTATACGATGATCGATGTCAACGGCGTGCTCACCTACTGGGGGCCCGTCAGCATCGGCAGCGAAAAGTATTACATGTTCATCGTGGACAACGAGGACTCCTATACAGCGGGGGAGATCACCAAGCTGGCGGAGATCATCCGCCTGGCCATGGGCATGTGGAAGTATACGCCGGAGCGGGATGCCCGTTCGGAGTTCATCCGGGCGCTGATCCGGGGGAACAAGAGCCTGGCCTACACCCTGCAGGAGGAGGCCAAGATCGACGGGGAGGACATCCTCTGCGTGTTCTTCTCCAAAGGCATCGACAAGGAAATGGAGAGCCAACGGTTCTCGGAGTTTGAGAAGCGGACGGATCTGGAGATCCTCAAGATCGCAGAGAACGACGAGACCTACGGCATGATCCTGAACATCGGCGACGAGGATGCGGGGATCAGCCAGCAGGGCGAATGCGTCAGTCTGTTCAACCAGCTGAAGGAGCAGCGGCGGGCGAGGATCTTTCACGTCACGGGAGTCAACGGGATCGAAGGCGCCGGCGACGCCTACAAGCTGATCAACGAAAGCTGGTCCTTCGTGCAGAACGTGTTCCCCTACAAGCGGGTGTTCACCAAGTACGAGCTGACCCTGGTGTCCAACTGCATCAACATTCAGATCCAGGGCGGCTTCATCAAGAAGAACTACGTGGAACTTCTGGAGCCCTTCAAGGAGGCCGGCGAGCACAAAGGCAAGCAGCTCCTGGACACCCTGGAGACCTTCGTTCTGGACGCGGGCATGAACAGCGGCAAGACGGCGGAGTTCATGAACATCCACGCCAACACCGTGCAGTACCGCCTCCGCAAAATCAACGAAATGCTGGGGGTGGAGATCACGGGGAACCGGATCATCCCCGGGCTGACCATGGCCCTGGCCCTGAAGCGGTTGGAGCGGGCCGTATCGTAACCGCGGCCAATGCGGGCCGTATCGTAACCGCGGCCGGCGCGCGGATGATCCGCCGGACAGTTATGTACTCATTATCGCAAAGGATTTGAACATAAGGAGTGAGGTATGTATTTCAATTATCTGGACAAAGCCGACCCGGAAGTGGCTGCGGCAATCAAAAGAGAAATCAACCGGCAGGAAACGAAGATCGAGATGATCGCTTCGGAGAACTTCGTCAACTATGAGATCATGGAGGCTGCGGGCAGCGCCCTGACCAATAAGTATGCCGAAGGATATCCGGGCAAGAGATATTACGGCGGCTGCGAGTTCGTCGACGAAGTGGAGCAGCTGGCCATCGACAGAGCCTGCAAGCTCTTCGGCGCGGACCACGCCAACGTACAGGCCCACTCCGGCGCCAACGCCAACACGGCGGTGTACCAGGCGGTGCTGAACTACGGCGATACGGTTCTGGGCATGGACCTGTCCAACGGCGGACACCTGTCCCACGGATCCCC
The DNA here is from genome assembly GCA_017433375.1 of Bacillota bacterium. Lineage (GTDB taxonomy): Bacteria > Bacillota > Clostridia > Peptostreptococcales > Anaerovoracaceae > Lentihominibacter. Next base: position 9,176 of record JAFRHG010000029.1, read on the forward strand.
GGTCAACATTTCCGGCAAGTCCTATAACTTCGTGGCCTACGGACTGGGCGAGGATGAGCGGATCGACTACGATGACGTCCGCGAAAAGGCAAAGAAGCATCAGCCGAAGCTGATCGTCGCCGGTGCCTCCGCCTATCCCAGAGCCATCGACTTCAAGCTCTTCAAGGAGATCGCCGACGAGGTAGGCGCCATGTTCATGGTGGATATGGCTCACATCGCCGGTCTGGTCGCGGCAGGCCTGCACCAGAACCCGGTTCCCTACGCGGACATCGTCACCACGACGACCCACAAGACCCTGCGCGGCCCCAGAGGCGGCCTGATCCTCTGCACCGAAGAGTATAAGAAAAAGATCAACTCTGCCATCTTCCCGGGACTGCAGGGCGGACCTCTGATGCACATCATCGCGGCCAAGGCCGTCTGCCTGAAGGAGGCCATGGAGCCGGAATTCAAAGCGTACCAGCAGCAGGTCATCGACAACGCCCAGGCTCTGGCAGCCGGCATGATCGGTCACGATTTCGACCTGGTCTCCGGCGGCACGGACAACCACCTGATCCTGGTCAAGCTGCTGAACAAGGGCGTGACCGGCAAGGTCGCCGAGAAGCTGCTGGACGATGCCAACATCACGACCAACAAGAACTCCATCCCCAACGATCCGGAGAAACCCTTCGTGACCTCCGGCCTGCGGATGGGCACCCCGGCCATGACCAGCCGCGGGTTCAAGGAAGACGACGTGAAGCTGGTGACCGACGCCATCGCCCTGGTCATCGACAATCCGGAATCGCCGGAGAAGATGGAAGAGGCAAAGGAAATCGTAAAGGGTCTGACGGACAAGTATCCCCTGCACCGGAATTTCCCCTACTAGAGATTCATGGGGCGGGTGGATTCAGCCGCCGAGCAGAGGTTATGCGGCGAGCGGGCCGCGCCCGCAATCGCGGTTGGACCGCGTTCTGCCAGGAGGACATAGAAAAAAGAGGACGTCTCGCGACGTTCTCTTTTTTGCTCCTTCCCGCAATAACATTTGTAATGCGACCGGCGGAAACTGGAAAATAATGTATATTTCTGTATGTGAAAAATAGAAGGTCGAAAACATACAGAACGCCAGGACGAAAGCTCCATCCGAATTAAGAAATTCTGTATAGATCATGGCACAGGATGATCAAAATACAGAAAAAAGGACTGAACGAGCTTCCAATGGAAGGACTGGCTCCAAGACTTCTGTATGGTTTGAAAAACAGTCCGGAAATATACAGAAGTGAGCGGGATAGGCACTCGGCAGACCCGGAGAGGGGAAGATCGTCGCCGCCGTTCAGGCAGGTGCGTGGAAATATTTGACATAGTTGGCAGATTGTTATATAATACCCATAAGTATACACGAGTGATAGAAGGGGGTCACTGCGGGAGAATGGAAAAAGGAGAGCGGAAATGATGATCACAACGGTAAGACGAATGATTGCGGTTGTAACGGTTCTGGTCTTTGCCGGGGTTGCCTTTGCGGTGCAGAATGTCTACGGTGTGACGAAGTCGAAGACGGAAACGAAGGCAGCCACCAAAGCGCCTGCCGCGGCTCAGGCTGCGCCCCAGACGGTCAAGCTGAACATCTACGTCCTGTCCGAGGCAGAGGCGGAGTTTACCATGTCGCTGGAGAAGATCGACAAGGCGGCGACAGAGAAGGCGGCAGCAGCAAAGTCGGCGCCGCCGGCCATCACCAAGAATATTACGATAAAGAAGGGCGTCAACTGCATCACCTATGACAAGGGAAAGAAGGGACAGTACAGGGTGACGCTGACGGCCTACGGCGATCCGATGGTCAGGGAAGTCACCGCGGTGCAGGGAGAGTATTCCCTGTTCTATGCCATCGCGCCGCCCCAGGATGGGGACGCGAAGAAAAAGGTTGTCATCAATCAGCTGGACCTGTCCACGATCAAGGATAAGAAGTAGAGCGGAGAATGGCTGAAAACCGTGCAAATATAATGTATACACGAAAAAAGCCATTGAAAAAGAAATACCTGTAGTTTATTATGAAAACGGTATCGCAGGCGGTACCCGCAGAGAACGACAAAAGCTACCGTACAGAGGGAAAAAGGTTGCTTTTGTTTTGTTGAGTAAGGAGGAAACATAGATGAATAAGCTTGAGGATCTCCGCGAACGGAAACGCAAGAATCTGCTTGGCGGAGGAGAGAAGAGAATCGAAGCGCAGCACGCCAAAGGCAAGCTGACCGCGAGAGAGCGTCTGGACATTCTGTTCGACAAGGACAGCTTCGTTGAGATCGACACTTTCGTTAAGCATCGGTGCCACTTCTACGGCATGGACGAGAAGGACATGCCCAGCGATGGCGTGGTGACCGGATACGGACAGATCGACGGCCGTCTGGTCTTTGCCTTTGCCCAGGACTTCACCGTCAGCGGCGGTTCTCTCGGTGAGTATCATGCGGAAAAGATCGTCAAGGTGCAGGGCATGGCGCTGAAGATGGGCGCACCCATCATCGGCCTTCAGGATTCCGGCGGCGCCCGGGTCGAGGAAGGCGTTGCGGCTCTTTCCGGATTTGCGAAGATCTTCCATAACAATACCATTTCCTCCGGCGTCATTCCTCAGATCTCGGTCATCATGGGGCCCTGTGCGGGCGGTGCGGTTTACTCCCCGGCCATCACGGACTTCATCTTCATGGTTGACCAGACTTCCCAGATGTTCATCACCGGCCCCAATGTCATCAAGACGGTTACCGGCGAGGAGGTCACCTCGGAGCAGCTGGGCGGAGCGAGGACCCACAACACCGTCAGCGGCGTAGCCCACTTCATGGGCGCCGATGATGAGGACACGCTGAATCAGGTCAGAGAGCTGCTGACCTATCTGCCGTCCAACAACAAGGAAGCCCCGCCGGTCTACGAGTGCACGGACGACGTGAACCGGCTGATTCCGGAATTCAATGAGATCATTCCGGAGAACCCGAACAAGGGTTATGATATCTACGACATCGTCAGAGGCCTGGCGGACAACGGCCAGATCTACGACGTTATGCCCATGTATGCCAAGAACATCGTCACCTGTTTCATCCGGATGGGCGGTTCCACCGTCGGCGTCATCGCCAACCAGCCGGCTGTCGGCGCGGGATGCCTGGACATCAACGCTTCCGACAAGGCGGCCAGATTCATCCGCCGGTGCGATGCCTTCAACATTCCGCTGCTGACCATCGAGGACGTTCCGGGATTCCTTCCGGGAACCAATCAGGAGTACGGCGGCATCATCCGCCACGGCGCGAAGATCCTTTACGCCTACTGCGAAGCCACAGTTCCCAAGGTCACCATGATCCTGCGGAAGGCTTACGGCGGAGCCTACATCGGCATGTGCAACAAGGAACTGGGATCCGACATGGTTCTGGCCTGGCCGTCGGCGCAGATCGCCGTCATGGGCGCTTCCGGCGCGGTCAACATCATCTCCTCCGTCAAGAAGGAGATCAAGGAATCGGATGATCCGGAGAAGATCAGAGCAGAACGGATCGCGGAATACGAAGAGCAGTTCAACAATCCGTACTATGCGGCAAGTCTGGGATATGTAGATGATGTCATCGAGCCGGCGACGGCGAGAAAGCGGATCATCAGCGCCTACGACATGCTGGCCACCAAGAAGGAAATCCTGCCGTCGAAGAAGCACGGCAACATTCCGCTCTAGGAGGTGACGTGAATGAATGGCAACGAAAGCTTGATGGATATCTTCAAGGATCCGACGACCATACACAGCCTGTCCTTCGGCGAGAAGATGCTGGGTTCGACGGTAACCATGATCATGGGTCTGGGCATCACCTTTATGGTTCTGATCCTGATCTGGATCTTCATCGTCGTCATGGGCAAAGTTCTTGGCGCGGCGGATCACCATAAGGAGGCGAAAGCGGCGGCAGCGGCTCCGGCACCGGCGCCCGCAGAGGCCCCGGCACCGGTCGAACCGGCTGCGGCGGACGACAGTCTGGTCGCGGTGATCTCGGCAGCCATTGCGGCTTACGAAGGGACCGGCGGCGACAACCTTGTGGTCAAAAAGATCACCCGGCTGTCAGGAGACATGACACCATGGACAAGCGCCGCCAACAATGCGCGCATGGCAACCAGAGAAATGTAGATCTATCCCCCGGAGGGGTTAAACATCATCGGAATATCGAAAGGAAGCAGATACCATGAAAAAGTATAACATTACCGTAAACGGAACCACCTATGCAGTAGAAGTCGAAGAGGCCGGCGGTTCGGCAGCACCGGCACCGGCGGCAGCAGCCAGACCGGCAGCACCGGCAGCGGCACCCGCGCCGGCAGCGGCAGCACCGGCTCCGGCGGCGAAGCCGGCAGCAGCTCCCGCGGGCGGTGGCGGCGCACTGACCGCGCCGATGCCCGGAACGGTTCTGGACATCAAGGTCGCTGAGGGCGCGGCGGTTACGGCTGGCCAGGTCGTTCTGATTCTGGAAGCCATGAAGATGGAGAACGAGATCACGGCTCCGGCGGATGGAACCGTTGCCTCCATTCCGGTAGCCAAGGGCGCGTCCGTCAACTCCGGCGATACGCTGATGACCTTTAACTAAAGAGTGCCGACGAGGAAACTCGGAGAAAACAGGGACGGTTATTTTGCCGTCCTTTTCTTTGGAAAGGAAACCCCATGTTACTTGCCTTTGATGTAGGAAATACCAATATCGTCCTGGGCCTGTTCAAGGACGGAAAGCTGATCACCAACTGGAGACTGGAGACGGATATCCGCAAGAGCGCCGATGAGTACGGAATGATCATCAATCAGCTGTTCCAGTACCAGGAATTGGACATCGAGGATGTCAGCGATGTCATCATCGCCACCGTCGTGCCTTCGATCCTGTACACTCTGCAGCATCTTTCCATCAAGTACTTCCGGCGCAAGGCCATCGTCATCGGCCCGGGAATCAAGACCGGGATGATCATCCGCTACGACAACCCCAAGCAGGTGGGCGCGGACCGGATCGTCAATGCGGCGGCAGCGGTGGAGAAGTACGGCGGCCCGCTGATCATCATCGACCTGGGAACGGCGACCACCTTCTGCGCGGTGACGGAAAAGGGAGAATACCTGGGCGGCACCATCGCCCCCGGCCTGAAGATCTCCTCTGACGCCCTCTTTGAAAAGACGGCGAAGCTGCCCAGAGTCGAGCTGGAAGAACCGGGCCAGGTGATCTGCCACAACACCAATACCAGCATGCAGTCCGGACTGGTGTACGGACACATGGGCATGGTGGATTTCATCGTCAGGAAGATGAAGGATGAGCTGAAGCAGATCAGCGAGTCCGGCGCCGAGCCGACGGTGATCGCCACCGGCGGACTGGCCAATCTGATCGACAACGGTATCGACTGCATCGACCACGTGGACAAGATGCTGACACTGGAGGGCCTGGAGATTCTGTATCGGAAAAACCGGAACAAGAGAAAGCCCCTGACGTCGGAAGACGTGCAGAAACAGGTGGCGGATTATGAAGAAAGCGAACTTAAAAATCGGTGAGTTCACCGTAAACACCCCGTTCCTGCTGGCGCCGCTGGCGGGCATAACGGATCGGGCCATGCGAAGCCTCTGCTCTGAAGCCGGGGCTTCTTTGACATATACGGAGATGGTCAGCGCCAAGGGCCTGTGGTACGGTGACCGTAAGACGGGGGAGCTACTGGCCATCGGCGAAGAGGAAGGCCCGGTGGGGTATCAGCTCTTCGGCAGCGAGCCGGAGATCCTGGCCCACGCGGTCAGCGTGTTGTCGGACGGCGGTTCGTTCACTGGTGCGGCAGAGACCCGAGCGGAGTCCCGGTCCGCGGAGGAGACCCGAGAGGAGTCCCGGTCCGCGGAGGAGCAGAGAGGCCTGCCGCGGCCCTGGTCCGGCTTCGTCAATGACCGGCGGCCGGTGCTCTTCGATCTGAACGCGGGGTGCCCCGTGCCGAAGATCGTCCGCAACGGAGAGGGCTCGGCCCTCCTGAAAAAGCTGGACCTGCTGCACGATTGCATATCGGCTATGTGCGATGCGTCTGCAAAGGCAACCCCGGCAGGGGAATCACCGAAGCCGGTCACCGTGAAGATCCGCCGGGGATTCTTCCGGGATGAGGACATCGCGGCGGAAGCGGCGAAGGCGGCGGAGGCGGCCGGCGCGTCGGCGGTGGCTGTCCACGGGCGCAGCCGGGAACAGTACTACGAGGGGAAGGCTGATTGGAACTGCATCGCCCGGGTGAAGGAAGCGGTTCGCATTCCGGTCATCGGCAACGGGGATGTGATGAGCGGTGCCGATGCTTTGCGCATGATGGAGGAGACGGGCTGCGACGGCGTGATGATCGCCCGGGGAGCCCTGGGCAATCCCTGGATCTTCCGGGATGCCTGCGCTCTCTGGCAGGGAGAGGAACTGCCGCCGGCGCCCGATGCCGGTGAGCGGATCGCCATGCTGCTGCGCCACTTTGACATGGTCTGCGCCGACAAGGGCGAGCAGACCGCCGTCCGGGAAATCCGCAAGCACGTGGGATGGTATGTCCGCGGACTTCGCGGCGCGACCCGCCTCCGCCGGGAGGTGAACACCATCACCGACGGGGAGGCCATGCGGAAGGTCTTCCGCCAGATGGTGCCGGACGCGGAGTAGGGAGGCCGGCGCGGCTCGCGGAATCGGAGCATCCGGCACGCAATCAGCTTGGACATGCGCGGCGGCCACAAACAATTTTCGTGCAGCCCTCCGGCTTGCAACCGCCACCACGGCGGTATATAATGGGCGCGATGGAGCGGGACCGGCCGTTTCATCGGACAGAGTTATACCGGCAATTACAGAGAACAGGAGTCAGAAGAAACATGGAACAGGACAGCAAGGCATATATTCAGGGATATATCGATCGTGCCCGCAAGGCGCAGGCCGAATTTGAGAAGATGAGTCAGGAGCAGGTGGACAAGGCGGTGCAGACCGTCGGACGCGTGGTCTACGAGAACGCCCAGTTCCTGGCGGAGATCGCCGTGGAAGAGACGGGCATGGGCAACGTGCCGGACAAGTTCGCCAAGAACAAGCAGAAGGCCGGCATCGTATGGAACAACCTGCGAGGAAAGAAATCCAGAGGAATCCTGGATACCGACGAGAAGACGGGCATCACCCGTGTGGCCAAGCCGGTAGGCGTGGTCGCGGCCATTACACCCTGCACCAATCCCATCGTCACCCCGATGAGCAACTCCATGTTTGCCCTGAAGTGCGGCAACGCCATCATCATCACTCCCCACCATAAATCCGTTAAGTGCAGCACGAAGACGGTGGAGATGATCAACGCGGCCCTGGCCGAGATCGGTATGCCGGAGAATCTGATTCAGATTCTGGGCGAGCACTCCCGTGAAAATACCCGCAACCTGATTTCCATGGCGGACGTGGTCGTGGCTACCGGCGGTGCCGGCATGGTCAACGCGGCTTACAGCTCCGGCCGTCCGGCCCTGGGCGTAGGCGCGGGCAACGTCCAGTGCATCATCGACGAAGGATATGATTTCAAGGAAGCCGTGCCGAAGATCATCAAGGGAAGATCCTATGACAACGGCATCATCTGCTCGGCGGAGCAGAGCGTCATCTGCCCGAAGGGCGACTTTGAAGCGGTCATGGACGAGTTCAGAAAGAACGGCGCCTATGTGGTGACCGAGGAAGACGAACTGGAGAAGGTCCGCGGAGCCCTCTTCGAGGACGGCAAAACCAACCGCCACTCCGTCGGACAGTCCTGCCAGAAGGTGGCTGAGCTGGCCGGGATCGAGATCCCCGAGGATACGACGGTCATCGTCGCGGTGGCCGACGGCACAGGCCTGACCGATTCCCTGGGCGGCGAGAAGATGGCGCCGGTCATCTCCGCCTATCCCTATGAGAATCTGGACGATGCCATCCGCATCGCCGCGGAGAACCTGGAGAAGGACGGCAAGGGACACAGCGTCTCCTTCCATTCCGATTCCGAGGAGCACATCGCCAAAGTTGCCGAGTCCCTCTGCGTTTCCCGATTCGTCATCAACCAGTGCAGTTCCAACAGCACCGGCGGAAGCTACTTCAACGGCCTCAACCCGACCAACACTCTGGGCTGCGGCAGCTGGGGACACAACAGCATATCCGAGAACCTGAACTACACTCACCTGATGAACGTGTCCCGCGTGGCCCGGTTCATGCCGGACAACCCGGTACCCTCTGACGAGGAGCTGTGGGGATAAGGGCAATCGAAGAAGGAAGTTGCCCTAAAAGGAAAAATATGGTAAACTATGGTCACGCCGATCACCGATATGGAGGATAGACGTGACCATTATTTATGTAAAAATCATCGCCGGCCTGGCTCTCGGTTTTCTCGCCGGGATGTCGGCGGTATACATCTTTAACCGGATGCCGGCCCGCTGGCTCTGCGACTACGATGAGGAGCCATCGGAGGAGCTGAAGGATCCCCAGATCCAGCGGGTGAAGGGATGGCCCTGGCGGTGGGTTTACTGCGGCCTGTTCGCCTGCCTTTCCCTGCGGATGCTCTTTACCCAGGTGACCCGTCCGCCGGCGGGGTTCTCCGGCTTGCCGGAAACCGTGGTTCAGGTGATCAGCCAGGGGCAGATCACCCTGGCGGCTCTCTTCGCCTGCTGGGCCATGCTGATCATCGGCCTGGCAGATCTGAAATACATGATCATTCCCGATCAGTTCGTCATCATGCTGGCCATTTCTTCTCTGGGATTCCTGCCTTTGCACGAAAATCTCTGGCAGCCTCTGGGCGGCCTGGCCCTCGGGGGCGGAGTCATGCTCCTGGTTGCCCTCCTGGGCAGGATTGCCTTTGGAAAAGACGTCATGGGCTTCGGCGACGTGAAACTGTGCGCCGCTATGGGCCTCTGCCTCGGCCTGCGGGGGATGCTGATCGCCCTGGCGGCGGGCTGTCTTGCCAGCGGTTTCGCCGCGGCCATCGGGCTGGCCCGGAAAAAATACCGCCGGGACGAGATGAAACCCCTGGGCCCCTATCTGTGCGGCGGCGGGATATTTACGGTTTTCATCGTGTGGCCATTTATTGTATAATGTCCATAGGTGTGCACGGGATGAAGAACTATCTGCTGACAATCGCATACGACGGTTCCGGTTTTCACGGCTGGCAGAAGCAGCCGAAGGAGAAGACGGTGCAGGGATACCTGGAGCAGACCTTTTCCCGGCTCTTTGACCGGGAGATCGCGCTGAACGGAACCAGCCGCACCGATGCCGGCGTGCATGCGCTGGGGCAGAGAGCATCTTTTCGTGCGGACATCCGCATCCCCACCGACCGCCTTGCCCGGGTGATGAACAACGCCCTCTGCGGCAGGGAGGAAGGCAGCTTCGCCCTTTCGCCGGTGCGGATCCTGGAGGCCCGTGAGGTCCCGGAGGAATTCCACGCCCGCTTTGACAGCAAAGGCAAGAGATACCTTTACCGGATCCGGCCGTCGCGGGACATCGATGTGTTCCGGCGCAGCTACGTCTACCACGTGGAGAACGAGCTGGACGGGGAGGTTATGGACCGGGCGGCGAAGGCGCTGATCGGCACACAGGATTTCAAAAGTTTCGAGGCTTCCGGCGGGACGCCCCGGGAGACGACGGTGCGGGAGATTTTTGACGCCGGCGTCATCACCGGCGGGCAGATCGCGGAGGCCGCGGCAGAGAATTCTCTCGGCGCTCCGGACTCGGGCGCGGCGGGCATTTTGCCGGGCGCGGCGGATCTCGGCGCGCGGGAGGACGAACTGATCTTTCATGTCAGCGGAGACGGTTTTCTGTACAACATGGTCCGGATCATCACCGGAACACTGGTGGAGATCGGCCGGGGAAGCCGCAGGCCGGAGGAGATGAAGGGGATCATCGAAGGAAAAGACAGGGCATTGGCAGGCCATACGGCCCCGCCCTACGGATTATATTTAGCGGAGGTTTTTTATGGACAACAGACCGGGCTGGGATGAGTATTTCATGGAATTCGCCGTGCTGACGGCCAGACGGTCCACCTGCCTCAGGCGGCAGGTCGGCGCCGTGATCGTGCAGGACAAGCACATCGTAGCGACGGGATATAACGGGGCGCCCCGGGGTCTGGAGCACTGCGCCGAGCGCAAGGGAGGATGCCTGCGGGAACAGCTGGGCATTCCCTCCGGAGAAAAGCACGAGCTTTGCCGGGCCCTCCACGCGGAGCAGAACGCCATCATTCAGGCGGCCACCCTGGGACAGAGCATAGAAGGGGGAACGATCTACATTACCCACCAGCCCTGCGTCATCTGTGCCAAGATGATCATCAACGCCGGAATTGAGCGAATCGTCGTCAGGGAAGGATATCCCGACGAACTTTCCGTGGCCATCCTGAAGGAGGCCGGACTGAAGATCGTAATGTTAGGAGAGAAGGATTGACAGCTACCAGCATCGCTGTGTGGGGTCCTTTGATCGTTGCCGCGCTGGTTTCGGCGGCAGCGACGCCCTTCGCCATCTGGTTCGCGCCGAAGATCGGCGTGATGGACATTCCGAAGGACAGCCGCAGAGTACACAACAAACCTATGCCCCGCTTCGGCGGAGCGGCAATCTATCTCGGGATGATGGTTTCCCTGAGCGTGTTTGCTGTTCACGCCAGAGGGGTATCCGCCATCATGATCGGCTGCACGATGATGTTCGTCCTCGGGCTGATCGATGACCTGAAGAATCTGAAACCGCTGATCAAATTCGGCGGGCAGATCCTGACGGCTACCGTTGTTTTTGCCCTGGGCATCCGCATCACCTTCGTCCGGATCACCATCGTGGAACATATTCTGGGATCGGATCCCGTGATGTTCGGAAACATCATCGACTACGTGGTGACGGTGCTGTGGCTGGTTGCCATCACCAATTCCGTCAATCTGATCGACGGGCTGGACGGGCTTGCCGCGGGCATCTCCGCCATCTCGGCCCTTTGCATCGCCTACGTCGCCTACATTCACGGATATATGGTGCCCACCATGGTCATGATGGCTGTGGCCGGCTCCGCTCTGGGATTCCTTCCCTTCAACTTCCATCCGGCGAAGATCTTCATGGGCGATTCCGGATCCCAGCTTCTGGGCTTCGCCATCGCAGCCTTTTCTGTGGCCGGAACGGTGAAGAGCGCGACGATCATGGTGGTACTCATGCCGGCCCTGGTTCTCGGGCTGCCTATTTTCGACACCATCATGGCCATCATCCGCCGGACCTCCCGGCATCAGTCCATCGGCACGGCGGACAAGGAACACCTGCACCACAAGATCATGCGGGCTGGCTTCGGCCAGCGCAGAGCGGTGCTTCTGATGTACAGCGTCAGCGGCATCATGGGCGTGGTCGCGGTGCTGTACAGCCGGGGACTGTACGTGGAGTGCCTGGGGCTGCTGGCGGTCGTCGCCATGATCATCGGCGTCATCCTGACGGATACGGGCAAGAACAACATTCGGCTGAAGGGGCAGAGAATACTGAAGGAAGACCTGGGGGATGAAGAGCAGGCAAGAAGAAAAAGGCGAAAATCTAAATGATCTGCAGCTGCGGCAGTTTCTGAAAACCGTGGCCGTGGTTGCCGCACCCATCGCGCTGCAGAGCCTGATTGGCTCCAGCCTGAACCTGGTGGACAACCTGATGATCGGACATCTGGGAGAGATCCCCCTGAACGCGGTGGGGGTGTCGGTCCAGATTTTTTTCGTGTACTGGATGTTCGTCTTCGGCTTTTCCAGCGGGGCGGCCACATTCATTTCCCAGTTCTACGGCGTGCGTGATTTCGTGAACATCCGCAGAACGACGGGCTTTACCCTGAGCGTGATCTTCGGCGTGGGCGTGCTGTTCTTTCTGGCGGCCGAGCTCTTCCCGGAGTACCTGCTGCGGATCTTCACCCGTTTCCCCGAGGTGATCGAAGCCGGCAAGGTCTACGTGCGGATCGGTGCGCCGACCTTCCTGCTGGTCCCTCTGACCATGGCCTTTACCGTGGCGCTGCGGGCGACCCAGCAGACCATGCAGCCCCTCATCGCCAGCGCGGCCGCTCTGGGGCTGAATACATTTATGAACTACGTGCTTATCTACGGCGCTTTCGGCATGCCGGCCATGGGGATCGCCGGCGCGGCGCTGGCCACAGTGATCTCCCGTGCGGTGGAATTCAGCATCATCTTTTATCTGGTGTTTATCCGGAAAAACGCGATCGCCGGTCCCCTGAAGGAGTTCTTCGGCTTTAAGGGGGAACTGGCCGCGCGCATTGTGCGCAACGCCCTGCCCACGACCATCAACGAGACCATGTGGGGCATGGGAACGGCCCTTTATGTGGCCGCCTTCGCCCGGATCAGCATTTCCGCCGGCGCAGCGGTCCAGGCCTGCAACACCATCAACAGCCTGTTCTCCATGGCGGCCTTCAGCGTGGGGGACGCGGTGCTGATCCTGGTGGGCCAGAAACTGGGCGAGGGCAAGACCGATGAAGCCTGGAAGATGTCCGTGATCCTGCTGAAGATCGGCGTCCTTGTCGGCCTTGTCCTCGGCGGCCTGACCCTGCTCTTCGGCCGGCCCATTTTGGGGCTCTTTGATTTCACCGCCGAGGGGGAGACGGATGCATGGCGCATTCTCGTCGTCTACGCGGCGACCCTGTTCATGGAAGTGTACAACGCTGTGCAGGTCACCGGCTGCCTGCGCTGCGGAGGGGATACCCGCTTCGCCATGATCACCGAGGTCTCCGCCGTCTGGCTGATCGGCGTACCCCTGGCCTTCATTACGTCCCTGGTGCTGCACTGGCCCGTTTACCTGGCGGTGCTGGCCGTCAAGACCGAGGGTGTGGTCAAGGGCGTGATCCTGACCCGCCGCTACCTGAGCCGGAAGTGGATGAACAATATGATCGGGGGATTGGATGACTAAAAGAAAAGCAAACAGCGACATCGTATCCTTCCTGCGGAACTTCGATATTGCCGAATACCAGGAGAAGGCCCGCTGGCTGGACCGCCGGTTCATTCTTCACGTGGGCCCGACCAACTCGGGCAAAACCTACGATGCCCTGCAGGCCCTGAAGAAGGCGGGGACCGGCGTTTACCTGGGCCCCCTGCGGCTCCTCGCCCTGGAAATGTACGACACGCTGAACGCCGCCGGCGCCCTCTGCGAGCTGCTGACGGGGGAGGAATTCATCCGGGTGCCCGGAGCCCAGCTCACCGCCTCAACCATTGAACTCTGCGATTACCGAAAGCGCTACGACGTGGCCGTCATCGACGAGGCCCAGATGATCGCCGATCCCCACCGGGGCGGCAACTGGACCAAGGCCATCTTCCTCGTGGATGCGGCGGAGGTGCACATCTGCCTTTCCCCCGACGCGGAGGAACTCATCTGCCGGATCCTGGACGGCTTCGACGGGCAGTACGAGATCCGCCGCCACGAGCGGCTGGCGCCCCTGGTCTACGCCGGCCAGATGGAGAGCATGAGCGAGGTGGAGGACGGCGACGCGGTGATTGTCTTTTCCCGGCGGTCGGTCCTGGCGACGGCGGGAGAACTGCAGCAGCTGGGGAAAAAGGCCAGCGTGATCTACGGAGCGCTGCCCCCCGCATCCCGGCGGGAGGAGGTGCGCAAATTCGCCTCGGGAGAGAACACGGTGGTGGTATCCACCGACGCCATCGGCATGGGGATCTCCCTGCCCATCCGGCGGATCATCTTCCGGGAGATGACCAAGTTTGACGGTGAGGATGACCGCACCCTGAACGGCAGCGAGATCCGGCAGATCGCCGGCCGTGCCGGCCGCTACGGCATCTATGATCAGGGAGAGGTCCTGACCATGGCCAAGCCGGAGGTGGTGGAGGAGGCCCTGAAGGAGACGGGCCGGCCGCTGCAGGTGGTGACCATCCCCTTCCCCAAAGAGGCCGTGGACACCGGCTTCACCTTCTGGCGCCTCTTCGATGAGTGGCAGAACCTGCCCCATGTGCCCGGCTTCTCCCGGGAGGATATGAGCGAGGCCATGTTCCTGCTGAAGGAGCTGGGGGACAGGATCGCCCGCCAGCTTCCCCGGGAACTTCTCTACGAACTGATCACCTGTCCTGTGGACATCAAGAACGAGCGGCTGGTCCTCTACTGGCTGGAAAGCTGCATCGCCATCGGCGTCGGCGCCGAGCCGGAGGTACCCATGTTCGACACGGACACCCTGGAGGGATGCGAGCTGCAGTACAAGGCTCTGGATGTCCGCCATCAACTGCTGCGCCGGATCGGCATCGAGGATCCCCGCATGGAGGAGAAGCTGGAGCTCTGCGAAAAGATCAATCAGCTCCTTCTGGAGGACAAACGGAATCTGCGCAGGCGCTGCCCCCGCTGCGGCCGGTCCCTTCCCGCCGACTGGCCCTACGGGATCTGCGACCGCTGCTACGGCGGCCACCGGCGCAGGCGCGGCGGCAATGACCGCCACCCGGGCAAGGGCGGCTCGGGCAAGAGTGGCTCTGGTCAGGGTAGCTCCGGCAAGGGCGGCTCTTCCAGCAAAGATGGCAAGCGCAAAAGACGAAAGAATCCCCGCCGCCGCAGAAGGCGCTAGACCACATTTGGTCTCATCGTCTTCTCCGCATTCGGCCCATCGCCGCTTAACGTGTCTGCCAAATCCCGCGATATAAGGACTTTGGCAGACACAGAACTCTTTGTTGTCTACCAAACTGTTGATTCAAGGGTTTTTAGCAGACACGTGAGTGCCCTTCGCCGTTCACGTAAGTATGCGGATTAGGTTCAGCCTCCTCTTGATCCGGTGCGGCCGGGGAGGCCAATGACGGAAAGATATTTGACACGAGTAACCATATATGATAACATCACGGCAGCGGGTGATATCATATATGATACATCGCGAAAGAGTTACTGGGAAAAGGGGGCAAACTGTATGGATAAGAAAGCGGCGAAACCGGCGAATAAAGCCAGAAAACCGAAACCGGCGAAGGCAGCCGGGGAAGCTAAGGCGGCGAAGGAAGCCGGGGAAGCGAAGCCATCCGGGAAAAAAACAGGAAGCCAAAAGAAGGACGAGAAGAAAACCCGGCTGCGGCGGGACGTGACCAGCCATCTGGCGGCAGAGCGGATCATGGCGCGGATGACCCAGGAGGAGATGGCCGAAGCGCTGGGGACGAGCAAGTCCAGCATCTCCCGGATCGAAAGCGGCGGGCAGAACCTGACCGTGGACTACATTCAGGCCATGGCCGAGGCGCTGCAGAAGAATGTGAGCTTCGTGATGGAGGATCCCCGTATCGAATACGGGGATGAATCGGAGTACAGCCTAAAGCTGTACGATGAAGAATTGATCCGGTTTCGGATGAAGAGGGGCGTAAGCCTGCATGCGGAGATTGTATATGTCAATGATGACAGGAAAAATGTGTTTCCCATGGATTTGGAACTAACAGAGGAAGGACTTCTGGAGTGGCTCAGGCGAAGGGTCGTGCCCGGGAACCGTGAGCTGGTAGGGAGCATACTGCATTCTCTCGGCCTGACTATGGGAAATCTGAAGGGGATCATCGACGTCTGCATGGGTCTGTCCCTGAATGACAGCTACTGGATTCCACAAAGCAATTTTACCGGATCATTTGCGCAATACAATCTATACCAGAATCGCTTTGATGAAGCCCTTTCACTTATTGCCTATCTGGGAAGAGGAAGCAGAAGGAAGAAATACGGAACGACTCCGGAACTGACCACGGGAGGCATGCTTCGAAAGGCCTGGCATTTTTCCGATCGTAACGGCATATGGCTCTACAAAAGCGGGACCAGCGGATACGCCAATGCGGGAAACGAGCCCTACTCGGAGTTCATGGCGTATCAGATCGCCCGGCGAATGGGTCTGCACGTCGTGCCCTATGAGCTGGCAAACTGGTATGGGATCCTGGCATCAAAGTGCAAGTTGTTTACCGATATTGACACTTCGTTTATCCCTGCCGGCAGGGTAGTGAAGACAGGGGGGATCGATGCGTGTCTGGATTACTATAAGAAACTGGGCGACGACTTCTATCAGGAACTGGTCAGCATGCTGATCTTTGACGCACTCATTGTAAATGAGGACCGGCATTTCGGCAATTTCGGTCTGCTCCGGGACAATCACACCGGCGAGATCATTTCACCGGCACCCATCTTTGACAATGGGCTTTCCCTGCTATGTTATGGAATGAAAAAAGAGTTTATTGACGACACGGAGTACAGGGAGTATCTGGCAGGAAGGACGAATCCATACGGAGAGGGGAGCCAGTTCATGGACCTTGCCCGCCGGATCATCGGCCCTGTCCAGAAGGGACAGCTCCGCCGCCTGGCCGGCTTCACCTTCGAGGAAAGCGACGTGACCAACCTGCCCCGCTGGCGGACGCAGCGGCTGGAGGAGATGGTCCGGGACCGTGCAAATGCAATGCTGGCCATGTAATTTAAACAAGGAGACCACAATGAACAGAGACATCTTCCTATCCACCTTTTCTCATAACGCGACGAAGGAGATCGCCTTCTACGGCATCGGGATCGAATTCAACCAGTTCTGCATTTCCAAGTGGCTGGACGATGAGGTGATCGGCGATACTTTGGCCAGGATGCGCCGGCAGGCTGAACGCTGCGGTGTTTGCCTCCCGCAGGCGGAGGGCGGGCCCGATGCGGCTGCCACGCTGATCGATCCCGCAAAGGCAATCGTTCACGGCCCCTTCACCGACCTGGCTCCGGCAGCCTTCGACCACCGCTTCCGGGACCTGACCCGCGCCCGCTTCGATCAGGCTGCGGCGGGGACGCTGGCCCTGGGCCTCTCCCGCATGGTCGTCCACACCGGCTACATCCCCCTGGTCTTCGACCCCCGGTGGCAGGTGAAGGAGTCCATCGGATTCTGGCAGGAATTCCTGGAGGACAAGCCGGAGGATTTCCAGATCTATCTGGAAAACGTCATGGACGAAAAGCCGGCGTTGCTTTTGGACATCGTGGAGGGTGTGAACGATCCCCGCATGAACATCTGCCTGGACGTGGGCCACGTCAACGCCATCTCGGAAATGAGTGTGCCCCGGTGGATCGAGGCTCTGGGCCCAAAGATCCGCCATCTCCATCTGCACAACAATGACGGGAACCATGACCTCCACCAGGCCCTGACCGAAGGGACTCTGGACATGGAAGAGATCCTCTGCGCCGTGGACGCCTGCTGTCCCCCGGAGACCACGCTCACCATCGAAAGCCGCGACTGCCACGACTCCATTCACTGGCTGCTGGAACGGTGCGGCTGATGGAAAAGGTACAGAATCCGGTAAAAAAACTGTTGGAAAACGCACAGAAAAACGCGCAAAAGAAGCCGGGCGGGTTTGCCCCATGCAGCATCCTCTAAAATACAGGACACATATCCTCTAAAATATATCTGTTTTTCCCTCTAAAATGATTGACAATTCTCCTCTGTTTTCAGGGAGAATTCAACCCCGCCTCCGTTCAGCAGAAACTGATTCCACTGGCCCATATGATCTGCAGGGGCGGATGGCCTGCCGTGATCAAAGAGAAGCGAACGGAGACCGGCGCGTTGCTGGAAGCTTATTTCGATGCCTTGTTCGAGGTCAACATTCCCCGAAAAAAACTGAAGGGAAATGAATCGAGAAGGGTAGCCCAGGCGCTTGCCAGAAACACCGGTCATGCGCTGACATTGAAGACGATTGCCGCGGATGCGCAGTTGCCGGCCTCAGATTCTACCCAGACGGCGGCAAAGGTTTCTGACCACATCGCTGCGCTGGAGGAGCTGTATGTCATTGAATCCGTCCGCGGGTGGGATGCGCCCATCCGTTCAAAGAGCCGTTTGAGAACCAAGCCCAAATACTACTTTTCCGATCCCTCGCTGACAGCGGCCCTTCTGCAGATCACGCCGGAAAGGCTGATTGAGGAAGGTCAGCTGTTCGGAATGCTTTTTGAATCATTGGCCATGCACGACCTGGCGGTTTACACGGAAGCCCTGCCTGGCGCGTCAGGCGATGCTCTTCACTATTACAGGGATTCCGACGGCCTGGAGATCGACGCCGTCATAGAATTGAGGACAGGACAGTGGGCAGGACTGGAAATCAAGCTGGGAGAAAACAGATGGCGGGAGGGCGCGAAGGCGCTGAACAGGCTCAGGAAAAAGGTGGCCGCAAATTCGGCCGCCAGGAATCCGTCACCGGCGTTCATGGCGGTGATCGTCGGAGCAGGAGAAGCGGCCAGATACGATAAGGAGGAGGACGTGTACATTATTCCGTTAACGGCCCTCGGCGCGTAGGGCAGGCTTGCGGCAGCCGAAAGAAGTGCCGCGGCAGGACTCGCTTCTGGTAATTCCTTCAAATTCATGAAAAATACTCCAAAACCACCATTTTTTGTGGAATTGACACTGCAAAGTGAAAAGGCTAGAATGGGGTCGACAGTATAGAAACATTCCATGTTCCCCCATTGATTTGGGGGCCAAGAGGGAATCAGGAGAGAAGCCTGAGCGGTCCCGCCACTGTGTTTAGGGAGTCTTCGTTCACTGCAAAGGCAATCCACTGGCTGAGCATCATCCGCGTTGAGGGATGGGCCCGGCTGGGAAGGAGAACGAAGGTGAAGATCTATGAGCCAGGAGACCTGCATGGAATATGGTTCTTGATCTGTGCGGTGAACACAGAGGCGAGAGAGCGAGCATAAAAAATGATGTAGCGAAAACGGGCTGCAGTCGAAGGTGACTGCAGTTTTTTTGTGCCTGCTCTCCACTCACCTCAGGTGAGAAGAAGGAGGTGTCTTATGACAAACAAAACGTTATTGCAAAAGCCGGGGATCCGGTGGGCGCTGGCGGCAGTGCTTGCCCTGCTCATGACGGCGGCCTTTTTACCCGTCCAATCATTTGCGGAAGATGGTGATCCCTCTGCAGGGACGGAAGGCTTCCTGTCGGAGATCCGGATAGGCGCGGCGCCGGGATATGCCATCGATCCGGCGTTCTCGGGAGAGCCGGGAGAATATACCTTTGAGGTGCTGGACAGCATTAACACGGTGGCCGTCACGCCGACTCTGTCGGAGGCCGGGGCAGGCGGGACCATCACGGTAAAGTGGACGAACCTGAACAATGAGCAGCCCCAGGAGAAGACTGTCCAGAGCGGGAAAAACCAGAACATGACCTGGTTCCGCAAGGCGGACACCCCCTCCGGAACCTCCTTCACCGTGGAGGTGACCAAGGATAAGGAAACCCAGGTTTACACCTTCACGGACAAGGTGGTCAGCCATCTGACCGGGCTGTCAGTAACTGAGAACGGACAAAAAGTGGTCATCGATCCGGCCTTCAATACCAATACACTGGAGTACTCCGCCACGGTGCTGGCAAGTACGGAAACGGTGAACATCAAGGCCACGCCCTACGGGGAAGGATATTCCGTCACCATCGCAGGCGCTGCCGCGCAGGGAGGCCAGGCCGATGCCGCACTGACCGGAGACACGACACAGATCCCGATCGTCGTACAGGGAACAGGGTTTGAGCCCCTGACCTACACACTGACAGTGAACAAGGTGCCTGCGGTCAAAGCCGTATTCGATACGACGCCGGAAGATGCCGGTGTGCTGCTCAGGGACAACAACGGAGACCGGATCCTGCCGGGCGCCGACGGGGCCTTTACCATCAAGGCCGGCGTTGAACACACATACTATGTCACGAAGGCGGGGTATGTTTCCGCCAGCGGGACCATCAATCTGAGCGAGGATACGGTCACGGAGGTGGATCTGGCCGAAGCGGCGGACAATCCGAACATCGACAAAGACACGCCCGCCCAGTGGAAAAACTTCCGCAACAGCGACAGCAACATGGCCATCGTCAGCGATCCTACGCCCAAGTCTGCAAAGGCAACGGAATTCCACTGGGCAAAAAAACTGGGTACCGGATGGAGCGCTGCAGTGAACCAGCCGATCATCGTTGACGGCAGGCTCATCACCATGTCGGGCAAGAAGATCTACGCGCTGAACCTGACCACCGGCGAAGTGGAAATGGAAGGCGATCTTGTCGCTGCCCCCAGTTACAGCTACACCCCCATGACCTGTGTGGACGGGATCATCCTCTGCCCCCTGTCCAACGGGATCGTGCAGGCGGTCAACGCCAGCACGCTGGAATCCCTCTGGGTCTATACCGATGCGCTGAAGGGACAGGCGCTGTCCCCCATTGCCGTCAATGACGGATATGCGTACACCGGTTTCTGGAACCAGGAGAGCAAAGACGCAAACTATGCCTGCTTCTCCCTGACCGATGAAGATCCGGATGATCCCCTGGAGCAGAAGGCGCCCACCTGGACCTACACCAACAATGGAGGGTTCTATTGGGCCGGAGGGATCGCCGCGGGGGATTATATTCTCGTGGGAACCGATGACGGCTGCCCCGAAGGAAGCCCCGGACCGGCCAGAATCCTGGCGCTGGATGCGAAGAGCGGAATCGTTGCCGACAGCGCGGGCGTGACGGGAGATCAGCGTTCATCGATCTCCTACGATCCCCAGTCCCAAAGATACTTTGGAACGACCAAGGCGGGAGAACTGTTCTCCTTCGGTTTTGATCAGGAAACCGGAAAGATCCTGGATTTCCGTTCCAAGGTCTACGGCGGGATGAGCACCAGCACACCACTGGTCTATAAAGGCGCGGTATACTGGGGCAACTCTTCCGGGCTGAACTTCTCAGGAAATAATTCCGTCATCGCCTCCGATGTCACCACCCTGGAGGAAAACTGGCGTGTCCCGCTGCAG
Source organism: Bacillota bacterium (assembly GCA_017433375.1). GTDB lineage: Bacteria > Bacillota > Clostridia > Peptostreptococcales > Anaerovoracaceae > Lentihominibacter. The sequence continues at coordinate 29,791 of JAFRHG010000029.1, forward strand.
GGTTATCCCCAGTGCTCCATGCTCCTCTCTACCGCATACGAGGAGACGGAAGGCTACGTCTATATTTACTCCACATACAACAGCCAGCCGGGCGGCATTACCCTGATCAAGGCGAAGCCCGACGCGAAGTCGACGGAGGATGACAACGTCATCAAGGAAGAGATCTACGACGCGGAAGGATATCAGCAGTACTGCATCTCCAGCATCATCTCCGATGAGAACGGGCAGCTGTTCTACAAGAACGACTCATGCAACATGCTGGCCGTCGGGCCGGTGAACGCATCGCTGGATTCACTGACCGCAGAAGGCGGCGATCCGAAATGGGACAAGGAGTTCCAGAGTTCAAAGGAAAACTATGAGATCACCGTTGACCCGGGCACCCAGAGCGTTGCCTTTGCATTCGAACCTACTGAAGGAAGCAGTGTGGAGATCAACGGGAAGACCGTGACGGACGGAACGTGGAACGTGAAAGTCCGCGATGGAAGCGGGCTGCTGGAGATCACGGCCGTATCGGGAACACACAGAAAAACCTACACGGTGAATATCCGCGAACGGTCACAGGACGCGACGCTGGGCGCATTGGTGGTCAATGAGTCCAACGCCTACGGCAGCGCGAAAACCATGTCCCCGGTCTTTGATTCCCAGGGGAAGGAATTCACGGTCTACGGTGCGGGTGCATCCAGAAGCTTCGAGAACGTGTGGCCCGACGCGACGGACAAAAACGCTGCGGTCAAGGTGTTCGCGATCTCCGGCGTTCCCGAGAACCGGCTGGACGATAAGACCACGGGAGAGATCTATGTGACGGCGGTCAATAACGGCCACAACCGGTACGCCTGCTATTTCGACGCCTCTACTGCGGCGGCCTCCCCAATCAAGCTGAAGATCCAGGTGACTTCCGAATCCGAAGACACGGTCCGGGATTATTACCTGACCGTAACGAAGAGCAAAAACGCCGACCGGACGGAGGCGCAGGCCTACTGCGACAGCATGGATCCGTCGGAGTATACCGGAGCGGATAAGGAAGCCATCCAGGAAGCCAAAGACGCCCTGCAGGACGCCATCACCGACGGAACCGATGCAGACGTGACGGCGGCGCTGACGGCAGCCATGAAGGCAGTCAATGAGAGCAAGACCACACAGGAGAAACTGGATGAGCTGACCAGCGCGCTGGAAAAGGCCAATCGGGATCTGGATGCGGCCAAGCAGGATATCGCAGACGCCCAGGACAGCGCCGATGATGCGCTGGCGGCGGCGGTAGCGGCGAAAGAGGAAGCGGAACAGAGGCTTGCCGAGGCGGAAGCGGCCATCGAAGATCTGAAGAAGGCCCAGCAGGATAAGAACGCTGAACTGGAGGAGAAGCTGCAGAGCGCCCAGGCGGCTGCCGAGGCGGCCCAGAAAGCTGCAGATGCGGCAAAAGCAATGGCTGCGGAAGCGGGCAATCAGCTGAAGATCAACGAAGCAAAAGCCCAGACGGTCAAAGCCTTCAGGGTGAAGAAGGCGAAGAAACACAGCGCGAAGCTGAGGTGGAAGAAGAACGGAAACGTTGGCGGCTACCAGATCGCCCGCGCGGCAAAGAAAAAAGGATCGTACAAAGTCATCGCCACGCTGAACAGCAACGGGGAGACAAAGTATACGAACAAAAAGCTGAAGAAGGGCAAAAGGTATTACTACAAAGTCCGTACCTTCACGAAGATCAACGGCGAAGTGTATTACGGCAAGTGGACAAAAGTGAAAAAGGTCAGGGCCCGCTAGAGCCTTGACCGCCCCTCCAGGGGCATGAAAAAGGAGAAATGCGATGATAGTAAAGATGCTGTCAGCCCGGAGGGCTGATGTCAGGATATTGTTTCTGGCGTTGATCCTCCTGGCCTGTATGCTGTTTCTGCCGGCGAAGGTCATGGCGGAGGAGTATCCGGGATCGGCGTTCATCTCGCTGAGCAATGACGGTAAATTCGTTGTTTCCGATGGAGCGAGGAGCGGGGTGACCATAGCCCATCTGGAAGTCCCCCTGCAGGATGTGGCTGACGTGAAGCTGGAAGACTGGAACCTGGAGAAGTACAGCTATACCGACTACAACACAGGTGAGCCCGACCCAAATGCGCCGACTGTGCTGAAACTGTACCTGTATTTACTGGAAAACTATTATGGAAGTGCCGGAAACGGGAATGCTCTGGTGACAAGCGGGGATCCCCACTCCTTCTTTATGAACACCTTCTGGGGGCATGACTGCAACCTGCTGTATTATGTGAACGGACAGTATCCGCTGTTCAAGCCCGGCTGGGGCGCGACCGCTGACGGCATCATTCTTGAGGAAGGCGATTTCGTCGATGTGGCCATGTTTACCGACTGGGGATTCTATTTGGACTCGGCGGCGGGCTTCAATTACTTTGTCCGCGCCGGCAGCGATCCTGTGGACGGTGAGATCACGTTCGCCTACAAGGCGGTCGCGGGAGAACCGCTGACCGTTCAGGCGGTGCGTGGCATGGGCAACGTTTCCGAAGGGAAAGATACGGCCTACAGCGCCGCGGACGATCTGGCCCTTCACTACGGACCGGCGGTGGACGTTGATGATGTGAGCCGGATAACCCTTCAGGAGGGCAAAGCAGACATCGTCTTTGAGAAACCGGGCGAGTATTATGTCTGGATCGACGGTGGCATAGGACCGGACACGGGAGAAGTCGTCTCCAGCCCGAACGTGGCAAAGGTTACGGTGACCGGCCCAGTGAAACCGGAAGGAGAGGATCCGAAACCTGCGAAGGAGCCGGCGAAGTCCGTCAGAACCGTTACGCTGGATGGAAAAACCATCAGCGCCGGCATGGTGGATAATGCAGTAAAAGCAGCCGGAGGTTCCGCGCAGACGGTAACCACCTTCATTATCGGCAAAAAGGTCAAAAAGATCAGCAAGGGCGCCTTCAGCAAGTACGGCAACGTGACTGTACTGGAAGTCCAAAGCAAGAAACTCAAGAAAAAGAGCGTCAAGGGTTCCCTGAAGGGATCCGCGGTCACGACCGTCAAGGTCAGTGTCGGCAGCAAGAAGGTGAACAAGAAGTACGTGAAGAAGTACAAGAAGATCTTCACCAAAAAGAACGCCGGCAAGAAAGTTAACGTAACAAAATAGGAACGCCGGCGCGGAGGAGCTGCCCTTCGACCCCGCAGCCGTCCCTACCGCGATCCGTCAAAGCAATTGCAACTGAGAAGAAGGAGGATTGTACGATGAAGCAACTACGAAAACGTATCACGGCAGTGATGCTTTCCCTGGCTATGGTGCTGGCCTTCATGCCGGTCCTGGGGGGAGTGTCCTATGCGAGTGATCAGGTCAAGAGCATCAAAGTCAGCGTTCTGACCCAGAAGGATGAGAACACGCTGCTGCAGGCCTTCCCCGAATTGACGGTGCGGGCGGATGCGGCGGAGTCCTACGGCTTTGCAAAACCGGACACGGTCAGAGATCCGGACGAATCCGCCCAGTATCCTCTGGCGAATGAGGTGACGACACTGGATGTCCTGGTGGAGGCCAGCCATCAGATCTATGGCGACGCCTTTACACCCGAGACCGCCGGGGACTATCTCGCGGTGAACAGCGCAGGAACCATGACGAAGATCTTTGGTGAGACGACCACGCTTGCCGGATTCACGGTCAACGGCGTGAACCCTACGTACTCTGACGAAACCACCGGAAGCCTGATCGATGACAGCATCGTTGAGGAAGGGGATTCCCTTCGATTCTTCAGGACCTTCGAAGACGATCTCGATTGCGGCGGACTGTTCACATCCATGCTCTACTTTGAAAACAAAGATCAGGCTGCCTATGAGGCATTACAGGGAGAGTCTCTGTGCGTCAGTGTAAGCGCTGCGTATGCCTTCGATAAGATGATGGGCGGCGGCGGTCCCCTCGATCCGGATGACGCAGTGGTGGCCATGAAAAACGAACAAGGCGAGACCGTAGATACAGCAACGGCAGATGAAGATGGAGATGCCGTATTCACTGACCTTCAGCTGGGAAACTACACCCTGGTGATTAGTGCGTACAACGGAAATGATTGGGATAGCCACTTCGTGACCCCCTATGCAACGGTTACGGTCACTGAGCCGAAGGAGGTCACGGGAACGGTCAAGGCCGCGGTCCGGAACTACGAGGCGGCAGATCAGTTTGACATTGTTCCTCAGAGGATCCGCGTCTCCAGCATGGCAGCCGAGAGCTACGGGGATATGGGTGACCGTGCAGCCGGATGCGGAGACAAGATCACCGTTGCCGACGTACTGTACACCCTGCATGCGCAGAAGTACGGCAACGCCTTCACCAAAGCGTCGGCAAAGGATTATCTCGCGATCGGGCCGGGCGGATGGATCACCAAATGCTTCGGCGTAGAGACAAGCGATCAGGTCTACATTATCAACAACAAACTTTCGATGTCGGGCTCAACTCACGATACTATCCTCAAAGACGGCGACCGGTATGACCACTTCATGTACCGGGACGGCTGGAACGATGTTGCGACCTGTTTTGGCGAGGATGACATCACCGTCAACATGGGAGAAACGTTCAAACTGAATCTGAAGAGGCTCAACTGGGATGGAACGACAGAGGCCCTGAAGAGTGCGGAAAAAGAAGAAATCATCGCGGTGAAGATGGACAGCAGCGGCAAGCTCACTCCCATCAGCGGAGCGAAGATGGACAGCAATGGCGCGGTCAGCCTGACGCTGAACGACACCGGCACCTATGAGATCTCCGCGACTGGAAAAGCTGTAGGGGAATACGGCGACGGCAAAATCGCCGCGCCTCACTGCACCGTCACGGTGGTAGATCCTCTGGCCCAGGTCAAGTCGGTCAAAACCGTCACCATCAATGTGAAGAAGGTCACGCCCAAGGCTGTGGACAACGCGGTCGCCAAGGCGGGCGGCTCTTCCCAGTTCGTGACCACATTCGTCATCGGCAAGAAGGTCAAAAAGATCAGCAAGGGCGCCTTCAAAAAGTATGGCAGTGTGACCACCCTGGAGGTCAAGTCCAAGAAGCTGAAGAAGAAGAGTGTCAAGGGCTCCCTGAAGGGATCCGCGGTCACGACCGTCAAGGTCAAGGTCGGCAGCAAGAAGGTGAACAAGAAGTACGTCAAGAAGTACAAGAAGATCTTCACCAAGAAGAACGCCGGCAAGAAAGCTAAAGTAACCCGGTAGATTCAAAGCAAAGGAGCATCCGTCATCATGCATGAGATCATCCGCGCCATCGAGGCGGAAGCGGGAAAAGCCATTCTGGGAAAAGAGGAGATCATACGAAAGGTCCTGACGGTGATCATCGCCGGCGGGCACATTCTGCTGGAGGATATTCCGGGGGTCGGCAAAACGACGCTGGCCCTCGCCTTCAGCCGGGCCATGGACCTGCAGTTCAACCGCGTCCAGTTCACGCCGGACGTGGTCCCCTCGGACATCACCGGCTTCACCGTCTACAGCAAGAAGAGCGAAAAGTTCGTCTACCGCCCCGGCGCGGCCATGTGCAACATCCTGCTGGCGGATGAGATCAACCGGACATCAAGCAAAACACAGTCTTCCCTCCTGGAAGTCATGCAGGAGGGAAGCATCACCGTGGATGGGAGGACGTGGAAGGTGCCTGAACCCTTCGTGGTCATCGCCACACAGAATCCCATCGGTACGGCGGGAACACAGATGCTCCCCGAGGCGCAGCTGGATCGCTTCATGATCCAGCTGTCCATCGGGTATCCCGACGAGGAAGCGGAGATCAATATCCTGAAGGACCGGAAGCAGACGGATCCCCTCCAGAGCATCGTGCGGGTGGCCGGGGCGGAGGATGTGATGGCCATGGGCAGGGAGGCCCGGGAGGTGTTCATCCATGACATGATCTACGGCTACATCACCGCCCTCTGCCGCAGAAGCCGGGAGCACGAGCTGATCCGACTGGGCTTAAGCCCCCGGGGAGCCCTGTCCCTGACGGCCATGGCCCAGGCCTGGGCCTATGTGCAGGGCAGGGAGTTTGTGATCCCCCAGGATATCTGGGCCGTCTTTCCCGACGTGGCCAGGCACCGGCTCATGCTGCACACCCGGGCAGGGGTGCAGGGAAAGGATAAGGAGAGCATCATCGCCGAGCTCCTGCAGGACGTGCCTCTGCCTCAGCTGAACCAATGAGGGAGAGGATCCGCCGGATCGCCGGCCGGCTGAAGCGGCGGCAGACAGCAAACCGGGTGGTCTTCGCCGGGTGGACTTTTGTGCTGCTGGCGCTGTTTTTCTGGCGGGGATATCCGGCGGTGACCGCCGCCCTGCTGTTCACTCTGGCGTACGCGGCGGCGGCGTTTGTTTTCGTTCTGGCGGGAGGAACGGATCTGCGGATCAGCCTGTCCGGAGGGGACATGATCGAGAAGGGCGGGACCATGGGGATCCGCGTCCGGATCGAAAACCGGGGCAGGCTCCCGGTCTTTCTCTGCTGCGGGCGGGTGAGCGCACTGAACCGCCTCACCGGAGAGAGCAGGCAGCTGCCCCTGCGCCTGTCCGCAGGGCCGGGTGGATCGGCGGAGCAGGTATTCGACCTGACCGACGAGTACTGCGGACGGATCGATACCCGGATCCGGGAGCTATCCATCCGCGATCCCCTGGAACTGTTTTCCGCGAAGCGGAACAGCGCGGGCCGGACGACGGGATACATCGCGCCGCAGATCAGCATGGCCGGCATTCCGGATAGCTGGCTGGATTCCTACAACATGGAAAGCTATCAGTATTCCCAGTACGAAAAGGGCAGCGATCCCGGAGAAGTGTTCGGCGTGCGGGAGTATCAGGAGGGAGACAGCCTGAAGCAGATCCACTGGAAGCTGTCGGCAAAGCTGGGAAACGTGACGGTGAAGATCCCCTCCTTTCCCGTGGAAAACAACATACTGATCATTCTGGACAACCTGCTGGAGCCGGACACGGATCTCACCCCTGCCCAAAAGAGCCGCCTGATGGAGGAATTCTATTCCCTCTCCGCGGCGCTGCTGGAGCGGGAGATACCCCACAGCCTGGGCTGGTTCGACGGAGAAGATCAGGCCTTCCTTCTGCGGCGGGTCCGCAGTACGGAAGAAATGTGGGCGACGGTGCCGGAGGCTCTGGGCTGCGGATTCTCTCCCAGCCAGGTCTCGACGGTCTACCGCTATCTGGAGAGCTGGGATGCCGGCCGGTTTTCCAACCACTTCCTGGTCACCGGCCAGGAGGGACGGGATACAGAACGATTGGAGAGCCGGGGTGCAGTTAAGGTCTTCCGGACAACCGAATAAGAAAGGGAAGAGGGACTGGCTGCCGGTCCTGGGCGGCGCGGTCCTCGGGACGGGATGGTTCATCCTGTTCTGCTCGGCCTTCGGCCTTCGCTGGTCGCCGGCACAGGCTTTTTCCGGCAGTCCCCTGCAGGGCCTGCTCAGCGTGTGCAACGCGGCGGCCGACCATCTGGGGCGCTCGGACTACATCCTGCTGAAAAAATACGCCGGCGGCGTGACGGCGGGAGGGGATCCGGCAGCCCAGGGGTTTTTCCTGACCATTCTGCTGGTCCTGCTGTGCCTGCTGTCCTGGATGATCCTGCGCAGCGGATGCCGCTGGCTCCTGCTGATCCCGGCGGCGCCGGCCGCGGCGCTGATGCTCTTCACCCACGCGGCGCCGGGGATCTGGGCCGGCGCGGGGTTTGCCTTTGCTCTGGTCTGCGCCTTCGCCCTCATGTCCGTCGGCAGGACGGCTTCCCCCTGGCTTCTGGCGGTTCCGCTGCTGGCGCTGGCCCTCTGTATCGGCGCGGCGGCGGTCATGGATCAGGGCGGCGGGTTCGCCCGGACCGGCCTGCAGGAAAAGACCGGCGCGGCGCTGGATGAGCTGGCCGCCAAACGGTACGGGGAAAACCCTCTGGGCAGTGGCAGGCTGGCGGAGCTGGACGGCGGGAAACTGGCCGGAGCCAGGGGAAGCATGGCGGATCCGGCCAGCGCCATGGGGGAAGGGGACCGGACGAAGACGGCCATGGAGGTGACCATGAGCCGGCCGGAGCCCATGTACCTGCGGGGCTTCATCGGCGAGATCTACACGGGAAAAGGCTGGTCGTCCCTGAGCGATTCCACGCTGTACGATCAGCGGGACGCCCTCTACTGGCTCAACCGCCAGGGCTTCGACGGGCTCTCCCAGCTGTCCGAGGCTGCGGCGGCGGCCGGGGAGGCGGGAGAGGCGCAGTCGGTGCAGATCGCGGTGAAGTCGGCGAACCGGGCCCAGATCTATACGCCCTATGAGATCACGGGCACGGACGCGGCCGTTCCCGAGGGAACGAAAAACTGCGCCGGCGGATTCCTGCGCACGGACCGGTTTACCGGCACCCGGACCTGCAGCTATCAGGTGATCCCCGGCCTGTCCGCCTCCTGGACGGACTGGGCCGGACGGCTCTACAGCGCGGGGGACAGCCGGGCTCTGCAGGAGTACTTCGCCAGCGAGAGCCACTACAACGTCTGGTGCTATGCCAGCTTTACGGGGATCCCCGGCGCCATGGCCGGCCTGCTTCAGGCGGCGGTGGGCAGCCCCGGGGACCTGAGCGATAGCCACGCGGACTACAAGGAAACCATCGCGTCCATCCGGACATATCTGGAGGACAATTATCTTTACACGGAGAACTTTACGGCGCCGGAAGCGGGTGAGGATGCGGTCGAGCACTTCATGGTCACGGGCAGGGGCTGCGATGCCCACTACGCCTCCCTGGCCGCCCTGCTCTTTCGCTACTACGGGATCCCCGCCCGGTACGTGGAGGGCTATCTGGTCACGCCGGAGGATACGGAGGGTGCAAAGGCAACCCGGCCCGTGGCCATCGGCGCCAGCCACGCTCACGCCTGGACAGAGATCTATATCGACGGGCTGGGCTGGATCCCGGTGGAGATGACCGGCGTCTACCGGGACATCATGCCGGAGGCGGACATGGAGAAGGGACTGCAGGCCGTGCAGTATGCCGCGGCGAAACAGGACCGGGAGGATCCGCCGGAGGAGGAACTGTCCGAAGAACAGGGCGAATCATCCTACGGCAGGCTTCTCCTCCGCATCCTGCTGACGGCGGCGGGACTGCTGCTGGCGTTGCTTTTGCTCTGGATCGCATACCGGCTGATCGGGGATCACCGGGAAAAGCGGGCCAGGCTGCGGTCCTTTGCCGATCCGGATCCGCGGAAGGGTGTCTGCGCCATGTACGGGCACCTTCTGCGGGAGGGCATTCCCTGCACCGGGGAGGCCGAAGAGATCGGCGACCGGGCGTCCTTCAGCCGGGAGGAGATCGACGAAAATGATCGGACGCGGATGCGCGTGGAAATGGAGTGGGGAGAACGTGAGAAAAAAGCTCAGGAAAAACGGAATCATCGGACTGCTGCTGATCGTCTGTCTGCTGTTTGGCGCTGGCTGCGGCGGAAGTGAGCCGGGCGGGCAGGAGGCGTCCTCATCGGATCAGCCCGTCACCCAGGAACAGCTGGCCCAGGCGGAGAAAGAGACCGCGGCCCGGCTGATCCGGGATCTGACCGAAGGGGGAGACCCGGGCCCGGGAAGGGAGTGGAGCATCATCGCCGTTGCCCGCTCCTCCCTGGCGAAGACCCCGGAGGCCCAGGCCCTTTATGCCGCCTACCAGGAGAATCTGCGGCTGCAGGTCAAACGAGGCAAAGGCGTCCTGGATGCGGAACGCCCCACGGACAACGCCAGGGCGGCCATCGCTCTGAAGATGACGGGAATGGATCCTTCCTCTGTGGAAGGATATGACCTGCTTGCCCAGCTGGAGGATAAGGACGCGGTGAGGGAGCAGGGCATCAACGCGGAGATCTGGGCCCTGACCGCCGCCGCGGCCTGCGCGCGGGACCTTGAGGCTGCCGGTGTATACCGGGCGGACATCCGCGCCATGCAGGGAAGGGACGGCGGCATCACCTATGACGGGACCCGGCAGGACGTGGACATTACGGCTATGGCCGTCCAGGCCCTGGCCCTGTCCGGAAAAGAGGAGGATGAGGATCTGATCATCGCCGCCCGGGGATGGCTGACCGGTCAGCAGGGCGCAGACGGCAGCTACGGCAACGCTGAGTCCACAGCCCAGGTGATCCTGGCGCTGAACTGCCTGGGAGAGGATCCTGCGGCAGCGGAGGATTTCGTCCGCGATGGCAGGACCCTGGCGGACGGACTGATGGTCTACCGCGCCGGCGACGGATTCCGCCACCAGGATGAAGAGGAGGCGGACGGCATGGCGACGGAACAGTCCCAGTGCGCCCTGGACGCGCTGATGATGGGAAGCGGGGAGCGCTTCTACATCCCGTAACCGGAAGGAAAGGAGGAGGACCGGATGAGCAAAGGCAGATGGTTTCTGACCGCGTCGCTGGCGATGGTCTTTCTCCTCGTGATCGGAACGACGGTGTTCCTCTACGGGCAGGAGGAGTATGAGCCCCCCAACCGGGTGGCGGGAACGGACGCCCAGCGGTCCCAGGTCTACGTGACCGGGACCGGATACACGGTGGATCAGCAGCGGGAAAAGATCCATCAGAAGGAAGAAAAACAGAAGCGGGAGGAGCAGGCGAAGAAGCCGGAGAAAGAGCAGCAGACCGCCCAGAAGCCGAAGGCCTCGGCCAGATCTTCTTCGGCGAAGACCATCCGGAACCGGCAGGCCTCCCGCAGCTCGACGAAGAAAACGAAGGGAAAACCGACAGCCGGTAAAAAGAACGGAGGCGGATCGTCCAACGGTCCGGCTCCGACTGCGCCGGCGAAGCAGGAAACGGATCCGACAAAGAGCGATCCCGGCGGAGGCGGGGGAGAGTCCGAGGAAGACCGGGCGAAGAAGCCGGTCATCCGGGTCAGCGTCGCCAGCGGGGAGCGGATCAGCGGCCGGATGGTGGACTTCACCGTCTCGGTAACGGATTACAAAGGGCGGAACGTGCCCGTGTTTTCCGAGGATGACGGCTCCTTCACCGTGACCCTCAACGGGACCCGGCTGTACAGCACGGGGACCAGCGGCAGCCAGACGGCTTTTCGCGAAGCCATGGCGGAGGGCAGCAACGAGATCCGGGTGAGCGCCGCCGACCGGGAGGGGAACACGTCGGTAAAGACCGTCCGGTTCACGGGAAACACCACCGAAGAGGCGGAGAGGACCGGCGGCGTCTCCGTCAGCATCGAAGCGCCGATCCTGCATCTGGAAGTGATCTACGCCACGGAGGTGCCCCTGCACCGGGGAGATACGGCGAAGGATGTGCTGGAGACGGCCTTCCGCGAGGCGGGCATCAAACCGACCTTCAGCGGCAGTTATCTGGCCGGCATCAGCCGGGCCGGGATCTCCCAGGACGCCTGGGTCGACGACGATGTCCGGGCCCTCATGGAGGAGATGCGCAAGACGGAAAAGGATCCGGAGAAGCAGGACAGAAACCAGCTGAAGGAACATGACTTCTATGACTCCTCCGGCTGGATCTACAACGTGAACGGCGAATTCCCGGAGATTGGTCTGGGGTCGTACAAGATGGAGGACGGCGACGCCCTGTATCTCATCTTCCAGCTGGCGGAGGATGTGTATTGACAGGGCAGGCCCCGGACATGGGGCTGGCCGGACAGCAGGACAGGATAACACGAGGTGACGGCATGAGACAGAGAAACACAGGACGGAAATCTATCAGGCGGTGCCTGCCGGTCATCGGGCTGGCGGTGATGCTGACCATGGCCTGGATCGCCTTTGGGGGAGGCGCGGCAAGCGCCGCGGACCGGGACATCGAGTGGGGAAGCTACCAGAACAGCGCGGAGAACAACGGCGTTGTCGGCGGCATCCCGACGCCCCAGTCCTATGAGGAGACCTCCCTCCTCTGGGGGAAGAAAATGGTCGACGGCTACACCGTGTCCTTCACGCCGCCGCTGATCATCGACGGGGATCTGATCACCGCGTCCAACAAACACGTTTACCGGATCGACAAGCGCACCGGGGACATAAAAGCAACCAGCGCGGAGCTGAAGCTCAACGTAGGATACGCCATGAATCCCATCACCTATGACCGGGAGAAGGATCAGTTTTATGTGCCCATCATGAACGGGCGTGTGCAGTGCCTGGACGGGGAGGACCTTTCCTCGAAATGGATCTCCCGGGAGTACAAATACAACCAGACCCTGTCGCCCATCGCCTGCAAAGGCGGCCTGGTCTACACGGGGATCTGGGAGACGGAGACCGATGACGGCGTGTTCTTCTGCCTGGACGGGGATACCGGGGAAGAGGTCTGGACCTTCCGGCCGTCGGAGCACGGGGATCTGCCCCACGGATTCTACTGGGCGGGGGCCTACGTCAACGACGACCATGTGGTCGTCGGTTCCGACGACGGAGCGAACAACACCTTCGCGGAGGCGTCCGATGAGGCCTATCCGGCGACGGCGGTGGCCTACTGCTTCGACCGGAGAACGGGGGCGGTCATCGACCGGATCACCGGGATCAAGGGGGACGTCCGGAGCACGGTGGCTTACCATAAGGGCTTCGTCTATTTCGTGTCCAAGGGAGGATGCCTCTACAAAGCGGCCCTCGGCGCGGACGGCAAGTTCAGCCAGGTCTCTTCGATCCAGCTGAAGGATGACCGGGGCGTGGACGTGATGATGACCTCCACCCCGGTGATCCACAAGGGCAGGATCTATGCCGGCGCGGCAGGATCGGGAGGACAGTTCAGCGCCGACGGTGGGCACATGTTCGCCGTGATCCGGGACGATCCGTCTCTGTCGGCCGGCTCCCTGATCTACAGGGTGCCCATCTCCGGCTATCCCCAGGCGGCGCCCCTGCTCTCCACGGCCACCGAGGACACCGACGGCAAGGTCCGCCTCTACTTCACCTTCAATGCCTTCCCCGGCGGGATCTACTGCCTGGAGGACTCGGCGGAGGCGACGGCGGAGCATCATGAGAAGGCCCACCTGCTGTACCGGCCGGAAAAGGAGATGCAGCAGTACTGCATCAGCCCCCTGTGCTGTGACCGGGAGGGGACCTTCTACTTTAAAAACGACAGCGGGTACATGATGGCGGTCAGCATGAACAAAGCCTGGCTCAGCGGCATCGACGTCACCTGCGCCCAGGGCGGGGTGGTCTGGGAGAACGCCTTCACCTCCGGGACTCTGAACTATACCCTGAACGCGCCCGGCGGAGCGGAGGAGGTGAAGATCACCCCGCAGATTCCTGAGGGAAGCGGGATGACGGTCAGGGTGGACGGGAAGGACTTTACCGGACAGCCGGTGGCCGCTGCGGTCGGAACCCAGTCCCGGGCCGTCCCCGTGGAGGTGACGAAGACCGCGGGAGACCGGAGCTGGACCAGGACCTACACGCTGAACATCAGCTCCGCTTCGGACAACGCGAACCTGGCCGGGATCGCCATAAACGATAACAACACGAAGCCCCAGATCGTTGACACGGAAGACCGAAAGGCCAGCGGGATCGGCGTGGGGTACGACCCGGACTTTGACGCCGCCATCGCCGACTACACGGGCAGGACTTACGGAGGAAAGAATACCTACCTCAACATCTGGCTGCAGACGGCAGACAGCAAGGCTTCCCTTCGGGTCATCCCCGTGAGCAACGTGGGCAACAGTTCGCCCGGCAAATTCATGAACGAGGACGGCACCCTCAGGCCGGGAAACGACAAGAGCAGATATCCGGTCTACTGGGTCAAGGGGGCCAACTCCGCGGAAGTGGATGTGGAGGTGACCTCCGCCAGCGGGCAGAGCAAGAAGGTGTACCATGTGACCCTGGTCCGGGGCAAGGATCATCTGGATGTCGGTGAGGAGCCCCTGACCCTGACGCCGCCTTCGGCGGTGCTGGCCACCGCCGGCAGGCAGCAGAGCGTACAGATCTCGGCAAGCTTCCGCGGAGAAGATGTGACCGGGGAGTGCGCCTTCGAATCGACGGATCCGGCCGTGGCGACGGTCAGCGGCGGCGGGAAGATCACCGCCGTCAGCGCCGGTGAAGCGGAGATCTGGGTCGAGCTTACCCGGGAGAACCGGCGGGGACGGATCCATGTCGAGGTGGAAAGCCTGCAGCTGGAGCCGCCGACGGCCTCCCTGCGCAGCGGTACCTATGCGCAGCCCCTGCAGCTGGCGCTCCAGTCGGATCAGCCCGGCGCCCAGATCCGCTACAATATTGCCGAGGGCGAAGACGAGCCGCCGGCGCCCACCACGACGACCGGGACGGTCTACGACGGGCCCATCGCCATCGGAAGGAACGGGGAGTCCGTCTCCGTGACCATCCGCGCCATTGCCTGCGGCAAGGGCTTCTCCAAAAGCGACCCTGCGGAGTTCCGCTACACGGTGGACTTGAGGGAGGGCCCGAAGACGGAACCCAACACCGTATCCCTGGAACCGGGCAGCATCGCCGTGGCGGAAAAGGATGCGGCGGCCTTCGCGGCCCTGCCCCCAGGGACATCTTATGAAGCGCTGGCCGGGAAGCTGGCGGCGGTGAAGACCGTCCGGGTGACCCTGACCAAAGGCTCGGATGTGAGCGGCGTCGACCTGTCGGATCCCGATCATCCCCGGATCAGCGCCGATGTGACGTGGGACGGCGAGGAGACCTACGCCTATGATCCAGCGGACAGCCGGGAGCAGAAATTCCTGGTCGGCGGTACGGTCACTCTGCCCGAGGGCGTCAGCGACGGCGGCAGCACTCTGCGGGTATACCTTTCGGTGACCGTCTGCGCGGCGCCGAAGCCTGCGCCTGCGCCCGTGCCGGCGCCCGGCGCCGTGAATGGCTTCTCGGCGAAGGTGAGCGCGAAGAGCAAAGCAATCATCGTCAGCTGGAATCCTGTCGCGGGTGCCGGCGGCTATGTGGTCGGCTGGCGCAAGGCAGGCGACAGATGGAACACGGCACAGGTATCCGGGACATCCCATACCCTGTCCGGCCTGGCCTCCGGCGGATGCTACGAGGTGCGGACGGCGGCGGTGAACGCCTCCGGCCAGAGCGGCTGGAGCCCGTCGGAATACTGCCTGATCCAGAAGACGACTCTGAAAGTGAAGGCGGGCAAAAAGTCCTTCACCGCCAAGATGAAAAAGGTGAAGAAGGTCAGCGGCTACCAGGTCCGGTATTCCCTGCAGAACAATATGGCCGGCGCGAAGAAGAAGAACGGAAAGAAGCCGAAGATCACGGTGAAAAAGCTGCAGAAAAAGAAAGTGTACTATGTGCAGGCCATGCCATATAAGAAGACCGGCGGGGCAGTCTATTACGGCGAGGCCGTTTCGAAAAAGGTGAAGATCAAAAAATAGGGATCCGGGGAGATGGAACAGGAACTGCTGAACAAAGCCAGAAAAAAACGGCGGAGGGCTTGGGGGATCATCGCGGTCCTGGCGGTCTTTGCCGCCCTGGCGGCCTTCGGCCTGCTGCGGCAGGGCGGGGCGGATCCCCAGGGCGCCGGCGGGGGCGGGGATGCAGCGCTGTCTGCGGACGGATCTTACGTCACCATGGAGGTCACCTGCCGGGATCTGTCGGAGCACATGGACCGGCTGACCGATGAAGGGGTGCGGGAGTACATCCCGGAGGACGGAGAGATCCTGGCCCCGGAGAGGGTTGCCTTTGCAGAAGGGGAGACGGTCTACGATGTGCTGTACCGGACGTGCCGGGAGAAGAAGATCCATATGGAGTCCAGCGAGGATCCCGTGTATCAGTCCCGCTACGTGGAGGGGATCGGCCACCTGTACGAAAAGGACGCCGGCAAGCGGAGCGGCTGGATCTATGAGGTGGACGGCGAGCAGCCGAACTATGGCTGCTCGAAGTACAGGCTGAAGAAGGGGCAGACGGTCCGCTGGGTCTACGTCACCGACTATACGGAGCAGACCGGCGCGCCGGACGGCGGTGACGCCGGGGACGGCGGCGCAGACAGTGCGGGCAGCGGCGCAGAGAGTGACGGCAGCGCGGACAGCGCCGGGAAGGAGGCGGACTGATGTTCCGGGAAGGGCTCGGTGAGCGCTCGGCCTTCGGGGAGTACCACCCGGCGGTCAATCTGACCTACTATATCCTTGCCATCGGCATCACGGTCTTTTCCCTGTCGCCCTGGTTCCTGGTGGCCACCTTCCTGCTGGCCTGGGTCTATTCGGTGATGCTGAGGGGAACTTCCGCCGTGCGCATGAATCTGGTGTTCATTCTCTGGATCATCGTCCTCATGGCGCTGATCAACGTGTTCTTCACCCACCAGGGTGAGACGGTCCTCTGTTATCTCCACGGCAACCGGATCACCGCGGAGGCGCTGATCTACGGCCTGTCCGCGGCGGTCATGCTCAGCGCCGTGCTCGTCTGGTTCACCAGCTTCAACGCCATCATGACGGCGGAGAAGCTGATCTACATCTTCGGCCGGGCGGCGCCGGTGCTGGGGCTGACCCTGTCCATGATCTTCCGCTACATCCCCCTGCTGAAGGACCGTTACGGGGAGATCCGCATGGGGCAGATGTGCATGGGCCGGGGCGGGCCGGCGGGGCCCGGGGAAGGGGCCGGCGCTGCGCGTGGGATCGGTGAAGAGGCGGACGGATCCGGGGTTGTCTCTGCACAGAGAACCGGTGATGCGGCGGAAGACGCGCCGTCCCGAAAGACCCCTCGGAAGGCCCCCTTCCTCCAGCGGCTGCGCCAGGGCGGAAAGAACGTGTCCGTGCTGATCTCCTGGTCCCTGGAGTCCTCCATCGAAAACGCGGATTCCATGGAGGCCAGGGGCTACGGCCTGAAGGGGAGGACCAGTTTCCATCTCTACCGGTTCACGGGCCGGGACGCTCTGATGGAGACCTGGCTTTGCGCCCTGGGGGCTGCCTGCATCGCCGGGTGCGCCCTGGGTAAAACCGGCGCCTTCTTTTACCCCCGCTATGTTCCCCATCCTCTGGACGGGGGCGCCGCCTTAACACTCGTTGCCTTTGTATGCCTTCTGGCTACGCCGGTTTTTCTGGACCTGCTCGGAGAAATAAAATGGAAGCGATCCGATTTGACAACCTGACCTTCACCTATCCCATGAGCCCTTCGCCGGTGCTGGAGGGGATCTCCTTCTCCGTGGAGGAGTCGGAGTTCCTCCTGGTCTGCGGCAAGTCCGGCTGCGGCAAGACCACCCTGCTCCGCCAGATCAAAAAGAGCCTGATTCCCTACGGACAGCGGAAGGGGGAGGTCCTCTATTACGGCGGGCCGGCGGATCAGCTGGACGACCGGCGGGGCGCGTCGGAGATCGGCTTCGTGCAGCAGAATCCGGACAACCAGATCGTTACCGATAAGGTGTGGCACGAGCTGGCCTTCGGGCTGGAGAGCCTGGGTATGGAAGGGGCGGCCATCCGCAGGAGGGTGGCGGAGATGGCCAGCTATTTCGACATCCAGGGCTGGTTCCGCAGGGATGTGGCCAGTCTTTCCGGGGGGCAAAAGCAACTCCTCAACCTGGCCTCCATCATGGTGATGCAGCCAAAACTGCTGGTGCTGGACGAGCCCACGTCCCAGCTGGATCCCATCGCCGCCTCCGAGTTCCTGCAGACCATCCGGCGGATCAACCAGGAACTGGGCATCACGGTCATCCTCTCCGAGCACCGGCTGGAGGAGGCTTTCTCCATGGCGGACCGGGTGATGGTGATGGACCGGGGGAAGGTGCTGGCCTGGGGCGGCCCCCGGCGGATCGGCGGCCAGCTGGCCCGGATGGAGCACCCCATGTTCCACGGCCTGCCGGCGGTGACGAAGATCTACCACGCCGCGGCAGATGGGAACGCGGCGGCTGCAACCGGCGAAGGCCCCCTCACCGTGCGGGAAGGCCGGCTCTGGCTCCGGGAAAAGGCGAATGAAGCCGGCCTGGATAAAGGGCCCGCCGCGGAGCTCTGGGAAAAGGTCTGCGGGAGAAATGCCGGTGGAGATCCCTCCGTCGGATCCGTTTTCTCCGGCAGCGAAGGACCCTTCGGGAGTGAGGCCGGGAGAATGACCGGGCAGGGGGGACTTCCCGATAAGAGAGAGAGCCGCTCCGGGCGTTCGGGAAAAGACCGGACCGGGCCGGCGATCCGCATGAAGAACGTCTGGTTCCGCTACGAAAAAAACGGCGCCGATGTGCTGCGTGATCTGAATCTGGAGGTCTTCCCCGGGCAGCTGTACGCCCTCCTCGGCGGCAACGGCGTGGGCAAGACTACGGCACTGAAGGCGGTGATGGGTCTGATCGCTCCCCGGCGGGGGAAGGTGAGCGCCGGCGGCCGCATCGCCATGCTCCCCCAGAATCCCCAGGCCCTGTTCTCGGAGATCACCGTGGAGGACGAACTTTTGGAGGTCCTCCACGGGACGGGCAAAACCGATGAGGAAATGGCGGCCGCGGTATCGGCGATGATCGAACGAATGGAGATCCGGCATCTGCGCCAGTCCCACCCTTATGATCTGTCCGGCGGCGAGCAGCAGAGGCTGGCCCTGGGTAAGGTGCTGCTGCTGGAACCGGAGATCCTCCTTCTGGACGAGCCCACCAAGGGACTGGATCCCTTCTTCAAGCTGACTCTGGCGGAGATCCTGAAGGACCTGTCCGGCCGGGGGATCGCCGTGCTCATGGTGTCCCACGACATCGAGTTCTGCGCCCGGCACGCCCACCGGTGCGCCATGTTCTTCGATGGCGGCATGGTCTCCGAAGGGGACCCCCGAAGCTTTTTCGCCGGCAACAGCTTCTACACGACCACAGCCAATCGGATGGCCCGGGAGTACTTCCCCGGCGCCGTGACCTGGGAGGAGGTGGCGGCATGCGTCCGGAACATGAGGTGAGGCCGGCGGCCCCCGGCGACAGGGATCCGGGAAGCCCCGGCGCAGAGCCGCGAAAGGACAGGTACCGGCAGGACCTGACTCAGTACGAGGCGGCGGCCAGGAAGCGCACCCTGGTCTCCGCCCTGATCATCTTCCTCCTGATCCCCGCCACCATGCTCTTCGGCGTGGCAGTGCTGGACCAGAACCTGTACATGGTCATCAGCATGCTGGTGGTCATCTACACCCTGATCCCCTTTTTCATGGTCTACGAGCGGAGAAGGCCCAAGGCCAGGGAGATCGTGCTCATCGCCATGATGGCCGCGCTGACCACGGTGATCCACGTCTTCTTCCACGTGACGATCCCCGTCCAGGCGGGGACGGCCATGGTGATCATCTCGGGGATCGCCCTGGGACCGGAGGCGGGATTTCTGGTGGGCGCCCTGGCTCGGCTGGTCTGCAACTTCTACCTCGGGCAGGGGCCCTGGACGCCCTGGCAGATGGTCTGCTGGGGTCTGCTGGGATTCCTGGCCGGGCTTGCCTTCAACCGGGTGGATCCGGCGACCCTGAAGAAGCGGGAAAAACCGCTGATGGAGATCAGCGCCGGCAGCTTCCGCAGTCTCCTTGCGCCGCTGATCTGCCTGCTCTTCGCCGCGGCTGCGGCCTGGGTCAGCTATCTGATCTGGCCGGGAAAGGACGCAACCTTCTTCGGATGGCGGCTCTACGTCTTCGGCGCCATAGGCCTTCTGGCCGGCGTCCTCCTGCAGCGGAGGCGGCTGCCGGCGGACAGCCTGACCATGGCCGTCTTTACCTTCTTCACCACCTTCATCATCTACGGCGGGATCATGAACATCTGCGCCATGGTCAACGCCTCGGTCATGCCCGGCGCCGACCCGGTCAGCTTCGCCGCCCTGCGCCTCCTCTATGTGGCCGGCGTTCCCTACGACGCGGTCCACGCCGCCACCGCCGCGGCCTTCATCTTTCTCTTCGGCAGCCTTTTCGTGCAGAAGCTGGAGCGGGTCCGGATTAAATACGGGATTTACCGATGAAGCCCGGCTCCCCGCGCGGGATTCCCGGAGGGCATTCTGACCGCAAGATTGTTGCCTTTCCACTCCAAACACGGTCTAGTTAAATAATAAACTATTGGAAATGCAGTTGAATAAAAGGCAATAAGGTGTATAATATTTACCAAGATAGTACAGAGGGGAATGCCCATGGAGGATCTGGGGAGTTTCAAAAAAGAGATACTTCTGGCGGCTCTCGGCGTAGCCGTTTTTGCCGAAATTGTCTCCCTGATCGTCTATAAGCCCAGCCTGTGGTTCGCCGCAGGACTCGCGGCGGGGACGGCGACCACCATGGGGTGTTTCCTGATTTTGGCCAGAACGGGGATGCTGACGGAGATCACCAAGAAAGGCGGAACCATCGTACTGAGCTACTTCGCAAGAATGCTTTTGTACGGGGTTGTCTTTTTTATCTGTATCAAGATCCGTGTTCCCTGCGGATTCGGCTGCCTGGTGGGATTTGTTTCCCTCCATTTCGGGATTCTGATCCTGTACGGCATCGTGTACCGCTTTTTCCGAAAGAAGAAGAATCCTCTCAACGACTGGACCGAACCGAAGGAATGGAACGATCTCAGTATCTACGATGACGAAGAGGATGACTGGTAGGAGGAAGATATATGGAAGTAGGCCCAAGAATAATATTCAGCATCGGAAGTGTCAACTTTACGGAGACCGTCATCTTCGGCTGGATCATCAGCATCATCATCCTGATCTTCGCCTTCTGCGCGACCAGAAACATGCAGCGTGTGCCCAAGGGGGCCCAGCTTCTGGGCGAGCTCCTTGTGGGTTTCATGTATAAAATGGTCAAGGATACCATGGGAGAGATCGGCGAAAAGTTCACGCCTTACATGGGCACGCTGATCGTCTTCCTGGGCTTCGGCAGCATGCTGGGGCTTCTGGAGCTGCGGCCCATTACGGCGGACCTGAACTGCACCGGACCGCTGGCCCTGATCTCCTTTATCATGATCCATTACAATTCTATCCGGGCGAGAGGCTTTATCGGCTACAACAAGCACATGGCCTCCCCCTATCTGTGGATGTGGCCCCTCAATCTCATGAGTGAGTGCATGTTCCCCATCACGCTGGCCTGCCGTATCTTCGGCAACATCTTCGCGGGCGTTATCGTCATGACCCTGGTCTACAGCGGACTGGAGACCGCCTCCCACGCGCTGGGTTCGCCTATCCCGTTCTTCCAGATCGGGTTCCCGCTGCCGCTGAACTTCTGGTTCGACATGTTCGAGCCGATTCTGCAGGCATACATTTTCACTATGTTAACAATGGTGTTCATCGCCACCGGCAGAACCGTTGACGAGGACTAACCGTTAAAAGTTTAAGGAGGATAAAACAATGACTGGATTCACTGGAGCAGAATTGATTGCAGCAATGTCATCGCTGGGCGCAGGCATCGCGATGGTAGCCATGATCGGTGTCGGAATCGGTATCGGTTTCAACGCCGGTAAAACCGTTGAGAGTACGGCCCGTCAGCCGGAGGCGCAGGGTACGCTGCTGAAGCTGATGCTGATCGGTGTAGCGCTGACTGAGACGGCCGGTATTTTCGCGCTGGTTATCGCGATCATGCTGCTGTTCGCCAATCCGCTCATGCCGTAAGCTGAGGAAAGTGTGCGCAGATGAAGAATAAAGGAAGGAGGAAATACGATGGTTGAGTTGCATCAGGGTTTGATTGAACTGAACTGGACATCACTGATGGTCGTCCTGAACCTTCTCATCCTGTATATCATCCTGAAAAAATATTTCTGGGAAAAGATCAGAAAATTCATGACGGACCGGGAAAATGCGGTGCAGGACGCTTTTGACAGCGCCGAGGCCATGAACCGGCGTGCCGACGAGAAGATGCGCAACTACAGCGCGCGGATCGCGGGCGTCGAGGAGGAAGGCCGGGAGATCATCCGCCAGGCGAAACAGCAGGCGGACGCCCAGGCGCAGGAAATTCTGGCGGACGCACGGCAGCAGGCCAGCGAGATGATGGTCAAGGCCGAGAAGAACATCGAGCTGGAAAAGGCAAAGGCAATGGAAGAGATGCGGCAGGAAATCGGGTCTCTGGCTTTGCTTGCGGCTGAGAAAATCGTCGGCAGAGAGATTGAGAACGTCGGACAGGAAGCCATTGTTGACGACGTCATCAATCAGGCAAGGAGCACGGGATGGCAGAATTAACAGTAGATATGACCTACGGGACTGCGCTGTTTGAAGCCGCCTCGGAGCAGGGGAAGACGGAGCAGATCAGGGAAGAGGCCGGACAGATCATCGAGATCTTCGAGCACGAGCCGGAACTTCGCGCCTTCGTCAATTACCCGGCCATCTCCGCGGACGAAAAGAAGAAGGTCCTGCAGGATATTTTTGAAGGACAGATCTGCAGCGAGCTGCTGAACTTCCTGTATGTGCTCATCGACAAGAGGCGCATCGGGCAGTTCGAGCGGATCATCCGGGTTTACCGGGATCTGGCCGATCATGAAGAGGGCGTTGCCTACGGCATGGTCTATTCTGCTGTGCCCCTGGACAAGGGACGGCTTGCGGAGATCGAGGAACAGACCTCCAAGCTCATGCAGCAGAAGGTCAGACTGACCAATGAAACGGATCCGGGTCTTCTGGCGGGGTTCAAAGTCCTCGTGGAAGGCAAGGTGATCGATGCTTCCTACAGAAAGAGATTTGACGAGATGGCAAGTCAATTGAATATATCCTAGGGAGGAATAAGGATGAATTTAAGACCTGAAGAGATCAGTTCGGTCATCAAAGAACAGATCAAGAATTACAAAGGGAAACTGGATGTTTCCGACTTCGGGACGGTCATTCAGGTAGGTGACGGCATTGCCCGTGTCTACGGACTGGACAATTGCATGGCCGGTGAGCTGGTACAGTTCAACGACGACGTCTACGGAATGGCGCAGAACCTGGAGGAGGACAATGTCGGTGTCGTTATCCTCGGCTCGGACAGAAACATCAAGGAAGGCGATATCGTCAAGCCGACGGGAACCGTCGTTGAGGTTCCGGTAGGCGACGCGATCCTGGGCCGTGTTGTCAACGCGCTGGGACAGCCCCTGGACGGCAAGGGCCCCATCGTGACGAGTGAGACGAGGCCCATCGAAAGCCCCGCCCCCGGCGTTCTGCAGAGACGGTCCGTATACGAGCCGCTGCAGACGGGCATCAAGGCCATCGATGCCATGATCCCCATCGGCAGAGGTCAGCGTGAGCTGATCATCGGCGACCGGCAGACCGGTAAGACGGCGATCGCCGTGGACACGATCCTGAACCAGAAGGGCGAGGACGTGATCTGCATCTACGTCGCCATCGGACAGAAGGCATCTACGGTAGCCCAGCTCGTCCAGACTCTGGAGGACAAGGGCGCCATGGAATACAGCATTATCGTATCGGCGACGGCGTCGGATGTGGCGCCGCTGCAGTACATCGCCCCCTACGCGGGCTGCGCCATCGGCGAATACTTCATGCATCAGGGCAAGCACGTGCTGGTCATCTACGACGATCTGTCCAAGCACGCGGTGGCCTACCGGGCCATGTCCCTGCTGCTGAGAAGACCGCCGGGACGTGAAGCTTATCCGGGCGACGTCTTCTATCTCCACTCCAGACTGCTGGAGCGGGCGGCCAAGCTTTCCGATGAGCTGGGCGGAGGTTCCCTGACGGCCCTCCCCATCATCGAGACCCAGGCCGGAGACGTGTCGGCGTACATTCCGACCAACGTCATTTCCATCACCGACGGACAGATTTTCCTGGAGACGGAGCTGTTTTTCTCCGGACAGCGCCCGGCCATCAACGCCGGTATCTCCGTATCCCGTGTCGGCGGCGATGCGCAGATCAAGGCCATGAAGAAGGTCGCCAGTTCAGTCAAGCTGGAACTGGCCCAGTACAGAGAGCTGGCGAGTTTCGCCCAGTTCGGATCTGACATCGACAAGGAAACCAAGGCCAGGCTGGAGCACGGCGAGATCCTCATGGAGATCCTGAAGCAGCCCCAGTACAACCCGATCCCCGTCGAGGATCAGATCATGCTGATCTACGCGGCGACCAACGGCCACCTGGCCCGTGTGGGCGCGGCCAACATCAAGGCCTTCGAGGGCGACTTCTATACCTACATGAGTTCCGTCTATCCGGAGGTGGGCAAGTCCATCAAGGCGGAGGGCGTGATCAGCCAGTCCGTGGAAGAGAAGCTGAAGGAAGCCATCGAGAAATGCATCGACCAGTTCCTGAAGAAGATCGGCGCCAATGATGTCATTACGCCGGAGGAAGAGGAACCGGCGGAAGCGGAAGAAAACGCATAACGTCCGCAAAGCCGGGGTTGCCTTTGCACGGGCGAAGGCCGCCCACCGGAGAGAATCTGAGAAAAAGGAGGTGAGCGCGTGGCAAGCGAAAGCATACAGGATATCAAGCGGCGTATCCGAAGCGTAACCAGCACGGAGCATATTACCAACGCCATGAAGCTGGTTTCCGCCGGCAAGCTGCGGAAAGCGAAAGCCATATACGAAAAGACCAACGCGAACTCACACTATCTGACCAATACCATCCGGGAGATGTTCAACACCAACACCGGAGATATTCCCCAGGAGTACCTGGCCGGCAACAGGGAGATCAAGACAACCTGTTACATCATCTGCACCAGCAGCCGGGGCCTCTGCGGGGGATTCAACAACAACATCCTGAAGAATGCCCAGGCGGACATCGACGACGATCCGGAGAAGCCGGTGATCGTGGCCATCGGAAGCAAAGGCAAGGAATACTTTGAGAAACGCGGTTTTGAGGTCCACAGTTCCTACCTTTCCCCGCCGGAGAGCATTTCCTTCCTGGAGAGCAAGGCGCTGAGCGAGCCCATCATCGAGATGTACCGCAACGAGGAAATCGACGAGGTCGTCCTGATCTACACGGCGTTCATCAGCAGCATGGAGCAGGAAGTCAGGAACGTGACGCTGCTGCCTTTTGAAATCGAGGCAGACCCGGAGTTTGAACGCTCCTACAACCAGATGGAGTACGAACCGTCGGTAGAAGAGGTGTTCAACTATCTGGTTCCCAAGTATGTGGAGACCATGATCTATTCGGCCGTCGTGGAGTCAGCCACCTGCGAGCACGCGGCCAGACGAATGGCAATGGAAAACGCAACGGACAATGCGAGAGAAATGCTGGAAGGACTGAACCTGACCTACAACCGGGCCAGACAGTCGGCGATCACCGATGAGATCATCGAAATCGTCGCCGGTTCCGAGGCGCAGAATTAGCACGAGGAGGATAAGGAAAGATTATGAACAAAGGGAGAATCCATCAGGTTATCGGACCTGTCATCGACATCAAGTTCAGAGAGGATGAGATGCCCGAACTGCTCAACGCCGTAAACATTGAGTATGAGGATCGCCGGATCGTGACGGAAGTTGCGCAGCATCTGGGCGATGACGTGGCCAGATGCGTGGCGCTGTCCTCCACCGACGGACTGAGAAGGGGAATGGAAGCCATCGATACCGGCGCCCCCATCGAGATCTCCGTCGGCAAGGAAGTGCTGGGACGGATGTTCAACGTTATCGGTGAGCCCATCGACGACCTGCCGCCCATCGAGACGGAGATGAAAGCGTCGATCCACCGGCCTGCACCGCCCTTTGAGGAGCAGGATACATCGGCCCAGATCTTCGAAACAGGCATCAAGGTCATCGACCTGATCGCCCCCTATACCCGGGGCGGTAAAGTCGGCCTCTTCGGCGGCGCGGGCGTCGGCAAGACGGTTCTGATCCAGGAGCTGATCAACAACATCGCCAAGGAGCACGGCGGATTTTCCATCTTCGCCGGCGTAGGCGAGCGGACGAGAGAAGGAAACGACCTGTACTTTGAGATGAAGGAGTCAGGCGTTATCGATAAGACGGCCATGGTCTTCGGACAGATGAACGAGCCGCCGGGCGCGAGAATGCGTGTGGGCCTGACGGGCCTGACCATGGCGGAGTACTTCCGTGATGTGGAGAACCAGGACGTGCTGCTGTTCATCGACAACATTTTCCGGTTCACCCAGGCCGGTTCCGAAGTATCGGCGCTGCTGGGCCGTGTGCCTTCCGCGGTAGGATATCAGCCCACGCTGGCGACGGAAATGGGCGCCCTGCAGGAGAGGATCACCTCCACCAAGAAGGGTTCCATCACCTCCGTACAGGCGGTCTACGTCCCTGCGGACGACCTGACTGACCCGGCTCCGGCGACCACCTTCGCCCACCTGGACGCGACGACGGTTCTGTCCCGTTCCATCTCCGAGCTGGGCATCTATCCGGCGGTCGACCCGCTGGAGTCCACCTCGAGAATCATGGATCCCCTGATCCTGGGCGAGGAGCACTACAACACCGCCAGAGGCGTGCAGGAAGTACTGCAGAGATACAAGGAGCTGCAGGACATCATCGCGATCCTGGGTATGGACGAGTTGTCCGACGACGACAAACTCATCGTCGGCCGGGCCAGAAGGATCCAGCGTTTCCTGTCCCAGCCCTTCAGCGTTGCGTCCCAGTTCACCGGCATGGAAGGAAAGTACCTGCCCCTGAAGGAGACGATCCGCGGCTTCAAGGAGATCCTCGAGGGCGAGCACGACCACATCCCCGAGCAGATGTTCCTGATGGCCGGCGGCATTGATGAGGTCGTCGCCAAGTACGAAGAGAGCAAGAAATAAGATAGGTTGAATTATGGCAGTAAACAGCGTAAAACTGGAAATCATTACCCCGTCCAAGCTCTTTTACCGGGGCGAGGTCGACCTGGTGATCGTCACCACGCTGGATGGAGATGAAGGCTTCATGGCCGGCCACTGCTGGGGCTGCAAGCTGCTGGATATCGGAGAACTCTGGATCCAGGAGAAGGGCGCCGGCAAGGATGACTGGCGGGTCGCCGCCCTGTCCGGCGGTTTCATCGAAATCAAGGACAGCATCATCATCTACACCGACGCGGTGGAATGGTCCGAGGACATCGACATGGAACGCGTCCTCAGCCAGAAAGCCATGGCGGAAGACTGGCTTACGGAGCACGAGGAGACCGGCGATCCCAACGACGTCATGAAGGCGAAGATCATCATCGCCAAGTCCCTGACGCGAAGCAACGTAGCCAGCGGCGGCGTGCGGCATCACTGATTGCCGAGGCGTATTGCCTTGGCGCGGCCCGGCACATTGCCCCGGCGCGGTCCGGCTTCACGGAGGACAATAGAACACAGAACAGCAAAGAGGCTGTCGATCAGCATGGAATCATGGATGCTGGGCGGCAGCTTCTTTTCATTGCGGCGGCGGTACGGCTCGCTCACTGTCCCATTCGCCGCCGCAGTGCATGAGATGATTCGGTCAGCGCCGTCTGGTGAATGAAAGCGTCCTCATGTATCGATTCATTCACCAGATGGCTGGTTTTACCCTCTGAAAAGGCCCGTTCAGGCCGATCTCGTGAATAAAATGCAACCATCGCTGAATCCATACACCGATTTTGAAGAAACTGGTGTATGGATTTTGATTCGTGGTCATTTCATTCACAAAATGGAAATAAATGGAACTTTTTGGCGCCAAATCGGGCGGTCTGGTGAATAAATGGAATGGTCAGACGATGTTTTTTCACGAGTCCCTTGTCGGGAGGCGTCGGGCCAGGTCGCACATCAGGGCGCCGGCGAAGATAAGGGCGATCATGCCGATTTTTCCGAGGAGAGTTCCCAGGGGAGCCAGCAGACGGCCCAATCCGGGAACGTGGCGGGTGACTACGCCGATGATGTTGGAGTAGGGGACGGGGGAAACATCGACCAAGTCGTTGGCATCACCCCGTGTGGTAACCTCGCGGGCGGAAGTGTCGTTTTTCACGATGCGGTGGGTTACGGGGATATCGCCGCTGCCGCTGTAGAAGACGATGATGTCGCCGGGAACCAGAGAGGCCGGATCCGCCTCCTTTGCGTAGACGACGGAGCCCACGGGGATGGTCGGTTCCATGCTTCCGGTCAGCACCGTGTAGCCGGAGTAACCCATGAACTTCGGCACGGCGAGGACCAGGCAGAGCGCAACGGCCAGAACCATGATCATGATGCCCAGGATATTCAGGATGTGTGCCGCCGGGGAGGCGGCCTGCTTCTTAACCATAGTTTCCTCCATGCCGATTATACTCCCCGGGCTGGATCAGTTCAACCGGCGGGAAGGGGGGACTGCCGCCAGATCCATCTTGATGTGGCGGCACAGGGAAACGATAATGCGGCGTCCCGGGAAAAATGATGAGGCGCCGACCCGTGGGAGCGTTATTGGGGGCAGCCGGAAGAAAAGATAGTGTACGCGGCGGGGAGAGTGGGATATAATAGTATATAACCGAAAGGGGAGAGCAAAAATGACGCGCGGAAAGAGCGCGAAGAAGAAACGGAGGACATCATGGAACAGAAATTCTACATCTGCAAGCACTGTGGAAACATTATCGCGAAGCTCAAGGATTCCGGCGTGCCGGTCGTCTGCTGCGGAGAGCCCATGGCGGAGCTCATTCCGGGAACCACGGACGCGGCGGTGGAAAAGCACGTGCCGGAGTATTCCGTTGATGGAAATGTGGTCACCGTCAAGGTGGGATCCGTGGAGCATCCCATGACGGAGGAGCATTACATCGAGTGGATCCTGCTGCACACGAAGCAGGGCAATCAGAGAAAGGTGCTGACGCCTCAGGATAAGCCCCAGGCATGCTTCGCCCTTTGCGACGGAGACGAGGTAGAGGCGGTCTACGCCTACTGCAACCTTCACAGTCTCTGGATGAAATAGGAGCGAACCCGGCAGGCGAACCGCGAACCGCAGCCGGAAGAACGAAATGAAGCAGACAGCTGACACCAAGGAAAAAAGCATAAGAACACGCATCGAGGATTCGTCTCTGGGAAGCTTCCTGGAGGCGATTTCCCATGATGAGGGAGAGACGGAACTGACCGATCTGAGGAAGAGGATGGTGCTGTCCCTGGTCTTTCTGGCCGCCCAGGTTGCCGTGTGGATTCTGGACACCCGGTTTTCCGCGGACCTGCAGTGGAATCCGAAAGTCCTTCTTTTGGTGGAAGCGGTTCTGCTGATTCCGCTGATCGCGCTGAACCACCGGTGTTTTGTCGACGGCTTCCGGGCCATCCGGCGGGCCCAGCCGGAGAAGAATACCCTGGCGGCTCTGGGGTCGGTTCTGGCCGTCGCCATTCTGCATTTTGTGACGGCGGGGGTCGTGCTGACCACCATAGCCGTATGCCGGTACTGGGAAGCCTGGATCCGCTGCCGCCTCACCGTCCACCTGGCCGACCTCATCGACAGGGAGCCGGATGACGAGGGCATAAAGAAAGGAGACATCCTGACCGTCGGGCCCGGGGAGATCTTTCCCGCTGACGGCGTGGTCCTGTCGGGCGGTTCCTCCGTCGACGAGGAACTGATCACCGGCGCGAGAGTACCCGCCAGGAAGGATGACGGGGACGAGGTGTTCGCCGGTACCCAGAACGTCACCGCGGAGGTTTCTGTCCGGGTGATCAACACGGGGGAGGACCGGGTCATCTCCCGGATCATCCTGCACATCAGCCGGGCGTTCCTGACCAAACCGCCGCTGGCGGCCAGGGCGGAGCGGACGGCACGGCGGTTCGTGGCGGCGGTGATCGTCATTGCGGCCCTGGTCACCGCAATGTGGATGCTGGCGGAAACGCCTTTCCCCCAGGCGATGCTGATGGGCATTTCCATTCTGATCATCGCCAACCCCTACGCCTTTTCCGTTGCGCCGCCCATGGGCGTTCTGGCGTCCACCGCACGGGGCGCGGAATACGGCATTCTGATCAGTTCGGCGAGACTTTTGGATAAGATCCGGGATATCAATACCATCGTGATCAACAAGACGGGGACCATCACCTCCGGCCAGCCGGAAATCAGCGATGTGATTCCCTATCAGGAGGGCTTCGATCTGAAGCTGGCGGGCATTCTGGAAACCGACGCGAAGCATCCCTTCGGGAAGATGATCCGCCGGGAGGCGAAGGAGCAGTTCGGGGAGATCCCGGAGGCGGAGGTGACGGAGATCATCGAAGGCCGGGGCTTCCGATGCCGGTACCAGGGAAAGGATTATCTGGTGGGCAATTCCGCCCTCATGGGAGAGAACGGCATATCCACCGAAGACGAGCAGACGCGGAAACTTTTCCGCCAGGGCAAGAGCCTGGTCTTCTTCGCCGGGGATAGAGGCGTGGAAGGCATCATCGCCCTGCGTGACATTCCCAAGCCCTCCAGCCTCAAAGCGATCACGAGGCTCGAGGAGGCGGGCATCGACGTGGTGATGATCACCGGGGACAGCCGGGAAACGGCTGAGGCCATCCGCAGCGAAGTGGGGATCGACCACATCTTCGCCGAGACCCTGCCGGAGCAAAAGCAATCCATCGTGGAAAAGATCCGGAAGGAAAAGAAGAAGATCGTCGCAGTGGTGGGTGACGGGGTCCAGGACGCGCCGGCCCTCGACGCGGCGGATCTGGGCATCGCCATCGGCACGGGAAGGGACATCTATATCGGACCGGCGGACATCGTTCTGGTATCCGATGACCTGCTGGATGTCAACCGGGCTATGCGGCTTTCCCGGATGACCCTGCGTAACCTGCGGCAGAGCATTGCCTTTGCATATATATACAACTCACTGGCTATCATTGCAGCCGCGGGGCTTCTGGTGCTGATCACCGGCATCACCATCGCGCCGGTGGCGTCCGCCCTGTGCATGTGCGCCAGCCAGATCCTCGTCGCCCTCAACGCCCTGCGGATCCGGCGTGTCAGGCTGTAATCCCGGGGATTCGGCGGCGCGGGCCGGCCGGTGCATCGCTTTACACCGAAAAATCAATTTGCCCGGGATAATCGGAAACTTACAGCACATTTGTTATTTACAACATTGCGGTTATGGCGGTATAATAATGCCAGACTATAGTACATTGTAGTGTATTGATTAAGGAGGTCACTAAATGACTGAAAGAAACATGCAGAAAGCTTTGGAAGAAGCGAAGAGAGTCGTTGGAATGATCGAAGCGGACGAGCTTACGCCCGAACAGAAGAAAGCGATCCATGATGACTCCATCAAGAACTTCAATGAGAACGTCAACCCCGGCTGGCTGGAGTACAGAAAGTCTGTATCCACCGATGCAGCGTTCGTTGAGTGGGAAGACGAGGGCGATGTATTCAGAGATCTGAATGGCGTTGAGTTCATCGACTGCCTGGGCGGATTCGGAATCTTTGCCTGCGGACACGGCAATCCGGAAATCAAGAAGACCGTTATGGCGCAGCTGGACAGATACTCCCTGCACTCTCAGGAACTGGTTGACCCGCTGAGAGGTTACCTGGCAAACCTGCTGGGCATGGTTACCCCGGGAGATCTGCAGTACTGCTTCTTCACCAACGGTGGTGCTGAGGCTGTCGAAATGGCGCTGAAGCTGGCCAGACTGGCCACCGGCGGCAGATGGTACATCTCCACCGTAGGCGCGTTCCACGGCAAATCCATGGGTGCCATCTCCATGGGCGGCAAGGGCGCATACAGAGAAGACTACATCCCGATGATCCAGCAGGTACAGCACGTTGAGTTCGGTAATGCGGACGCGACGAGAGTTGCTATCGAGAACCTGGAAGCTGTCGGTGAAAAGGTTGCGGGCGTCATCGTAGAGCCGATTCAGGGTGAAGCGGGCGTCATGATTCCGCCGGATGGCTATCTTGCGGAACTGAGAAAGATCTGCGACGAGCACGGTGTTGCTCTGATCTTCGACGAGATCCAGACTGGCCTCGGCCGTACCGGTACCCTCTGGAGATGCGACCACGAAGGCGTATGCCCCGACATCATGACCTATGGTAAGGCTTCCTCCGGCGGCCTGGTACCCATCACCGGTATCATCGCAAGACCCTGGACCTATGAGAACTCCGGCGTCGGCACCGGCGAAAAGGGCAAGATGTTCGAGAATCCCTGGATCCTCGGCTCCCCGACCTTCGGCGGCAACCCGCTGGCTTGCGCGGCATTCATCTCCACACTGAGATACATGCTGGAGAACGATCTGCCCGGACAGTCCAAGGCAAAGGGCGACAAGTACCTGGCTGGCCTGCAGAAGCTGCATGAGAAGTATCCGACAGTCCTGACCGCGTTCAGAGGCTCCGGCATGCTGATCTGCATGGAATTCCCGACAGACGAAATCGGCCACGAAGTCACCAAGGCTCTGTTCGCGAGAAAGGTCATGACGGCAGGTACGCTGGTCAATGCGCAGACTGTCCGTATCGAGCCGCCTCTCGTACAGGCTGACGAGACCATCGATAAGGTTCTGACTGCTCTGGACGAAGCCCTGGCGGAAGTCAAGGAAGCGTTCAAGCTGTAAGTCGCTTATCCAAAGGCAACAAATTAGAGGGCTGCTGAGCAGCCCTCTTTTTTCGTTGGTGCGCGGATCGCGTATGTCTGTTTCCGATAATGATCCGCGGAACAGGCGCCCCCTACAGCGGATTGCCGTCCTTATCGA
The DNA here is from genome assembly GCA_017433375.1 of Bacillota bacterium. GTDB lineage: Bacteria > Bacillota > Clostridia > Peptostreptococcales > Anaerovoracaceae > Lentihominibacter. The sequence goes on from JAFRHG010000029.1 coordinate 61,949, forward strand.
AGAGGGGCAGTTTGGCCAGGACGGTGATGTCATCCCGTTCGAAGGCGTCGCCTTCGGCGAGGACGGCCATCCTGCCGGCGACGATCCCGCCGCATTTGTCTGCGACCAGCTCTTCCATGGCCTGCAGGGAAGCGCCCGTGCTGATCACGTCATCGATGATCAGGACACGGCGGCCCTTCAGACGGTCGGCCTCGGCCTTGCCCAGATTCAGGGTCTGGTCATTCTGGGTGGTGATGGAACGCACGCTGGCCTGGACCACGTCTTCCATGTAAACTTTGACTCCCTTGCGGGCGATGATGTAATCGTTCTGCCCCGCCTGGCGCGCCATCTCGTAGGCCAGGGGAATGCTCTTCGCCTCGGCGGTAAAGATCACGTCGAAGGGAGGAGCAAGCTCTAAAAGCTTCTTTGCCGCGTGCTGGGTGATCTCCACATCACTAAATAAAATGAAGGCAGCAATCTGCAGATCGTCGCTGACGGGGAACAGTTTCAGGTCGCGTTTCATGCCCGCGATATCGATGGAATAATACATGATCATGTCCTTTCCTGCCATAAATTTCAACTACAGGAAAAGTATACAATACGCACAAAAATAAGTCCATGATTTTGCCCCAATTTACCAGTTCCTTCCTTGACCGAGGTATTATTCTCAAGTAGAATTTAACCACAGGGGAAAGGGCTGAAGCCCCTGTGACAATACTATATATGCCAATATAAGCACGAAGATATGGTTAGTGCGTTTCTACCGTAACACCTTATTTACGACTATTGGTTGATTGTCCGAAATCTTCTTCGGGGCGTTCAATCCGTATTGGCAGACAGGCTGGGGAATGCCTGTTTTGTTGTTTTTTCAGTCATTTCATTTACAGGAGGACTAAGAATGAAAAAAGTAATTGTACTGATCCTGAGTCTGGCGATGATGTTTGCCTGCGGCGCGCTGCTGACGTCATGCGGAGGCTCCGGCGGCGAAGGTGAATCCGGTCAGGCCATGCAGGTCGGACTCGTCTGTCTGCACGATGAGAACTCAGGCTACGACCTGAACTTCATCAACGGATTCAAAGAAGCCTGCGAAGAAGAAGGCATCGAGTATCAGATCAAGACCAACATCCCCGAAGGACAGGAATGCTATGATGCGGCGGCAGAGCTGGTTGACTCCGGCTGCGGAATCGTCTTTTCCGATTCTTACGGCCACCAGCCCTACATGATCCAGGCAGCCACGGACTTCCCCGATGTGCAGTTCGTTTCCTGCACCGGCGACAGAGCCAAGACCGAAGGCCTGGACAACTTCCACAACGCTTTTGCGACCATCTATGAGGGACGTTATCTGGCCGGCGTCGCAGCGGGCATGAAACTGAACGAGATGATCGACGAAGGCAAGATCACCAAGGATCAGGCGAAGATGGGATACGTCGGCGCCCTGACCTATGCGGAGGTAATCTCCGGCTACACTTCCTTCTATCTGGGCGCCAAATCCATCTGCCCGGATGTGACGATGGAAGTTACCTTCACCGGTTCCTGGCTCAACGAGACCGCTGAGAAGGAAGCGGCCAACAAGCTGATCGACAACGGCTGTGTGCTGATTTCCCAGCACGCCGATTCCATGGGTGCGCCGACGGCATGCGAGAAGGCCGGCGTTCCCGACGTTTCCTATAACGGCAGCACCATCGATGCCTGCCCGAACACCTACATCATCTCCTCCAGAATCAACTGGACGCCCTACTACAAGTACGCCATCGAGGGCATGATGAACGAGGGATCCTTCGACACCGATTGGACCGGCACGAGAGAGACCGAGTCCGTACTGCTGACCGAGATCAACGATAAGGTCGCGGCGAAGGGCACCCAGGAGAAGATCGACGAGGTCGCGGCGAAGCTGGATTCCGGCGAGATCAAGGTCTTCGATACGTCCACATTCACCGTATCGACCATCGATGAGAAGACCTTCACCAACCTGGGCGCGAAGACTGACGCTGACGGACATCTGACCAGCTACATGGCGGACGTGGAATACGATGAGAAGTTCACCGGCGATACCGAGGCGGTCAAGGACGGTTACTTCCACGAATCCGAGTTCCGTTCGGCTCCCTACTTCAATGTACAGATCGACGGCATCAAGCTTCTGGATACCAAGTTCGAGGCTATCGATTAATCAGCAAATCAACTGCAGGGAAACTCCGGATCGTCCGGGGTTTCCCTTATTCTTTTGAAAGGAACGAACACATTGGACAGCAAGACACCCGCAGTATCCATGCGGAACATCACGAAAACCTTCGGGACGATCGTGGCCAATGATGATGTGAGCCTGGACATCTACAAGGGAGAGATCCTGTCCCTGCTGGGCGAGAACGGCAGCGGCAAGACCACCCTGATGAACATGCTCTCCGGGATCTATTATCCCGATGCCGGCCAGATTCTCATCAACGGGCAGCCGGTAACCATCAGTTCCCCCAGGGAAGCCTTCGAATACGGCATCGGCATGATCCATCAGCACTTCAAGCTGGTGGACGTCTTCTCCGCCGCGGAGAATATCGTTCTCGGCCTGGAGGAGGAAGGGCGTCTGGACCTGGTCCGGGCGGGGGAGCGGATCCGCAAGATCTGCGATACTTACGGCTTCGACGTGGATCCGACCCAGAAGATCTACAACATGTCCGTTTCCCAGAAACAGACGGTGGAGATCGTCAAGGTCCTCTACCGGGGCGCGGACATCCTCATTCTGGATGAGCCCACGGCGGTGCTGACGCCCCAGGAAACGGAGAGGCTCTTCGCGGTCCTGCGCAACATGAAGAAGGACGGCAAGACCGTGGTCATCATCACCCACAAACTTCACGAGGTAGAGGAAATCTCCGACCGGGTGGCGGTTCTTCGCAAAGGCAAGTATATCGGTGATATGATCACCAGCCAGACCAACGCCCAGGAAATGACCAACATGATGGTGGGGCGGGAGGTTTCCCTGAATATCGAGCGGCCGGAACCTGTCAATCCCCGGCCGAGGATCCGTGTGGACGGACTGACCGTGCGCAGCGCGGACAACGTGCTGAAGCTGGATGACGTGACTTTCACCGTCAACAGCGGAGAGATCCTGGGCATTGCCGGCATCTCCGGCTGCGGGCAGAAGGAACTGCTGGAGTCCATCGCCGGTCTGCAGAAGGTGGAGAGCGGCACCATCAGTTTCGTGAACAACGACGGATCGGAAGAGAGCCTTATCGGCAAAGACCCGCTGCAGATCGCGGAGATGGGCGTTTCCCTTTCCTTCGTTCCCGAGGACCGGCTGGGCATGGGCCTGGTCGGCAGCATGGACCTGACGGACAACATGATGCTCCGGTCATTCCGCCGGGGCAGGTCCGTGTTCACCGACCGCAAGACGCCGAAGAAACTGGCGGAGAAGGTGGTCGATGAACTGGAAGTCAATACGCCGGGCGTGTCCACGCCCGTACGGCGCCTGTCCGGCGGCAACGTCCAGAAGGTGCTGGTGGGCCGGGAAATCGCGTCCTCGCCGACGGTGCTCCTGTCGGCCTATGCTGTCCGCGGCCTGGACATCAATTCGTCCTACACGATCTACGATCTGCTGAACCAGCAGAAGAAAGACGGCGTCGCCGTGGTCTATGTAGGCGAGGACCTGGATGTGCTGCTGGAACTGTGCGACCGGATCCTGGTCCTCTGCAGCGGCCGGGTCAGCGGGATCGTTCCCGGCAAGGAGGCGGACAAAAACAAAGTCGGCCTGATGATGACGAGACTGGGAGGAGGTGATTCCGATGAGTAAGGCGAACAGAGAACCTCTGATCCATATCACGAAGCGGAAGGAGATGGACTGGAAACAGGCCTGGATCATCCGCGTCATCTCCATCGTCTGCGCCCTCATCGTCTGCGCCCTGGTGACCATGGTCATGACGGGACAGGATCCCTTGAGTATTTTCGGCGCCATCCTGGAAGGCGCTTTCGGCACGGAGCGTAAGCTCTGGATCCTGGGCAAGGAGACGGCGGTGCTGCTGTGCGTATCTGTCGCCATGGCTCCGGCCTTCCGGATGAAGTTCTGGAACCTGGGCGGTGAAGGACAGATGCTCATCGGCGCCTGGCTGACCGCCGCCTGCATGATCTATCTGGGCGGCAAGGTGCCCAGCGTGGTCATCATTCTGATTTCCCTGATCGGCGCCATCGCCATCGGCGCGGTCTGGGCCGGCATCCCCGCCTTCTTCAAGGCGAAGTGGAACACCAACGAAGTGCTGTTCACCCTGATGATGAACTACGTGGCCATTCAGCTGGTGGCCTACTACATCATCATCTGGGAGAATCCCAAGGGCTCCTTCAACGTGGGCATCATCAACCAGTCCACCAGGGACGGATGGCTTCCGTACATCGGCAGCTTCCAGTACCTGCTGAACATTCTGGTGGTGGCGGCGGTGACGGTGCTCATGTACGTTTACCTGCAGTACAGCAAACACGGCTACGAGATCGCCGTCGTCGGCGAGAGCCAGAGCACGGCCCGCTACGTGGGCATCAAAGTGGACCGGGTCATCATCCGGACCCTGCTGGTGTCCGGCGGCATCTGCGGACTGTGCGGCTTCCTCATGGTCGCGGGCACGGACCATACCATCACCACCACGCTGGCGGGAGGCCGGGGCTTCCTGGGCATCCTGGTTGCCTGGCTGGCCCAGTTCAATTCCCTGGCCATGGTGCTGGTCAGCCTGCTCCTATGCGTAATGTCCCGGGGCGCGGGAGAGATCTCCACGGACTACGGACTGAACCAGTCCTTCGGTGACATCCTGACCGGGATCATCCTGTTCTTTATAATAGGAAGCGAATTCTTCATCAATTACCGGATCAACGTCCGGGGATCCGATAAAGTCATCAAAGAGGCCAAGTCTGCCGGACCGGAAGGAGGTCTTCACTGATGTTTGATCTGTTTGCCTTCATCCCCCGAGCCATCGTCCAGGGCATTCCGCTCCTGTTCGGATGTACCGGAGAGACCATTTCCGAAAAAGCCGGCAGCCTGAACCTGGGTATTCCGGGCGTCATGTACGTGGGCGGCATCTGCGGCGTCATCGGCGCCTTCCTCTACGAGCAGAGCGCGGACGGCAATGTACAGGCCTTCCCGGCCATCGCTATCCCGCTCCTGGCCTGCCTGGCAGGATCCCTGCTCATGGGGCTTCTGTTCAGCGTGCTGACCATCACCCTGCGGGTGAACCAAAACGTGGTAGGCCTGGCCATGACCACCTTCGGCGTGGGCATCGGCAACTTCTTCGGCGGATCCCTGATCAAGCTGACGGGAAGCGACGTGCCCTCCATCATCCTGTCCTCTACCAGCGCCTACTTCAGCAAGACCCTGCCCTTTGCCCATTCCACGGGCATCTTCGGCAAGCTGGTCCTGTCCTACGGATTCCTGGCCTATGTGGCGGTCATCATCGCCATCATCACGGCCTACGTGCTGAAGCGGACCCGGGTGGGCCTGCAGCTGCGGGCGGTGGGTGAGAATCCGGCCACGGCGGACGCGGCCGGCGTGAACATCACGAAGTACAAGTACATGGCGACCTGCATCGGCTGTATGATCGCCGGGCTGGGCGGCCTCTACTACGTCATGGACTACGCCAGCGGCGTGTGGACCAACGACGCCTTCGGAGACAGAGGATGGCTGGCCATCGCCCTGGTCATCTTCACCCTGTGGAGACCCAACGTGGCCATCTTCGGATCCTTCCTCTTCGGCGGCCTTTGCATTCTGTACCTGTTCATTCCCACGGGCACAGAGATGGCCGTCAAGGAACTCTACAAGATGCTGCCCTACGTGGTTACCATCATCGTCCTGATCCTCACCGGCATGCGCAACAAGAGGGAGAACCAGCCTCCGGAGAGCCTGGGTCTGCCCTACTTCCGGGAAGACCGGTGACCATGCTGCGGATCTATACCGGCGACGGCGCCGCGGACAAAGAGAAATACGTTTTCGATCATATCGATCCCCATGAGAAATCCATCCTCATCGTGCCGGATCAGTTTTCCCTGCAGGCGGAGCGTGACGCTCTGCGCCTGCTGGAACGGGAAGCGCTGACCGACCTGATGGTGGTGGATTTTTCTGCGCTCGGGTACAAGGTCGTTCAGGAGCGGGAGGGGAAGGCCCCCCAGATCATCGACCGGTACGGCCGGCATATGCTCCTGTCCGTTCTGATCCAGGAGATGTCCGACGAGCTGGTCACCTACCGGGGCATGGGCGGCAGGGTTGCCTTTGCCGATCAGATGAACACCATGATCTCGGAGATGAAGCGCTACGGCGTGGACACGGAGCAGCTGCGCGCCGTCCTGGACACCCTGAAGGCCAGGGAGGAGGAGAGCGGCCAGAAGAGGGACACCTACTTCCTTCTGAAGCTGGAGGACATCCTGCGCATCTACGAGCGCTACGAGGAGAAGATCGCCGGCGCCGGGCAGGACGCCGAGGACTACATCGACTACTACGCGGAGCGGATCCCCGACTCGCCCCTTGTGCAGGACGCGGAGGTCTGGATCTACGGCTTCGACACCTTCACCCCGAAGAACCTGGCGGTCATCCGCCAGCTGATCCGTACGGCGCGCAATGTTTCCGTGGTGCTGACCCGGGAGGAGAAAGGGGAGGGCCTTCCCCTGGTCCGGTCCCTGACCATGAACGGGGGCGCCCATCTCTTTGATCTGACGGATACGGTCATCCGCAGGCTGGAGCAGACGGCGGAGGAGGCCGGCGCGGAGCATTGCCTTTGCCCCATGGAGGGAGAGGAGCGCAGCCACATGTGGAGGGGAACGCCGGAGGAGATCCGTCGGCGGATCACCCTGTGCCGTACGACGGATCCCCACCACGAGGCGGAGCGGGCGGCGGCGTTCATCCGGCACCTGGTCCGGGACGAGGGATACCGCTACGGGGAGATCGCCGTCATCTGCAACGACACCGACGGGCTGGGCGCCATGGTGGCCCGCAGCCTGCAGCGGATGGGGATTCCTGTCTTCGCCGATCACCGGCGCCGGGTCCTCCATCAGCCCATGGTCAGCTTCCTGCTGTCCTTCCTCGACGTGATCACCCGGGGCTACCAGGGCGAGGGGATCATGGGCATGATCAAATCCGGCCTTCTGGGCTGGACCATGGAGGACGAGAATCTGCTGGAAAACTACGTCTACCAGTTCCGCGTCCGGGGCAGCCGGTGGCGGGAGGAATTCCGCTACAACGGCGAGGAATATACGGATGAGGAGATGGCCCGGCTGAATGAAATGCGGGAGGAACTGGTGTCGGTCTGTGACCGGGCGAGGGACAGCATCGGCCGGCGGAACACCGCCGAGGAAAAGGTCCACGGTCTGTACGGATTCCTGGAGAAGGATTTCCGGGTGCAGGAGCGGATCGGCCAGCTCATCGAGCAGCAGACCGAATGCGGACTGGAGGAGGGCGCCGCGGAAACGGCGCAGATCTGGAACACGGTCTGTGGGCTTCTGGACCAGATCATTCGGGTCATCGGTCCGGAGAAGGTTTCCAACACGGTCCTCGCCGACATGATCCGGTCGGGCCTGGGGTCCATGGAGATCGGCCTGGTTCCCGTCAGCGCCGACAGCCTGCTCATGGGAACCCTGCAGCGGACCCGGCCCGGGCGGGTCCGGGCCCTGGTGGTCGTGGGGGCGGCCGACGGCGTTCTGCCCCTGCAGGCGGAGCCGGACGGCCTGCTGACCCGGCGGGAAATGGAGATCCTGGAGGGCATGGATCTGGAACTGGCGCGGAAGGAAAAGGTCGCCGCCCAGGAAGAGCAGATGGCCATCTACCGCATGTTCTCCCTGCCCGAAGAGCAGCTTTACGTCAGCGTCAGCACCAGCAGCAGCGGGGGAGACGCCCAGCGGCCGTCGGCGGTCTTCCGCCGTCTGGAGCAGATGCAGCCCAGCGTGCTGGGAAATCTGGAGGACGGCTCCCTTCTGGATATGGTGGTCGACCGCCGGGGAACCGTGTCCTACCTGGCCCAGGCCGTGCGGGCGGAGAGCAACGGGGAGGCCGTGAATACGGACTGGCGTACGGTGGGCAGCTGGTATCAGCATCATGATCCAAAGGCAACGGATCGTCTCCGCCAGGCCGTGGGATCCAGCAACCGGTGGGAGAGCCTGGGAGAGGAAATGGCTGACGCCCTCTACCGGGGCGATGCCGATCAGCTGAGGGTCAGCGCTTCCCGGATGGAGCTCTTCAGCGGGTGCGCCTTCGCCCACTTCATCAGCTACGGCCTGCGCGCCCATGAGCGAAGGCTCTTCGAGGTGGGAGGACGGGAGATCGGCGACGTGTATCACCGCTGCATCATGGAATACTGCCGGGGACTGGCCGCCGATGAAGCGGCCGGGAAGGATACGGGCTGGAGCCGGATCACCCGGGAGGCCTGCGGGGAGATCATCCGGGGGATCCTGAGCGGTGCCGGCACGGATTACCGGGGCGGCCTGCTCACCAGCGACGGCAGCAATCAGCTGCGGCTGGAGCGGATCGGCGAGATCTGCAGCGATGTCGCCTGGGCTCTGACGGAACAGATCCGCCAGGGCAGCGTTGCCCGGATGCGCTTCGAGGAACCCTTCGGCCGGGGCGGGACGATCCCTCCGGTTGAAGTGGAAGTGAACGGCCGGAAGGTGCAGATCGTGGGCACCATCGACCGGCTGGATATGCTGGGCGAGGACGGCGGTGCTTATGCTGGCGCGGACGGCGCATCGTCGATGCGGATCGTCGACTATAAGACCGGCGAGCGGGACGTGGACCTGGAGGAGATCCGCCGGGGATATCAGCTGCAGCTGCCCGTCTACATGATGGCGGCGGAGGGCATGGGCGAAAGCGCGGAGCCGGCCGGGATCCTGTACTTTCAGATCCGGGAAGTGGAGCTGGACGGCGAGAAAGATAAGCGGCCCGACCCCGATGATCCGTCGGCCCTGGAGCGGCGCATGCGGAGGGAGTACCGGCTGAAGGGCGTCGTGGTCAACGATCCCCGGATCCTCGGGGACATGGACGAGGCCCTGGCCGGCGGAGACAAGGTGGAGTCCATGGTCATTCCGGTAAAATATGACCCGGAAAAGGAAGCTTATGCCTCGACGCGGAAGGGGACGGAGCTTCTGGACATGGATGAGTTCCAGGAACTGCTGGCGGAAAGCCGCCGCCAGGTGGAACGGATCTGCGGAGAAATCTGCGAAGGAACGATTCAGCCTGTGCCCCGCCGCAAGGAAGGCGGCAGCCGGGACGGGGACGATACCGCCTGCAGGTTCTGCGATTACCGCAGCATCTGTCTCTTCGACCGGTCCTTCCCCTGGTGCAGGGAGAAGAGCTGATCCGTGGAATGAGGTGAATAAGGGCGTTGCCTTTGCATTCGAGGATATCGGATGGGAAGGCAATTTTTTTTCGCAAAATTACTGGAAATATTTGACAGGTACTGGAAAAATATGTATAATACCAAAAAATGGAAATCCAAAGTGAGCAGAGAAAGGGTAAAGGGACAAGGATATGAACAGAAAAAGAAGAGAACGAAGCCGGCCTTCCACGTGGATCCTGATGATCACGCTGGTGGTTGCCTTTGCATCGGCGGTGGCGCCGGAGATCTGCGAGGCCGCGGAGTACGCCTATACGGCGAAGCACACGGGGACCAACGGGGGAACCCACTTCACCGTTCCCGCCCTGGGGCTGACCGGTGTGTGCAATCAGTTCGGCGTGAAACTGAAGAACGGCAACGCGGAGCTCACCCGGATCTCCAACGGGACGGACTACGCGAAGATCGGTTACTACTGGGGCGTGGTCAGGGGGTTTGACAAGAAGGCGCTGGGCACTTCGGAGCGGAAGCATCTGACCATGATGATGCAGTATGTGAATAATCCGAAGGCGATCAAGGACTTCGCCTACGTCAAGGCGGGGACCTGCAAGAAGGATGTGGATAAGGCGCGGCAGGTGAACGTGCCGGAGACTTTTGAGATTTATCAGGGCATTCCCCGGAATAAGTCCCAGAGTTTCCTGGTGTGGAAGAACACCGATCCCATCACCCTGACCCTGCGCAAGACCAGCACCAACGCCGCCTTTTCCCAGGCGGCCGGGTACAACTTCACCGGGATCAGCTATCAGGTCTACCGCTCCGACCGGGTGACGCCGGTGGGTGTGCTGACCTGCGGGGCGGACGGCACGACCAACACCCTGTCGGGCCTGGCTCAGGGAACCTATTATGCCCGGGAGGTCCGGACCAACGGGTTCTATGCCATGAACGACGCCTGGCTGGGAGTGACGGTTTCCGCCGGAGGTGCGGGTATCTTCCAGGCGGCGGACACGCCCCTGAAGGGAAAGCTGCGCCTGGTCAAGGGAAGCACGGACAGCAATTCCATCAAGGCCGGATATGGTTTTCAGGGAATCATCTACGGCCTTTACGCTTCCCAGTCGGAAAGCAGCCGGCTCCTGGCCGAGCTGCCCCTGGACGCGGAGGGCAGTTCCCCGGTGGTCGCCGACATTCCCGTGGGAACCCGCTATTTGAAGGAAATCAAAACCAACGATTTCTATCAGCTGTCGGACAAATGGTACCCGGTGAACATCAGCGCCGGGGCGACGGCCGTGCTTGGCTCAGAGACAGTGCAGGATGAGCCGGTGGACGGCACCCTGGAGATCGTCAAGAAGATCACCAACGGGGAGAAGAGCGAGGACACCTTCCTTTTCGATCTGATCAGCACGGAGAACAGTGAGATCGCCTATCGGGACATCAAAGTCAAAGGCGACGGCACGCCGGTGACCGTCAAGGCCCTGGCGGGAACCTACATCCTGCGGGAGACGGACAGCGGCGACTACGCCGATGAAACCGGCGAGCAGAAGGTCACCGTGAAGGAAGGGGAGACGATCCGCGTCGAGCGGGTCAACCGGATGGCCAAACCGGGAACCCTGCAGGTCAACAAATACATCGATGACGGCGGCACCCGGGCAGGATTCCGCTTCCGGGTCACGGGCCAGCTGTACAACCAGGGGATTCTGACGGCGGCCCAGCTTCTGGAGGCGGCGGATCCCCGGGTCTCCTGCGGGGAAGAAGGGAAGTACACCTTCGGGGAATGGAGCGTGAACGAAGAGGAACTGGCGGCCCTGAACCAGGCGGCAAAGGAACGGAAGACGGGGGACTATCTCGTCACCCTGACCTGCCAGGCTTCCCCGGCGGAACCCGGAGATGAAGGCGGAGATGATCCTGCCGGAGGAGACGGGTCAGGCGGACAAGAGACCGGCAATGGGGAAGAGAAGGAGGCCGAAGGGGATGACGGCCAGGCGGATGGCTCCGGCACAGGAGAAGGCGTCTCTGCTGACGGCCAGCCTGAAGGTTCCGGCGCGGGTGACGGCCAGCCCGGTGACCCTGAAGGGGCCTCCGACTCCGGCGCGGACTCCGGCACGGAAGAACCGGACGTCCAGCCCCGGACCGTCCGGGTGCAGCCGGTCATCCACCTCAGCGATGCGGTATATGATGAAGAGAACAAATGCTATACCGCCCGGGTCACGGACCGGAAGGAGGCCAGCGGCAAGGAGAACGACCTGGAGATCTCCGTCCGTGACTTCACCTGGACCGGGGCGGCCACCATGTACAGGGATCTGAAGACGGGAAAGGACTACACCATGCTGGTCACCGACCAGCGGGGCAGAGGGATGCACGAGGAAACCGGCACAGAGGGCATCGATCCCATCACCCCCGGGGAATATACGGTCACGGAGGTGCCCACCGACGAGCAGTCGGAGCGCTATCATACGCCCCAGGCACAGAAGGTGGAATACACCGGCGGCAAAACGGCGGCCCTGGTGTTCCGCTTTGACAACAAGGCGAAGCGGACGCCCGTCAGGCTGAAGAAGACCAGCATGGACGGGAAGATCGCCGGGATCAATTTCCTGCTGAGCGGGGAGACGGCCTACGGCGACGCGGTCCGCAGGACGGGAACGACGGACGAGGAAGGAAGCATCGATTTCGGTGAGCTGCAGAAGGGAACCTACGTGATCGAAGAGATCGGATGGGATCCCCAAAAGTACGCCAATCCCTATCCCATGGAGGGGAGGACCCGCCCGGCGAAGGAAGTGAAGGTGACCGGGGAGGAGGAAGAAACGATTACCGTTGCCTTTGAAAACGTCCCCTACGCCCAGATCCTGCTGACCAAGAAAGACAGCGAGTCGGGCAGGTTTCTCCCCGGTGCCACTTTCTCCCTGATCAACCGGACGAAGGATAAGGTCGAGGCGTCCTTTCAGATCGTGGAGGAGGACGGCTGCCCGGCGGTGAAGATGATCAGCGCCGAGGAGTCCATCCGGGAGGTGAGCGGTCAGCAGATCGACGCGAAGCAGGAGGGGGTGTTCGTCATGCTGACCGGACTGAGTTCCGGGGACAGCTACGAGGTGGTGGAAACCAACAGCCCCCTGGGCTACGGTGTGGATGACCGGCGTGCGGTGATCGACGCGGACCACCGGCAAGTCCACGAGATCGTCGTGGAGGACAGCCCATCGAAGATCAGGACCACGGCGACGGACAGCCATAGCGGGGAGCATGTGGCCCTGGCCGGAACCCAGGTGCGGATCATCGACACGATCCGGTACGAGAATCTGGTGCCCGGCAAGGAGTACCGGGCGGAAGGCCGGCTCATGGACCGGACGGACTATCTGGTCTCCCGTGATCCGAAGGACATCAAACCGGCCAGGGACGCGAGGGGCCGGGAGATTACCGCAAAGGCAACGTTCACTCCGGAGACGGCCAACGGTGAGGTAAAGGTGGAGTTCGTCTTTGACGGCTCCAATCTGTCCGGCGCCTCCCTGGTCGCCTATGAAAAGCTCTACTCCGCTGAGGGACTGGTCACCGATCACGAGGATCCGGAGGACCAGGAACAGACCGTTGACTTCCCGGGGATCGAGACGACGGCGCTGGCGGAAGACACCCACATGCACATCACCAACGCGGACGGGGAGGTCCGGATCACCGACACGGTGTCCTACCGGAACCTCGTTCCCGGCAAGACCTATCACCTGTCCGGCGTGCTGATGGACAAACAGACGGGAGAACCCATCCGGTCCGGCGGGAAGGAGGTCCGGGCGGAAACGGAGTTCACCGCGGAACATGCCTCGGGGTCCGTGACCCTGGAGTTCGTCTTTGACGGAGGGGCGCTGGCGGGAACGACGGCGGTTGCCTTTGAGGAACTGGAGATCAACAGCCGGATCGTCGCCGAGCACAAGGATCTGGAGGACCAGGCTCAGACGGTGGAGATCCCGAAGATCGGAACGGTTGCCGACCGCCCGGCGAAGGACCGCATCGAGGATACGGTGGACTATCAGGGGCTGATTCCCGGAGAGAAATACATTATGAGCGGAGTGCTCGTGGACCGGAAGACGGGAGCGGAGATCGAAGGCACCCGTTCGGAGATCGAATTCATTCCGCCCAAATCCTCGGGAAGGGTGAAGATCATGTTTCAGATCTCCGCGGACAGCCTTCTGGCCGAGGGCATTGAGCGGGTGGTGGTTTTCGAAACCTGCAGCATCATGACCGATGTCAGCGGCGAGGAGAATCTCTCGCCGGTGGAGATCGCCTCCCACCGGGACCTGGGCGATAAGGACCAGACCGTGTATCTGCCCGAGCCAAGGGGAAGCGCGGCTACCGGCGACGGCAGCGGGCCGGGGATGCTGGCGGCCCTTTCGGGACTGCTGGCGGCCATAGCCGGACTTGCCACTCTGGCCCTGCGGAGGATCCTCCGCTGGCGACTGAGGAAAGGGGCGGAGTGACGGCCGGGGAACGGTCGGGACTGCCGCCCGGCGAGAGGCCGGAACTGCTGTCCGGTAAATTAGTACTGGCGTGAAGCGCCGTTTCATTATATCATGGTGTAGCGAACCGAAACCCTTCCGGGATTCCGGAGGGGTTTCGCCATTTACGGAAAGGCGGTAAGACGCATGTCATATTACGATCAGTACAGGGAAAAACTCCGCACCCCGGAGGAAGCGGTCATGGCCGTGAAGGACGGGGACTGGATCGACTACACCATCTCCCAGGGACAGCCGGTCCTGCTGGACGCGGCGCTGGCGAAGAGAAAGGGCCAGGTTCGGGATGTCAACTGCCGGGGCTACTTCATGTTCGAGCCTCTGCAGATCGTGGAACAGGATCCGGAGCACGAGAGCTTCACCTATCACAGCTGGTATACGGCGGGGATCGAGCGGAAATACTGGAATCAGGGGCTCATCAGCCATATCCCCATGATCTACCGGAACCAGAGCAGCTATTATGAGCTGGGCTACTGCAAGGTCAACGTAGCCATGATGTGCGTATCGCCTATGGACGATGAAGGATACTTCAATCTGCACTTCACCTGCGCCACCTCAAAGCCGGTGCTGGACGCGGCGGACATCGTCATCCTGGAGGTCAACGAACACCTGCCCCGGGTCAGCGGCCTGGCGGAGCGGAGAGCCCAGGGCATCGACGCCAACCGGATCCACATCAGCGAGGTGGACTATATCGTGGAGGGCGAGCATCACCCCATGGTGGAGATCAAGTCTCCGCCCCCGACACCGGAGGAGGTGGCCATCGCCGAAAACATCGCGCCCCACATCCATGACGGCGCCGTGCTGCAGCTGGGAGTGGGCGGCATGCCCAACATCCTGGGCGAGCATCTGGCCAAGTCGGACATCAAGGACCTGGGCTGCCACAGCGAGCTGATCACGGACGCTTTCTATAACCTTTACGAGCAGGGCAAGCTGACCAACGACCGGAAGGAACTTTACCGGGGCAGGAGCGTCTTCGGCATCTGTGCAGGCAGCCAGAGCCTGTATGACTGGATCGATGAAAATCCGGCCTGCTGCGGAGATATGGTCAGCCACGTCAACGACCCCTATGTCATCGGACAGGTCAGCAACGTGATCGCCATCAACGGCTGCGTCAGCGCCGACCTCTACGGACAGGTCTGCTCCGAGAGCGTGGGCACGCGGCAGATCTCCGGGACGGGCGGACAGATCGACTTCGTCACCGGCGCCTACATGTCCAAAGGGGGCAAGGCCTTCCTCTGCATGAACAGCGCTTACCGGGATAAGAAGGGCGAGCTCCACAGCAACATCCTGCCGAAGTTCACCGCGGGAGACATCATCTCCACGCCCCGGTCCCAGACCCACTATCTGGTGACGGATCAGGGCATCGTGAACCTGGCCGGCAGAACCACATGGGAGAGGGCGGAGCTGATGATCTCCATCGCCCATCCCCAGTTCAGGGACCACCTGATCGCCGAGGCGGAGAAGCAGGGAATCTGGAAGAGGTCCAACCGGCGCTGAAACGCCGAAGACGGCAGGGAAGTGGAAAGGCAACAGACGACAGGAGAAAAAAACAACAGGCGGTCAGCAGTGGCCGCCTGTTTTAATGAATTCGCATTTTTCCCGGAGGACGCATTCGCCGCAAGTGGCGAGCCGTCCCTTCACCGGCACATCGGACAGCCCGATGAGCGCCGTGATGGACTTGCTGGGGACCATCATATTCCCGGCGGTCAGGGTGAGGCCGATTTTTCGCGGCGCATCCACCAGGGTCAGAAGATCCCGCTGGCAGGACAGGGGATAGTCGCCGTACCCGGGACTGAAGCGGGGGGTGAAGAATCGGCCGGGGGCGCGGGCGGTGATCTCCGCCTCAAGCTGCGCCTCCGCCTCATCGGCGATCTGCTCGACCAGGACGGACGCTCCCGTGTCCAGGAGCAGGGCCATGGCCATGCCGGCCGTCTGCCATTTCCGGATCAGGGCGTCGATCTCGGTGCCGGCGGTCACCGCCAGAAGGGCCGACTGATCGCAGCCTTCCAGGTGCTTTTGGATGGAGAAGCCGTCCTCGGGAACCTGAGACCGGGAAAGGACGCGGTAAATCCCCCGGGGCCGGACGCTGCCCAGAAGCAGCCGCTCCGCCTCGTCCATCTGCCTCCGCAGGGCGTCGTCGGGTTCGCCGTCGACGTGCAGATAGTTCAGCCATTCCTCCCGCCGCAGGGACCGGGGCACGGTCAGTTTCATCGCGGTTTCCTTTCTTCCCTCTCATCCGGCCGCCGAAAACACGGGGCGGCCCTCTCATCCGGCCGCCGAAAACACGGGGCGGCCCTCTCAGTCTGCCTGATTATACCGCCCGGCGCCGCGCCCTGTCAACGAGGCGGCCATCGGCAGGCAAAAGCAATCATTTTGACAGGCAAAAGCAATCCCGGATGTGGTATACTTATTCCAAACAGCAACAGGAATAACATCAGGGACAGAGAACAGGAGACAGACAGCGATGGCGGAAATGGGAAATCTATTTGTGAAGATGGTCGGCACTCTGGCGGTGCTGATCGTGGTCGCCTTTTTTGTCGGGGGCAGCGATGTGCTGTCCAGGCTGGCGGATGCCCGGCGGACGTGGAAGAACTCCCTTCTCCTCGGCCTCATGGGCGGCATCTTCGGCATCTACGGCAACCTGGCCGGCATCAACCTGGGCGGCGCGGTGGTTTCCATACGTGACGTGGGTCCCATGCTCGCCGGATTTCTCGGAGGACCCTACGCCGGCCTCCTTGCCGGTCTCATCGCCGGCGCCCACCGCCTGACCATGGGCGGGATCACAGCGACGGCCTGCATCATCGCCACCTGCCTCATCGGCACCATCTGCGGGCTGCTGTCCAGAAAATATCACGATAAGCTCATCCGCCCGAAATACGCATTTCCGGTGGGCGCGCTGATGGAGATGATGCATCTGTCCATCGTTCTGCTGATCGTCAAGCCCTTTTCCACGGCCTGGGATATCGTCAGCCGGATCGCCATCCCCTTTATTCTGATCAATGCGGCCGGATTCACGGCGCTGATATTCATCATCGTATACATCCAAAAGTACCGCAAAAACGAAATGGAACAGAGCCGGCTGCAGTCGGAGCTGGAGGCGGCCACGACCATTCAGCATTCCCTGCTGCCCCCGATTTCGGACCGCTTCCCCGGCCGGGAGGAGATCGGCCTGGCGGCGTCCATGAATGCCGCCAAGGAAGTGGGCGGCGACTTTTACGATTTCTTCTTCATAGACCGGGATCATATGGCGGTCGTCATCGCCGATGTTTCGGGCAAGGGCATCCCGGCAGCCCTGTTCATGGCCAACGCCAAGCAGACCCTGCAGAACTGCATCCGGGATATCCCGAATTTCTCGGAAGCGGTCTCCACGGCCAACAACAGCCTCTGCGAGAACAATGAGATGGAGATGTTTGTCACGGCGTGGATCGGCATTCTGGACATTCCCACCGGGCAGGTGGAATACATCTGCGCCGGGCACAATCCTCCCGTGCTGATTTCCGGCAGCCGCGCTGTCTTCGTGAAGGGACGCTCCGGCATCGTGCTGGCCGGTATGGAGGAGTTCTGCTACGTGAAGCAGACGGTGCAGATGAAGCCGGGGGATATGCTCTACCTCTACACCGACGGAGTGACGGAGGCGGAGGACACCGGCCATGGGCTCTACGGCGAGGATCGGCTGCTCAGCTGCCTGCAGGGCGGGGGAGACCTGTCCGCGGACGATGTGCTGCGCCGTGTCAGGGAAGATGTGGACCGCCATGTGAAAGGCGCGGATCAGTTTGACGATATGACCATGCTGTGCCTGCAGTATCGGGGCCCGGCAGGGACCGGAGGGGAACCGGATGAAGTACAGCGTGCCTGACCGCATGACCATGGTCATGAAAAAGGACGCGTGGGAGTGCGTCTCCGATCCGTCCAAAACAGCCCGCGAACTGCTGACGACAGTACTGGGGGACGAGCCTTATCAGGTCTGGTAGGCCCGCAGGCTGCCGATGGAGTATTTCTGGAAACAGTATGAAGATCTGCCGGAAGGCCTGGGATACGGCCGGTTCAGCCCGGAACACTGGATGACCCTTGCGGTCGTCGCCGGGCTGATCCTCTGCGCCGCCCTGCTCTTTCGGCGGATGGACAGGAAGGGCCGGGAGCGGGTGCTCCTGGTCATTCCATTTGTGATGATCGCGCTGGAAATCGGAAAGGACCTGTTTCTCTGCAGCGCTCACCGTTTTGATGTGGGCTACCTGCCCCTGCACATGTGCAGCCTCGGCGTCTTCGTCTTCCTGCTGTCCGCCCTGGCAAAGGGCAAACGCTGGAAGGGCATATTCGGAGAGATCGCCGTCACCCTGATCCTGCCGGGGTCCGTGGCGGCGTTGCTTTTCCCTGACTGGGCCCATCTCTATCCGGTCTGGAATTTCATGAATCTCTACGGATACGCCTGGCACGGATTCCTTGTGCTGTATCCCATTCTCTGCCTGCTGAACGGCCAGGTCCACCCGAGCATCCGGCACATTCACTACGACCTGCTGTTTCTCCTCTGCACGGTGCCGCCGGTATACGTTTTCGACCGGGCCTTTCACACCAACTACATGTTCGTGAACTGGCCGCCGAAGGGAACGCCCCTGGAGCTGATCGCCTCGGTCACGGGTCCCCAGTGGTATCTGGCGGGGTACGCCCTCTTCTCCGCGGCCGTGATCCTGGGGGTCTATCTGATCATCGAGGCGGCAGGACTGATCAGGCGGCGGAGGGGCAAAGGCAATCCTGCGCGCTGACACAGTAATGTGGTAGAAAATAACTGTGGTAAAGAAGCGCGTTTCCCGGTATAATTACTGTATAATAGTGTGTAAGCAGGGGGAGAGTCTCATGAAGGAGCACAAGTTCAGCGAAGAACAATTCAATATGCTGGAAAGTCTGCCTGTTCCTCTGGCCGTTTATCAGTTCCTCGATAAACGGGTCGTAGTGCGCGCCCTTTCGGCGGGTTTCTGCGAACTCTTTGGATTCGAGAACCGGGGAGAGGCCTACGAGGTGATGAGTACCGATATATACAGTACGGCCCATCCCGACGACGCCTCCCGCATAGCTGACGCCGCGTACCGCTTTGCCATGGAGGAGGCTCCCTTCGAAGTGGTTTACCGGGTGAGGGCCGGAAAGGAGGCAGCCTATCGGATCGTCCATGCCAGGGGAGAACACGTCTACCTGAAGGACGGGACAAGGCTGGCCTATGTCTGGTATACCGACGAAGGCAACTATACCGGAGAGGATGACACCCAGAAGGAAGCCCTCCGGGATGTTTTCCGTTCCGCTCTTCGCGAGGAGAGCATGATCAAGGCGAACTATTATGATAATCTCACCGGCCTGCCCAGTATGTCCTATTTCTTCGAACTGGTCGAGGCCGGGCGGAAAGAGCTTCGCCGGCAGGGCAAGACACCGGCGGTGCTGTTCTTTGACCTGAGCGGAATGAAATACTTCAATCAGAAATACGGATTCGCCCAGGGCGATCAGCTGCTCCGGGAGGTGGCAGGCGTTCTCTCCCGCCATTTCAGCAGCCAGAACTGCAGCCGCTTCGGCCAGGACCATTTCGCTGTCCTGACCGACGCCGAGAGACTGGAAGAACGGCTGGGCGATGTCATTTCCGACTACTCCCTGGTCAATGAGTGCCAGAACCTTCCCGTTCGGATCGGAATCTATCTCGATGAAGAAGAAGGCGTGGATTCGGACCGGGCATGCGACCGGGCCAAATACGCCTGTGACTCCATCGGCGATGCCTATACCTCCAGCTATACCTACTTCAGCGAGGATATGCTGCAGGAGGCGGAGAACCGGCAGTACATCATCAATAACCTCCAGCGGGCACTGAAAGAACAGTGGATCCAGGTCTACTACCAGCCCATCGTCCGGACGGCGAGCGGCAAGGTATGCAACGAAGAAGCGCTGGCCCGGTGGGTCGATCCCGAACTGGGACTCCTTTCCCCGGCGGAATTCATCCCCGCCCTGGAAGACGCGCGGCAGATCTACATGCTGGATCTTTATGTGGTCGAACAGGTTCTGGAGAAGATGAAGGGCCAGGCGTCGGAAGGGCTGTACGTGGTGCCGATCTCCGTGAATCTGTCCCGGGTGGACTTCGAGACGAGTGATATCGTGGAGGAGATCCGCCGGCGCGTGGACGCGGCGGGAGTTGAACGGGAGAAGCTGGTCATCGAAATCACCGAGAGCACCCTGGGCAGCAATTTTGAGTTCATGAAGGAGCAGATCGAACGGTTCCAGAGCCTGGGCTTCCAGGTGTGGATGGATGACTTCGGCAGCGGCTATTCCTCCCTCGATCTGCTGCAGAACATACACTTCGATCTCATCAAGTTCGATATGCAGTTCATGCGGAATTTCGACGAGCATCCGGAAGGAAGGGTCATCCTCACGGAGCTGGTGCGCATGGCCATCGGCCTGGGCACCGACTCTCTCTGCGAAGGTGTGGAGACCATCGAGCAGATGGACTTCCTGCGGGAGATCGGCTGCACCAAGCTGCAGGGATACTACTTCTGCTGCCCCATTCCCATGGAAAAGATCCTGGAACGGTACCGCAGGGGCCGGCAGATCGGATTCGAGAATCCGGAGGAGAGGGCATATTTCACCGCTCTTGGGCGGATCAATCTCTACGATCCCTCCTTCATCGCCACCGAGAGCCAGGAACCGCTGAAGAACTATTTCAACACGGTTCCCATGGCGGTCTATGAAAGTACGGCGGAGATGTGCGAAATGATTCGGTGCAACGAATCCTACCGGGAGTTCATGAAGAGATTGTTCGGTCTGGACGATTTCGCCCGGGGCGTGATCTATGCGGATGTAAAGGACGGTGTGGGATCCGGATTCATCCAGGCTATCCGGCAGTGCGGCCAGAACGGAAACCAGATCATTATCGACGAGCCGATGCCGGACAACACCACGGTTCACGCGCTGATCAAGCGTATCGCGGTCAACCCGGTGCGGCACACATCGGCGCTGGCGGTCGTCGTTCTCGGCATTCTGGAAAACTCCACGGAGAACATCGGCCTGAGTTATGCCCAGGTGGCCAACGCCCTGTCCTCCGACTACTTTGACCTCTTCTATGTGGATCTGGTCACGGAAGACTTCAATCAGTACAGCTCCAATCAGCAGCACGGCGGCCTGGACGTGGAGCGGAACGGCAAGGACTTCTTCCGCGCCGCCCGGGAGGACGCCCTGACGATGCTCTACGAGGAGGACCGGGAATACTTCAACCGATCCTTTACCAAGAAGAACGTTATCCACGCACTGGACACCCGGGGGACCTTTACCCTGACCTACCGCCTGCTCATGGACGGGCAGCCGATCTATGTCAACATGAAGGCCGTCCGGATGAAGGGCGATGACCGCCATATCATCATCGGCGTCAACAACGTCAACGCCCAGATGCAGGAGAAGAAAGCGCTGGAGCAGATCGAAGAAGAGCGGGCGACCTTCGCCCGGATCTCGGCACTTGCCGGCAACTTTATTGCGATCTATACCGTGGATCCCGCGACAGACCGCTACACGGAATACCGGTCCAGCACCGATTTCAAGGAACTGGGCATACCCAAATCCGGTGAGGACTTCTTCAACACATCCCGCAGGAACACGGAGAAGATCGTCTTCCTTGAGGACAGGGATTACGTCATGGACCGCTTTACCAAGGACAAGATCATGCAGGCGATCGCAAGGGATGGATTCTTTGAGCTGCAGTACAGGCTCATGATCGACGGCCGGCCGCAGCGCGTACGGCTCAGGGCGGCGATGGTCAAGGAAAAGACCGGCCCCCAGCTGATCATCGGCATGAACAATATCGATGCCCGAGTCGAACAGGGAGCAGCGGAAATGCCCAGGCACTGACCGGCGCGGGGTGAAGCACCCGCCGGCGCGGGCGGCCGAAAAAAACAGAATGACACGACAAAAGATCCCGTCGATGGGCACAGTATCGGCGGGATCTTTTTCAGGGTTTAGCGTCGTATAGTCTATCTCCTGGTCAATGCGGCTTTGACCGTTCCTCTCGGATCGGAAACGAGAACGATGACGGTCCAGATGATCAGCGCCAGCGCGACCACGGAGAATCCGAGGAACGCGTCGTTGAGCATATCGGAGCCTGCCGGCGCGAAGTAATCGGCCTTGAGCTCGGAAAATTCAAATACCGCGTCGATGGTCCACATCAGGGAAGCGCCCCAGAACATCCAGCAGAGAACGCCGATCTTCAGATCACGCAGACCCGGCTTCGTGTACCAGATCAGGGTAGCTGCGACAGCGGCGAAGATTGTGATCAGTAAAGTCATGTCCTACACCTCCTGGGTTGCTTTTTCTTCAGGCACCGCTCTCTTCTCGATGATGCCGGTCACGATAACCATTCCCACCCATACGGCGGTGATCAGCAGGGCCATGCACACGCCGACAGTGGACATCTCATGGAGCATTTCGGCCGTATCGCCGGGATCGGCGGCGGCCGTCAGGAATGGCGGATAGGGAACCACCTCGCCGTGCCACAGATGCTCAAAGCACAGAAGGACCGCGCCGCCCCAGAGCATGTTGGACAGCCATCTGAGCTTTCTGGAGAAGGGAACCTTCTTCGGGGTCTCGGGAGCGCTGACGTGGGATTCGGTTTCGATCTTCGTCAGGTCCTGATCCTTCTTTTCAGCGGCCTTGGATATTACCGTCGTCACAACGGCTTCTGCTGCCGGTACTAAAAAACAAGCCATAAATCATACCTCCTTAAACATAAAAAACCACGGAACTCCCGCCGCGTTCCTGCGGCGAATCGAGCCTTCGTGGTTCAAATAATACGTAAACTATTGATCAGTGCGGGCAGAGCCCTGCTCTTCTGAGCGCCGGTTCCTTCCTGAAACCTGTAGGGCAATCATACCCCGAAGAGGAGAAAAAGTCAACACACTTTTTGTTCCGGAGGTGCCAGGGTGTCCGTTTTCGGCGGTGCCGGGAGCACCTACTTCAGATAAGGATCCAGGGGATAGGCGTCCCCGTTGCCCATGACCACGTTGATGGTATGGGCATCGGCGCTCTGCACCGGTTCGACGCGGACGACATCCTCATAGCCGCCCAGCTTATCCATGATCTCGACTTTCTTGTCGTTCATCAGCACGGTGCTGTTGACCGCGGACACGGTCTTGTCCTCTTTGATCATCAGGATGGAGTAGAATCCGCCGTTGCCGAAGGGTTCCACATAGAGATTGGTCACGCCCTCCGCCAGGGGGACCTCCGATTCGACGGCCTTCTCAAGGTCTCCTTCGGTGCGCATGATCACCTGTCCTTCCGGTGTCAGGGCCACGGAGGGGACCTCCATGTTGAAACCGATGTCGCTGGTGAATTCCTTCGAGGTGCTGATACCGGAAGTCTCCGGTTCATCGGGGGCTTCCGTCTCCACTGCGGCCGTCGTCTCCTCCGCCGTCGTTTCCGTCGTGTTTTCCCCGCTGTCTCCGCAGGCGGTGAAGGCCAGGACCATGGTCAGGCCCAGCAAAAAGGCAATCCATTTCTTCATCAGTCGTCCTCCTGCAGACAGTATACCACAGAACCGCTGTTTCGTTGACATTGCCGAGTAATGCGGATAAAATTCTATAC
Source organism: Bacillota bacterium (assembly GCA_017433375.1). Classification (GTDB taxonomy): domain Bacteria; phylum Bacillota; class Clostridia; order Peptostreptococcales; family Anaerovoracaceae; genus Lentihominibacter. The sequence goes on from JAFRHG010000029.1 coordinate 85,281, forward strand.
GGTAATATGCGTCAACTACTCACCACCTGGGCTGAGGCCCTGAGGTGGGAGCTTGTGACTGGCCCGTGGTAAACGGCGTTTCCGCCTCCCACGTTTGGTACTGCCGAAGCAGCTGCCGTCACATCGGGGCCGGCTGACAGCGGC